>CAISIK010000153.1 GCA_903885375.1 uncultured Pseudomonadota bacterium
AGCCAGCACCTTCTCCCAGAGCGGGGTGGTGCGGCTCTCGTGGAGGATTTCGCCCCATACGGGGGGAGGCGCGCTGAGCTGCGCCATGCGGTAGCCGCGATGGCCGAGCGCGGGCATGATCATCTGGTTGGCGCCGAAGTGGCCGATGAGCAGGATGGCCCCGCGGCCCTGCGCCAGCGCGGCGTCGAGGTGTTCGCGCCCCACGATCTCGCAGACGCTGTCGATGGTTTCGGGCGAGAGCGAGGGGTAGCGGAGGACCTCGACCTCGTTGTAGAGCGTGAGCGCGAAGCTGTCGCGGAGGATGGCCTCGGCCTCGCGCGGCATCGCGCGCCCGCGGAAGATGGCTTCCAGCTCGGCGCGGGCTTCGCTGTCCCCGAGGCGGCGCACCAGGTCGGCGCCGGCGCGGGCGAAGGCGCGGAGCGCCGCGGGGGGCACGCGGCGCGCGAGCGCCTGCCCCGGGTAGTACATCGCGAGCCCACCGAGGTCCTTCACGAGGAAGGTGGGCTTCAGCCCCCGCCGCAGCTCGCGGCGGCGGTCACGCGCGGACACGGTCGTCGCGCTTCGGGTCGACCGGGGTGGCCACCACGGCCTTCTTGTCGATCTTGCCGTTGGGCAGCTTGGGAATCTCCGCCCAGAACTCCACGATGCGCGGCACCTTGTAGTTGGCCATGCGGTCGCGGCAGTACGCCTGCACCTGCCGAATGTCCAGCGTGGAGCCGGGCGCGACGGCGATGATCGCGCGCGCCACCTCGCCCCGCAGCCGCTCCTCGGCCCGCACCACCACCACGCCGCGGATGTCGGGGTGCTGCGCGAGCACCATCTCGATCTCCTGCGGGAACACCCGGATGCCGCCGATCTTGAGCATCTCCGAACGGCGGCCGGCGAAGAAGACGAAGCCGTCGGCGTCTACCCGAACGAGGTCGCGGGTCTGGTACCAGCCCTCGGCGAACTGGTCGGCCGTCTCGACAGGCTGGTTCACGTAGCCGGTGACGACGGCCTCGCCGCGGATCCAGAGCTCGCCCGTCTCGCCGGCAGGCACGGGCTGCCCGTCCTCCCCCACCACGCGGATTTCGTAGCCCGGAATGGGCTTGCCGGTGCTGCCCGGCCGCCGCGGACCGTTGGCGAGCATGCCGAGACCCACGCCGGTCGTTTCCGTGCTGCCCCAGACCGGCAGGAAGCGCGTCTTGAACGCGATCTCCATCCGCTCCAGCGTTTCGGGCGTCACGAACGCGCCTCCCGCCTCCAGCACCCGGAGCGAGCTGTAGTCGCCGCCGTGGGCATCGCGGAAGTCGAGCAGCATCTCGTAGAAGCTGGGCACGCCCATCGTCCACGTGACCCGGTGGCGGGCGATCACGTCGGCGGCCACACGCGGGTTGAGGGTCTCGGCCACCACGAAGGCGCCGCCGAAGAGGATGCTCCGGTGAAAGAGCTCGTGGGGGTGCGCGAAGACTGAGAACATGCCGAGGTACACGTCGTCGGCGACAAAGCCGAGGCCCTCGGCGGTGGCCGCCGCGTTCTCGTTGATCTGACGGTGGGTGGTGGGCGCGCCCTTGGCCCGACCGGTGCTGCCGGAGGTGTAGTTGTAGTACACGACGTCGTCGCCATGGGCCTCGTGGGCGGGGGGCGGCGAGTCGGCGGGGGCCGACCAGTCGCCGCCGCCGTGGCGCGCCGGACCGTCCACGTAGAACAGGCGTCGCGGGTCGGGGAGGATGGGCAGCAGGTGCTTCAGGAGGCCTTCGAACTGCGGCTCCACGATGGCGGCGTTCACGCCGACCACGCGGAACTGGTCGACCACCTGGTCGGGGTGCAGCTTGAAGTTGACCGGCACGTAGATGGCGCCGATGCGCGCGCAGGCGAAGAAGGCCACGACCACTTCGGGGCGCTTGGTGAGCAGCATGGCCACGGGATCGCCCCGGCCGATGCCCGCAGCCGCGAGCAGGGAGGCGGCGCGGTTCACCTCGGCATCGAGCTCCCGCCACGTGAAGCTGCGCTCAAGCCCGAGCAGCGCCGGCTTGTCGGGCCACAGGCGCGCGCACCGCGCGAGGAGCGCGCCGAGCGGCATCGGGACGAGATCACGCAGCACCGGTGAGCCTCCAGCGGGGCGCGGCTAACCCGATACCCACGCGCTGGCCTCCGGGGTCAGCAATCGCGAGACGGGGCGAGAATTTCATTTCTCTTGCTGCGCGCGATGCCCGGAGCTACGCTCCATCCCGGAGATCCATCCCCTCGGAGCAACCGTGAACATCTCTTCAAACATCGTCCTGATTCCCATTTTCCACCGCTTGGCGCTGACAACCAACGGTGTTGCCCTCACCAAGAGTACGCTCGATCTGGACACGCCGCAGGTTCGCAGTCTGTTGCCGCGCTGTCAGGGCATCTTCTTGGTGGGGCTCACGGAGGCGGTTGCCGCCGCCGACTTCGAGTGGAACGTAGCCTTCTTCTCAGGCTTCACTCGGGACGTGCAGCCCAACACGCCGATCGACATCGCAAGCACAAACATGACGGCTGCGGCTACGCAGGGCCAGCGCTCTGCCGAGTACACGACGGTGGCAAATTTCCTGCTGGAGTCGCGCCTCCAGCTCTGGTGGCGGAACCCCGCCAACGTCACGGGCGTCAAGTCGGGGATTGTGAGCGGGGCCATCGGGCTCCGCGTGAGCGCCTGAGATGTCCCAGGTCGGCGCTGGCGGTTTGGATTGGAGCGGGGTGCCGACAAGCATGCTCCTGCCCGTTGGGGGCGGCGAAGGCACTTGCGGCTGTGAGAATTCTCCGACCGTGACCGCTGTGCGCACGGAGGCACCCCGTAGAAAGGCTGCGACGAGCGCCGCTGCGTCGTCCAGCTGCGGCAGCATCACCTTTGAACACGCAGGCGGGGAATCCACCTTTCCGATTCCCTGCCCTCCGATCGAGTGCATACCCTGCCCCGAAGGCGTGGTGGTGACGGAGGCGGTGAATTCTGGAATGTATACCGGCAGGGAGAGCGTATCGGTGGGCGACGTGCCGGAGTGCGGGACGGCCGTGCTCGATGGCGTTGATCGACCGAACCCCGGCGAGTCGTTCGTTGCGGCCGAAGCGTGGGAGGTGGAGGCGAGGCGGTCCGGGTTCCACCAGAGGGCGCCGTTGCGGTTGCGGACGGGGTGGAGTTCGACGTTTCCGTTCGACACCCCGGGGTTTGAGTGGATATATTTGCAGACGGGCGGCTCGAACCAAAATCGCCCGGCTGACGGCTATCCCGACTATTGGGACTCGGGGATGTGCGACGCGCCAGCGTACAGCACCGACCCGGCAATGGCCTCCTTCGGCGCCGTGAGCTCGTTCGCCGTGATGGGGCTGAGGCCGTACGCGGTCTATGAGATCGTCCGTGCCGACCCGGTCACCGGGCTTGAAGACGGCGTGGTGACACTCTGCGCGCACAACATTCAGGTTCGTGTGTGGTGTGGTATTTCGCACCACTTTTCGTTTTTCCTCAGCCCCGACAGCTACTACTCGCCGAGGGGGGTGTACGGCACCGCGGATTTGCCGCCAGCGGTCTGGTACGAGGCGCCCGTTCCCTCACTGAGCAAGGTTCCGTCTCGAGGCACGCTCGTACAGTGGTTTTTGCGGCTCGTCCACAGCGTGACCTTCACCATCCGCTGGCAGCCTCCAGGCGCCACGGCGAAGGCCTCAGAGGTTCGCTACACGTGCAACCCACTGGCGTCGACGCGAGGGTCGTCGGCCAACAGCTACGCGGACGCCGCTGGCGACCCGACGTCGCTATGCTTCTCCAACCCAGGAACCATGGACTCGGCGGTGGCGAACCTGGCGGACGGCGAGCTGATGTCGGCGTTTCTCGGGCACGTTGTCTCGGGCGAAGTATGCCTGTTTCAGGACGGCGGTGTTGTTGACGAGCAAGCGGCTGCGAGGGATGCCTTTGCTGCCCTGTTTGGCGAACGCGTGGAGCTGCAGTGTACGCCGGAGTGGTTCGGCGTGGGCGGAGACGGTCAGGCGCTTCCGTTGGCACCCGCTGCGACTGGCACAAGGTTGGGCCCACCGCATGTGGCGACCGTGGATGTGTGCCTCCGAGCGGCCGACGTCGTGCCAGTATTCACCGAGATAGCGAACATCAATGCTTTGCGGCAGACGCCGGAGGGCCGATGGGTGTTTCGCAACACCGACGTCAACAGCCTCGAGGCGGCGGCAGTCGAGCTGACGAACATTCGCGCCCGCGTGGGGGCAGGCTGCGCATGTCCCGAGTGATGGTCCTCGCTGGACTGGCGGTGGCGTGCCAGTCTGGCGCGGCCGAGTCCGGAGCCGATGCGGACACCGCGGAGGTGGCGGATTCCGGCGCGTGCACAGAGGAGGGTTCGGTCCTCGCGGAGAAGCCCGGGGCGTTCTTGGCGTACACAGCGGAGGACGCGATGTGCGAGTCCCCCGAGTTGCGGCTACGCTGGGTTGACGTCGTGACACTGCGGGGGATTGGCGGATTCATCGGCTGGTGCGAGCCCTTGAACTACAAGGACTTGCCCGGCTACTACGCCGCGAGCACACTCGTGATTGGTGACGCTTCTGACGGCCGGGTTGATGCGCGGCGCGCCCTTTCGGATGCCCCCGCGAATTCGGATGCCCTCGCTCCCGGAGCGGGAGTGGTGGAAGGGGCGCTCGAGGAGGCGGGCGAGGTGCTCGCGTTCCAAACGATTCGATTCGGCGACTTTGACATTGAGACCGCTACCGGCGTCGTTGTTGTCGATTCGAAGACGCTCGAAACTCAGGCCACGGTCACGGCGTCGGATTCCAGAAGCGGATTGACGGCGGCATTTGGCGGGTCGTGGTTGGCGATCGGGCGAGGGGGCGCGTCGGCCGGGGAGGGTGTTGTGCTGGTGTTCGCCGAGCCGCTGGTCGGGGACCTCGACGAGGGTTCGGCCGTGGCCGTGCACCCCGGGCGCGACGCCAATCTGTACGACAACTACGCCATCGAGCCCGTCGGCGATACCGACGGGGATGGTTTGACGGACATGGTCTACACGCGAAGCAGTGTGTCCTGGCTCGCGTCGGGTGCGGACCTGCTGATCGATGGAGGCCTCGACCAGGCGGCCCGGGTCGACTGGGAAGGACGGGAAGCTGCGAAACGCCTGGGAGACGTGGATGGCGATGGCCTCGGCGACTACTCCATCGGAGTGCGCGGCGGCCGCGAAGCAGCCATTTTCTACGCGGGCTCGACCACCCCGGACGCTCGCGTATACGGCACCCTCCAGTCCGATCCCGGCTCCGATCGGTTGGTCATCTACGAGTTCTCCGCGCAGCCCGGCAGCGGTTTGGCCTCCGTCGTGATGACGGGGGGCGGAGACTACAAGGACTGGCGTCTCGTGGAACTGCCGTCGTGCGGGGTGGTCGACGCCATCGAGCAGGGAATCTCGCTATCCGACGTGATCCCTGGGGGCGGCGTGCCCTCGCACACCACCCGCTCCGACCACCTCGTGACGCCCGGCGCGGCGATTCTCCTGGACGGCCGCTTGGTCTCGTGGTAGCGCGCAGCACCGGTCAGCCTCCAGCGGGGCGCGGCTAACCCGGTGGTGCGGGCCGCGGGGCGCCGCTCCCCCTTCGGCGCCTCACTCCCCCGCGTGCAGCTTGTCGAGCACGCCCGCCGTGGGCGCGTTGTCCTTGGCGACGATGCGGAACGTCACCGCCCGCCGCTCGGGGTTCGTGCTCCCCGTGATCTCCGCGCCGGAGCTGAGCTGGTCCATCGGCAGTTCGCGCCGCTGCAGCGCCCGGACGGTGTTCACCGCGCGCGTGCTCGCAAGGCCCCAATTGTCGTCGAACGGCGGGCCGCTGATCGCGGTGCCATCGGCGTGTCCGACCACCTGGAGCACCACCGGTTCGTCGCGCACGGCGTCGGCCAGGGCGGTGAGCGTGCCGTAGGCGGCCGGGTGGATGTCCGCCGAGCCGGAGTCGAAGAGCACCTGCTCGCGCACCACGACGGTGAGCGTGTTGTCGATGAGCCCGACCTGCACGACGTTGTCGCTGAGCGAGCCCGTGAGCCGGGTCCGCAACGATTCCATCGTGGGGTTGGTGGCCGAAGCGACGGTGAGCGGCGGTTGGACGGGGGTGTCGGGGGCCTCGCCCTTGCCGACATCTCCCAGCGCCGGAAGCGGTCCGCCGAGGAAGGCGGCCTGCATGCCGTCGATCACCGCCTCCATCTTCTTGCTGTCGCTCTTGCTCGAGGACCAGAGCACCACGAAGAAGGCGAACAGGAGCGTCATGAAGTCGGCGTAGGACACCAGCCAACGTTCGTGATTCTCATGTTCTTCATGCTTCTTCTTGGCCATCTACGCGGCCTTCTTTTCGTGGCCGTGCCCGGCGAAGGGCGAGAGCATTTCTTCGATCTGCCGGGCGTTCACGCCCGCAGCGATGCCGATGACGCCGAGCATGACCATGTTGCGTGTCTCGGCGTCCTTCTGCACGATCTTCTTCAGGCGATTTCCCAGCGGCAGGAAGAACAGGTTGGCGAATCCCACGCCGTACACCGTACCGATGAACGCCACCGAGATGCCGCCGCCGAGCTGCTCGGGCTTGTCGAGGTTGCTCATGACGTGGATGAGGCCGAGCACCGCGCCGAGAATCCCGACGGTGGGGCAGAACGCGCCGGCGCCCTCCCAGACCTTGGCGGCGGCGGTGCCGTGGTGCTCCTCCAGCTCCACCTCGGGCTCGAGCGTACGCCGCACGTCGTCGCCCGTGCTGCCGTCCACCAGCATGCGCAGCCCGCGCTTGAGGAACTCGTCGCTGATTTCGGGGAGAAGGTTCTCCACCGCGAGCATGCCCTCGCGGCGCGCCACGTTGCTCACCTTCACCATGTCGTCGAGCAGCTTGCGGCGGTCGGGGTGACGCGGGAACACGGCCCGACTCGTCAGCTTGGCGGCGTTCTTCAGCTCTTCGTTCGTGGAAGCGAGCCACACGGCGCCCACGGTGCCGCCGACGACAATCATGAACGGCGTGAACACCATCAGCGAGCTGAGGTGCCCGCCTTCCAGCGCGTTGCCGCCGATGATCGCACCGACGGCGAACAGCAGGGCGAGGATCGGTGATGGGTCCATGGTCGAGGGGCGCTCCCGCACCCGCATCGGCCCCGCCCGGGGGGACTTGAGGGCGAAGGGGAGATGCGCCGCGACCCGTCCCCTCGGTGGGGCGCGGGCCGGTGCGCATCTCGGCGCTCCGGGGGGCCGGATCACGATTAGAAGGCGGGCATGCTCCTTCTGATCGCGGCCGCCCTGGCCTCCACCGTGGCTGTGCTCCCCCTGCAGCAGGGCGCGGGCGGCACCGCCTACGAGGGCCTCGGGCGCGCGCTCGCGGGGATGCTCACCAGTGATCTGAGCGTAGCGCCGGGCCTCACGCTCGTGGAGCGCGCGCAGCTCGATGCGCTCACCACGGAGCTGGCGCTCGCGGAGTCGAGCTTCCTCGACCCGGCCACCGCACAGAAGCTCGGCAAGGGCCTTGGCGCCGAGTTCGTGGTGGTGGGCGGGTACAGCGTGGTCGGCGACACCTTCCTGCTGGATGCCCGCCTCGTGCGGGTGGAATCCGGCACGGTCGTCCGGGCGGCCGACGCCAACGGCACCGTGAGCGCGTTCGTGGACGTGGAGAAGCGCCTCGTGTCGGGCCTGCTCGACGGCCTCGAGGTGAAGCTCGCCGAGGAGGCCCGCGCCCGCATCCTCGCGGCCGCGCCCACCCGCACCTTCGATGCGTTCGCGGCGTACGGCGAAGGCCTCGCCCGCGAGAGCGCCGGCAAGCTCCCCGAAGCGCAGGCCGCCTTCGGCGAGGCGCTCGCAGCCGACCCGGGCTTCCAGCTCGCCGCCGACTCGCTCCTCGGCCTCCGGCAGGCGCTCGACGAGGCCGCCCACGCCCGGCAGCGCAAGCAGTCCGCCAAGCGGGCCGAGAAGCTCGACCAGCTCGTGGCCACGCTGCCCGAGCCCACCCGCGCGCCCGACCGCAAGGCCCGCGCCGCCTTCCTCCTCCGCCTCCTCGCCTTGCAGGAGCAGGGCCGCGACTGCGAGCGGTACGCCGAGATGCGGCGGTACCTCGACCTCACCGGCTGGAGCTTTCCCACGGGCAAGGATGCATACGGCCAGCTCTGGAAGGATGCCACCGCGCTCGCCGTGGAGGTGGGGTACGCGCCCGACGAGAAGGTGGACGCGGGCGGCCACCGCGACGCGGAGTTCCGCATCCAGTCCAAGGGCGCCACCCTGTTCAGCTCGGTGGGCCGCTGGTTCTACGACTTCCCCACCATGCTGGTGGATGTGCCGTCGTCGCCCGACCTCGTCACCGCCCTGACCAGGTGCATGAGCGTGCCGGAGCAGCTCGCCGAGCTGGGCGCACTCCGCGAGGCGGTGGCGAAGCACGGCGTGGGCGAGGAGCGCGTATTCGACTACCCCGTGCCTCTCGCGGAGCGGCTCGAGTGGTCCGCGCTCGCCGTGCGCGCCCGCAGCACCGGCATCGATGCCGCGATGTCCGCCCGCATTGCCGAGCTGGTGGCCGCTTACGACGACGAAACCCCGATGAAGCCCACCGGGGGCAGCACCGCGCGGGCCTGGGTGGAGGGGCAGGCCGCCCAGTTGGCCGGCTTCGGCCTGGCGGTGGAGCGCGCCCGTGTGGCGAAGCTCGGGTTCACCGACGCCACCCTCCGCGCGGCCATCGAGGCGGTGGCCAGCGCCGACCCTGCCCGCGTGGCGGTGGCCGATCCCGACTGCACGCAGCCGCTCGCGTCGTACCAGGCCTACGCCGCAGCCACGAAGGGCGCCCCCACCCACGCCGGCGTGGTGTTCGCCCCGCTGCGCGACATGGGGTGCCTCGTGGGCACTCCCGGCCGGTTCGCCGGGGGGGCCGAAGCCGTCCATTGGGTGCAGGTGGCGCCCTCTCGCGCCCGCGAGAGCGGGGGCCCCGCCTGCGACGCGGGCTTCGCCGAGCTCCCGAGCCGCCTGCCCCCGCCCGGCACCGACGCCGCGCCGTTCACCGTCACGGGCCTCCTCGGGTGGTACTACAGCACGCTGGTGATGCCGATATGCGCGGCCGACCCGGCCGTGGGCGCGGGGTAGGGTCGGGCCGCGCGTGATACCGGCGTCCGTGCTCACCTGTACCCGCCGCCTCGAGTGGGATGCCATGCATCGCATCCCCCGCCACGAATCGAAGTGCGCTGCCTTCCACGGCCACCGCTACGCCGCCGAGATCACCTGCCACGCCGAAGCGCTCGACGATCGCGGCCGCGTCATCGACTTCGGCGTGGTCAAGGAGCGCGTGGGCACCTGGATCGACACCCACTGGGACCACACGGCCATCCTGATGGAGGGTGATCCCGACCCCGCCATCGCCGGCATCGCCGCCAGCAACGCGGCGCACGGCCGGCCCGTCTACTGGATGGCCGTGCCGCCCACGGCGGAAAATGTCGCGGCCGAGCTGGCCTCCCACGCCCAGCGCCTCCTCGCGGACACCGGCGTGCGCGTGGTTCGGGTGCGTGTGTGGGAGACCCCGAACGGGAGCGCCGAGTGGGATGGCCTGGTCGGGTAAGCTCGTCGGCGGCTTGATCGGGGGCATGCTCGGGGGGCCCCTCGGCGCGGGCCTCGGAGCCACCGTGGGGCACGTGTTCGGCGATGGCGGGCGCGCCCTCGAGCTGCACCGGCTCGACTGGCAGCAGCACGCCTTCCGGGGGTGTGGCCCGGGCATGATCGTGGCGCCGGTCTTCACGGCCCGTGGCCTCGCCGAGGCCGATGTGCGCGTGACCATCTCGGCGGGGGAGCTCCGGGAGCGGGCCACCGTCTGCCCGGAGGCCAGCCCCGAAACGGTGGCGCTCCCGCGGGTGTTCATCCCCTACTCGGCGCTGCCCGACCGCGTTTTCGTGACCGTGACCGTCAAGGTGAGCGCGGGGAGCGGCCGGTCCGACGAGGCGTCGTTCCGCGTGCGCACGCCCAACGCGGTCCGGCGCCTCGGCGGGAGCGGGCCGGCGCGGGCGGTGATGGCGCTCGTCGCGGCCGCGCGGGCCGCGGGTGAGCTCTCGCCCGAGGCCGAGCGCTTCGTGCGCGAGAGCTTCGCGGAGGGCCTCGCGCTCGACGCGGAGGGCCGCGCCTGGCTCGACGCCTGGCTCCGCGAGCTGCGCACCGCCGAGCGTGCGCGCCTGTCGGCCGCGCGCGTGGCGGCGCGCCTCGAGCCGCACCTCGACGCCGAGGGGCGCGCCGGGCTCCTGGAGTGGCTCTGGCGCGGCGCGGGCGAGGCG
>CAISIK010000154.1 GCA_903885375.1 uncultured Pseudomonadota bacterium
CGCCGCGCCGAAGCCCTGGGGCCGGCGCGGGCACCCGCACGCGAGCCCGCCCGCGCAACCGGGCCGCGCCTGCCACGCACCACGCGGGTCCCCATGGAGGTGCACGCCGCCTGGATGCTCGTGGCGTTCGCCTGCGCCGTGCTGGCCTTCGTCGTGGGGCTCCTGTTCGGGAGCCGGCTTGCCGCCCCCGCCCCCCCCGCCGCCGCTCCCACGGCCGCTCCGGAGAATTGAGTGGACGCCACCGCACCTCGTCGCCCGCTACCCCTCGCGCTCCTCGTCGCGCTGCGCCCGAAGCAGTGGACCAAGAACGCGCTGCTGTTCGCGGCCCTCATCTTCTCCGCGCATTTCAACGATGTGAACGCCGTCCTGCAGAGCGCGGTGGCCTGCGCCGCCTTCTGCCTCCTGAGCAGCACCGGCTACGTGTACAATGACCTGCGCGACGTGGAGGGCGACCGTCGCCACCCCAAGAAGCGCCTGCGCCCCCTCGCGGCGGGTGAGGTCGGCACGCGGGGCGCGTGGCTCCTCATGGCGGTCTGCACGGTGCTGGCGCTCTCCCTCGCCGCTACGCTGGGCGTGGCGTTCGTGGTGGTGGCGCTCGCGTACTTCGTGACCACCCTGAGCTATTCCACCTACTTCAAGCACCACGTCATCCTCGACGTGATGGTGCTCGCCTCCTGCTACATCTGGCGCGCCGCCGCCGGCGCCGTGGCCATCGACGTACACATCAGCCCGTGGCTGCTGGTGTGCACCGCGTTCGGGGCGCTGTTCCTCGGGTTCAACAAACGCCGCGGCGAGCTCATGCTGCTCGAGGGCAAGGTGGGCGGCACCCGCAAGGCCCTCGCCCACTACAGCCCGGCCATGTTGATGGAGTTCCAGGCCATCACCACCGGCGGAACCATCATCAGCTACGCCCTCTACACCGTGCAGTCCCCCAACCCGTGGTTGGGGCTCACGCTGCCCTACGTGCTCTACGGCGTCTTCCGGTACATCTACCTGATCGACCAGAAGGGCGAAGGCGCCGCGCCCGACGAAACGCTGCTCCGCGATCGTCCCATCCAGGTGACGGCCGTGCTCTTCCTGCTGACCGCCATCGCCGTGATGGTGCTCGCGCCCCCGCCCCCGGCTCACTGACCGCGCGGCGGGAGTCGGAGCGTGCCGGCGGGCACGCCACGGAAGATCGGCGACGTGCTGAGGATGTCCGCCTCATCCTCCCCATCGCGGTCCTGCAGGATCGCGGCGAAGGGGAGCGTGGCGGCCGGGGGGCGGCCCTCCCGGCACACCTCGAAGCGGTACCCGAAGCGCTCCTCCCGCACCACGAGACCGTCCGCCTCGGCACCCGGCCGCAGCGGGAGGGTCCACCGGGCCTCCCCCACGTGGAGCGTGAGCACGTCGCCCTCGCGGAGGTCGTCGTCGCGGAGGCGGCCCGCGAAGCACAGGGCGGTCGGGGCGGCAAGCGCCGCAACGCTGAAGCTCGCGTCGTCGGGGCCCGACCAGTGGCGGCGAACG
Source organism: uncultured Pseudomonadota bacterium (assembly GCA_903885375.1). Lineage (GTDB taxonomy): Bacteria > Myxococcota_A > UBA796 > UBA796 > SXON01 > SXON01. Next base: position 1,507 of record CAISIK010000154.1, read on the forward strand.
GCCACCTGCCAGGGCGATTCCACCACGTCGGGCACGCTGTCGCGCCACTCGTCGAGCGCGCCGTCCAGCACCACCGCCCCCTCGGTGGCGGCGAGCCCACCCACGCCGTGGAAGGTCCGATCGAGGTACTCGCGCACGGGCGCGGCGGGCAGCCCCTCCAGCCAGCGCACGGCGAGGAGCGTGGCCACGCCGTCGACGATGCGCTCGCCCTCCGCGCCGTCCGGAAGGTGCGGCGGCCAGAAGCGCACCGTGCCGTCAGTGAGGTCGAGCCGGAACCCACCGCCCGGACCGGGCCGCCGGAGCGTGAGCGGCGCCGGCGGCGTGGGGGCCTCCGCGCAACGCGGGGAAGGGAGCTCGCAGAGCTGGTCCCGCACCCCCGGCGCGGAGAACCACGCCTGCCGCGTTTGCAGACGCAGGAGCGACCACCTGGGGCCCGTCGGCAGCGGGATGGGCTCGGTGGTGGCGCGCACCTCCTCCACGAGCCGCCAGCGGCCTCCCTCGGAGGTGCCGACAGCGTGCACCCCGCGCGGGCCGGGCAGCGCCATCGCGTCGGTCACCCGGACGTCGATCCGACCGCGCGGGTTGGGCTCGACCGCGAAGTACACCGACAATGGCTCGCCGTCGGTCCGCATCGCCACGAGGGCCACGGCGCGCGGCAAGGGGCCTTCGTCCCCCTCCGCCCCCCCGCCGGAGCAGCCAAGGAGGCCAAGGAGCAGGATCAGCTGCGCATGGCCGCCCACACGGCCTCCGCGTCGAGGCGGTCGTTGACCGCCGTGGCCCGCCACACCCAGGACACGAGCCCGTCGGGCGTCACCACGAAGGCGGCCGGGAGCGCATCCACGTTCGCCTCGGGCAGGGGCTGGCCGTTTCGCCACACGCTGAGCGCATTGCGCACGAAGGCGGGGCGGGCCCGCACGAGGCGCGAGGCGAGCCCGGCCGCCTTGCCCACCCCCCAGGCCGCCGCGATCTCGCCGGTTTCATCCACCAGCATGGGGAAGAGCACGTGGTGGCGCGGCACGAAGTCGCGCGCCGTTTCCAGCGGCGAGCGCGACACCAGCACGAGGCCGCCGGCCTCGGCGTCGATCCTCGGCCATACGGCGGTCAGCGCGGCGAGGTTCCGCTGCGACACGCCAGCCAGCAGCGGGGCCATGAAGACCACGGCCACCGCGCCCCGCTGGCGAACCCGCTCGAGGTCGAAGGGGAGCCCGAAGACGGGCTGCCCCCGCAGTGGGGGCGCGGCACTCCCGACGGCGATCACGCGCGCTCCGGGGCACAATCGGAGCCGTCGGTGATCGTGGCCTCGAGCGCGCGCTGGTGGGCGAGCCAACGATCCCGCACATCGTCGGGGATGCCGGCCGCTTCGATCTCGTTGCGGAGGAGCGCCAGCCGGCGGCGGAAGTGGCCCGCGTTGATCTTGAGCGCCCGATGGGTGGAGGCGATGGGCCGCCCCGTGTAGGGCACCCCCGCGCCGAGGGCGATGGCCGCGTGTTCGTACTCGTGGGCGATGATGCGGTCGAGGTCGAGACCGGCGAAGAAGAAGCCGATCACGAAGTCGCCCGCCATGCGGCGCACGAAGCGGTCCACCACTGGGCGCAGCACGGCCTCGCCGCCAGCGCGGTCGAAGTCACGCGCGGCGGCCGGCGGGAGCGGGTTCACGGCGTCGGGGCGGCGGGGGCGGCGGGCGCTTCGAGCAGCTGCACCTGTTCGGGGCTGAGCTGCACGGGGCCCTCCTCCTTGAACTCGGTGAGCCCCACGCGCTGCGCACCCTGCTCACGAGCCACGTCGATCCAGTGCACCACCACCTCGTAGGAGGCATCCGGGTGGGCATCGATGAAGACGTTCTTCTTGTCGCTCACCCGGCCGAGGAGCTGCGTGCGGAGGGCCTCGGTGAGCGCCGCCTCATCCATCGGCTTCAGGTTCAGCGCGAGGCTGTTGTCGGCGTAGACGGCCACCAGCAGCTGCTTCGGATCGTTGGGATCCGGCGGCGGGGGGTCGTTCTGCTCCTGCGGGGGGAGCTCCGAGGCCATCTTCGTGAGCGTGATGGGCGTGAGCACCATGAAGATGATCAGGAGCACCAGGACGATGTCGATGAGCGGGGTGACGTTGATCTCGTCCATTCCGCCTGCGTTGCCGCCGCCGACTTTCGCGCCCATCCTACTTCTCCCCCTCGGTCTTCAACTTCTCGGTGGCGAGGAGCATGGTGTCGGTGCCGGGGATCTTCTCGTGGATGATGTCGATGACTTCACGCACCTGGCCGTACTTGGCCACCTTGTCGCCCTTGAGCACGAGGCTCCGGTTGGCGCGCACGGTATCGATCTCGGCCACGAGCGTATCGAGGGTGACCAGCTTCTTGTCGACGTAGACCGAGCCATCGCCCTTCACGCCGATCACGAGGTTCTGGCCCATGTCTTTCTCTTCCTGGGCGGTCTTCGCCTTCGGAAGCTTCACGTCTACGCCCGAGCTGAGCATCGGCGTGACCACCATGAAGATGATCAAGAGCACGAGCACGACGTCGACCAACGGCGTGACGTTGATCTCGGCCATGGGGCCCTTCTTTTTGCCGCCTACCTTCGCGCCCATCGCAGCCCTCCCGCCGGATTGAGAAAACTACTTGGCCGCCGTGACTTCGGCACGACGCAAGGCGTCCTTCTCCAGCCAGTCCACCAGCTCGGCGGAGGAGACCGACACATCCTTCATGATGTCGTCGATCACGGCGTTGAAGTAGTTGTAGAACCAGATGGCCACGATGGCCACGGTGATGCCCACCGCGGTGCTCACGAGCGCTTCGGCGATACCGCCGGAGATCGAGGTGAGATCGCCGCCGCCGGCCTCGGCCATCATGCCGAAGGCGTTGATGATGCCGAAGATGGTGCCGACCAGCCCGACGAACGGAGCGGTGGAACCCGTGGTGGCGAGGATGTTCATGCCCTTGCGGAGGGCAGAGCCTTCCTCGGTGCTCACGGTGTCGAGCGCCCGCTTCGCGGCGGCGATGCCGTGGCGATCGGTACGCGCGGCGTACTCGGTGAGCGCCGAGCCGAGGATCACGGCGAGGTAGGACTTCTTGTAGGCCTCGCTCTTCGTCATCTTCACGGCGGCGTCGAGGTCGCCGTTCTTCAGCGGCGCGCCGATGGCGCCCGCGAGCGTGCGGGACTGCCCGCGCGACGCGAAGAAGAAGAACGTGCGCTCCGCGGCCACGTACACGCACCAGAAGAGCATGATCATCATGGTGACGACCACGAGCTTGGCGGGGATGCCCATGGCACCCCAGATTCCGGCAAGAGAAAGGTCCATCTTTGAAGAATCCTAGTCGACGAGATTGAATTGGAAATTGAGATCGAACTGGGCGCTGATCGGCTGGCCCGCTTCCATCAGCGGGTACCAGCGCCACTGCAGCGCGGCTTCCCTGGCGCTGGCCTTGAAGAGCTCCGGGCACGCCTTGAAGGTGACATCCGTGGGCTCACCCGAAGGCGCGATCACGATGTGCACGATGCATCGCTCCTTTTTCAGGCCGAGCTGCTTGGCGGCCTCGGGAAAGACGGGCTTTACGCGGGTCTTCACGATCGCCTCGGACCAGTGCACCGTCTTCACGCCGGTGCCGCCGAGCTGGCCGCCCAGGACTCCATCCTTCACGCCGCCCACGACGCCGCCCACCACACCGTCTTTCACTCCACCCTCGACGCCGCCTTCCACGCCGCCGTCGACTTCTTCCTCGACGACGGGTTCCGGCGTGTCCTGAAGGGGCACCACCTCGGTGGGCACCTCCTCCACGGGCGTTTCTTCTTCCTTCTTTTCCTTCTTCTCCTTCTTGCCACCGCCCGGCGGGGGCGGCGGAGGGGGAGGAGGGGGAGGCGCCGAAAGATCGACGGCCACCAGCTTTTCCTGGATTTCGGCGGCCACCTCGGGCGCCTTCATCGTGGCAATGCCGATGCACGCCACGAGGCTGCCGTTGAACAGCAGCGCCGCGAGCATGCTGCCCGCCGAACGCCCGGTATCTGCTTTTCGGCTACGGCCGACGTTATCGAACATCCGCTGGTCCTCTGGCCCAGAATCGCGCCACCTTACTCGCAGCTTTCACGGCTCGTGTCAATGGCGTGTCTACTCGGCTTCCCGTTCGGGTTGATTGGACAGGGTGATGATGCGGGCATCGGCGGCATCGAGCCGCTCGTGACATTCGCGCACGAGACCGACACCTTCCTCGAACAGTCGCAACGCGTCGTCGAGCGGAAGATCACCCGACTCGAGCTTCTGCACGCGCGCTTCCAGCTCGCGGAGCGCGGCTTCGAAGGAGCGCGCCTCGGCGGGCTTCTCCGTGTCGCTCAAGACCCCTCCCCGAGGCGCTTCTCCGTGGTGCGGGCGCGCTCGATCTGGGAGATGGCGTAGCTGAGGCGGTTGCCCGACTCCACATCGAGCGCCACCAGCACCGCGGCGCCCTCCCGGTTCAGCGCGACCTTCTCGGGCAGGACGAGCAGCTGCTTGCGCGAGTCATCCTTGAGCGAGTGGTAGATCATCTCGATGCCGAGGCTGTTCGCGAGCGCCTTGTCGACGATCGCGCGCACTTCCTGGGGGCTCGCGCGCTGCGGCCCGCGGGGGGTTTCGCGCCGCTTCTGCTGCACCGCCACGTTCGAACCCGGCACCGGGCGGAGGTCCGCCGGCAGGGTGTCCGCGCGGTGCGCCCGCGCCACGGGATCCTCGCGCTGTTCGCGCGCCTCCGCCAACAGGTGGTGGAGCCGCTCGCGGCTCTGCGCCGCTTCATCGTCGGCCGGGTACTTCCGGATGACCTTGCCGGGGTTGAGCCCCGCCTCGGCCAGCGCGAGCGTGATCTCGGGGAGGCGCTTCCTGTCCACCGCGTAGAGGCCGGGGCCGAAGCGGTGCACGACGTAGGCCCGCAGCCCGCGCATCGACTCGAAGCGCTGGATGTGGGCGCGGTGCACGGTGAGCGCCGTGATCTCGTGGAATTCCACCTCGCCGTCGGGGCCCATCCAGGCGCGGATGGTCGTCTCCACGTTCGAGGGGAGGCCGATCTGGCTGTACTCGCGCAGGAACTCGAGGAGCTCCTCCCGCCGCCAGCCCTTCTTCAGCGCCTGTTCGATGCTGATCTCGGTGATGCGGTAGGTGTTCGCGCGGTCGCAGCCGACGAGCTCGGCGATCTCGCCCAACCGGAACAGCAGCACGGGCGCGAGGCCGGCCGGCGCGATGATCTCGTAGTTGGGCGTGAGGTAGAACTTGGCGAAGCCCTCGTCTTCCGGCGGATCGAGGAGCGCCACGCCCCTCGGCGAGAGCCGGTACACCTTCTGCTGGCCCCAGATGCCGATCTCCAGCATGCCGCAGTTCACCAGGGCGGTGAAGCTGTAGCCCTCGCGCTCGTTGCCGCGGGGCGAGGTGTAGAGGCCCTTGTGGAAGCGCTCGCGCCAGTCTTCGCCGCGCTTCCAGCGGCGGTAGAGCGCCATGAGCGGCGCCTCGGGCACCCACGCGCCCTTGGCGGAGTGGATCGCCCAGAGCACCCACTCGGCCATCGCCTGGCGCTTCTCGAGCGCGCGGAACACGAGGTCGCGCTGATCTTCGGGTTCGAGGGACAGCCACTCCTCGACCACCTCGCGGTTGACCGACACCCGATCGCCGCGGAGCTCGATCATGCCGTGCATCATGAGGAAGTCGTAGTGGAGCTGGAATATCTCCGACTCCGGCGTCCACAGCTGGGCGAAGAACTTGTCCAGCTCCTCGCGCTGCTGCTTGAACACCTCCTGCCGCTGCGTGAGCTTCGGCGGGTGCTGGTCCATGAAGGTGGCCAGCGTGGCGAGCGAGAAGTCGAGCGGCGGGCAGAAGGGCCGCTGGTCGGCCACGCGGATGTCGTCGTGCTCGAAGGTGGGGAGCTCGAGCTCGGGGCCGAGGTGCTCGAGGAGCGCATCCACGAGGGGCTCGGGCACGAGGTAGTAGAAACCCTCCTCCACCGGGCCGCTGCCGCACACGATGCCGCGGTCGGCGAGCACGGCCATGGTGCGGGCCCAGTCGTTCTCGCGGCCGCCGAGCATGAGCACGAGCTCGCGGTGGAACTCGTCGGCGTGGGCGATGCCGCCACACTGGAGCAGGGCGGCGAGGGCCTGACGGTCGCGCGGCTGCACCTGCTGGAGCAGGCCGCTCAGGCGGTTGCCCTGAGCGAGCGCACGCACGGTGAGCTGCACCACCCGCTCCTGCTCGCCCACCCGCACGGGCTGGCCGCCGAGCGAGCGGTAGAGCGCCTGGACCAGGGGCTCCGGCATGCTCATGAAGTAGTCGGCGAGCTCCGAAATCTCGCCGCGGCTGAAGCGGCGGCGGCGCACGAGGCCGGCGCTCGGCTTCCAGCGTTTGCGGTGCTGCCGGGGGCGCACCACCATCTTGCCCGAGGCCGGCGTGCCGGCCCCCGCGGCATCGAAGTCATCGCGGAACAGGCGACGCTGGCGGCGGCCGCGCGGCGCGCCTTCCTGCGGGCGCGGGGCCATCTCGTGCACCTCGACCTGGGGCTCCATCTCGGGGCCTTCGCCACCGCTGCCGCCCCCGCCGCCACGCCGCCGGCGCCGACGCCGACGCCGGCGACCTCCGCCCTCTCCGCCTTCACCGTCCACCGGGCCGACCTCGTCGTTCTCCGTGCTCATCTCGTCGTTCCTCGCCGGCCGCTCAGGCCGAGCCTTCCTGGATGTAGTAGCGGTAGCCCTGCTCGGTCAGGAAGAGTTGCCGCTTCATGGCGAACTCCTGTTCCTTGGTCTCGCGGGTGATCAGGCTGTAGAAATGGGCGCCGTCCTTCTTCGGGCGCAGCACGCGCCCGAGGCGCTGGGCCTCCTCCTGGCGCGAGCCGAAGGAGCCCGACACCTGCACGGCCACGTTGGCATCCGGCAGGTCGATCGAGAAGTTGGCCACCTTGCTCACGATCAGCAGCTTGACCTCGCCGCGACGGAACTGGCCGAAGAGGACATCGCGCTGGGGACCGGGAGTTTCGCCGGTGATGAGCGGCGCGTTGTACCGGCGGGCGATGTCGTGGAGCTGGTCGAGGTAGGTGCCGATCACCAGCACGTTGTCCTCGCGGTGGCGCGCGAGGAGACCATCGAGCACTTCGAGCTTGGCGGGGTTGACGGCGGCGAGTCGGAACTTCTCGCCCTCGCGCGCCCGCTCGTACTTGGCCGCACCGCCGTTCTTCCACGGCACGCGCACCTCGTAGCACTTCGCCTCGGCGATGAAGCCTTGCTCCTCGAGCGTTTGCCATGCCATGTCGAAGCGCTTCGGCCCCACGAGCGAGAACACATCGCCCTCGCGGCCATCCTCGCGAACGAGCGTGGCGGTGAGGCCGAGGCGGCGGCGGCCCTGCAGGTCGGCGGTGGCGCCGAAGACGGGCGCCGGCAGGAGGTGCACCTCGTCGTACACAATGAGGCCCCAGTTCTGGTCGCGGAAGAGGTGGAGGTGCGTGAACTCCGCATCCTTCGAGGGGCGCCAGGTGAGGATCTGGTAGGTGGCTACGGTGACATCGCGGATGTTCTTGCTGTCGCCCGTGTAGGCGCCGACCTGATCTTCGCGTAGCGAGGTCTTGTCGAGGATTTCGCGGACCCACTGGTTCACCGCCGCGCCGTTGGTGGCGAGGATGAGGGTCTTCTGCTGCACCCGTGCCATCGTGGCGATGGCCACGATCGTCTTGCCGGCGCCGCAGGGCAGCACGATCACGCCGTTGCCGCCCGAGGGCCGGCCATCCTGGAACCAGCGGTCGGCCGACTTCTTCTGGTAGTCGCGTACCACGAAGGGCTTGCCGTTGCCCACCATGTTCTCGCGCATGGTCATGGGGAGCGGATCACCCTCGATGAAGCCGGCGAGATCCTCCACCGGCCAGCCCGCGCTCAACATGCGTTGCTTGAAGATGCCGCGGTGACCGGCCTGGATGGCGAGGTAGCGCTTGCCATCCTCGACCATGAGCTCCCGCACGGTCTTGACCTGCCCCACCAGCTTGGCCACGTAGGCGGTGGTGAACTCGAGCCGGAGCAGGCTCTTGTCGTCGGGGTGCTGCTGGAGCTTGACGAGGCCGTACCGTTCGATGGTTTCGCCCACCTGGGTGAGCACATCGGGCGGCACATCGAACTTCGACCACTGCCGCAGGCCCTCGACGATCTCCGCCTTCGTCATTCCGCTGCTGGCGGCGTTCCACAGGGTGAGCGGGTGGATGCGGTAGGTGTGCAGGTGCTCTGGCGAGGTTTCCAGCTCGGCGAATCGCGACAGGAAGTCCCGCACGAGCTCGTGCTTCGGATGCTTCGTTTCGAGGAGTACCTTGCCGTCTCCCTGAACGATCAGGGGGTTTTCAGGCCGTACGTGCATCGGTCTTCAAGGCGTCCTCCGTGGACGGATCGGATTCGATCGGAGCAGGGCTCCCAGGAAGGCCCGACGGGCGGTGTACCGCGCCAGAGGACCGACCCTGCGTGTGCGGCAACCCCGCCACGCTGTGAACCCCAGGCCGGATGATCCGTTCCCTCGGGGTGTGCTCACCATATGCCATCGTCAGCGCCGTCTGTCAACCCGCCGGGCGGCTCAGCGCCCGAGCGTGACGAGGCGTTGCACCAACGACGGCTTCACGTCGGCCACGGCGAGGGGCCGGCCGAGCGCCACCGACATGCTCGACAGGAGCGCGGCGTCGAGGCCGCAGGGGTTGATGCGCTGGAACCAGCCGAGGTCGGGGGCCACGTTGAGCGCGAGGCCGTGCCAGGTGACCCACCGGCGGCAGGCGATGCCGATGCTGCCGAGCTTCCGGCCCTCCACCCACAGGCCGGTGTTGCGGGGGTCGCGCCCGCCCACGAGCCCGAAGTCGGCCACCGTGTCGATGAGCACCTCCTCCAGGCGCCGGAGCCAGGCGTGAAGGTCGCGGGCTTCGCCTTCGAGCGCCACGATCGGGTAGGCCACGAGCTGGCCGGGCCCGTGCCACGTGACATCGCCGCCGCGCTCCACCTCGATCACCTCGGCGGGGCCGGGGTCGAGCACGTTGGCGAGGGCGCCGCGCTTCCGCCCCACGGTGTACACGGGCGGGTCGTGCTCCACGAGGAGCACGGTGTCCTCCACCTCCCCGGCGATCCTCGCGGTGAGGAGCCGCTCCTGCTCGGCCCACACGGCGCGGAACGGGGCCCGCCCGAGGTCGACTACGCGGGCCATACGGCCGCCCGGACCCGCGCGTGGACGGCCTCGGGGGGGCCGCTCGCGTCGATCCGCACGATGCGATCACCACGCGCCGCACACCGCGCCATCGCCACCTCGTAGGCGGCGCCGATGCGTTCGAGCTGGTCGCGCGTTTCGAACCGGTCGCGCACCGCCCCACGCGCCTCCACCCGCCGCAGGCACTCCTCCACCGGCAGGTCGAGCATGACCACGGCCGTTGCCGGCGGAAACTCAGCGTTGTAGGACCACACCCGATCGAACCCGAGCGACTGCGACTGGTAGGCCAACGAGCTGAGGAAGTACCGGTCGGTGAGCACGACCTCGCCGGCCTCGAGCGCGGGGAGCACCACCCTGTCGAGATGATCGCGCCGGTCGGCCGCGAAGAGCAGGCCGAACACCGCATCGCCCACCACCCCGCTGGCGAGCTGCGCCCGGATCAAGGCACCCACCGGCCCGTCGGAGGGCTCGCGGGTGCGCCGGACCGCGCGCCCTTCCGAACGCAGGGCCGCTTCGTAGAGCCCGATCTGGGTGGTGCCGCCGGAGCCGTCGAGCCCTTCGAACGCGATGAACATGCCGGCGAGCATATTGTGCCGACGGGGCGCTGCGCGATTCCCGTCACCGGGGTGGGCGCGGGCCTGGGCGCAGCGCGGCTTCGACTTTGGGTTTTTTTGACTTGTGAACCGGGGCGGCCGGTGGCAGGTTGGCGCCACTCGGATTTGCCATGCTCTTCGTGCTCGGTCTCGCCTTCGCCGCCCCCGCCGATGGCGCCGCCACCCGTGCCAGCCTGCTCCGCCTCGTCGAGCGGGCGGAGGACCTCGGCTGCCTCACGCCGCTCGTGGCCGAGCTGCACGAAAACTGGGCGGGCTTCACCCCCGCCGAACGCGAGCGCATCAGCACGATCCTCGCCCCGGACGCCGCGCCGCTGTTCGCCCCCGTGCCGGAGCGGCCGGTGCCGGTTCCCGCGCTCGGCGCGCCGCCGCCGGCCCGCGACTCCTGCTGGTCGTGGAGCGACAACCGCCTCGTGGGCGACCACTTCGTGGTGGAGTGGGAAGACGGCGTGGATGAAGACCTCGCCGCCCAGTGGCTCGACGACCTCGAGCTCTCCTGGGAGGTCGAGGTCGACGACCACGGCTGGCAGGAGGCCGATGGCAGCGACGAGTACCTGCTCGTGGCCTACATCCAGGACAAACGGTCGGGCGGCGCCTACACCTACGTGCAGAACTGTGGCGGGGAGAGCATCCCCTACATGGTGAGCGGCAACGACAGCTGGAACGATCCCGAGTGGGGCGCCACCATGGCGGCCCACGAGTTCAACCACATGCTCCAGTTCAGCTACGGCGATGCGCCGGAGTTCTGGTGGTGGGAGGCCACGGCCACCTGGGTGGAGGACTACGTCTTCCCCGACTCGAACTACTGGTCGCAGTACGTGTACGGCTACACGATGGCGCCGCACATCTCGATGTCGGCGAGCGATCAGCAGGACCAGGACATCTTCTACCACATGTACGGGATGTCGATCTTCGCGTTCTACCTCGATGACTACCAGGGTGGGCACGACACCGTGCTGCAGACCTGGAAGGACGCCCGCGGCGATTCGGGCCGGTACGACCGGAGCGCCCAGGACATGTTGGAAGACCTCGGTCTGGATTGGGAAACCGTGTACGCCGACTTCGTCACCAAGAACACGGTCATGGACTACACCCAGCAGCGCTGGTTCCCGGCCGTGGAGGAGGAGGACAGCGTGAAGTCCCTCCCTGCCGAGGGCGGCTCCGGCCGGCAGACGGCGCCCCAGGGCTACGGGCAGAACTTCATCAAGTTCGCCGACGGCATGGGCGAGGGCGACCTCGTGGTGCGCTTCGAGGGCGACGACAAGGTGGAATGGTCGGTCCAGCTCGTAGAGTCCAAGGCCAAGCGCGTGAACCGCGTGGTCACCATGACGGTGGAGAACGGCGTCGGCGAGGCCACCCTCGAGGGCTACGCCGATGAAGAAGTGGTGATGGTGGTGAGCCCGCTCAAGTGGACGGACTCCGACTACGACTACAACTGGACCGCCGAGCTCGTGGCCCCGCCGGAGGACACCGCTCCCGACGAGGACAGCGGCAGCATCGACGACACCGGTGATGGCATCAGCGACGGCAACGGCAACGGGGATGGTGACGGCACTGTGGACCTCGGCCCCTCGGGGTGCGGCTGCGCATCGAGCGATGGCGCGGCGGCGGGCCTCGCCGTGGCCGGCGCGGCCCTCGCGCTCGCGGCGCGGCGCCGCCGTTAGCCGGATTAGCGGGTGGGCATGGCTCCCGAGTTCGTGCCCTCCGCCTCCCTCGCGGCCCTGGTGGTGGGCCTCTGCCTCGTACTTTCCTGGATCTTCCGGGAGTACTCCTGGGTGGACCGCGCCTGGTCGATCGTGCCGCCGCTCTACGTGGCCACGTTCGCGGCCCAGGCAGGCTGGGCCGACGCCCGCCTGAACCTGATGCTGGCGCTCACGGCGGCGTGGGGCGCCCGGCTCACCTTCAACTACGCGCGCAAGGGCGGGTATGCCCCCGGCGGCGAGGACTACCGCTGGGCCATCCTCAAGGCGCGCATGCCCTCCTGGCAGTGGCACCTGTTCAACATCGGCTTCATCGCAGGCTACCAGAACTTCCTGCTCTGGCTCCTCGCGCTCCCGGCGCTCCCGGCGCTCCGGAACCCCGGCCCGCTCGGTCCGTTCGACCTGGCGGCGGCCCTCGCCTTCGTGGCCCTCCTCGTGGGCGAGACCGTGGCCGACCAGCAACAATGGTCCTTCCATCGTGCCAAGCGGGCGCGCGCGGAGCGGGGCGAGCCGGAATCGAAGGGCTTTGTCGACACCGGCCTCTGGGCCTGGTCCCGGCACCCCAACTTCTTCTGCGAGCAGGCCCAGTGGTGGACGGTCTACCTCTTCGGCGTGGCCGCCTCCGGGGAGTGGATCAACCCCAGCCTCCTCGGCCCCGTGCTGCTCACGCTCCTGTTCCACGGCTCCGCGAACTTCACGGAGTCGATCACCGCCAGCCGCTACCCGGCCTACGCGGCCTACCAGCGCCGGGTGTCGCGCATGATCCCCCTGCCGCCGCGGGGGTGAACGCCGGCGCTGCGCCCCACCGCGAAATGAAGGAAGGATTGTCACCGCGGGGCCGCCGCCTTCGTACCCAGCGCATGCTGCCTTCCTCCGCGTCGCGACCGCTCTCGCTCGCCCTCGCCGTGCTCGTCGTCACCGGTTGCCCCGATCAAGCCCTGAGCACCTTCAACGACGCCCCGGAAGCGAAGATCCTCAGCCCCTCGCCGGGCAGCGCCGCGGTGGAGGGTCAGGTGCTGGAGCTGCGCGGTCAGGCCACCGACAGCAACGACGGCCCCACGAGCCTCGTCGCCACCTGGTACGCCGGAGCCGCGGTGATCTGTGAAGGCGCGCCGCCGGATGACGACGGCCTCACCGCTTGCCAGTGGACCGCCGACCTCACCGGCGCGGAGCTCCGGCTCGAGGTGATCGACGACCGCGGCGCGGCGGGGGTGGCCACGACGTCGGTGTCGGTCACGCCGAACTCCGCCCCCGACGTGGGCATCCTCCTCCCGACCGGCGTGGGTGCCTACTACGCCGGCTCCCTCGTGGAGTTCGACGGGTGGGGCCAGGATGCGGAAGACCCCCCCGCCGGTCTGGTGGCCACCTGGACCTCCAGCCTCGACGGCCCCCTTGCGATCGACGCCGATCTCGCCAGCGACGGACACAGCCGTGGCGCGGTGGTGCTCGCCGAAGGCCAGCACTTCGTGGAGTTCAGCGTGCTCGACACGGGCGGGCGGGCCACGGTCGCCACCGTGATCCTCGACGTGGGCCCCCCCCGGGAGGAGCCCTCCGCCGTCATCCTCTCGCCGCTGGCCGGAGCGGTCTCAACGCGCGGCGATGCCATCGCCTTCGAGGGCTTCGTCGCCGATGGCCAGGAGGATCCCGACGCCCTGCAGGTGCGCTGGTCAAGCGATGTCGACGGGCTGCTCTCCGACCTGCCGTCCGACAGCCTCGGGCGCACCGCCTTCACCTCGGCCGCACTCTCTCCCGGGGCGCACCTCGTCACCCTCGAGGTGGTCGACGCCGATGGGAACCGCGTCACCGACGACGTGAACCTGCGCGTCAACGGCCTGCCCACCGAGCCGGTCATCTCCCTCAGCCCCGCAGCGCCGACCACGCTCGACGATCTCGTGGCGGGCGTGAGCACCGCCAGCCTGGACCCCGATGGCGACGCCATCACCTACACCTGGGCCTGGCTCCGAAACGGAGTGGCCAGCACGGCGAGCGCCAGCGAGGTCCTCCCCGCGAGCGCCACCGGCAAGGGCGAGGAGTGGACGGTCGTGGTCACCCCGAACGACGGCACCGCCGACGGTCCCGCCGGGCGAGCGAGCGTGGTCATCCTCAACACCGCGCCCGCCGTCACCGCGCTGTCGTTCAGCCCCTCCGCGCCGCTCACCGACGACCTCCTCACCGCGAGCAGCTCCAGCGGGGACGACGACGGGGACAGCGTGACGATCACCTACGCCTGGCACGTGGACGGTGTCGCGGCGGGGAGCGGGGTCAACCTCGATGGCGCCACCGCCTTCGCCAAGGGAGCGTCGATCACCCTCTCCGCCACCCCCAACGACGGGGAGGACGACGGCGCGGTGGTGACGACGGCAGCCACGAAGGTGGGGAACACCGCACCTGGCGCCGTGAGCGCCAGCATCCTTCCCGCTTCGCCCGCCGCCGGAGTGGACGACCTCGTGTGTGTGGTCGCCGCTGCCGACGCGGACGAGGAGCCCCTCACCTGGACCATCGCCTGGACCGTGGACGGCGTGGCCTTCCCAGGGGCCACCACCACCGATCAGGGCGGCGACACCGTGCGCGCCGAGGACCTCATGGAGGGCGAGGTGTGGTCCTGCAGCGCCACCGTCAGCGATGGCGAGGCCACGGCCGGCCCGGCCTCGAGCAGCGTGACGGTGGGCGCGTGTCCGTACGGCGAGGCCGCGCTGTGTCCGGCCACCTCGTGCGAAGAGCTCGTGTCGCTCGGCGTCTCGGCGGATGGTCGCTACTGGATCGATCCCGATGGCGCCGGCTCCCTCGAGGTGTGGTGCGATGCCACGCACGACGGCGGCGGCTGGACGCTCGTGGCCGTCGCCAGCGACGATGGCACCGACTCGTGGACCTACACCGCACGCCGCTTGTGGGACCTCGACGCCACGGCCTTCGGCAGCCTCGACACCCTCACCGCCGACTACAAGAGCGCGGCGCTGCACCGCGTGCCCATGGCGGAGGTCCTCACCGTGCACCAGCCGAGCGGCACCTGGGCGGCCTACGACGGCGTGGGCGATGGTAGCGGCGCCTTCTCCAGCATCATCTCCGGCTACGGGGATGCCTACTGCTGGCGCGACGGCAACGGCTACGCGATGGTCGCCGGCAGCCTCGTGGCGACCGGCGGCCTCTGCGACACCGACCTCTACCTCAACGCCGCCGATCACGACGGCGTCGGCGGCTCCTGCACCTGCTCGAACTGTGTCTCGCAGGCGCACGGCCCCAGCTGGAACGTGAACACCGGCGATGGCTGCCCCTTCGACGGCGCCGGCGTCGGCGGCGGAATGGGCCCCGACAGCAACTCGGCCGCCGAGGGTACCGCAGCCGGCTACGGCGCGGCCCTGGGCCTCAACACGGGAGCCGCCGGTGCCGGTGAGAACCGCATCGAAGTCTACGTTCGCTGAAGCCGGCCGCGGTGCTTACACTCCCGGTGAGGTACCCTCCCATGTCCTTCCACACCGGCATTCCGGTTGCCCGCGTCTCCGCGGATGCGCGCGTCCAGTACCTGCAGAAGGTGCTCCTGATCACCGCGTTTGGCCTCGGCCTGTCCGGGATCACGGGCATGGTCAGCGCCGCCGGGATTGCGCTCGTTCCGGGCCTCCTCTCCGGCTACGCGCCCATGCTGCTCATCCTCGGCTGCTGGGCCGTGACCAACTACGTGGCGCGCCCGATGGTTTTCGGCGCCGCCAAGTGGCCGGGCTTCTTCATCGGCACGATCGCCCAGGGCGTGGCGATGGGTTTCCTGCTCCTCGTGGCGATGCTCGTTTCCCGCGCCGAGTTCGGCAACCCCTTCGTGTTCATCGGTGTGGCCATGGCCATGACGGGGTTCACGGGCGTGGGCATGGCGGCCTACGTGTGGACCGGCCCCAAGAACTTCTCGATGATCGGCGCGGGCCTCTCGGCCATGGCCATCCCGATGATGATCCTCATGGCGGTGTCCTTCGGTTTTCCAGGCCTCTTCGGCGGCACCTTCGGCCTCGTGATGTCCTTCGTCTTCGTGGGCATCTCGGCCGCCGGGCTCTTGTACCAGGTGAACGAGGTCATCCACCGCTTCTCCACCGACCAGCACGTGGAAGCCGCCTACACCATCACCATCGGCGTGCTGGTCCTGTTCTGGAACCTGCTCTCGCTGCTCATGCGGCTCCGCCGTCGGTAGGTCGAAGCTCTCCCCGGCGCATCACCCGCCGACGGCGAGTGCCCCTCATTGCCCGTGGCGTCCGGCGCCCGTGGCGAAACGGGCGGCCCCCTCCACACCGGCGGCGTCGAGGCTCGCGAGGCCGAGCGCGAACTCCTGGCGGAGGCCGGCGTCGAGGTCGAGGTCGAGCGCGGCATGGGCGCTCGCGCGGTCACTCCGGAGGCAGGCCTGGGGGAGCGCGCAGAGCTGGGTGGCCAGCGCTTCGGCGGCCGCCCGCGCCTCGCCGACGGGAACGACCCGGCTCACGAGCCCCATGGCGAGAGCCTCCGCGGCCCCCACGGCGCGGCCGGTGAGGATGAGGTCGAGCGCCCGGCCCAGGCCGATGATACGCGGCAGGCGAACCGTGCCGCCATCGATGAGCGGCACCCCGAAGCGGCGGCAGAAGACGCCCATCACGGCGTTCTCCTCGGCCACGCGCAGGTCGCACCAGCAGGCCAGCTCGAGGCCGCCCGCCACCGCATGGCCGGCGATGGCCGCGATCACGGGCTTGCCGAGCAGGAGCCGCGTGGGGCCGAGCGGGGCGCTGCCTTCGGGTTCGAGCCGGTTCGGCTGGCCGGCAGCGATGGCGTGCAGGTCGGCGCCGGCGCAGAAGGTGCCGCCCTCCCCCCAGAGCACGATGGCGCCCACGCCGGGGTCGGCGTCGGCCGCGAGGAGCGCGGCGAGCAGCGCCTCGGCGGTGGCGCGGTCGATCGCGTTCTTGCGCTCCGGCCGACAGAGCACGACGGTGGCCACGGCCCCCTCGCGCTCCGTGCGAACGCCCATCAGCCGGCGAGACCCGCGGCGAGGAGCTTCTCGTCGATCTCCGCGCGGCCGCTCTCGCGCAGGAGCTTCCGCGAGAGCTGCATGGCGTTTTCGATGCTGTGGTCCATGTTGTTGTACCAGAACATGCCCGTGCGGCCGGCGAGCTGGAGATTCTCGTACTGGGCGAGGCCCTTGCGCGCCTTCTCGAGCTCGGTGGGGTAGCGCGAGTGGTAGATCGGGTAGGTGTTGGCGACCCGCTCCACGCGGACGTCGTGCACCTTGCGACGGGAGGTGATCATGCCCACCTTGATGAGGTCGTCGACCACCCAGTCGGTGAGGCGCTCGGCGTGGAGCCAGCGCTCATCGCCCTCACGACAGGTGACCTCCACACAGAGGCCGGCGGCGCGGGCGTTCGGCACGGTGTCGTCGGCGAAGTACTTCGGCGTGCTCACGCGCGAGAACACGATGTCGTCGGCGCCGTAGTAGCACCACTGGTACTTGCGCTGCACCTCCTCCTCGAGCATCACGTTGTAGAACAGCGTGGAGAGGTAGGGGAGGTCGGGCCGCTCGATGTTGAGCTGGTCGCAGGCGAGGGTGATCGGCGCGGTCCAGATGACCATGCTGGGCTCGATGCGCTCGCTGCCGGCGTACACCGCCTCGATGCGACCGTTGCCCCCCGCGAGCCGCGCGCCGGTGTTGGTGAGGATGCGGCCGCCCTTGGCCTTGATCTTCTCGGCCACGATGTCCCAGGTGACCTGGAGCCCGCCGCCCTTGGGGTAGATGAAGTTGATCTCCGCCTTGTTGAACTGCAAGAGCGTGCTCTTGGCGAGCTGCGTGAGGTTCTGCATCTGCAGCTTGTCGTCGATGATCGCCCGGTTGATGCCCACCTTCGCCCAGTCGGGATGCGTCTGCTTGGGGTGGATGCCGAGGAACTTGATGCTGTAGCCCTTGAAGAAGTTCTCGTAGAGCGTGGGGCCGTACTGCTTGAGCACGTAGTCTTCGAAGTTGTCGTTGCCGTACACCTTGCGGCCGTTCACCGCGAGGTCGAACGCCGACTTCACGGCGAGGGGCAGCGGCAGCTGCACGAGGTTTTTCGGGTGGAGCGGCCAGCGGTAGTAGCTGCCCTCGAAGAAGACCTCGCTCGCGCGGGGGAAGGCGGTCGTGTTGTTGCCGAGCACCCGGTCCAGGTAGGTCTTGATGTTCGGGTTCTCGGTGTGGAAGCGGTGCGGGCCGAGGTCGAACACGAAGCCGTCGTACTGGTAGCTGCGGGCGAGCCCGCCCACGCGCTCGAACTTCTCGATCACCACGACCTTGGCGCCGGCCTCGGTGAGCAGGTGGGCGGTCACGAGCCCCGCGACGCCACCACCGACGATGACGACGGGACCGGAAAAAATCGAAGGAGTAGCCAAGCAGACCTCGCCTCTTCCCATTCTGCCCCGTGGCGCGCCCGCGCGGTAGTGGGCGAGGCTACCCACCCGGCGATTGGTCCCCCAGCCACGGCTCCACGGTGAGCCCAACCCGGAGGCCGATCGTGCCGACCCCATCGAGCGGAACGAAGCCCGCCACGCCCAGCGCGGGCGCGAACGCGAGGTGGCCCGGCAGGCGCAGCGGCACGAGCAGCCCCGCCGTGTAGCCGAACCCCGGTTGCAGCTCGCCGCCCGAGGCGGCTTCGCCCTGGAAGCCCCCGCTGCCGACCGGCCGCAGTGCTACCCCCGGCGAGAGCGCCACCGTGCCGCTCACCAGCACCTCCCCGCGCGCGAACGGCAGCAGGTCGAGCCGCCCCTCGTGGGTGCGGGGCACCACCCCCGCCTCCGCGCGCAGGGCCACCGATACGGGCGTGGGGTGGCGCCGCTCATCGAGCACCGCGTACTTGAGCGAGAGCGCCCGCGGCGGGAGCACCCCGCGCGCGCCGATCTCCCAGCCGCGACCGAGCCCGAGGCGGTATTCGAGGTCGACGGGCGTTCGCTCCGGCAGCTCGCAGTCCGGCTTGTCGAGGCAATCCACGAACGCGGCGAACGCGGCGGGATCGGGGTCCACGCCGAGGGTGCCGCCCCCCTCGAACTTCGCGAGCGAGTGTGCGGGCCGCAGCATCACCATCGCGCAGCCGAGGAGGAGAAGCAGCACGCGGGCCCTACAGGAAGGGCTCGATCATCTTCCGGAATTCGAGCCGATCCACGATGTGGGTGAGGTAGTCGGCGCGCTCGCTGTCCCACACCACCTTGGGCGAGATGTCGTACCCATCCATCCACTCCTCGTAGAGCTTGTTGAGCCCCTGGAGGTACACGGTGGGGATGGCCAGCTCGCTCGGCCGGCCGCGCTTCTGGATGCGGCGGCGGATCGCCCGCACCGAACACCGCAGGTAGATCATCAGGTCGGGCGGCTGGAGCGTGCGCTTCATGCCGCTGTAGAGGTCCACATAGGTGCGGTATTCGCGCTCCTGCATGTGCCCCTGCCGGAACAGGTTGGTGGCGAAGATTTCGGCGTCTTCGTAGATCGTGCGGTCCTGCACCACCGTGCCCGAGCTCTGGTTCAGGTCGAGGTGGAGACGGAACTTGTGGGTCAGGAACCAGAGCTGGCTGTGGTAGGCCCACCGGCCCATGTCGCCGTAGAAGTCGTCGAGCCACGGGTTGCTGGTGTAGGGCTCGTAGACGGGCTCAAAGCCGTACTCCTGCGTGAGGAACTCCACGAAGGAGGTCTTGCCCACCCCCATGTTTCCTGCGACCGCGATGTACCGCTTCACTCGACGGCCAGCCGCAGGCTGCCTTCGTTGCCCCAGGCGTCGGTCACGATCACCTCGACGATGTCGGTGAGGTCGGCCGGCAGGGCCCCGGCGAACGTGGTCACGCCGCTGCCGGAGGTACCCACCACCGCGGAGCTGGACTCGCTGCCATCGGCGTGCACGAGGGTAACGGCGGCCTCGTTCGACTCCAGCGGGTTGCCGCCGCGCGCGGCGCCGCCGAGGCCCACGAGCCGGTAGCCGCGTTCGCCACCGTACAGGGAGGCCTGCAGGTCCACGCCCGAGGCCGCCACCGTGAGGCTGCCGGGCACGACTGCGAACTCGTCGGAGTCCACGGTGTAGGGGGTGGCGGCCCAGGGCCAGGTGGTGGCACCGTCGTCCTCGAAGCTGTGGCCCTCCACGTGGAGGCGGTACACGCCTTCGGGGAGTCCGGTGCGCGGCTCGGCGTGGCCGACTGCCTGCCACGCGGCGTACCACGTCCAGTTCTGGGCGGTGTCGGCCGGGTAGAGCGGGTCGGGCGTCGCGGTGAGGAGGATGTCGGGGCCGGAGGTGACGGGGCGGCCCGCCGGCGTGAGCACATCCACGAACGTGCCGCCTTCATCCTTGTGTTGCAGGGTGACGAGGGGGAGATCGACCCCGGGATCACCGCCCTGCCAGGCGAACTGCACGAGGCCCTGCACCCGCGGCACCTCGGCCGGGATGCCGAGCACCACGAAGGGCACGCCCGAGTCGGCCGAGGCCTGCCGCTCGTCGGGCGACCAAAGCGGGCTGTAGATGTAACCGGTGTTCTCCTCCACGATCGTGCCCGCCTCGGCGGTGGAGTCGGGCCGGGCAGTGGGCATCGCGGCGCGCGGGCCGTAGTCGGGAATCTGGTACTGCTTGCAGGCGTCCTGCTTCTCGAGCTTGTCGGTGAGGAGGTGCGCCTTCGCCATGTCGAGCATCCCCTCCATGATGTGCTCGGCCTGGAGCGGACCCCACACGTTGATGTCGGCCTCGTAGCCGCCCATCAGCCAGTCCTCGGGCAGAAGCAGGTAGCCCTCGTGGTCCTGGCTGTAGCCCACCGCGATGGTGTGCTTCACGCCCAGCTCCGCCGCGGCCCGACGCCGGAACTGCTCGGTGTACATGGCCGTGGTTTCGCCGGGGAAGAAGCCGATGAGCACGTCATCCACGGTGTCGGTGCCATCGTCGGAGTGGATGGGCACCGGGCCGAACATCGTGGCGGTGACGCCCGCCTTCGTGGCCTCGTGCAAGGGGAGCGAGCGCTCCTCCTCGGAGAGGTCGAAGAAGCCGCCGATGAGGTCGATCATCTTGGTGATGTCGACGCACTGGTTGTAGGGGAACACCTGCGCGGGGGCGAAGCCGGCGAGGTAGGGCGGGTCCTCCCCGCAGAAGGCGGCGCCGTACTGGGTGTTGAACTCGTCGAACGGCGAGGCGAGGCTGCCGTCGGGGTTGTACACCACGTCGTCGGGCACGTAGGTCGGGTCGGCCGGCGGGTAGTACCAGTCCACGGTGCCATTGCGGGTCACGTGGATGTCCTCGAGCGTTTCCGGGATGGAGCGCGAGGCGGTTTCGAGGCTGATGGGGTCGGCCGAGGTGAGCGTGGCCGCCCAGAGGTCGTGGATCGGCTGGGCGGCGTATTCGCCGAGGCTCTCGAGGCGGGCGAAGTTGTCATCGCTGCCGCCCGGCGAGGCATCGCCGCCGCCGGTCTGGAGCATGGCCACGACGACGGGCTTGTCGAAGGTCTCCTGGAAGCCGAGCTCCACGTGGCCGCCGGACTCGACGCTGATCATCGGGTTGTCGCCATCGAGCACGGTGCCGTGCATGCCGAAGGCGAAGAGCACGCCGATGGGCTCATCGTCGAGGGTGTCGAGGCGGATCAGCGAGAGGTACGGATCCTTGTAGGAGCCGGCCGGGATGTCGTCGAAGAACTGGAGGCCGTCGTTGTCGCCCCGGCGGTCGTGGTACACGGCGCCGCCATCCCAGTCCTTGGCTCGGCCAACGCCGATCTTGGCGGGCTGGAGGCTGTCGAACGCGGTCACGGCCACGGCGGTCATCGTGTCCACGAGGCGGGCATCGATCTCGGCGTTGAAGCGGTCGCTTCCGAGGTAGTACGTGATCTGGTCGCTGAAGTCGCCGTAGGACGAGTGACTGTGGTTGGTGGCGAGCACCACCTTGCCATCCATGTCGCGCCCGGTGGCCTCGCCGATGCTGGCCTCGAGCTCCTCCACGAGGCCATCGAAGCTGTAGATCACGTCGAGCTTGAGCACGAGCAGGTCCTGGTCGCCGTTGCTGATCCAGAAGGCCTTGGCCGGCACGCGCGTTTGTACGCCGGCGGAAGGCGCGAACTTGCTCTTGTACTGGCTGTCGCGCCGGTCGGCCTGGCCATCCCCCCCGAAACACTTGCAGCGGCTGGTGTAGCCGGAGAGCGGGGTGCCCACCGGGAGGTCCACGAACGCTTCGGCCACGCCCGCCTGGGGCGCGCCCGGGACGAGATCGGGCACGTTGGCGTTCTCCTCCGCCTCGTCGCACACCGCGGCGGGCTCCTTCTCCTCGGGGCAGGCCAGGAGCCCAAGACAGAAAACGGGAGCGAGACGGGGGACGAGGGAGAGGCGCATCCGGGCAGCCTATAGCCGTCGGGGAGCCCTCACCACTTCGCCGAGGTTGCAACCATGATCTCCGCACGCAATGGCGCCGGCATCTTCTCCACGGCGTAGCGCACAGCTTCGCGCTGCATCGCCCGACCATGCTCGCGCAGGAAACCCTCGACCTCCGCGGGCGCCGCGAGCCACCGTTCGCGCAGGAGCCAGCCCGCGCCGAGCTGCGCGAAGCGGTGGTCCAGCGCCAGGGCCGCCGGCACGACCACGCGAATCTCCTCGGCGTACACGCCCTTGCGGGCTTCGTTCACGAAGGCCACGCACGCCATCCGCCGCAGCCAGGGGCTCGCGGCCGCCGACCAGGCCACCACCGCGGTCCGGTCGGCCGGGTCGGGGAGGCGGTAGCGGAGCACGCGCCCGGAAAAGGCGTCGGCCGTACCCCAGTTGGTGGCCCGGAGCTCCAGCACGGGGCGCAGCGTGGCCAGCCAGCCGGCGGGGAGCCGCTTCACCTCGCGCTGCAACGTGAGGACCCCGAAGTGGCGCAGCTCCGCCGCCTCTTCGGCGAGGCAGGCGCGGCCCAGCTCGAAGCGCTCGGCGGGGGTCATCGCCGCGAGCTCCGGCAGGCGGGACTTGAAGAAGGCGTCGAGCGCTGGGCCCTTCACCCCGAGGAAGGGCAGGGCGCCCTTGAAGTAGGCCTCCGCCTGCCGCTTCTGCTCCGGGGTGGCGATCGCGCCGAGCCCGGCGGCGAGGGCGGCGACGGTGATCACCCCGCGATGATAATGCCGGCCTATGTCCGCTGGCGACCTCACCGTGCTCGAAGCGCTCCCCTGCCCCGTGCCGGGCGTGCAGCGCCACCTCGTGCGCACCGCGAGTGGGCAGATCGTGGAGGCCGTGACGCTCCCCGAGGGAAGGCTGGAGATGCTGCCGCGCGGCGGGGTGTTCGCGCCGGTCACGGTGGCGGCCGGGCGGGTGCTGCTCGGCGCCCCGCTCACGCGCCGGCTGGGCGAGCTCCACCCTCCGCCGCTCGCGGTGCTCGGCCTGTTCTCCCGCATCCTCGACGACCTCGACGTGCTGCACCGCGAGGGCGGCGCCCACGGCGCGCTCGCGCTGGAAGGAATGGGGGTGGACGAGTCGGGCGCCTTCCGGGTGCGGCCCGTCTTCCACCTCGCCGGCGAGCTCTCCCCCGCGGCCGACGTCCGGGCGCTCGGCCAGGTGCTCGTGGCGCTCGCGCCGGCCGATCGCCTCCTTGCGGCGGGGATGGCGCGGGCGGCCTTCTTCCTCTCGGGGCTGGCGGTGGATGGCGGCCGCCTGGGCTTCCCCGACGGTCGGGCCGCGCGGCAGGCGCTGGCCGTGGCCACCCGCGGGCTGCCCATCGCCGCCGCCTGCACCGCGTTCCTCGAAGGCGCCGGCGCGAGGCGGCCCGCGCCCGCGCAGGCCCTCCGCACGCGCCCCGTCTCCGTGGCCCCGCCGCCCGACCGCGCCGCCCGCACGGCCGACGCGCGGGCGTGGCTCGACCGCTCCCTCGACGACGCGCGCACCGTCCGGTTCGACCGGGAGCGCGCCATCGCCGACGAAACGGAGCGCCTCTCGGCCGAGCTCGTGGCCGCCACCGAGGCCACCCTCGCGGCGGCGCGGGCCGTGGCCGAGCACGAAGCGGCCCAGTTGGCCCGTCGCACGGTCACGCCCGCCCCGGCGGCCTTCTTCGTGGGGGCCGGGCAGCGCGCGGCGCCCGGCGAGGTGGCGCCGGTCTCGCCGCGGTTGCGGCTCACGCCCGCGCCGAGCCGCGAGGCCGAGGAGGAGGACGTGCTCGACGCCGCGAGCGCCGAGGGCGGGGCGATGGTGGGCTTCTCCGACGTGGAGGCCTTCGTGTCGAGCGAGCCGGCCGAGGCGCGCCAGGCCGCGATCGAGGAGGCCCAGCGGCTCGCCGAGGCTGCGGAGCGCGTGGCCGCGGCGGAGGCCGCCGCGAAGCACGCGGCCGCC
>CAISIK010000155.1 GCA_903885375.1 uncultured Pseudomonadota bacterium
GAACCACCCTCGAATTCCGAGCCGCATCCCCCCCGGTTCCCGCCCTCGCGGCCCCGAGCCCGCAGCTCCGCCCTCCGGCCCTGCGCGCGGCCGCCCGCTACGCCCCCCGGTCCGCGTCCCCACCGCCTCCCTCGGGCGGCGCCCGCGCGTGCAGCAGCCCGCTCACGATCCGGCGAGACCGTTTCTCAGCCGAATGGATGTCCCGAAAACGACGGATCCAATGCCGGAGGATTGCCCCCTGGCACATCGGAAAGGGCTCGGCCGTCGTATAGAGGACGACCTTATTCGATCATCGTCTGAGATTCATCAACGCATTTCTGCCAATAAACGCTCAGCACAACGCCGGCCCGAAACCATCGCGCCGTTGATGGAGGCGTTGTCGCGGTGGTCGCCGCAGACATACACGCCCGTACTGGTTCGAACCGGTCGTTCCATCTCGGCGAGTGCCGGCGGGGATTGCCGGGGCAGCGCATGGGGAATGCGGTAGGTCCGAAGGTGCCGCCAACCTTCCGCCTGTGCGCCGAACCAGTCTTTCAATTGGGTTTGCACTTCCGCTTGAAGGGCGGCGGCATCCGGATGGGTGCCCAGCACCGTCACCGAGATGAGGCTCGAGCCAGCCGGGCCGTAGGACGGCGCGACCGTCGTGGGCACGCACAGATTGTTGATGGGGCCGGCACCGTCGCCGTTGAGCACCAGAATGGGCCGTTCGATCGGCGGTGTCGGTGCGGCGAAGTAGAGGCATGTCACGCCTTGCGAGGCCACGGGTTCAGCGTCACCCAGCAGGCTTCCCGCTGTGGCTCCATCGGTCGCGACGACAACTTTATTTGCGTGAAGCTCCTCACCCGATTCGAGTGTCACACCGTTCGATCGAACAAGGGCCACTTTGGCAGCGAAACGAATGCTGCCTTGGGGCAGCGTTGCCGCGAGCTGCCGGGGGATGGCTTCCATGCCCTCTTCCGGGAGGCATGCGTTGCCGAGCGAAAACATCCGGAACACGAACTGGAACATCCGGCTGGATGTGAGCAGGTCGCCGTCCAGAAAGATGCCGCCGAGGAACGGCCGAAAAAAGCGGTCGATCATCGAATCCGAAAAGTCGTTCTCCAGAAGTGTCTGGAGAGTGGTCGTTTCAGGGTCGCGGAAACGGTCCTCGAGGCTGCCTCGGAGCATGCGAAATCGAAGGCGGGCTACACGCAGTTTGTCCGCAATGGAACCGATTGGCGAGAACAACGATGGCAGCGCGGCAGAGGGCCGCCGCCAAGGATCGGCCAGCTCGTGGAACTTGCCGCGGTAGCGGATCAAGGCCCCGGGGAGGACCGGCTTCAATCGAAGAGCATGGTAATCGAGTTGCTGCTTCGCTTCGGGGTAGCTAGTCAGAAAGACCTGGAAACCACGGTCGAGGCGATAGCCCTCCACCATGTCGGTTCGTATTCTGCCGCCAACGCCGTCCGATGCTTCGAGGATCAGGAATCGAGTGCCCTCTTGATGGAGTCGCCGCGCGCAGCACAACCCGGCCAGACCTGCACCGACGATCAGCACATCATGCGTCATCTGTCGACCCCGATGAAATCAATCACTGGAGCGAAGTGAGGCGACAGTGCAGCTTCGGAGCACTTCGCTGCCGCCAAAATCAATTCAAACGACACGATTTGGTTCACAGTCATCGACTCTCTCTTTGTTCAGCGAGCCCGGACGCTGGCGAGTCCGCCGTCGACCCCAAGAACCTGTCCTGTGACCCATCCGGAGTCCGGACCGAGCAACCACTCAATGGCACCAGCCACATCCGCCGGGTCGCCGACCCGCCCGAGGGCGTGCATAGCCGCGGACGCCTTGAGTGAGGCTTCGTTCGCCGTGAGGCGGGCGGTCATAGGGGTGCGCACCAATCCAGGGGCCACGCAGTTGACGCGGATGCCACGAGGTGCGTAGGTGGCCGCGGCCGAAAGTGTTAGGCCAATTACACCTGCTTTAGCCGCCGCAATGGCTTCGTGGTTCGCGAGGCCAAGCCGCGCGGCAGCCGACGACACGAGCACAATGGAGCCGCCGGTCGCGGTCATGGCCTTTGTGGCAGCCCGTAAAACCGAGAACGCACTGGTCAGATTTGCCGCAAGCGTGGACATCCATTCCGACTCGCTTGTGCTGTGGGCCGGCTTGAGTAGCAATGAACCTACGCAGTTGGCGACGCCATCGAGCCGTCCAAATCGTTGAACGGCGGATTCCGCGCAGGCGGTCGTCTCCTCAAACTGCGTGGCATCGACCGGGTACGGTTCCGCCCCGAGTTCATCGGCGAGAGCCTGGACTCGGTCTGCGTCACGGGCGGCCACCACGAGTCGCACGCCCCGCGCAGCGAGCCGACGGGAAAGGGAGGACCCGATCCCTCCGGTTGCCCCGAACACGAGGTAAACCGGGGTATCAGCTGTGTCAGGTGAACTCATTGTCGAACTGGCTCCAGTATGCGTAATCGCGCTTGCAAGCTAACGCGCCGGTTCAGTCTGAGGGTAGGAGCACCTAGGGGATAAGAAATCTGAACGGCATGGCGGAAGGCACACGCCGAGAGCAAAGTGGGGGTGGCGCGCAGCTCCGCCCACCGGCCCCGCCTACGCCCCCTCGTCGTGATCGTCAACGCCGCCGGGGAGCCTTCGACGACCGTCCGGAGGCGCATGCGCTTACCACAGTCGCTTATCGCGCCCCCGTTTCGCGTTGCGCTTCACCAGGCGGAGCGACGCCCTGGCCTCGCGCTCCGCCTCCGTCGAGCTCGGCACCGCGCCCCGAGCCCGAGGCTACGGGACCCGACGCGTCTGTTCCAAGGACGCGATAGAGCCACGCCGGTTCGGAGGGTTGGTGTACATCGCAACGGTCGGTCGGGCTTTTCCTCCCCACTACGCCGACCAGGATGCCCTTATCGCGGCGTTCCGCGCCGCGTGGTCGGCGCGTTACCACAACGTAGGCCGCATCGAGCAGCTCCATCGCAACGTGCTGGTCGGCGGCCGCCACCTCGCGCTGCCGATCGATCAGTACCTGGGCTTGCGCGGCTTCACGGACGCGAACGACGCCTTTGTCCGCGTCGGCACCGACGTGGGCGCCGCCGCGGTCACCGACGCCCTGGGCCGCGCCGGCCTGACCCCCCGCGACGTCGACGCCATCTGGTTCGTGAGCGTGACCGGCGTGGCCGCGCCGTCGATCGACGCGCGGCTGGTCAACCGCCTCGGCTTCCGCCCCGACATCAAGCGCACCCCCATCTTCGGCCTCGGCTGCGTGGCCGGCGCGGCGGGCGTCGCGCGCGTGTCCGACTACCTGCGCGGCTTCCCTGACCACGTGGCGCTGCTCCTCTCGGTCGAACTCTGCTCGCTCACCCTCCAGAAGGAAGACCTCTCCATCCCCAACCTCATCGCGAGCGGCCTGTTCGGGGACGGCGCGGCGTGTGTGGTGATGGCGGGCGAGCGGCGCGCCGAGCGGATGAGCCTGACCGGTCGCGCGCCCTGTGTAGTCGCGACCCGCAGCGTGTTCTACCCCGACACAGAGGGCGTGATGGGCTGGAACATCGGCTCGGACGGCTTCAAGATCGTGCTCTCGGCCGAGGTGCCGGACATGGTTACCCGCCACCTCCGGGGCGACGTTGACCGCTTCCTCGCCGGCCAGGGCCTCACCGTGGCCGACATCCGCACCTGGGTGGCCCACCCGGGCGGGCCCAAGGTGCTCGAAGCCATGCAGACCGTGCTGGAGCTGCCGCCCGACGCCCTGGCCCACACGTGGGCCAGCCTGAGCGAGGTCGGGAACCTCTCCAGCGCCTCGGTGCTCATGGTGCTGCGCGAGACCCTCGCCGAGCCGCCGACGCCCGGCAGCTACGGGCTGCTCCTCGCGATGGGGCCGGGCTTCTGCTCCGAGCTCGTGCTCCTGCGATGGTGACATCGGTCGCTGGGTTTCTCGCCATCATGGCGCTGGTCGGCCTCGAACGCGTGGCCGAGCTCGTCGTGGCGAAACGCAACGCCGCGTGGAGCCTTGCCAAGGGCGGGGTCGAGCACGGCCAGGGCCACTACCCGGTGATGGTCGTACTCCACACGGCGTTCCTGTTTGGCGCGGTCGCCGAGGTGGCGCTGCTCGACCGCCCTTTCGTACCCTGGATCGGCGTGCCGTGCCTCGCCGCGGTGGTGGCCGCGCAGGGGCTGCGGTGGTGGGTCATCACCACGCTCGGGCCCCGCTGGAACACGCGGGTGATCGTGATCCCAGGGCTCGCGCCGGTCGAGGGCGGGCCGTTCCGCTGGCTCCGGCACCCCAACTACCTCGCCGTCGTGACCGAGGGCCTCGCGCTCCCGATGATCCACGGCGCCTGGATCACCGCGCTCGCCTTCACCGTGCTCAACGCGCTCTTGTTGCGCGAGCGCATCCGAGTCGAGAACCACGCCCTCGGGAGGGCCCCATGACCGACGCCGAGATCCGCGCCGGTATCGCCCATGTGGCGCGCACCCACCTCGGCTTCGAAGGCGACGTGCAGGACGACACCCAGCTCGTCGAGGCCCTGCGGCTGGACTCGCTGCGCCTGCTCACGCTCGTCGCGGAGGTCGAGAACCACTTCTCCGTGATGCTGGAGGACGGCGACGAGGCCGGCATCGAGCGTGTCGGGGACCTGGTGGCGGTGATCCGGCGCCGGATGGGGTGACGGACGACGCGTGCGACGCGCGAACGCTTTGTGTAGGACCCGGCGGGGAGAGGGCACCGCCCGCCCGCGCGCGCCGATGGCGTCGGCAAAGGCCGCCTTCTCGAGGTCCGCGAGCACCGCTGCGGCGACCGCGGAGCGCAGCCCTGCCCGTGAACCGAAGTGGTAGACCAGCTCGGTCGCGGTCACGCCGAGCTCGCGCGCAAGGCCACGTAGTGCGAGCGCATCGGAGCCGCGCAGCACCACGATCTCCGGGCCCGGCTTCGGCATCGAAATCGATACCGACAACGATGCCGACGACGAGATCAACGAGGAAACAGGCGGCTCAAAATTACGGAAGTCGACTATCTGACAGGTATTTGAGGCTATGGCACGTTCATCTCGACATCCTGGCAGTGCTAAGATGTGGTGACAAGGGCGCGGTACCCCGCCCCGCCGCGCTAAATCTCCCGATGCCCGCGGCCCCCGCGCCCCTCCCTCCGACACGGTCCCTCCCCCCGACGCTGGGCGCCGCCCTCGCCGCCGCCGCCGCCGCAAACAACCAGCAGGGGCTGCGTTTTGTCGACCGGCACGAGCGCGAAACGCGCGTCGACTGGGCCGAGGTGTACACCCGCGCCCGGCACACCGCGGGCGGGCTCGTCGCGCGGGGCATCCGGCCCGGCGACACCGTCGGCATCGTGCTCCCCACGGGCCCGGCCTTCTTCGACGCGTTCTTCGGCGCCGTACTCGCGGGGGCGGTGCCGGTGCCGCTCTACCCGCCCGTGCGCCTCGGTCGGCTCGCCGAATACCACGCCCGCACCGCCGCGATGTTGACCGCGGCGCGATGCCGCATCCTCCTTGCGGACGCCCGGACCTGGCGCATCCTCGGCGAGACCGTGGCGCTGGCCCGCCCCGAGCTCGGCGCGGTCGACGTCGCGGAGGTCACCGGCCCGCCGCTCTCCTACACGCCTCTCTCCGATGCCCGCACGCCCGACGACCTGGCGTTCGTCCAGTTCTCTTCGGGCACCACGCACGAGCCGAAGCCCGTCGCCTTGCAGCACCGCGCGGTGATCGCGAACGCAGGCGCCATCCTCGGCGCCATCGTCGACACGGACGCCGACAAGGCCGGCGTGAGCTGGCTGCCGCTGTACCACGACATGGGCCTGGTCGGCGCCGTGTTCGTGGCGCTGCTGCGCGCCGGCGACCTGACGCTCCTCGGCCCCGAGGTGTTCATCGGGCGCCCCGCGCTCTGGCTCCGTGCGCTCGGCCGCACCGGCGCGCTCATCAGCCCCGCGCCCAACTTCGCGTACGCGTTGTGTGTCGACCGCATCGCCGACTCCGAGCTCGACGGCGTCGATCTCTCGCGCTGGCGCTATGCCCTGAACGGCG
The DNA here is from genome assembly GCA_903885375.1 of uncultured Pseudomonadota bacterium. Lineage (GTDB taxonomy): Bacteria > Myxococcota_A > UBA796 > UBA796 > SXON01 > SXON01. The sequence continues at coordinate 6,017 of CAISIK010000155.1, forward strand.
CCGAGCCGGTGTCGCCGGGCACGCTGCGCCGCTTCGTCGACCGCTTCGCAAAGTGGGGCCTCCGCCCCGAGGCGCTCACGCCTGTGTACGGCCTCGCCGAGGCGTCGCTCGCCGTCACCTTCTCCGCGTTGGACGAGCCGTTCAAGACCACACGCTTCGACCGCGCCGCGCTCTCCGAGGGGAGGGCCGTCGAGAACGCCGACGGCGTTGAGCTCGTGAGCGTCGGCACGCCGCTGCCGGGGATGGCGGTCGACGTGCCGATCGGCATGGTGGGCCCCGTCAAGGTGCGCGGGCCCTCGCTCTTCGCGGGGTACCTGCACCAGCCCGAGCGCACCGCCGAGGTGCTGGTCGACGGCTGGCTCGACACGGGCGACCTCGGTTTTCTCCACCACGGCGAGCTGTACCTGACCGGCCGCGCAAAAGACGTCGTCATCCTCCGCGGCCAGAACCACGCGCCGCACGAGATCGAACAAGCCGTCGACGGCGTGGAGGGCGTGCGGACCGGCTGCGCGGCGGCGGTGGCGTGGCTGCCCGAGGGCGCCGAGGGCGAGCATCTCCTGTTGTTCGTCGAAATGAAGGCCGAGATCGTGCAGGCTCCGTGGAGGTCGCAACGCCCGGAGGCAGGCGTGGGCCCGCCCTCGGGCGATGTCGCCGACCGTTGCGCTGCCGCCGTGCTCGCCGCCACCGGCCTCGACCCCGCGCTGGTCGTGCTGCTCACGCCCGGCACGCTGCCGCGCACCTCTTCCGGCAAGATCCGCCGCGGCGAGGCCCTGCGGCGCTGGCTCGCCGGGGAGCTGTTCCCACCCGAAGAGGTGAACGCGTGGCGCCTCGCGGGCGCGCTCGCCAAGGGCACGATCGCGCACTGGAGGACGCGTCTTGGACGTTGACTACGCCATCGTGGGCGGAGGCCCCGCCGGGCTCGCCGTCGCCATCGAGGCCGCCCTCGCGGGAAAGACCGCGGTGATCGTGGAGCGCTGTCGCGGCCCGGTCGACAAGGCGTGCGGCGAGGGCCTGATGCCCCCCGGCGTGGCCCGGCTCCGAGCGCTGGGCGTGGAGCTCCCCGCGTGGGGCACACATCCGTTCTCCGGCATCCGCTACATCGACGGCGACGTGATCGCGGAGGCGAACTTCGCCGAGGGGCCCGGACTGGGGGTCCGCCGCCTCGCGCTCGCCGAAGCGATGCTCGCGCGCGCAGCCGCTCTGGGCGTGACGCTCTACCAGGGCACCGAGGCGATGGGCTGGACCGAGGACACCGCGGGTGTCACGCTCGAAACGTCCCGGGGCCCCGTGCGGGCACGCTGGCTGGTCGCGGCGGATGGACTGCACAGCCGCGTGCGAAAGGACGCGGGCATCGAGGCCACGCCGCTGTCGGGGGGCGGCGCCCACCCCGGCGCGGGCCGGCGGCTCGGCATCCGTCGCCACTTCACCGTGGCCCCGTGGTCCGAAAAGGTCGAGGTGTGGTGGGGCGACGGCGTCGAGGCGTACGTGACGCCGGTGGGCCCCGAGCGCGTCGGTGTCGCCTTCTTGTGGACCGGCGGAGTGTGGAGCGGCGGGCGAGGCAATCACGAGGCGTTCCTCCAACACTTTCCGGCCCTCGCGGCCAGGCTCGGCCCGGCGGAGTCAACCGTGCGCGGCGCCGGCCCCTTCGGGGTGCGTGTCGCGCGACGCACCCGGGGCCGTGTGCTCCTGGTGGGGGACGCAGCGGGCTACCTCGACGCGTTGACCGGCGAGGGGCTGTCGCTCGCGTTCGAGAGCGCCGAGGCGCTCGTGCGCGCCACCATCGCGGGGGCGCCTGAGCGCTACGAAGCCGACTGGGCGCGGATCACACGCCGCCACCTCTTCCTGACGCGCCTGCTGCTCCAGGTGGCGAGGCGCCCGTGGCTCCGGCGGCGCCTCGTGCGGGCCCTGCGCCGGTTTCCGAGTGGATTCGCGGTCTTCCTCGCCATGAACACCGGCTACTGGAGCCCGTGGCGCGCAATTCCGGCCGCCGGGGCGGTGGGGATCGGCCTGCTCACGGGTTGAGGAGCCGGTCCGGTCGGCGCGCAAAAATCCCTTCTGGGCCACCGTGAGGCAGCAGCTTGCCCGCGTATTTCGCGAGGAATCTGGCAGGATTGTGGCCCTCCTTGGTGTCGGTGAAGTGGTACCTCACCTCTGCTTGGTCGCTCACCGCCCAGAGTCGGCCCTTGCGCAGCTGGCCGTCAGCCTGCAACCAAGCACCGCGCATCAGCCGCTTGGCTTGGTGGTTCAGCGGGATGCGGTCGGCGAACTTCTCGACCAACACACGGGCTAACAGACCGTTACCACTGCGTTGCCTACATCCGCTGTCAGTTCCCCGGACGTTGTTGCGTCCGCACGAGCCGGGCCGTCTCCCACCCCTGCGCCTCGAGCCGGGCGAGGATGCCCACGTAGGAGTCGGCGGCCAGGGTCGGCGTTCGGGCCAGGATCCAAAGGTAGTCGCGCCCCGGGTGTCCGACGACGGCGTATCCATAGTCGTCAGCGAGGTCGATGATCCAATAGTCCCCCCAGAAAGGGCGGAAGAAGCTGACCTCGAGCCGTGCGTTGGTCGCTCCATCCACGACGCGGGCCCGGCCGAGCGCCGACTTTTCCGCTCCGTCGAGCCCGCCCTTGCGGCAGCGGTTGAACACGTCGATGTCGCCGTCGTCACGCAGCGTGTAGGTGGCTGTCGTCGCCGTGCAGCCGGCCTGAAAACTCTGTGGGAAGCTGGCGATCTCGTACCATGTGCCGAGATAGCGCGGGAGGTCGACGTAGGGCACGGTCTGGAGGGGAGGCAAACCCAGCCGCGAGGTCGTCGTGGTAGCGCATCCGGTCGCCATCGCGAGCGCGCAAAGGATCGAGACGAATCGGGCTAAAATTGGCGTTGTAAAGCTCTTGGTGTCTCTCGTTGCAGAGCAGTATATTCGGGAGAACGCGGGCGCAGTCATTCGCCGATCTCCCAGGCCAACGCTTCCTTCAGGCCCGGGCGACGCCAACGGAACCCCCCGGCCTGAAGGCGATGCGCGAGGACGTGCTGGCCGCCCAGCAGCAGCTCCTGCCCCATCTCCCCGAACAGCGCCCGGATCCCAAACGCCGGTGCCGTTATGAATGCAGGACGTCCGAGGGCTCCTCCGAGCGCATCCGCAAAGTCGCGCTGCCGGGTGATCCCAGGGGACACGACATTGATGGGCCCCCGCAGGCGGTCATCGTCCATCGCCAGGGCGATGGCGTCCAGCACGTCATCATCCGCGACCCAGGGCAGCCACTGGCGCCCGCTCCCGACGGGCCCGCCAAGCCCGGCGCGAAATGGGGGAAGCATCTGGGCAAGGGCTCCACCCCGCGCCGACAGGACCACGCCCAGCCGCAGATGGACAACCCGGATCCCGGCGTCCTCCGCCTCGGCCGTGGAGGCCTCCCAGGCCTTGCAAACATCGGCAGCAAAGCCGCTACCCGCCGCGCTTTCCTCGGTGAGTTCCTCGTCCTCCCTGTTGCCGTAGATGCCCACCGCAGATGCGCAGATGAGCGTTCGCGGCCCTCCCCCGCCAGAGCGCTTCAACTCGGCCAGCGCTCGGGCGACCAGGCGTGTGCCCAGCCTCCGACTCTCCATCACTTCGACCTTGTGCGCATCTGTCCACCGCTCCGCGATCGAGGCGCCGGCGAGGTGCACGACCGTGTCCACGTCCCGCAGCTTCTCTGTCTCGATCGACCCGGAGGCGGGATCCCAGCGGATGTCCCCCTCTCGCCCCTTGCGTCCAAAGCGGCGGACGGCATGCCCGCCCGTGGTCAGGAATGCACCGAGGGCGGTCCCCAACAACCCGGTGGCGCCAGTGATCGCGATCGTGCCGCCGCCGGGATGGAGGGCGTGAGCCGCGAGATCGGCAGCGGTACGGGAGTGGCGGAACCGGAATAGCCGATCGAGGTCGGTCGCCATCTTGCCGCTTGCGACGAGGCCGAGAGCTCCCAGATCGTAGTCGATGTGGTCGATGAGCGTGCAGCCTCCGGGCGCCGGCTCGAAGCGGTGCGTGTGAACCCAGCGGGTGAACGGGCCGTTCTCCATGGTGTCGATGAACTGCCTCCCGGGTTCATAGCCCGAGTGCCGAGCCTTCCAGCTCACACGGACCGGTCCCACCGGGATCGAGAGCGTCGCGACACCCCCATCCATCAACAGGGTGTCCGCGCCATCCGCGAACGTCTGGCTCGTCACCCGGGTGTCCTGCCAGGGCGGGGTCAGCCGCGGAAATGCGCCCACCCTCGCGTGCCAAGCAAATGCGGTGTCGCAGGAGACGGGGAGCGCGAGAGTGCGTTCGAAGACCGTCATGCGCTGTACCTTTGTAGGTAGGCCTTGGTGTCCATCTTGCGTTGGGTGTTGGCGCTGGACATGTACCTCACCGTCCCGAAGATTGGGCGCATCGGCCCCCACGGGCGGTCGAAGTGCCCAAAGCACCAGCTGATCCCAGACGCCGAGTTGGGGTCACGCCCATCGAGCGCATATCGGTTGTTCAGTTCGGTGAGTCGAGCGAAGGCCTCTGCGGGGTCCGGGCTCCACTCGAGGACCTTCTTTCCCCAGAGCATGCGGAGGTAGTTGTGTATGTGCCCCTCGCGCACAAGCTGGCGTTGGGCCGCGTTCCACAAGGGATCATGGGTCGCGGCTCGTTCCAGCGTCGCGAGATCGTAGGTCACCGGACGGACATCGTCTGCGTGTGCGGCGAGCGTGGCTCTTGCCCAGTCAGGCACTGCCTCATAGCGGTTGTGGGTATCCGGACGATGATGGGCTTGCACCGCGCCGAGCTCCCGCCATGTGATCACCTGGTCGAGGAAGAGCTCCGAGGAGGAGGGCAGGCCCCACCAGCCCGTCTTCTTCCCGTCGGTCTTGCCTTTCGGACCACCCGGTGAGCCCCCGGAGGCGCCTGCGACGGCAGCGACAATCTCGTGCGGGCTGATGTGCCCGAAGTGCAGGTCGGCGCTCAGGCCGCTGGAGACATCCTCGTCGATGTCACCGCGTCGGTCGGCGTAGTGCGGGAGGTTCTTCTCGATGAATCGTTCGAGCCTGCCCGTCGCCGCGACGGGACCGCTGCGCCTGACCACGGGGGCGATGGCGTGGTCGATCGGCAAGGCGCCCAACGCATCGAGGCGCGCAGCCAGAATACCTGGGGAGGCCCTCGGCCATCGATCCAGCGGCGTGAGGCTGTCGGGTGGCACCCTGTGCGGGGCGTGACGCAACGGATCTGCTTCAGGCCAGCAAACAAGCTCAGGAGACAGATTTTTCTGCAAAAAACGGCGGAAAGCGTAAGCGGTTGAGAACGGACCCGGAGTCGCCGCCAGCGGGTACAGCCCGTGGCCGTCTACGGCTTCCAGGTGGGTACCCGGACACCGTTGCACGGCGAGCCACCAGCGCGGCAGGAAATGAACCGGGCTCGCATCGGTTACGACAACACAGGCACGCTCCGCGAAAGCGGCGAACATGCCCGCGCTGGCACCAACGTGCGGCTCAACCCATGGATGGTAGGTGACGCCCGCCGCTCCGAACGCCGCGTGGTTGTCCGCCATGCCCTGGAGGACCGCGGTGTGAACGCGGTCACTCGCCCACTGGTAGTCCACGCGGAGCGGCTCAACGACGAGCAGTGGGCGGTCCAGCTCATGCGCCCAGGCTACGGCGCGCTCGAGCGCGAAGTTGAACCGGCTGCGTCGGGCGGCAACCATCCAGTACAGCACGTAGTCGCCGTCGCGTCGCGTCGCGTCGGCGTTGACGGTGAAGAGGCGGTGGGGTGACAGGGAGGGGGGCAACAAGGGCTACGATTCCATCAAGCTTCGCAACATCCACGCCGTCTTTTCGTGAACCAGCAGCCGCGAGAGTCCCGCGACGATCTGCGCCCGTTGGCCTTCAGGAATTCCGATGTCGATCTTCATGGGGTGCTCGCTGGCGGTGTTGTCGGAGATGGAGTCGCACTTGACTGTTGCAAAGTGTATACACCTCGGGTATACTCAGCAACATGTTCGGCATCACCTCGCCGCGTGTCGCGCACTCCCCTCCAGGGCAGCCGGGAGGGTTCTCGTGGCGGTACCTGGATCTCGTGGACGATCGGGGGGACGGGCTCGTTCTGATCTGGGGGTGGGGGCTCCCCTTCCTGTCTCCGCCAGTCACTTCGGCGCCTGTGGATCATCCGTCGATCAACCTCGCGGTCTACCGCAATGGCAGAGCCATCTTCTACCACCTTGAATCCCTGGAGCCCGGACGCGTTTCGCAAGGTCCCGATGGTCTGCATTTCGGGGACAACCTGCTGCGAAGCCGACGAACATCGGAGGGCTGGGCGGTAGATGTCGAGCTGGACCTTCCTATCGCGGGCAGCACGTCGCGCGCCCGAGGCCAGATCGCGATGCGCGGACCGGCGGTACACGGGATCGAAGGCCACGTGGGTCCCCACGTGTGGGCACCCATCTCCATGGTCGCGGAAGCGACAGCACACCTCAACTTTGGCGGTGAGGACGTTCTGCTTTCTGGTCGTGGCTACCACGACGAAAACGTGGGTGAGCGCCCGATGCCGACGCTCGGCATCCGCGAGTGGGCGTGGGGAAGGGTCGCGGAGCCCGGCTCCGAAGTGCTGCACTACCGGTGCGAGGGGGAGACGGCCGTTGAAGGAATGGAGGTGGTGATCGACGATGGCGGCCGCGCCACGATCAGCCCGCTCGAGGGCTGGTCGGAGCAGGGCCGCGTTGGAGGCACCTACGGCTTCGCCGCTAGCGAAACGCTCAGGTTCAACGGGCGGACCGTTCATGTCGGCGGGGCGGTCGACGAGAGCGTGTTCTACCTGCGGTTTCCGCTGAGCACGGCCACCGGGCGTGGCTGGGGAGAGCGTGTCCGCCCCGGCGCCATCTCCACGTGGTGGATGCAGCCCCTCGTGCGCATGTGTGTGACGACGCCTCACGCACCGAGCGCCATGCTGCCGATCTTCTCGGGCCCCGCCATCGATCGAGGCTCCCGTACCCTCGCTTGGTGGATGGGCGCCCGATGATCTTCTGGCTGCCAGCGCTGCTGCCTCTGGCGATAACGTCCGCAAACCTTGTTTTCTGGCGGCGTCTCGAACCAACGGCCTCGCCTCCCGGTCGGCTGTCGGTGCTCATTCCGGCGCGCAACGAAGGCGCGAACGTCGACGCCTGCCTCGCCGCCGCCGTCGCGACCGAGGCGCACGAGATCGTCGTGTGCGACGACGCCTCAACCGACGACACGGCCGTGCGGGTACTGGCCTGGTCCAGGCGCGACCCGCGCATCCGCCTGCTGACGGGCAGCGGCCCTCCAACGGGCTGGCTCGGCAAGGCTGCGGCGTGTGAACGCCTGCGGTGCGACGCCACCGGCGACTGGCTCTTGTTCATCGACGCAGACGTCCGGCTTGCCCCGGACGCATTCGCCCGCCTCGGCAGCGTCCGCCCCGTTGACCTCCTGTCGGTCGTACCGACGCAGGAGGTCGTCACCTTCGGCGAGCGCCTCGTGTTGCCCCTCCTGCACCTGACGTATGTGAGTTGGCTGTTCTTGCCCGCCATCCGATGGAGTCGCGCGCCCACGGTCGTCGCGGCGAACGGTCAGGTGATGTTGGCCCGCGCCGACATGTTGAACGGCATCGGGGGTTTCGCCTGTGTCCGCCACGCTGTGGTCGACGACATGGCGCTCATGCGCGCCGTACGCGCCGCAGGGGGCACCATCGATTTCCGCGACGGCGACGGCGTCGCGACGTGCCGGATGTACCACTCGCCTCGCGACGTGGCCGACGGCTTCTCCAAGAATCTCTACGCCGGTATTGGCGGTAACGCACCAGCGTTGATCCTCGTGATCAGCCTGTACTTCACAACGCTGGTCCTCCCCTGGGTCGCGGTTGCCTGGACCCCGCTTGCGTGGGTCGGCGTGGGTGCAAACCTATTGCAGCGCCTCCTCATCGCGGCACGCTTTCGGTACCCCATCGCGGAGACCCTGCTCCATCCCCTGTCCATCCTGGCGTTCTTTGGCATCGCCCTACGGTCGGCCTGGTGGACGTGGAGCGGCACGGGTCGATGGCGGGGCCGCTCCGTGACGGGTTCGGTCGGGGTGGCCTCTTGAGCACATCGTTCGGTAAACAAGCGCCGATCGGCGCGTTCTGGCCGCGCGTGGCGCGAGCCTACGGGTGGTGGCGCGTCTCGCGGGACCTGGACGGCCTGCACGTGGCTGGACTTGAGGGACTGGTCCGCGAGGTGGAGGCCGGTCCAAGGTTGATCGTGGCGAATCACGTGGCGTGGTGGGACGGCGTCGTTGCGTCCGCCCTCGGCCACGCCCTCGGACTTGAAGTGCGGCTCGTCGCGAGGGCTGAGACGCTGGTACAGAACCCGTGGATGCGGCATGCTGGTGTCATTCCGCTCCATGGTGGCACCGCGGTGCGGGGCTGCGTGCGCGAGGTGGCGCAGTTCCTCGACCGACCGCGTCGGGTCGCCTGGTTCTTCCCCCAGGGCCGACAGCGGCCTGACTCAGTCCGTCCGCTCGGCTTTCAGGGAGGGGTACGGCTGTTCACCGACCTCGCGCCCGCCCTTCCCGTTGCGCTCGCCTACCCCTTCCGCGAGGTGGAGGTTCCCGCTGTCATGCTCGACTTCGGGACCCCGATCACCCAGGGTTTCGAGGAGGATATCACGGCGAGACTTGACCACATCGCCGCCTTCGTCGATGGGGATCCGCGCTTCGTGGAGCTGGTGGCCTCGCGCCGTCGCACCCAACAGCGGGGGCTCGCTGCCCGACTGCTCGGAGCGGCCCCATGAAGCGGGCGATTATCATCGGCGCGGGTATCGGCGGCCTGGCCAGCGCGATCGAGTTGGCGGGACGAGGCTGGGCGGTGCGGGTGCTCGAAGCCGCGCCAGAGGCCGGCGGCAAGGCAGGGATAGCGTTGGTGGACGGAGTGGAGTTCGACACTGGCCCCAGCCTTTTGACGCTGCCCGATGTGCTCGACGGCGTGTTGCGGGCTGGCGGCACCTCACTCGCCGCCGAGCTCGATCTATTGATCTTGAACCCGGCGTTTCGTTACGTTTGGCCCGGAGGCGCGACGCTCGACATGTACGCCAACCCGGTGGAGACTTTGGCCAGCGTGCGCGATGCCCTTGGAGGAGACGCTGAGGCCGAGTTTGCATCCTTCCTCCAGTACTCCCGTGGCATCTGGGAAGCCGCTTCCACGCATTTCGTCTACGCCGAGGCGCCGACGTTCTTCGGGATCATGCGCATGGGTCTCTCGGGTTTGGTCACGATGTCGAAGATCGACGGAATGCGAAGTATGGAGGTTGCTATTCGTTCACGGGTGCGTACGCCTGCCTTGCGCGACGTGCTCGCCCGATACGCGACCTACAACGGCTCGGATGTGCGCCGTGCCCCCGCAACGCTCAACTGCATCGCCCACGTCGAGCTTGGACTGGGCGGATGGGGCGTTCGCGGGGGGATGTACGCCATCGTGCGGGCGCTGGAGCGCGTGGCTCGGAGGCTCGGCGTCGAGTTCGACTTCGGACATCGTGTCGAACGCGTGGAGGTGCGCCACGGGCAGCCTGTTGCGGTGGACGGCCACGACGCCGAGGTGGTGGTCGTGAACGCCGACATCGGCGCGGTGACTGCGGGGCTTCTGCGGGTCGAACCGCGGCCAACGCTACCTGTCGAGGCGCGCTCGATGTCGGGATGGAATGCGGTCGTGCGCGCGCGCCGCGCGCCGCGGGTCGGCCACACCGTGTTGTTCCCCGAGCGGCCGTATCTGGAAGAATTCGCCGACATCTTCGACCGGCGGCGTTGGCCCGCAGACCCGACTGTCTATGTGTGCGCTCAGGAGCGCTGCCACCGGCGGACCGGGTGGGCCGAAGAAGAGCCGTTGTTTCTCATGGTCAACGCGCCCGCTGGCGCCGATGTCGAGGGCGTTGAAGCCCTGGCGGTACGGCGCCTCGTGGGTGCGGGGCTCCTCGACGCGGACGACGCGGTGGTCTGGCGGCGCACACCTCGCGGCCTCGCGGAACGTTTTCCCGGTAGTGAGGGCGCTCTCTATGGCGCGGCCAGCAACAGCGCGTTCGCGGCGTTCACGAGGCCATCCAACCGGGGAACCGCGCGTGGGCTCTACTACGCGTCGGGGAGCGCGCACCCGGGGGGTGGGGTGCCCCTATGCCTGCAGTCGGGTCGGCAAGCGGCGGCAGAGATCGTCGCGGATTTCGGGTAGCCGCATGAGGACGCCCGGATGACCACCCTCGACGTGCTCGTACTCGGTGCCGGGCCCGCGGGCCTGGCCTTGGCCGCCGCGTGCGCGCGGGCGGGTCTGTCGGTGGCCGTGATGGCGCCCGAACCCGAGGCGGCATGGGTTCCTAACTATGGGGCATGGGCGGCTGAACTTCCCGACGACTGGTGCGAGTGGGCCGAGGTGGCCTGGCCCGACGTGGTCGTGCACCTGGACGATGCGCGAAGGCACGTGCTGCCCGGACCGTATGTCCGCGTGGACGGGCGCCGCTTGCAGGCCTCACTTCTGACCTCCGTCCCGGACCGGCGGCGCGGTACCGCGGAGGATGCTCCAACTGCCCGGCTCGTGGTGGACACGACGGGTGCCGAGTCGCCACGCGTGCCCCGGCGCGGCCCTGCCAACCCTGGTTGGCAGGTGGCCTGGGGTGAGGTGCTCGAAGTGGAGGGCGCACCTCCCGACGCCTTGCTCATGGACTGGCGCGGTCCCGCGCCGCCCGCCGGCGAACCGCCAAGCTTCCTGTACGCGCTGCCGCTGCCCGATGGACGGTGGTTTGCCGAGGAGACGGTCCTGGTCTCCCGCCCTGGTGTGGCCCCCGAAGTGCTGCGTGCGCGGCTCGGGCACCGCCTCGACCGGATGCAGGTGAGCGTACGGGCCCGGTACGAGATCGAGCGGTGTCGCATTCCGATGGGAATGCCGCTACCCATCGGGTCGGTGGGGGCTTTTGGGTCGGCGGCGGGCTTCATCCACCCCGCCACCGGCTACTCGCTCGCAACGTCGTTGCGCCTCGCGGAGCCGGCCGCCCGGGCGATCGCCCGAGCCCTCGAAAGCGGCGGGTCCGGGGAGGCGACGGCCGCTCTTCACGCCGCGTGCTGGCCCGAGGACCGCGTGCGCGCCTGGGCGTTCTACCGCTTCGGCATGGAGGCGTTCCTGCGCATGGACATCGCGTCCGTGCGCGAGTTCTTCGATACGTTTTTCCAACATCCTCCTGCCGTTTGGGGCGGGTGGCTCGCCGGCGAGTTGCCCCCCGTCGGCATCGCCTCAGCGATGCTCGCCCACTTCGGGCGCGTCGGCTGGCGCGTGCGCGGGGAACTCGTGGCGACCTCGCTCGGGCCCGATGGGCTGCGACTCGCGGGCAACCTGTTGAGCCCTCGATGATCAACCGCCGTCGCCTCCTGCTCGGCCTCGGCACGACCGCGCTCGCGCTTGGCGGCCTCGCCGCGCTGCAACCCCGCCGGGGGCGTTGGCCCTCTGTCGGGCACGGCGCTGCGCCGCGCGTGTCCGGCAACGTGCGCGTGGCCGTGATCGGCGGCGGGCTGGCAGGGATTTCAGCCGCAGCGACGCTGGCCGAGCGGGGCTTCGCCGTCACCCTCTACGAGCGGGGTTCGGCGCTCGGCGGCAAGCTCTCGGGCTGGCCCATCCACGTGGACGGCGAGGAAGTACCGATGGAGCACGGCTTCCACGGGTTCTTCTCGCAGTACTACAACCTCCGTTCCTTGCTTCGCGCCGCCGGAGCGGACCACGACCTCGTGGCCCAGCAGGCGTACCCCATCCTGTTCCGGTCGCGTCCGGCGGAAGCGTTCGGCGCCTCACGTCTGCCGTTTCCGGTGAACCTCCTTGAGGTGCTTGGCCGCTCCGATGGGATGGACCTGCTCGACGTGGCCGGCGACCGCCCCGGGATGCTGGACCTGCTCACCTACGACCCCGTGGGTACCTTTGCGAAGTGGGACAGCGCCGACGTTGAGACGTTCATACGCGAGGGCCGCCTCGAAGGGGGCTTCGCCGACGTCGTGCTCCGCCCGTTTGCACAGGCCTCGATGAACGCGCTCGGGCGCTTCTCGGCCGCGGAGTGCATCCGCTTCTTCCACTTCTACATGCTCGGGAACCCGGAAGGGCTGGGCTTCGACGCGCTCGGTCGCGGCGTCCACGAGAGCGTGCTTGGGCCGCTCCAGGCCCACCTCACGGCGCTTGGGGTGACCCTCCGCACCAATACGGAGGTGCGCCGGGTGGTGGTCGAAGGCGGGCGCGCCCGGGGGGTCGAGCTTGGCACAGCCGACACGCGTCGGGTGGTAGCGAACACCCAGGAATCGGCCTGGATCTCCGTGGCGGAGGGGCAGGTCTACCTGCGCCGGACCGCCGCCGGCCTCGAGGCCCTCGACGCACGGTGTACACACATGGGCTGCCCTGTACTGCTCACCGCGGAGGGCTTCGTTTGCCCATGTCACGCGGGCCGTTACGACGCAGACGGGCGCCCTGTGTCGGGACCGCCACCCCGGCCGCTCGACGTACTTCGTGTCACGGAAGACGGGGGCGTAGTCGTCATCGGCGAGCCCGCTGGCGCCCGTGTCGAGCCCGCCGACCACGTGGTGATCGCTACCGAGGTGCGCGGATTCAAAAGGTTGGCGGCTGGACTTACGCCAAAGCTCGACGCTGCCTCCATATCCGCTGGGGAGGCCGACCCTTACGCCGTGGCCCGGTACTGGCTCGACTTGCCGGTGGATCGGACGCGTGCAGCGTTCTACACCGTGGCGGACTATCCCTGGACCGATTCCATCGGAGTGTACTCGAACTTTCAGGCCCCTTATACGCACCACGCTGCGCGCAAGTCTGTCGTTGAGTGCCACGCCTACGCCATCCCCAGCCGTGATGTGACCACGGCCGACGCCCACGCCGCCGCAATGCTCGCAGAACTACGTGAGGCCTTCCCGGAGCTCGCTCGCGCAAGGGTGACTCACCAGGAGGCGATGACCCAGTCAAACTTTACCCGTTTTGCCCCGGGAGACTTCGACCGCCGCCCAACCGTGGCAACCGAGCTGCCCAACCTGTTCGTGGCCGGCGACCACGTACAGCTGCCGTTCCCGGCGTTCCTCATGGAGGCGGCAGTGGCGAGCGGTCGCCTCGCCGCCAACCACATCGCCGCGGCACACGGAGTGACAGAGGCGCCTGTGGAGACGGTAGCGCTCAAAGGGCCGTTGGCGGTTTGAGGCCGGGGCGGGCGAGTGGCGAGGTGGAGATCAGGATTCATCTCGTCGAGGCGGCTTTGTGGCCCTTGGGAATCCGGGAATGAGGGCGGGCGTCCGGCGCATGTAGTCCCTGTACGCCGGTTTGCGCCGGGCCATGTGCTCGTCGAGCATCGCCACGCCCGACACCCTCACGAGCAGGAATGTCATCAGCAGCGGCGCGAGGACGAGCGGCACCCCGAGCGGTTCGTCGGCGGCGAAGAGCCAGAACCCCCAAGCGACAAGCACCTCGCCAAAGTAGTTCGGGTGCCGGCTGGTTCGCCAGAGTCCCTCGTCCATCACCTCACCGCGGTCGGGCCGCTTCTTCCAGCGTGCCAGTTGGGCGTCCGCGACCGCTTCGTACCCCGCACCGAACAGCGTGAGGGCTGCCCCGGCGAGGTCCAACGCCCCGATTGGGTCAGGCCCGGGCGCATTCGCGGCGTACTGGAGCGGGGCGGAGACGAGGAGGAGCAGCGTGCCCTGAAGCAGAAAGACCTGAAAGTAGCTCAGCCACCAATAACGGTCTGCGCCATAGCGCATACGAAACGCCGTATATCTCGCGTCCTCCGGCTTGCCCCGGGAGCGCGCCAGAAGGTAGAGCCAGAGGCGTAGGGACCACAGCGCCACCACCGCCAGGACCAGCCAACGGGCAGAACCCACCCCGGCCAAGCGCGCGGAGTTCGCCGTGACCACCAGAAACCCGATCGACCACCAGGGGTCCACCACGCTGACGTCTCGCCGGAGAACGCTCCACACCCAAAGCGCTGTCATGAGGCCAAATACAAGCAGGATGTTGGTGAGGATCATGTGTGCGCTTCCACCCAGGCGTCCGTTTCGCGCCACTGCTGGAACAACCAGAGATCACGACCCCGCTTCGGGATCTCCGCGACCGGCACGCGCCGCAGCCGGACCGCGATGGTCTTCCCGATCAGGTTCCCGCGCCAGAAGGCGCCGAACGAGGCGCTCCCCTCGAACCCACTGTGATCGAGGAACACCACGTCCAAGCCACGTTCCAGGAGCGCGAGCGAACCGCCGAGCCGAGGCGGCAGGACGTGGCGGAACCCGGCGGCGAGCTCGGCCAACTCAGGATGTTCGGCGAGCATTTCTCGGGCACGCACCAGCTTGGACAGGGAGAATCGGGTGCCTTCGGGATAGATGAGCACCCCATCGGTAGGCCCGAGATCGTCGGTGAGCGCCACGACGGCCGCGACCTCGGCCCCGCGATTCTTGCCACCCCTGTGGACGAAGGCGTTGGGCAGCCTCTGCCCGACGATATCCAGGCACGGATCCCACAAGAGCTCCCGCTTGAGCACGTAGCGGAGCAGCACACGGTGAGGGTTTGCCACCAGCGCGGCCGCCAGCACCGTATCTGCGGTGCTGGAGTGGCGCACGAACAGGAGGAAGGGGCCTCGGGCCGCCACGTCGGCCCCCTCGACCGAGACCCGCATCCCAAAGGTCCACAACGCACCACCCATGAGCGCGGAGGTCCATCGACGTTGGAGGGAAGCGTTGGAGTCCCTCCACGCCGCGGGGGGTGCCTTGCGTCGCCACAGCCAGATCCAGACTGCGGCGGTGATGCCCACGAGTTCACACCCGCGGTACAAAGCGAAGAAGGCCACGGCACGCACGCGAGGGAGGCGACGGTCGGTGACGCCGTCCACGATCGCGGCGAGTGACAGCCACACTGGCAGGAGTCCCAGCGTCACTACGGCGAGAGCCGAGAAGACGCTCAGGCTCGCCGCGCGGCGCGGCCATCGGCCAGTGTCGGTGCTCACCCGAGTACCCGACGGCCGACGGCTGCCGAGATGCCCGTCAAGAGCACTCCCCAGGCAATATCCACGGGCACCAACGCTCCCGGCCATCCTTCGATCACCGCCCAATTGGTAAGCTCGTACGTGGCGTAGCACACAAATCCAAGAGCTCCGCCCCGCAGCGCTGCGGCCCGCGGTGTCGCCGCCGAACAGACGGCGTAGGCCATCACCGCGGTCAGGTACATCATGTAGAACGCCGCCGCAGCCGGCAGGTAGGGTTCAGCGCGCTGGAGCGGGCCGAGCATGGCATAGAATGACCGGCCAACCTTGCCGATCCATGCCAGGTCCAAAGCGAGCATCGTCAAGCCGGTGACGAGGGTCGCGGCGAGGAGGCGCAGATGTCTACGCGTGGCGGCGGCGTTGGACTGAGGCTCGGTCATGTTTCCCCGCCTGGGGCGCAGGTTTGGGGCGCCAACATCAGCGTAGACTCGCGCCCAAGGAGAGCGTTGCGAAGTGGAGCCAGTTTGCGGTGTACCCGTCGCCGAGCGCCTCAGAGTCTTTTCCGGTGCCTTCGGCGCCGCCCCCGATGTAGCGGACGCACAGGAATACATCGGTACCGTGAGGCAGGGCCAACCCGCCGCGAACCGAGGCATCCAGGAGAGCGCCGACGACATCGACGTTCGAGCCGTTCAGGTACTTGATCGGCGCGTAGATCCCGGTCGCCTCAGCACCGAAAAACCCGGTCTTGCCGACGGGCAATCGCAAGCGCGTCGCGAGCGCGGGCACCGGCCCGACGTCGTGCTCCTCGAAGCCTTTCGTGCCATCGCCCGAGGTAAACGAGAGGTTCGCGTTCCGGAGTTGCAGCGCGAGCCCGACGGCAAGCTCCCGCTCCGGGGCGGGGAGCAGCTCGTGCAGCCATGTCGCCCGCCAGAAGCTAAAACCATACCGGAGATTCAGCGGCTCTCCTTTGTTAAAGGTGACCGTGTCGACGAGGATGTCGTCTTGGAGCACCACCTCGGTGCGTAGGTCCAGCGGCTGGTACAACAGTGTGAACGTCTCCCTCTTTCCGACATCGAGGCCGGCTTCGAACCGGACTGTAGGGAAGAGCACGTCCTGGGCTCCGTCGGCGACGTAATCAAAGACGGTGCCTTCTTTCCCGAACTGGATCGTGTTTGCCAGCGGCGCGACAAAACCGATCTCGGCGTCAAACCGCACGGCGTACCTGCGGCCGGGCGCATTGAGGAGTGAGTCCGAAGCGGGCGGAGCGCCTGCGAGCGCGGCGGTGAGTGAGGCGAGGATCATGGAAGCTTCTTTGGTCGCGAGGGAAGGTCAGGACGGAAAATGGGGTGTTCGCACCATCGGCGCACAAGCTCCGCGGCGGTGCCGCAGACCCAGAGACGCGGGCCCTGATGCTGTTGGATGCTCAGCCCAGCCGGGCCCCCAAGCACAACGATGGTCGTTCGTGCGCTTCCCAGCACCGTCCGGCCGGCGGCGAGCACCTCGTCCTCGCACCGGGTGCCGACCGCCGAGAGGCAGACGATCTCGGGCGCGCGGGTCGCCACGAGCGCGCAGAGGTCCTCGAGGGGCACGTCGGCCCCCAGCCAGATCACCCGCCACCCCGCCAGCGCGAGCTCTACGGCGACCGCGAGCAGGGGCAGGTCATGTGCCTCCCCCGGGAGACAGGCGCACACCACCTCGACGGCTTCATCCCGCGCGCCGTCCAGGCTCCTGAGCATGGCCGCCAGCGCCACCCGGACTACCCCCGTAGCGAAGTGCTCCTGGGCGACGGAGATCTCGCCGGTCTCCCAGAGTCGCCCGATTTCGAAGAGGACCGGTCGCCACACATCCCGGATCGCCTCGGCGAACGGCATCTGTTCCACCCTTCGCATGAGCGGCGAGGTACCGCTCACGTCGAAGCGCACCAATGCGGCAACGAGACCGGCTACGAGGTCGGGTCGAGAGACGCCACCGGGCGATGCCTGCCCCGGAGCCGGGAACCTGCTGATCGCCTCGGAGATGGCCACCCCTCCGTCCACGAGGGCCTTCAGCCCCCGAAGGTAGGCGACGTCCGCCTCCTCGTAGACCCGGTACCCAGCTTCGGACCGTCGTGGCTCCAGAAGTTTGTAGCGGCGCTCCCATGCGATGATGGTGTTCCGGGGAATGCCGGTGAGTTCGACGACGGTTTTTATGCGGTAGGACAGTGGTGGCCTGGCTCGGCCGGACCGAGTACGAAGGGATGGAGCGCCGGATGGCGACCGTGGCGGCCCCACCATACCGTGGGGCGCGCCAGGGTGAGCACACCGCGCACGAAGGCGAGGCCGAGCGAGAACCTGCTGAGCACGGTGCGCTGCTTCAGCGCTTCGACGCCCCTCCGCACAACCGCGTGGCCGATGGCCTGGTACAGAGATGCCGCGACCGCCACGGCGATCCGACCGCGAAGCGGCAGGAATCGCAGTCCACCCCGCGCGGATGCGTAGTAGCGGTCCGACAGTGCCACGAGGTCTCGGCACACGATGGCGATCGAGGCGGGGTCAGCCGAGCCGTTGGCGACATCCTCCGCCCGGAGGCCCACGGAATGCAGGCGACTCGACGGAAGGTAGACCCTGTCTCGCCCGGCATCCTCTGTCACGTCCCGAACGATGTTGCTGATCTGCATCCCGATTCCGAGGTCCACGGCGCAGGCGTTCGCCCCCTCTCCGCGGGCCCCGAGTAGGTTCCCCATGAGGAGTCCGACCGTACCGGCGACTCCGTAGGAGTACCGGAAAAGCGCGGAGTCATCGGCGATTCGGACCGGACCCGCGTCCGCCGCGAGCGTATCGACAAGCTCCCAAACGGCGTGTACCGGGAGGCCCCTTCGGAGGGCCATCCGGTAGAACGCGACCACCAGGGGGCGCGGCGACCGTTGCCCGTGTAGTTCGGCTCGTAGTTCGCCGATCGCTACGGCCGCCACCGCGGCGGATGGAGCCTCGTCCACCAGGTCGTCGGCTTCGCGACAAAGGGCGTAGGTGAGTGCGGCGTCGTCGGCGTCCTCGGCGGTCAAGAGGCGCGCCGCAATCCGGAACGATCGCGCACGATCGTAAAGAGCCTGCCGCGCGGCGGGCAGCACGTCTGAGGTCGGATCGAAGCTCACGCGACCCCCAGCAGACGAACACCGGGGATCGGAACCGCGATCTCTGGCCGGGCGACGAGGCGCTCCAAGACCTTGGCGCTGTTGAGCACTCCGGGAACGCCCGCGCCCGGGTGGGTGCCTGCGCCCACGAAGTAGAGCCCGGCCACGTCCTCGCTTTGGTTGTGGTACCGGAACCAGGCCGACTGCTCGAGTCGTGGCTCGGGGCCGAAGGCCGCGCCGTGAGTCGAACGAAGGCGTACCTCGAAGTACCGAGGGTCCACCGAGAACTTCGTGGTTATCCGGGATCGGAGCCCCGGCAGCAATCGGCGCTCGAGCTCTCCGAGCATCGCGTCTTCGTATCGGGCCTGCTCGTCTTCCCACCGGAGGCCGCTGAGCTGGTTGGGTACGGGGGAGAGCACATAGAAGCACTCCTTGCCTGCGGGTGCCAGGGACGCGTCGGTCCGGGTGGGGGCATGCACGTAAAGCGACATGTCATCGGCCAGAACGCGCTTGTTGAACACGTCGTCGAGGAGACCCTTGTAGCGGGGGCCGAGCACGATCGTGTGGTGGGCCAGCTCGGGCCACGTGCCCTCTGTCCCGAAATACGTCACCGCGAGGCTCATCGACTGGCGAACGCCGCTGACCTTCTTGTCGGTCCATGTGCGCCGGTGCTCAGGATCAATCAGGTTCGTATACGTGAACGACGGGTCTCCGTTGCACACCACCCCCTGGGCCTCGATCACCGTGCCATCCGCGAGTTCAACCCCCGCCGCGCGCCCTGACTCCACCCTGATTCGCGTGACGGCCGAGTTGCACCGCACATCGACCCCCACCTCGCCGAGCAGCTGCACCAGCCCGTTCACGACGGCACCCGTGCCTCCCCTCGGAAACCATACGCCCCACTTCCGCTCGAGCCAGTGAATCAGAAGGTAGATCGACGGCGCGGTGAACGGGTTTCCCCCGATCAGCAGAGGTTCGAAGGTAAGCACCTGTCGAAGCCGTTCATCTCGGATGTGCTTTGCCACCATTCCGTAGATCGAGCGCCAGCTCCCGAGCCTGATCATGTCCGGCACGACCCGGAGCATGTCCGGAAGGCGGCTGAAGGGCTGGTCTGCCAATCCGGTGTAGCCCACGTCGAAGGTGTCCTGGGCCTGCTTCAGCAACCGGCGGTAGCCGTCAACGTCGGGAGGCGAGATGGCTTCGATTTGAGCGAGCAGGCGCTCGTCGTCTCCGACGTAGTCGAAGTGACCCCCCTCATGAAAGAGCACCCGGTAGAATGGGTCCACGGGGTCGAGGGTGTAGTAGTCCCTCGGATCTCGGCCGAGCAGGCTGAACAGTTCGTCAAGCAGATACGGCGCGGTGATGACGGTCGGCCCGGCATCGAAGGTGAAACCGTCCCGCCGCCAGACGCTCGCTCGCCCCCCGGCCTGCTCGTTCGCTTCGAGCACGATCACGGGGTGCCCCATGGCGCGGAGCCGCACGGCCGCTGCGAGCCCGCCGAATCCGGAACCGATGACAACGTAGGGTTTCATGCTGCGCTCCCGCGGAACATCGAGATGGAGGCGGCGCCTGCTCGTTGAACGCGCTCCACCAGTTCCTCGGCGACTGCAGCGAGCTCAGGAATCGCGCGCAGCTTGGCGTCGCGCGTCACGGAGTCCGCCCAAAGCGGCAACTGCTCTTGAACCCGTTCGACGGCGCCGCCCTCGAACAACCGCTTCTCCACGGTGGCAATAAACGCATCGTCCGCGCGCAGCACGGGGTCCCGAAGCCAACGGTAGGTCTCGACAGCTTCAGAAGGGTGAAGCTCCAGATGAGCCACGATGAGGGCGCTCATCTTTCCCTCCCGAAGATCGCTGCCGGAACGGCCCTTCCCCTTGGCAGCCGACAGATCGAGCAGGTCATCCTGAAGCTGGTACAGCACACCCGCGCGGGAAAACGCGCCCGCCAGAGCCTGGGAGCTGCAATCGTCCAGCCCGGCGAGGATCGCCGCGCCCTGGACCGGCAACCCGAGGAGTGCCCCGGACTTTCCCTCGGCCACACAGATCCACTGAGGCCAGCCAACCTCATCCTGATTCGGCAACTCCATCTCAGCGGCTTGGCCCCGTGCCGTCCGGGCCGCCGCGACGGCGATGGCGGCGTAGAGCCGGCTGCGGATCGCGGGTGGTGCTTCGATCTCGCCCACGGCAAAAAACGGCAACATCAACATCAAATCCCCCGCGTTGATTGCCTGTCCTGCGCCGTAACGGGCCCACACGGTGGGGAGTCCACGCCGGACGGGATCGGCGTCCTGGATGTCGTCGTGAATCAGCGTTGCGTTGTGGAGCAGTTCGCACGCTGCCGCCCACGGCACCAGCGTTTCGTCCGACACGCCCAGGGCGTGACCCGCGGCCAGCGCCAGATGGGCGCGGAGGCGCTTCCCTCCACTCCGGAGACACTCCCCCACCATCTCCCCGGCGATGTCCAGTCGCTCGCCCAGGGCGAGGCGCAGCATCAGCGCTTCCACCTCCGGGAGTCCGGCGTGCGCGCACAGCAGACCACGGGGGGACGGGTGGCAGGTAGGGGAAGCGACCATGAAGGCTCCACGGCTTGACTGGTGTGGTGCAAACCATATACACAATGCATATGGAGTGCAACATCGATGTGGAGCCCCGAGCCACCGACTGCCCGTGGCAAAGGCCGGCCCGGTCGTCTTCCCCTCATGACAAACCTGGCGCGGCACGGGGACAGGCCGCATGAACGGCTAGGCGGGAAGGTACACCCCGCCACCGTACCGCCGCTCGCGGTACTGCCGCAAGCGCATAGGCGTAGAACCACCCTCGAATTCCGAGCCGCATCCCCCCCGGTTCCCGCCCTCGCGGC
>CAISIK010000156.1 GCA_903885375.1 uncultured Pseudomonadota bacterium
CGCCTGCGCCCGGCGCACCCCGGCGACCACGCGCTCCTGAATCAACCCCTTCTCCAGCTCGGCCGTGCTGACGCTCGCCGGCGAGCGCATCACCACCGCCTCGACCGAGACCGTTCGCATCTACCGCCGACCGCGCGACTCGCGCGCGATGGTCGCCGTCGGGCGGGCATGCGCCGAGCTCAGCGCACTGCGGCTGCGACGAGGGGACCGCCTGCTCAGCTTCGAGTTGGTCGACCCGCCGCCTCGCCGGCGGAAGGTCGATCCGAGTGAAGTGGGCAATAGGACGTCTTGACCGGAGGTCCTATCTGACCATCGTGCGCTCGGGGTCGGAAGGGGCCCCCGGTCCACTTGTCCCGAGGATGCTCCCTTCGGACAACTGGACCGCGGGGCGGTCCCCTATTTCGGGTCGCCGACCGACCTCGCCGCCCCGCGCTTCGCCTTCTTCGTCGCCCCGCTCGCACCGGGCTTCTCATGGAACTCCACGCCTGGCAGCCCCTGTAGGTCGGGGTCGGCCGTCACCAGCGCCACGCCCAGCGCTTCGGCCGTGGCGTACACGAGCGCATCGCAGGCCGCGATCTTGTGGACGTGGCCCAGCTCGGCGGCGCGGCGGGCGAGCGCGGCGGTCAGCGGTACCGCCTCGGGTCGGCTAATGGCCGCCGCGTACTCGTCGGCTTTGTCCTCACCAACCTCGCGGAGCGCCCACCGATGCACCTCGTACTCGACCACGGCGGGCACGAGGATGCGCCCCTCCTCCTCGATGTAGGGCGCGAACTTGTCCGCATGCGGCTCGTCGGCGAAGTAGGCCAGCCAGCCGCAGGTATCGAGGACGACCTTGCTCACTTCTCGCGGTAGTCCGAGGTGTCGGCGCCTCGCGCCGAGCCGCGCAGCGTCCGCACGTCAACCGCGGGGACGAGCACGATCATGCTGCCCTTCGCGATCACGTCGAACTTCTGGCCGGGCTTCGCCCCGACCGACTCTCGGAGCGCCGCCGGGATGTGGATGGTCCCGTCGGCCTTGAGCACCGCGTTCGACATGACCTTGCGCCTCTCCCTGAAGGTAGCACGGAGAGCGGCGGCGTCGCGCGGAACAACGCGGGTGAGAGCAGAACTACGCCGCCGCCTTCTCCGCTGCTGCCCAGGTCTCGCCGACCCCGACCTTCACTCGCGCCCGAAAGCCCGCCGCGCTCGTCCCCGCAAGCATCGCGGCGCGCAGCTCCACAGCGACCCGGCTGGCATCTTCGCGTGCGCGGCACGCGAGAAGGCCGTCGTGCATCGGGGCGGCGAGACGAGCGCCGAGCGGGAGGTGAACCAGGGCGTGATCGATGGCCTCCGTTCCGGAGGTGATGGCCCACTCCATCGGCGGGGCCGTTTCAGTCTTCTCGCCCGCCGGCGCCACGATCCTCGAAACCGACACCAGCCGCTCCACCTACGGCGAGGGCTCCAACACGAGCGATGCCTCCGTGCTCCCGCTCATCAACTCGCCGTCCATCGGCGACGTCGACGGCGACGGCGTCCTCGACATCGTGACCGGTGC
>CAISIK010000157.1 GCA_903885375.1 uncultured Pseudomonadota bacterium
CCGCCGCCGCCGCCGCCGCCTCCGCGGCCCCCACCTCGCCCGCGCGGCGGGCGCCTTCGAGCCGCGCCCGCGCCCGCGCCACGGACTCGCGCGTGTCTTCCGCGCGCTCCCGAGCCCGCGCCACATCGCGCGCCCGCACGCTGTCGGAGAGGCCCTGCGCATCGTGCTGCGCGTCGGCCACGCCGGGCTGCACGAGCCGCGTATCCTTCATCGCTTCGAGCGCGCCGGACCCGAGCTCGCGGCTGGCCTCCTCCGCGGCCCGCTCCGCCACCTTCCACGCGGCGAGCCCCTCCTCGAGGCTCTGGCCGTGCTTGGTGCGCGCCGCCTCCACCTGGCCCTGCAACGCCTCCTCGCGGGCGGCGAGGTCGTCGAGCTGGGCGCTCAGCTCCTCGATGGCCTTGCCCAGCTTGTCGTCGGCCTCGCCCCGACGCTTCTCCGCCTCCTCCACGCCGCCGGCCATCTCGGCGAGCAGGTCGGCCACCCGCTGCATGTCCACCCGGGCGGCCTCGCGCTTGCCCTCGGCCACATCGCGCCGGGTAGCGGCGATCGCGCCATCGAGCTCTGCGCCCCGCGAATCGAGGAACTGCCGGATGCCGCCCTCCTCGAGCTCCGCCGCGATCGCCTCCACCTGCGCCTTCAGCCGCACGATCTGGTCGAGCTTGGCGAGGGTTTGCGGCTTGTCGAGCTGGTCGAGCTGCGACCGGAGCGCTTCGGCCTCCTGGGCGAGCTGTTTCACGAGCTCCTGCAGCTGCGTGTAGGCCTCCTGGCGCTGCAGCTTGTCGAGCATCCACACCGCGGTTTCCAGCGCGACGACGTTGGTGGCGTGCAGGTCGAGGAGGGTGCTGCGGTCGCCATCGGACACATCCCCCTGCCCGAGCCCACGGGCGAAGGCGAAGAGGTCCCGACGGGCGTCGTTCACGTTGTCGACCAGACGGGCCTCGAACTGCAGCTCGCCGAGCCCGCTCGTGCGCGCCGCCGCCTCGTCGAAGGCCTGGTAGCGGTCCTCCGCCTTGTCGGCCCAGAGCTGCACGGCCGGGCCCGTCCGCCCCACCGGCGAGGCATCCACGAGGAAGTCGGCCAGGGGAGGGATGAGCGCGCGGAGCAGCGCCGCGCGCAGCTCCTTCTGTTCGCGGAAGGAGCCGCCGGCGCCGAGCACCTCCAGCGTGAACGCGGTGGACCAACCCACCTTCGAGCCGGAGATGGCGTCGTTGTCCCACGCGCCCACCCGCACCTGGGCCACATCACCGGGATGGAGCCCCCACTCCTTCGGCGAGTAGGGAATGGCCTCGTTCATCGCGAGCGGCGCATCGATGGGGGCGCGGAGCTCCCGCTCGGTGACCTTGCCGTTGAGCGTGATCTCCGCCACGAGCCGCGTGATGCCGAAGTCATCCTTCGCGCTGGTGTTGAGGACGAGCCCCTGATCGAGGTTTTCGCGGAGACGCGGGGGGCCGGCCACGGCCACCACGGGCGCGAAGTCGGGCTCGGGCACCACCCGGTAGTCCGGCGAGGAGAGCGCGCCGAAGTTGAGGCGCCACACGCCCTCCTCGCCCACCGTGAAGCTGGCGCGGACCAGCCGGCCATCCTCGAGCACGGCGGGGGCGGGCGGCTGGCCGGACACCTCGAGCTGCGCCGACTCCCAGGGCTGGGCCGTGCGGGCCCGCACCTCCACGACGGTGCCGCGGGGCGCGTGCACCTCGCCGCTGGTGTTGGGCACTTCTAATGGTTCGAGGCGGGTATAGGTGGGGTACAGGTAGCGGAGCGTGATGTCGCCGAGCATCGCGCGCGGGCCGCCCTGGTTGACCGGGGCAGCCGCGGCCTGCGCGGGCGCGGGCGCGAAGAGGGCCCACAAGGTCTCGACGGGGCCGAGCGGGCCGCGGAGCGCGGCGAGGCCGAGCAGCACGCCGGCCACGAGGAGCACGCGCGCCTCACGCCAGGCCGGCGAGAGCGGCCACAGCTCGTCGGGCTTCAGCGGACCCACGCGGGCGCCCACCTCCTCGGCGAGCCGGGCGAGGAGCGCCGGCGAACCCTGCGGGCGGGCCGCCCTGTCCACCACCGTGGCGAGGCCGCCGCGGAGCTCGGGGCGGAGCGCCTCGATGTGTGCCGCCTGGGCCCGGGGGTGCATCAGGCTGCGCGCCGGCCAGGCCCGCCGCACCGCCAGCGCAAGGGCCGCCGCCACGCCGAGCCCCAGCGCGACCAGCGCAAGCGAGCGATCGCCCGCATTGGTGGCCACGGTGGCCCCGGCCAGGCCGACCATCGCGGCGCCGATGGCCGCCATTCCCGCACGCAGCGACAGCACCACCGCCGCGCGGCGGGCGGAGCGGGCGAGCAGCTGATGGATACGCTGTACCGGGACGATCACGACGGCTGCGGACCCCTGGGAAGCC
Organism: uncultured Pseudomonadota bacterium; assembly: GCA_903885375.1. Taxonomy (GTDB): domain Bacteria; phylum Myxococcota_A; class UBA796; order UBA796; family SXON01; genus SXON01. The sequence continues at coordinate 2,385 of CAISIK010000157.1, forward strand.
GCATTGGTTCCCTAACGCGGAAACCAGATGGTGAACGTGCTCCCCCGCCCGCGTTCGCTCTCCACTTCGAGCCTGCCCGCGTGCTGCTCCACGATGCGGAAGGCGGTGGCGAGGCCGAGCCCCGTTCCCATGCCGGGAGGCCGTGTGGTGAAGAAGGGCTCGAACAGGCGCCCGAGGTGCTCCGGCGCGATCCCCTCGCCATCATCCACCACCCGCATGAAGGCCCCGGCCGGCCCCGAGCCGCACGAGAGCTGCACGGTATGGGCGCCCGCCTCCGCGCCGTTGAGCAGGAGGTTCACGAGCACCTGGTGCAGCTTGGCGGGCTCGCCCTGCACCTGCACCGACGGCATCTCGCGCGAAACCAACAGCGCCACCCCGCGGAACACCACCTGGTGCTCCACCGTTCGTGCGGCCTCCTCGATGATCGCGCCCAGCTCGACCTCGCTGGGGAGGTCGTCCTCCCCGCGCGAGTAGTCGAGCAGGTTGCGGAGCAGGCGGTGCATCCGCTCCACATCCACCTGCGCGCGCCGGAGGATCTCGCCGCTCTCCGGCGCATCCGCGTTGGTGCCCAGGAGCTCGAGGTAGCCGCGCACCGCCGCGAGGGGGTTGCCCAGCTCGTGCGCCAGCCCGGCCGCGAGGCGGCCGAGGCCCGCGAGCTTCTCGGTGCGCACGAGCGCATCCTGCGCCTGCTTCAGCTCCCGGTTGGCCCGTTCGAGCGAGTCGAGCTGGTCGGCGGTGCGCGCCCGGTAGCTGGCGAGGGCCTCGCCCATCCCGCGGAGGCTGTCGGCGAGTTGGGCGAGCTCGCGCGGCGCGTCGGAGGACACGGGGGTGTCGAACTCACCATCGGCGATGCGGCGCGTGGCGGCGCTGATCCGCAGGATGGGCTCCACCACGTTGCGACGGAAGAGGAACCACCCGAACAGGCCGATGACCGTGGAGGAGAACAGGGCATGCCCGGCCACCACGAGCCACGCCGGCCGCTCCACGCGCGCGATCGGGTACCGAAGGGTGACCACCCCGGTTGGCCGCCCCGAGCCCACCGGCGCCACCACCCGCACCTCATCGCCCTCCACCACGCTGAACACCTCGCGCGTGGCCAGCGTTCGTTTCACCAGCTCGTCCACCTCCTCGACCTCGCCGGCGGTGGACCCGGAGCGGGGCGACCACACGGCGAGCCCGCGCAGGCCGCGCTTCCGGTGCTCGGCCACCAGCGCCTCCCATCCCTCCGAAGGCGTGGCCGCGGCCTGCCCCGCCACCACCACCGCCGCGCCCTCCGCGATGTCCACGCTCGCCTCCCGGAGCACGTACCGGGTGGCGAACGAGAACACCCCCACATCGAACAGGGAGACCGCCGCCGTGAGCAGCGCGAGGCTGACGCCGATCTCCACCCACAGGGTTGCGCGCTGGCGCGGTACGGCCACCCGCATTCCTATCAGGCGTTGATGCGCCGGTACACGCCGATCACCACACCGACCACCTGCAGGTCCCGCGTGCTGTCCACGTAGATGGGCTCCATCTCGCTGTTGGCGGGCTGCAGGCGGATGCGGCCCCGCTCGCGGAAGAAGCGCTTGCACGTGGCTTCACCATCCACCATGGCCACCATGATGTCGCCATTGCGGCACTCGGCCTGCTTCCGCACGAAAACGTAGTCGCCATCGAGGATGCCATCCTCGATCATCGAGTTGCCGTGAATGATGAGCGCGAAGACCGGCGCCTGGTGCGGCATCACGCTCGCATCCATGTGCATGGTGCCGGCGTAGTTCTCCTCGGCGAGGATGGGCGAGCCCGCCGCGACCCGGCCGATGATCGGCACAGCCAACGTGGATGCATCGCGGAAGCCGCCGCGCGCCTCGTGGGTGACGCGGATGCTGCGCGAGGTGCGGGCATCGCCCACGCGCTCGAGGAAGCCCTTCTTCACGAGCGCCTTCACCTGGTCGGAAACGCCGTTGGTGGAGCGGATGCCGAGGGCTTCGCCGATCTCCCGCAGCGTGGGCGGAATGCCCTTCTGATCGGTGTAGGCGGCCACGAAATCGAGCAGCTCACGCTGGCGGGGGGGCAATGCATCCATGACGATCTCCTGCACGCCTGTTCTACTGAGCGGCTGAGCAGGTGTCAAGCCCGTTGGAAGGAAACATCGTCGGGCAGGACGCCGCTCTCCTGCGGGTTCACCACCCCCGGCGGCAACCACGGCAACCAGAGGTCCGGCATGTCCGCGGTGCGGGACAGCGTCATGCGGAGGACATCGTGCTGCGTGGGAACGCGCGGAAAGATCCGCAGCGGCATCCGTGCCTGCGCGGGCGTCCGGTCGGCCTTGCGGGCGTTGCAGCTCCGGCAGGCGGTGGCCACGTTCTCCCAGCACGTCACGTTCACCCAACGGCGCGCCCAGGGCAGGAAAACCTTCCCCTCCCGGGCCTGCGCCCGCGGGATGACGTGGTCCATGGTGAGCTGGTGCCGATCCGGCCGCCCGTTCGGGAGGAGCGGACGAAGCCCGCAGTAGCCGCAGGTGAAGTTGTCCCGGGCCTGCACACTCCGCGAGGAGAAGCGCACACGCCCCCGCTGCGCCGAGTACCGACGCAACGCCACGACCGCGGGCCAGGGCAGGGCCAGCGAAGGCGAACGGACATGTAGATTGGGCCAGGCGGCCACCATCACCACGCGCCCCGACAGCACGAGCTCGACTGCTCGTTGCCACCGGATGATCTTCAGGGGCTGGTAGTCCGCGTTGAGCTGCAGCACGTTGTGCATGACATCCCCCGGGAGACCCCACAATGGGGGTTTGAACCACGATAGGCGCCGTTGCTTGACCCGTCAAGCCGTTTCGTGCGGCATTGTCCACCAAATATCGACGCCGGCGGTGGTGCCCGCGTACGCGCCGCGAGGGACTTTCTTCAATGACGAATGTCCCCGCGCGGCGGGCGTCCTTCCAACGTGGTCGTCAAGACCATCAACCCAAGGAAGGCACCATGAACCGCACCATTCCCATGATGTCCGCGATGCTCGGCCTCGCGTTCGTCGCCACCCCGGCCGAAGCACACTCCCGGCGCCCTCCGGCGCCGGAGCTCGGTACCGTCGAGGTGATGAACCGCACGGGGGTGCCGATCACGGTCTCGGTCGAGAGCGGCGGCACCCGCGTCCTCACCCCCTGGGAGACCGTCCGCTTCCGGGCCGCGGAGGGCGAGCGCACCGTGCTGGCCACCTACACCCAGTTCGGAAAGTCGCAAACGCTGTTCGCCACCGACGTGCGCGTGCGCGACCACCGTTCCGTCCGCCTCGACGCCCGCCCGCCCGCCGCCGGCAAGGTCAGGGTCATCAACGATACCGGCGTGATGGCCACCGTCTTCGCCAATGGACATGAAGTCGCCGAGCTCGCGCCCCGGGCCTCGCGCATCCTCACCGTACCCCTCGGGTACAACGACATGAAGGTGGTCGCCGAGGGCCTCACCATCGAGTCGGAACGCCTCGTCGTGAACCCCTTCGGCGAGGACACAGTGGTGGGCCGGGCGCCCCGGTTCGCGGACCTCGTGGTGTCGAACCCGCTGCCCTTCGCGGTGGAGGTGGAGCTCGAGCGGGGCGCCACGCGACGGGTTCCCGCCAACGGGAGCGTGGTGTTCGACGACGTGGCCGTCGGCCGCACCGACGTGACGGTCTCCCGCCTCGGCGGCCAGCTCGTGGACCGCGACAGCGTGGACGTGGACCCCTTCCACGGCGCGCGCATGCGGGTGGACGTGCCCAGCACCGGCCTCGTGAAGCTCGAGAGCGCCGACGACGACATGCTGCGCGTGACGCTCGACGGCCGCCTCGTGGCCACCCTCGCGCCCTTCCAGGAAACCACCCTCCTGTTGCCCCGCGGCCCGGGCTACCTCGAGGTCCGCGAGCTCGACGGCACCCTCGTGATGCGCACCATCGTGGAGGTCGACCCCCTGCGAGAGCGTGACGTGAGCTTCGGCCGCGTGGAGCGGTACGACCGCGGCCAGCACCGCCCCGCGGAGGCCGTGTCGGACGCCGACCACGACCAGGCCAGCTGCAGCGACCGCGCCCATGGGCACGAGCCCGCCCCCGCGCACGAGTACGCCTTCAGGTAACGAGAGGAGGTCGGGGCGATGCGGGTCTGCCCGGCAACGGGTGGGCCGGCTCGCCCCGCATCGCGGCGCCGCCGCGGCGCAGGCTGCCTATTCGCGCGCGAGCCCTGCCAACGCGGCGGATTGCGCGCGAACCTGCGCCGCGAGGGGGGCGAAGAGGGCGCGGGCCCGCATGCCGTAGGCCGGGCCCATCTCGAAGGCGCGCAGCAGCGGCGGAAGGGGCGCGAGCACCTCGCGGAAGGGCCGCATCGGGTGCAGCTGGTACGGCAGGCCCGCCTGCTCCACGGCGGTGATCGGGTCGGTGGCGGCCAGCGCGATGGCCTCGAGCCGCTCGCCATCCCGCACGCGCTCCTCAAGGTCGAGCGCCACGGCATCGAGGCGGCGCCGCTCGGCCGTGAGGAAACGCCGGAGCTCGAAGCGGGCGGCGAGACGGCGCTCGGCCGGCGTCCCTCGGAGGCGGGCGAGCACCGCGCTCCGGTAGCCGCGGATCAGGAAGGCCACGAGGAGCGTTTCTTCAAAGCGCCGCGGCGCCGCCGGGTCGGTGAGCGCCTCGGCGAGCCCCACCACGCCGGCGTCGGTGAGCCGCCAGGTGCGCCCCTCGCGCGCCGCCCACCCCTCCCCTTCGAGGCGCTCCAACACCCGACGCACCTGCGTGAGCTCCAGCTCCCGCTCCGCGTGCAGGCGGTCGGCCTCGATCCAGTTGGAGACGAGGTGGTACCAGAACCGCACGTCCGTAGCCCGGAAGCCCGGGCCGGCCACCTCCGCCGCGAGGAGCGCGGCCACCACGGGCGTCCACCGGCCGGCGAGCCCCGAGTCGCGCAACGAAATGACTATGTCACTCATTCCATCTCCGATAAATACTTGTCGTATCCCACAACTGCTGACACTGTCACTTGATTCTGGCTCGCCACCGACCCGGCCCGTCCGTAGGCTGTGGGCATGTTCCCTGCCCTCCTCGTTGTCGGCGCGACCTTCTTCACCTGGGAGCGGCTCTCGCCGGCGCGCCCCCTCCCCGCGGTGCCGAACTTCCCCCTTCGTAGCGTGCTCTTCACCACGCTCCAGGGGCTCATCGCCTACGGCGTGGGCCCGCTCTTCCACGCCGGCAACGGTGCGCTCTTCCCGCTCGGCGGCTGGCACCCCCTCGCCGCGGGCAGCGTCGCCTACTTCGTGAGCACCTTCGTCTGGTACTGGTGGCACCGGTTCCGCCACGAGAAGCGGGCGCTCTGGCTCGGCCTGCACCAGCTCCACCACAGCCCCGCGCGCATCGAGGTGATGACCGCCTTCTACAAGCACCCCCTCGAACAGCTCGCCAACGCCATCCTCGGCGGCCTCGTGGCCGGCCCGCTCTTCGGGCTTCCGCTCGCGGCCACGGCGGTGCTCGCCATCCTCGCGTTCGCGGCCGAGTGCATCTACCACACCAACGTGCAGACCCCGCGGTGGCTGGGATGGTTCGTGCAACGCCCCGAGATGCACCGCATCCACCACGCCCGCGGACGCCACAACTCCAACTACGGCGACCTGCCCCTCTGGGACTGGCTCTTCGGCACGCTCGACAACCCCGCGCGCGCCGACGGCCCCTGCGGTTTCGAGGCCGATACCGAGGAGCGCGTGGGCGACATGCTCCTCTTCCGCGACGTGCTCGCCGCCGGCCCCCGCCCCCGCTCGAGGGCGCTCACCGCGGTCACGGCGCTCGCCCTCTCCGCGATGCTGGGCGCATGGGTGGAGCCCCTCGCGCCGCGGTTCGGCAAGGGCCTGTCGGCCGTGGGCAAGCTCACGATGGTGGCGCCCTTCCCGAAGGTTTTCTGCCAGGTGGGCGGCGTGGAGCCCTGGGCCTGGGAGCACACGCTCACCCTGCGCTACGCCGATGGCCACGAGGTTTCCGGGTCCCTCGACCGCGCGGGTGCGCGCCGCCTCGCGCAAACCCCCTACGCCTGGCGCAACGCCTACGGGGCGGCGGTCGTGTACGGCCCCTGGCTCCCCGCCGAGGCCGTGGCCTCCGTCCTCCGCCACGGCGCCTGCGAAACCCGCACGCTCCCCGACCTCGCGGGCGCCCCGCCCGACCCGGTGTCCGTCACCATCACGTCGTCGCCGCGCCCCGGGCTGGCCGGCACCCCCCGCACCGTGGAGCTCCCGTGCCCCTGATCGGCCTCGCCCGCATCGCGCTCGGGCTCTTCCTCCTCGTCCACTACGCGCTGCTCTTCCCCTACGCCGCGGAGGTGTGGTCGAGCGCGGGCATGCTCCCCGATGCCTCGCTCAACGTTGGCTTTCCGTGGGCGCTCTCCCCTCTCTACTGGCTCGACTCGCCCACGAGTCTCCGCATCGTGGTGGGCGGGCTCGTGGTGGCCGCGGCCGCCTACGCCGCGGGCTGGCGCACCCGCACGATGGGCGTGCTCCTCGGCCTCGGCACCTACGCGCTCTGGCACCGCAACCTGTTCACCACCAACCCTTCGTACGCCTACCTCGGCTTCTGGTTCCTCGTGCAGCTGTTCACCCCGGCCGATCCTCCCTGGTCGCTCGACCGTTGGCTGGCGCGCCGGGCCGGCGCGCGCGGCCCCCACGCCGAGGGGCTGCCCGCCGATGTCCTCCGCTCGCTCTGGGTCGTCCATGCAGTGTCCTACAGCTTCTCCGGCTGGACCAAGCTCGTGAGCCCCACCTGGCGGGGGGGCGCCGCTTTCCGCATCCTCCTCGATGGGCCGCTCGGCCTTGGCCACTGGCTCGCCGATCTCGTGCGCGCGCTGCCCGACCCCGTGCTCTCCCTCGCCACCTGGGGCGCGCTCGGTCTGGAGCTCCTGTACGCCCCGCTGGCGCTGTACCGGCCGGCGCGCCCGTTCCTGTGGTGGGCGATGCTCGGGATGCACCTCGGGCTGTGGGCGCTCGTGGGGCTCGCCGACATCTCCGCGGCGATGGTGGCCGTGCACCTCTTCCTCTACGATCCGCGCTGGCGGGCTAAGTCCGTGTGATGCTGCACGTGTACACGTACAAGGAGGGGTTGCTCTCGCGGCTGGCCCACGATCTGCGCCTGTCCGTGCCCCGCTTCGAGGTGGTGCTCGAGGGCGGCGCGGTCACCGCCTGGTTCGATCCCGCCTCGGCCCGCGTGGAAGGCGTGGCCACCGGCGACCGGGTGGATGCCCAGCGCCTCTCGGCCGGCGATCGCGCCTCCATCGAGGCGATCGTGCGAAACGAGGTGCTGGGCACCGAACTGGTGCGCTTCAGTGGCCGCATGGCGGGCACGCGGCCGGAAGGTGTGGCAGGTTGTCTCACCCTGCAGCCGCTCGTGGGCGGCCGTCCCGGGCCCGTCGGCCGCGGCGATCTTCACCTGCCGGTCGGGCTGGAGCCGGGTCACGTCTACGTGGAAACCACCATTGTGCCGTCCCGATTCGGGGTGCGGCCCTACCGGGCGATGGGCGGCACGCTCCGTCTGGCGGACCGCTGGCGGCTCGTGCTGCGCCTCCCGTGGGCCGGTGGGGAGCTCGCGCAGGCCCACCAGCGTTGGGCGGGAGTGCTGTAGACTCGCGCCCATGCGGTCCTTGCGCGTTTCGCCCCTGCTCCTCACCCTCCCCCTCGCCCTCGCCTGCATCGACACGCAGCTCTCGGCGGCCTCCACCAAGCTGGCCGTGAACCCCGAGCTGCTCGACCTCGGCATCGTCGCGGCGGGCAGCGAGAGCCTCGGCGCGGTGTCCGTGGACAGCGTCGGGCAGGGCTCGCTCACCCTCGTTTCGCTCACGACCGAGGGCAACGACGCCGACGCCTTCCTCGTGGACGACAGCGGCGCCGGCAGCCAGCTCCCCAGCGGCGCGTCGCTGGAGGTGCCCATCACCTTCCGCCCGGCGGGGCTCGGCGCGTTCGAGGCCGACCTCACCGTGCAGAGCGACGCGAACAGCGGCGAGGACGCCGCGGTGGTGCACCTGCGCGGCATCGCCGCTGCGCCCGACCTCGTGGTGTACCCGTCCGCGGTGGACTTCGGGCTCGCAGCCCCCGGGGCCGATGTCTTCGCCGCGGTCACCGCCCAGGCCCTCGGCTTTGTGCCCGCCTCGATCACGGCCGCCGAGATCACCGGGGATGGCAGCTTCTACCTGTCCTCGCTCACCACCCCCGCCGAAATCGCCGCCGGTTCGAGCCTCGAGATCACCGTCGGGTTCGGTGCCACCGACGGGAGCCAGCAGACCGGCGTCCTGCGTCTCGCCACCGACGACCCCGACCTCCCCCTCGTGGTCATCCCGCTCGTGGCCAACGCCTGCCTCGGCGATGCGGCGCTCGACGCCGACGACGACGGCGTTTCGGCCTGCGCGGGCGACTGCAACGACGCCGACGCCAGCGTACTCCCCGGCACCAACGAAGAAGCCGACGGCGCCGACGACGACTGCGACGGCCTCATCGACGAGGGCACGCCCGCCTACGACGACGATGGGGACGGCTACTCCGAGGACGCCGGCGACTGCAACGACGGCGATGCCTCGGTCTCCCCCACCGGCAGCGAAACGCTCGACGGCGTGGATCAGGACTGCGATGGCACCGTAGACGACGGCACCGACGGCCATGACGACGACCGCGACGGCTTTACGGAGATCGGCGGCGACTGCGACGACGCCGTGGACTCCACGTCCCCCGGCGCCGAGGAGGTCCCCGACGGCCTCGACAACGACTGCGATGGCGAGGTGGACGAGGCCACGAGCGCCGGCGACGACGATGGCGACGGCTATGACGAGACCACCGGCGACTGCGACGACACCACCGGCACCGTGAACCCGGCAGGCACCGAGGTGCCGAACGGCGTGGACGACGACTGCGATGGCACCGTGGACGAAGGCACCGTGGCCTACGACGACGACAGCGACGGCTACACCGAGGAGGCCGGCGACTGCGACGACGCCGACGACGAGATCGGGCCCCACCGGCTCGAGAAGGTCGGCGACGGCATCGACAACGACTGCGATGGGAGCGCGCTGTGATCGGCCTCCTCCTCGCGCTGGCCTCCCCCGCGCACGCGCTCGACATCCTGCTGTACCAGGACAACACCCGCAGCAGCAACGCCAAGGCCGCGCTGGTGAAGCTCGGGTACGCCTACACCCTCTCCAGCTCGTCCACCTTCACCGCGTCGGTGAACTCTGGCGCCTACGACCTGCTGGTGGTCGACCTCCCGAGCACGCTGCCCACGGGCGCATGGGAAACGGCCATCGCCAACCACATTGCGGGGGGCGGGCTCGTGGTCATGGGGTACTGGGACTACGACAGCAGCGCCACGCTCCAGGCCGCGTTCGACTGCACCACCACGGCGGAGCTGAGCACGCCGGGGCCGATCTACCAGTGGGACAGCACCCACCCGATCTACAGCACGCCCTACGCCATCCCCAACATCACCACCCGGGGCGACGTGGGCTGGTCCGACGACGGCGATGAGCTCAGGGCCACCGGCTCGGCCACGCTCCCGGGCGGGTACGCCTCGGCCGTGAGCGCCACGCGGGGCGCGATCTGCGAGTCCAACAGCGGCGCCACCATCTACAACGGGCTCCTCTTCGACGACTACAGCGGCGATCAGGACGCCGATGGCACCAAGGACATCGTCGAGCTCGTGGCGAACGAGATCTACTACGTGATCTACGGCCGCTGCGACGAGGACGGCGACGGCTACGACAACACGACCTCGTCCTGCGGCGGCGACGACTGCGACGATGCCGACGCCGGCATCAACCCCGGCGTGGCCGAGGTGCCCTACGACGGCATCGATCAGGACTGCAGCGGCGCCGACCTCACCGACGTGGACGAGGATGGCTACGACGCCGACGTGGTGGGCGGCCCCGACTGCGACGACACCGACGACACCGTAAAGCCCGGCGAGACCGAGGTGGGCGACGGCGTGGACGAGGACTGCGACGGCACCGTGGACGAGACCACCGAGAAGCACGACGACGACGGCGACGGGTGGACGGAAGAAGGGGGGGACTGTGACGACGCCCTGCCGTCTTTGCACCCCGGCGCCACCGAAACGTGCGACGGCGTGGATCAGGACTGTGATGGCGCCGCCGACGAGGGGACGAGCTGCGGCGACGACGACGCCGACGGCTACACCGAGGACGCCGGCGACTGCCACGACGGCAACCCCGCGATCAACCCCGGCGTGGCGGAGATCCTCGGCAACGGCATCGACGACGACTGCGACGGCGTCGTGGACGACGGAAGCGGCGACACCGACGGCGACGGCGTTTCCCCCCTCGGCGGCGACTGCGATGACACCGACGCCGACGCCTACCCGGGCAACCCCGAGACCGCCGACGGTCACGACAACGACTGCGACGGCACCACCGACGAGGGAACCGCCAACCATGACGACGACGGCGACGGCACCGCGGAGGTGGAGGGCGACTGCGACGACACCGACCCGTTCGTGCACGCCGACGCCCCGGAGTACGAGAACGGGTACGACGACGACTGCGACGGCACCGTGGATGAAGGCGGCGACCACTTCGACGACGACGCCGACGGCTACACCGAGGCCGGCGGCGACTGCGACGACGCCGACGCCGCGCGCCACCCCGGCGCGGTCGAGGCGGAGAACGGCATCGACGACGACTGCGATGGCCTCGTAGACGAAGGCACGGACGGTTTTGACAACGACGGCGACGGCTACACCGTGACCGACGGCGACTGCGACGACGGCGAGCCGTGGGTCCACCCCGACCAGGTGGAGCGCTGCAACGCGGTCGACGACAATTGCGACGACGTGGTGGACGAAGACTGCGCGGCGGACACGGGCAGCGAGGATTCGGGCAAGCCCGCCGCGGGCGATGACTGCGGCTGCGGCTCCACGGGCGCCCTGCCGGGCGCCCTGCTCCTCGCGGCCGGCCTCGTGGCCGTCCGCCGCCGCCGCCGGTAGGCGGCGGCCCGGGGCGGCTCAGGCGCGAGGGCGCGAGGCGTCGATGCGGGCGTAACGCCAGGCCTGGAGGGCCAGCACGAACCGCAGCCGCCAGCCCCGCACGGCGGGCAGGCAGGCCCGCCCGCGGGCGAAGCCCGCCGCGGCCTCGGCGGACAGCTCCCGAACCCAGTCCTCGTCGGCCTGGGGCTGGCCGGAGGGGAGCGGCGGGCGGTTCTCGTAGCCGAGGGCGCGATCGATGTGGCGGTCGCGGAGGAGGTGCATCAGGCACGCGGCGCGGGCGAGCTCGGCGAGGCCGGGAGGCGGCGCGCCGACCGCGCCGAAGCAGCGCCACAGCGCCAGCAGGTAGGCATCACCCACCCGCACGGCCTGCGCACGCACCAGCGCGGCCGGCGTGGGACCGGGCGGCCGGGACGCATCGAACGCCAGCGCCTCCAGCATGGGGAGGGCCACCTCGCGCACGGCGGGGTCGTGGGCGAGGGCGGCGGCGAGGCCGCGCTCCGGCGGCGCTTCCGCCTCACGCTCGGCGGCGAGCAGCGCGCGCTGGGCATCGAGGAAGCGGCGCACGGCGGCGGGATCGCGGCCCGGAGCGTCCACCACGTCGTCGGCCCACCGGAAGTAACGGTAGAGCCGTTCGAACTCGCACCAGCCGGCGGCCGGCGCCAGGAGCCGGAGCAGCCACGCACCAGAAGGCAGCCCGGCCGCGGCGTCCTCGCTCAGCTGCACGTACTGGGGCAGGCGTCGTTGCAGACGCCGTCACAGCAGCTCTCCGGCGCGCAGCTCACCCAGCCGAAGCTGCCCACGCACGGGTCGCAGGGCGTGGCGCAGTCCTCGCCGGACTGCCCATCGGCGGCCTGCGCCATGCGCGCCGGATCGACGAGGCCGGTGTCGCCGACCTCCGGGTCGGCGCCGGCCGGCCACCAGCCGGCGGCCCACGCCGCCCGCGGAAACAGCATCACCGCGAGGAAGGCCCCCGCCATCTGGAGGCGGAGCGGCACCCTCCGCCAGCCGGCGGCGGCCTGCACCGCGAGGCGATCCACGAGGCGGGTGCGCGGCGGGAGGAGGTCGCGCAGGCTCGCGAGCGGCCGGCGTTCGGCGGGGAGGGCCAGGAGGCGGGCCAGCTTGTCGCGGAAGCCCGCGACCAGCGTGCGGCGCAGGAAGCCCGACAGCGGGCCGGCGGGGAGGCGCGAGAGCGCCGACGAGAGCCGGCCCACCTCCACCTCGGCGGCCGCGGCGGCGAGCGCGATGGCGGCGGCCTCCTCCTCCGGCCGCGGGGAAGCGAGCCCCGCAGCGCGGGCGAGCGCGTTGTAGCGGCGCGCGCGGGCATCACCCGCGAGGTCGAGCGCGTTGTCCACGAAGAAGAGGAAGCCACCGAGCGCCTCGCCCGCCTCGGCGAGGGCAGGCTCGGCCGCGGGGTCGGCACCCGTGGGGAGCGCGCCAAACGCGATCGCTGCGATGCGACGCGTGGGCGCCGAAGCGGCATCGAGGGCCGCCTCCGATCCACGCTCGATGGCCGCCTGCTCGGCCATCTGCGCCTCGATGGCCGCGATGGGCAGCCCGGCCGCCTCCAGCACCTCGCGCGCGCGCCGTTTGCCTCGCCGCAAGGCCCAGGCGCCGAAGCCGCGGAGGAGGTCGCGGTCGTCGGCCCAGTCATCCTCCAGCTTCGCGACCGCCATGTACACGCCGAAGGCCGCGGCGAAGGCCGTGTTGTCCGTTTCTTCCCGCACCGGCAGCGAGGTGACGAGCGGCGCCACCACGCAGGCCCGACGCCCCACGCCCACCTCGCGGCGCGCGGCGGCATCCCGCCACACGTTGAGAAAAACCATGTCCGCGTTGGCGAAAAACCGGTAGAAGGGACCGTATTCCCGACCGAGGTAGTGGCAGAGCGCGCACTGGTAGGAGCGGAACACCCCGCGGTCGGCGAGCGTGGGCGCGGCGGGCGAGAGGTAGCCGATCACAGGAGCCCCGCGGGTTGCACGGTGATCTCCACGCGAACGCCTTCGCGCCGGATGGACTCCACCTCCAACGGGGAGAAGCCCGCCCGCGCCCAGGCCTCGGCCTCCACAGCCACGGCGTCGGCTTCGGAGTGGCAGCGAACGCGCGCGCGCAGGAGCCCCGCTTCATCGTCGAAGGCCATCGCGAAGGTGGCCGAGCGCGCCCGGAGGCCGGGCCAGAACGTGTCGAACCGCGCGAGCGACTCGCCCACGGCGTGCCCGCCGGGCGTGGCGAGGCGGTCGAGCCGGCGGGCCGCCTGCTCGCCGAAGCCCTCGGCATCCACCACGAGGAGCCAGCTCTCGCCGGCCGGAACGTCATCGGCGTAGCGCGCGGCATCGAAGCCCGGGGCCTCCGCCTGCACACTCTGCCAGGCCTCGGCCACCGCGGGGGCATCGCCGAGCACCGCCTTGCCGGGACCGAGCACGCGCCACACGAGGGGGGTGCCATCGGGGGCCACCCGGTCGAGTCGGGTGGGCACGAGCGCGGCGGGCGAAGCGGCGGGGTTCAGCACCCGCGGCGCCGCTTCCACCAGCGCGAGGCAGCCCGACGGCCCGCACCCGCCGAGCGCGCTGGCATCGGCCAGATCGAGCCCTTCGGGGAGCCCGGCATCTTCGAGATCGGCCACGAAGCGCCCCGGCGCGAGGCGGAACACCACCGCGGCCTCGGGGGGCAGCACGGCCAGGCGCGCATCCTCCGCAAGCGGTGCCGACGGGGCGAGATCGCTCGTGCATGCCGAGAACAACAGTGGCACGAGCGGCGTCACGACCATAGCGTAGCTTGTGCGTGCACTTCGAGCACTCCCCACGGGCCTCTCGGCGGCGGTCGTCGCGGTGATGGCGCTCGGAAGCGTCCCGCCGGCGCGCGCCGCCGACCTCTACCCGGCGCTCGGCCCCGTAGTGGGCGGCGGCAGTCTCATCGGGCTCGACGTGACCGTGCCCCTCGGCCCCGATGTGACGCTCGCGGTGGATGCCGGCCTGCGTCCCGGCCTCTCGATCGAGCGGCTCTACGGCAACGTGGACTTCGGCATGGTGGTCGGCGCGGAGCTCTCCCATGGCAAGGCGAGCCGGCACGGCATCTTCGGCACTGCGGGCGCCTCGGCGCCGGCGGACTTCTTCGATGCATGGACCGCCGTGGGGTGGCACTACGTGAACTACGACCGTCGCGAGCTCCGCCAGTTCACGCTCGATCTCGGGCCGGCGGTGTACCTGATCCGGCAGATGCCGCCCGAAACGGCGCTCACCATCCCCGCTTTCGTCTACGTGCGGTTCGTGTTCCACATCCCCCTCGCCCCGGCGCGCCCGAACGCACCGGCGCCCGTCACCACGGGAACGCACCCCGACGCCTGAGCCGGCTCAGTCGTGGAGCCGGAACACGAACTGGAGGTCGAAGGCCGCGCTCACCGGCTGCCCATCCACGAGGTAGGGGACCCAGCGCCACTGCTCCGCGGCCTCGATGGCGGCCCGCTGGAAGAGGACGGGACAGGTGCGGGGCGTCACCCGCGCGGGTTGGCCGGCCTCGTTGACCTCCACGCGCACGGTGCACCGCTCCTCGTTGCGCGCGAGGCTGCGCGCGGCCTCGGGGAAGCGCGGCTCCACGCGCTTGAGGGGGACAAGGTCGGTGTGGTGGCGCATCACCGGGCCGGGCCGGCCCGAGCCCCCGCCCGGCGGGCCGCCTGGCGGCCCCTCCCCCGGCGGACCGCCCGGCGGCC
>CAISIK010000158.1 GCA_903885375.1 uncultured Pseudomonadota bacterium
CGATCCGCCCCGCGCCGTCACCGGTCACGGTGAGCGGGGAGGGTGGAGCGAGCTTCCGGCCGGTGAGTAGGCGCCGCGCGACTCGACGCTACTCACACGGCGCAGATTTGCTATCGAGCCGGTCCCCGGATTCGCCGTCCGCCGCGTAGAAGTAGCTGAGTCCCCCGCCGCGGCAGTCGTCAACCAACTACTCGATCACCGCCGATCCACCGTTCCCGCCAGTTTCCGGCGGAGGCGCATCCCACTGGGTGAAGCACTCGGGCTGATCGGCGATCAGCGTCTGATCCCAGCGCTTTTTCACAGCCGTGGTCCCGGCTCGGCTACCACTTCGCAGGAACACAACGGTGGACCATCCCTCGTGATCGCGAGGCCAAATGGGTGAACGTGCGGGACGGCAGCTGTGCGAAACGACCGGCACGGGGCACCATCACCCAAGCCCACTCCCCCTGCGGCACCTCGTGCGACACGGAGTCCTCGTTGCCGGTGGAAGCAACCCGACCGATACGGCTCGGCGCTCAGCAACCCTTGCCGAGTCGCCGCAGGCCCCCGTCCAGCTCGCGCGCCAGGTCCGCGTCGGATGTGGCGACGGCCCGCGCGGAACAGTAGTCGGCGGCGGCGCTGATCTTGTCGCCCAGCTTCTCGTTCGCGTACCCGCGACCGTACAGGGCCCAGCCGGCGCGCGCGTCCTTCTGCAACGCGCGGGTGAAGAAGCCGTGCGCGCCCTCGAGGTCACCCTTGTCGATGGCCTTCCAGCCGGCGTCGGTGAGGCTCCGGGCCGAACCGCCTCCCGCTGCCGATTCAGTCCAGGGGGCGGGCTCCGGCGCCTCCGGCGACGCCGGGAGCCGAGCGACGGTGGCTACCGGCTTCTCCGCTTGCTTCGGCGAGGGCGTCGGAGGCTTGGGCTCCCGCGCCGGCGCCGCCCGCAGTCTCGCCGCGAGGTCCTTCGCCGCCCCCAGCTCTCCCACCGTCACGCTGCGCGTCTCGGCACCGAACGTCCGGGTTCGAGGGCCGCAGGCCGTCGTCACCACCTCGTCGCCCGCGGTGAGCGTCACCTGCGCGCTCGCCGCCAGCTTCACGAACCCGTCCACCTTCGTAGCGCACTCCGAACGGGTCAGCGTGTCCGCAAGCCTGGCGCACCCCTCGGCTCCCGGGCGCAGCGTCGCCCAGGCGGCCGACGCCTCGGCCTCCTTCGCCGAAACCAGCGCCGACAGACGCGTTCCCCGCGCGGCCCCCGCCTTCGTCTTCGCATCGTCGTCACACGCCTGCTCACGCAGCTTCTCGTCCACGCTGATCGCCCCCACCGAGCCGAAGCTCGTGCCGCTCGCCGTGGACGAGACGGCGGCCAATACGGGACCGGACCTGCCCGGCGCCGCCACCGCCGGGTCGAGCGCCGGCGCCCGCTCTGTCGCCCCGCTCGCCAGCGTTCGCGCCGCCGCACCCTCCCCCCCCAGCGAGGGCGCCTGATCGCGGATGCCCACCGCCCGTAGCGCCTCCTGCACGTACAGGTGAGCCTCCTCGCTCGTCACCACGCCGTCCCGCTCGCCCGTCACCTGACCGTCCGCCCACCCCCGCATCGCCCCGATCGCGAAGTAGGTGAACGCGCCGTGGCGAGCCGCGGCCAGTGGGCCCGCCAACTGGTTCGCCTGCGCCGCGTCCCACTGCACCGACCTCCCTACCGCCGTGGCCTGCGGCGGAACCCAGGCGCGACCATCCGAAAGCAGCGTTCCCCCTGCGCGACCCGCGCCGGTGAAACAAGCGTCGGTGATCAACAGCACCTCCCCGCCGCCGGAGCCCGCCAGCCGCTGCAGCTCCGCCAGCCGAACACCCTGCTCGTCAAAGTCCCCTGCGTCCGCCAACGTGTTCTCGGGCAGGATCAGCCGCTCCCGCGTGCTGGGCGAGGCCGACCCGTGACCCGCAAAATACACCCACACTGTCCCGTCCGCACCCACCTGCTTCCCCGCCGTCGTGACCGCTTCGATGATCTTCCGTCGGCTCGTACCGCCCTGCAACAACGCCACCCGCGAGCTCGGCAGCCCCCGCGTGTACACAAGGAAGTCGTACATCGCCTGCGCGTCCTGCGATGCGTAGGTCGCCTCCGGCAGGTACACGTAGTCCTCCACCCCGATCACCACCGCGGCGTCACCCTTCGCGGAGAGACCGGTCCTCAGCGGGGTGTCGATCGACGGGAGCTCAGCCGCCAGCGCGGGAAAGGCGA
>CAISIK010000159.1 GCA_903885375.1 uncultured Pseudomonadota bacterium
GACTCGGGACGAGGGGCGCCACGAGGCGGGCGATCTCCTTCGCCACCTTCGATGGCGTGTAGAATTCATGAATGAGTCCGCGCTCTTCCGGCGGGGGGAAGCCCGGCGGGAACCGCCCGGCGGCGGCCTGGATGGAGAGGCCGCCCCAGCCGGAGTACCCGGCGAGGACCGAGCGCTCCTCTGCGTTCGGTGCGCGCTTCTGCGCGTACAGGTTGGCGGCCATCGCCATCGCGGCGACGTTCGCGGCGGTGCGCTTCGCGGCGGTCCAGAACTCGGGGATGTCCTCGACGGGCGAGGCGTTCGCCGCCTCCATCCGACGGAGGAGCGGCCCGAGGTTCTGTTCGATGACCGCTTCGAGGGCGAAGCGGTTCCGGCCGAGGAAGTCGTCGAGGTAGTCCACGTCCACGCCACGGGGGAGCCGAGTGCGGACGATGGGGACGATGGCGTCGAGGAGCTGGGCGGCGGCGGTCATGGGGTGGTCTCTGCGGCCAACGCCGGCGACGGGGAGAGGGGGCGGCAGGGGCCGACGAGCGAGGCCAGGGTGATGAGCCCCCAGACGACCAGGAGCCGCGTCAGCCAGTTCGGCAGGCGCGAATGCGGCGAGACCGGCCACGGACGCTCGGACCAGGAGGCGAGCGGCTCGGCCTCGACCCGCACCGAGCGGGGCGGGCGGACGTACTCGACCACGCGAGCGGGGGGCTCGGAGGCGTCCTCGCAGGGCGCGACGAAGCGCGGGCGCGAAGGTGGGGCGACCGCGGCGTGCTGCTGGGTGTCGAGGGTCACGAGGAGGCCGGCGTGGTGGGCGAACGCATGAGGGTTCGTAGCCGCCAACGAGGCGATCAGGGCTGGATCGTTCCTACCGCAGGGGCGGTATCGCCTACCGCGCCTGCGAGCACCCTGTGTAGCAACCCGCGGCCCACCGGCCGTCGCTCGGGATGGACGACCACGCCATCTCGACAGCGCCTGGGTAGAGGGTCACACCCTCGAGTGTCCGGCCGCGCGGATCGCACGGAGTTTTGGCCTGCGCGGGGTCCACCGAAAACTCGATCAGCGTTCCCTTCGGCAGAGGCGTTCCGCCGCAGGCGCGTGCACCGTTGATACGGGTAGGCAGCAGGTTCACGAGCCTGCGGGCCGTCGCGTCGCTGACCAGACCGCCCCAAGTGTCCAGTGGTAGCGGCTTGCCTGCCGGAGACGCGAGAAGGCGCGCGGGCGATGTGATGCGCACCGGAACGTCGGAGAGAGTCACGGACGAATCGCTCGCCGTGACCTTGGCGCTGGACCAGCCGGAGGGCCACCCGAGATCCGCCGTGAATCCCACGACCTCCGCCGCAATTCGCCCGGACTCCCAAGCGATCCAACCATCCTGCACCCAGCCTTCCGCGCCGCCGCTTCCGGTGTGCATCTGGATGGCGTGCGCCGTGCGCAACCCCGTCGGCAGTAGCGCGATTGTGGCGGCGGAGAGCGTCTCCGCCAGCGGGTAGGTGGCGCGGTCGAAAGGGAGGCCCCACGCCGGCAGGCGGTAGCCGCTCTTGTCCGCGATCGACGTCGGGCGGTGGCAGGCGTTCGGGGTGGGGTCCACCAACACCAGTTGGTCGGCGTAGGCGGCGTGGTCCGTGGTGTTCTGCCGCATTTCGTACCGGCCGGGGCAATCCAGTACAAAGGCACGTTCGGCCTCATTGCGGCGCCGAGGTGACTTGATCGATCGTTGGGAACGTGTGATCAGGCCAACTACCCGGAGTCGGAGTGAGCAAGCCGCTGTCCTTGGATCTGCGCCAACGAGTCGTCCGGGCGTACCTCGCTGGCGGTCGGACCCAGC
>CAISIK010000160.1 GCA_903885375.1 uncultured Pseudomonadota bacterium
CGGCGCCGCCATCATCGCGGCGTATTCGGCCACGAGCGCGCTCGTGTCCTCACCGGCGCTGCTCCCGATGATCGCGATCGGCATGCCCGGAGGCACCTCCTGGCCTTCGGCGGCGAGCTGCTTGAGCAGCACGCCCTTGTCGAACACCTCGATCTCCATCGTGGCCTTGTCGGTTTCCACCGACGCGATGGCCTGGGAGGGCGAGAGCGTGGCGCCCTCGGCCACGAGCCACTTGCCGACCACGCCCACCGTCATGGTGGGGGAGGCCTGGGGCATTACGAAGAACTGGGCCATCAGGACCTCCCCATCACGCGGTGCACGGCTTCGACCACCCGCCCGGCGTCGATCACCACGAGCCGCTCGAGGTTGGTGGCGTAGGGCTGCACGACGTCCCGGTTGGTGACCCGGAGCACGGGCGCATCGAGGAGGTCGAAGCAGCTCTCGGTGATGCGCGCGCTGATCTCGGCGGCCACACCCGCGTAGAGGTGGCCTTCCTGCACCACGACCACGCGGTGGGTCTTGGCCACGGCGTTGAAGATGGCGTCGTGGTCGAGCGGGCGCAGGGAGCGCAGGTCGAGCACCTGTGCGGAGATGCCCTCGGCGGCCAGCGTTTCTGCGGCCTTCAGGCAGGTGTGCACCGGCTTGCCCCAGCTGATGAGGGTCACGTCGGTGCCCTCGCGCTTCATGTCGGCCAGACCGAAGGGGATGGTGTACTCGCCCTCGGGGATCTCGCCCTTGAAGCCGTACATCAGCTCGCTCTCGAAGAACACGACCGGGTTGTCGTCGCGGATGGCGGTCTTCAGGAGGCCCTTGGCATCGTGCGGGGTGCTCACCGACACCACCTTCAGCCCGGGGAAGTGGGCGAAGAGGCTGTCGGCGCTCGTGCTGTGCTGGCCGCCGAGGTTCTCGGCGTGGCCGTTCGGCCCGCGGAAAACGATGGGGCAGCGGTACTGGCCCGCGCTCATCTGGTAGATCTTCGCGGCGCTGTTGATTACCTGGTCGAACGCGACGAGGCTGAAGTTGAACGTCATGAACTCGATGATCGGGCGCATGCCTGCCATCGCGGCGCCCACGCCGAGGCCCGCGAAACCGTTCTCGGCGATCGGCGTGTCCACCACGCGGTCGGGCCCGAACTCATCGAGCATTCCCTGGCTCACCTTGTAGGCGCCATCGTACTGGGCGACCTCTTCGCCCATGAGGAACACGGTCGGGTCGCGCCGCATCTCCTCGCTCATGGCCTGTCGAAGGGCCTCACGGATGGTGACGATCGGCATGTCAGCTTCCCGAAGGGGCGTAGGTGTAGTCGTAGAGGGCCGCCGGGTCGGGGAGCGGCGAGGCGTCGGCGAACTCGTAGGCATCCTTCGCGGCGAGCTCGACCCGGTCGCGAACGGCCTCGAACTCGGCATCGCCCACCCCGAGGCCGCGCAGGCGGTGCTCGGTGAGCGCGATGGGGTCGGACTTCTTCTTCTCCTCGAGCTCGCCGGCCGGGCGGTACTTCGCCGGGTCGCTCATGGAGTGGCCGCGGTGGCGGTAGGTGACGACCTCCACGATGACCGGGCCGGCGCCGGAGCGGGCGTATTCCACGGCGGCGCTCATGCGGTGGCGCACCGTTTCTACGTCGAACCCCTCGAACTGGTCGCGAGCCATGCCCACGCCGAGTCCGCGGAGGCTCATGTCCGTGAGCGCGCTCTGGCGATCGACCGCGGTGCCCATGGCGTAGAAGTTGTTCTCGCAAACGAAAACGATGGGGAGCTTGAAGAGCTGGGCGAGGCACATCGACTCGAAGAAGGCGCCCTGGTTGGCCGCGCCATCGCCGAACCAGCAGAGGCACACCGCATCGGTCTTGAGCTGCTTGAGGCTCCAGGCCACGCCCGCCCCGAGGGCGCACTGGGCGCCCACGATGCCGTAGCCGCCCATGAAGTGCACGTTCTTGTCGAAGATGTGCATCGAGCCTCCGAGCCCGTTGGTGCTGCCCGTGGCCTTGCCGAAGAGCTCGGCCATCATCGCCCGCGGCGAAACGCCCTTGGCCATCGCCTGGCCGTGCTCCCGGTAGCCGGTGATCCAGCGGTCTTCCGGGCGGCAGGCGGCCGCTGCGCCCACGGCCACGGACTCCTGACCGATGTAGAGGTGGCAGAACCCGAGGATCTTGCGCTCGGTGTAGGCTTTCGCCGCCATCTCCTCCACACGGCGGATCAGGACCATCTTCTCCCACAGTTCGAGCAGGGGAGCGGCGCCCAGCTCGGAGAGCGCGGAGGCGGGGAGCGGGGGGGGCAAGACGAGGCTGCTCACGGGGGGCACACCCTGAAGGGCGCGGAGGGTAACCCGCCTCCGGGGAGCACGCGCAACGCGCTGCACGCTCTCGCGTGTCGGGCTACGCGGCCGGCGGAGGGTTCCCATGAGTGAAGCCATCACCCGCGGCGTCCGCGTGACCGTGTTTCCCGAGTACTTGCCGAACCAGAGCAACCCGCGCGGCGGCTTGTGGATGTTCGCGTACCACATCCGCATCGAGAACAGCGGCCCCGAGCCGGTGCAGCTCCTCTCGCGCCACTGGATCATCACCGATGCCAACGGCAAGGCCGAGGAGGTTCGGGGCCCCGGGGTGGTCGGCGAACAGCCGCTCATCGCGCCGGGCCAGCAGTACCACTACAGCTCTGGCTGCCCGCTCCCCACCTCGATGGGCACCATGCACGGCAGCTACCAGATGGTCACCGCCCGCGGGGAGACCTTCGCTGCCCTCGTGGCGCCCTTCACGCTCTCCGAACCCTACGCCGTGAACTAGGAGGACCGATGGCAGAAGAACGGCCGGCGGGTGGCCGCCTCGGGCGCCTCGGGCGCCGACTCATGGGCGAAGAAGGGGAGGGGAGGCCCTTCCGGGTGGATGCGCGCGAAGTGCTCAACAGCGTGCTCGAAGGGGGCGACAAGGCCAAGACCGAGATCGTGCGCGTGGTGGCACGCGAGGTGCGGTCGTACTTCGAGGAGCTCGGCCTGAAGGACGACCTCCACCACCTCCTCACCAACTACTCCTTCGAGGTGCGTGCGAGCGTGAACCTCCGCAAGCTCACCGACCTCGAGAAGGGCGAGTCGGCGGTGGCCCGCCCGCCGGTCGACGGCGCGGAGAAGGCCGCCGAACGGGGCGCCGACCGGAAGCCCGCCGCCGCGCCCGCGCCCGAGGACGCGCCCGAGAGCGAGTGAACTGACTGGGCGTGGAGGGCGCCGTTCGGGCGGGCTTCGCGCGCCCGAAGGGGCCCCCTCCCCAAGGGGCGCCCGTCGCCGGGCCCCGCCGACTCGTTAGACCGCGTGCCGATGCGCAGGCCCGGCCCCGACCTCTTCGTCTTCGCGGTGCTCTTCGCGGGGGTGTTCCTCTGCCGGGGCGCGGCCGCCCTGTCCACGCGCGATGTCGGCATCGACGGGGGCGTGTACCTCGACGTGGCCCGCCACGTTCGTGATGGGCACGGGCTCGTGGCGAGCCTCTCCCCCTACAACGCGGGCTACCCGTCGTTCCCCTACCCGAGCGCGATCTACCCGCTCTGGCCCACGATCCTCGGCCTGGTGTCGCGCTTCGTGCCGATGGAGGAGGCGGCACACCTGCTCCCGTTCTCCTGCTACATGCTGGCCGGGCTGGCCTGGTTCCTCGTCGGCCGCGCCCTCGCCCCCACGCCGCTCCTGGGCGGCTGGCGGGGTCTGCACGGCGGGCACGTGGCCGCGCTGGCGTTCTGGCTGAACCCGGTCCTCACCGCCTGGTCGGTGCGCCCCTACACCGAGCCCCTGGCCTGGCTCCTCGTGGGCATCGCGGTGTGGCGCATGCTCGTTCGGGGCGGCGATGGGCGGCTCTCCGCCGCCGCGGAGATCGGCGTCTGGGTGGCGCTGCCCTACTTCGCGCGGGCCCAGCTCATCCTGCTCCCGATGGCGCTCGCGGCCGGCCTGGGGGCGTGGGTGCTCCTCGGTCCTGACCGGAAGCACCGAATCGTCTGGTCGCTCGTGGCGCTGGCTCCCTCCGTGGTGCTGCTCGCCGCCTGGTACGGCTGGCTCACCACCTTCCTGCACGACCCCTCGCCGAGCATGCTCGTGCGCTTCGACAGCGCTCACGCCACCGATGCGCTCCCCGCCGTGCCGGTCATGGTCGAGACCGACGGCCTCGTCGACCTGCTCCGCGACCGCGCCACGGGCTTTCCGCTCGCGTGGGGCCGGAGCGACAAGTCGTGGGACGAGGTCTTCAAGGGCCTCCAGTACCTCCTTCCGCTGGCGGGGGTGGTGGCGGCCCTCTCGGCGCCTTGGACGGGGCGGGCCGGCGCCCGCCGGTTGTGGGCGAAGTGGCGCGCTCCGGAGGGGGCGGCGCACCTCACGCTCCTCGCCTTCGCCATCGGGGCGCTCCTGTCGATCCACCTCGTCCACAAGCAGTTCTCGAGCCCCTGGTACTTCGATCAGCGCGAGGGCTTCGTGGCTTTCCCCGCCTTCCTGGTTCCCGGCCTGTGGCTCTTGCGCCGCGGGGTGGTCGCGCGGCTCCTCGCGGGCGCCTGCTTCCTGCTGGCTTTGCATGGCGGTCGGGCGAACTTCGAGGCCGGCATCACCCTGAGCCGCGGAGCGCCGCCCACGCCGGCCCACGATCGCCTCGCCACCTGGCTGAGCGGGCAGGCCGAAGGTCGCTCCACGCCGCTCGTGGTGGCGGTGGAGGAGGGCCTGGCCCAGCGGGTGGCGTGGCAGACGGAGAACGTGGGCGTGCACTGGGTTTCCACCCGCTCCGCCACCGAAACGGTGATGGTGATGATGTCCACGCTCGGGGCGGAGATGCTCGTCTACGACCGTCCGCGGGAAACCTGGCCCTTCCTCCGCGCCGGAGGCCGCGTGCAGGCCGCGTTCGAGCGCGTGCCCCGGGTGCCCGGCGGGTACACCGCCTTGAAGCGGCGGGCGGCACCGCTGCCCTCGGCCCCCCCGCGGCAGGTGGTGCTCATCGGTACGGAAGCGGCGCCCGGAGGCTCGCTCGGATTTTCGCGGGTGGAGATCGCCGCCACGCAGGTACCCCCATCGCAGCGCTGGGGGGTCGCGCTCACGGGCCGCTCCGGTGCAGGAACGACCGTGGTGGACTGGGCGCGGGCCCGCGGCCTCGAGGTGGATGCCGCCGGCTGGGGTCCGGAGGGCGTCGTCGAGCCCCTCGCCGCCGCCTCCACCTCGCGGCTGATCGTCCGGCGCGCCGACGATCTCGACGGCGCGCGTCTGCTCGCCGAGGCCGCTCCCGCCGAGGCCACCGTCCTCGTGGTCTGCCTCCCCACCGTCAAGACGAGCGGCGTGCTCCTCCTCCGCGATCCCGACGCCACCCCGGCGTTTCGCCCGCGCGCGGCCCGCCTCGGCGACGTGGCGCCCACCGTGGCGTGGCTCCTCGGCCTGCCGATCGACCCGGCGCTGGGTGGCGAGGCGCGCGCCGACCTGCTGGAGTGGGAGGCCGCGGGGGCGCTCGGGCGGCAGGAGGAGCTTCCCTGGTCGGCGCCTGCCTCGCCCTGAGGGTGGTGGTTCTATCGGGCGAGAAACCAGGCGGGGGATCGGCAGGCCTTGACAGCCGGTTTCGGGGCGCCGCGCCGCGCGGCGACCGGAGGAATCGTCAAGCTCCCGCACCGTGTGTACAGCGTTGGGATGCCCAGCGCGTACCTGAACCGAATCGCCACCGCGGTGCCTCCGCACGACATCCACTCCGCGTTCGCGGAGTTTGCGATGTCCCTGCTCGACGATGCCCGGTCGCGATCAGTGTTCGCTCGCATGGCCGCCCGCGCCCACATCTCCCACCGGTACTCGGTGCTCGCCACCGAGCTCGCCGACGCGGACACGAGCACTCGGCTGTATGCGCGAGGGAGGTTCCCGAAGACGGCCGAGCGAATGGCCCTGTACGAGCAGTTCGCGCCCTTGCTCGCCGTGGAGGCGGTGCGGCAGTTGGCCGTTGAGGCCGATGGCCGCCGGGTCACCCACCTGATCGTGACCTCGTGCACCGGGATGTACGCGCCGGGGCTCGACCTCGAGCTGGTCGAGCGCTGCGGGCTCGACCCGAGCGTGGAGCGGACGATGGTGGGCTTCATGGGGTGTTATGCCGCGATAAACGCCTTGAAGCTGGCGCGTCACATCGTCCGCTCCGAGCCCGCGGCGCGGGTCCTGCTCGTGAACCTGGAGCTGTGTTCGCTCCATCTTCGCGAAACCGAGCAAATCGAGCCGATGCTCTCGTATCTCGTCTTCGGCGACGGCTGTGCCGCCAGCCTGGTGAGCGCCGATCCGGTCGGGTTCGAGCTGGACCGCTTTCATGTCGCGCTCGTCGCCGACACCCAGCGCCTCATCACGTGGAACGTGCGCGACGACGGCTTCGAGATGCACCTCTCCGGGCGGGTGCCGGCGGCGATCGCGCTCGGCTTGGGGCAAGCCGCGCCCGCCATCCTCGATGGCGCCTCTGCGCAGGCGATCGACCTCTGGGCCGTTCACCCGGGCGGTCGGTCGGTGCTGGACGCGGTAGGTCAGGGCCTCGGCCTCTCGGACTCGGCGCTCGCTCCTTCCCGCCGGGTTCTGGACCAGTTCGGGAACATGTCCTCGGCCACCGTGATGTTCGTGCTCGAGGCGCTGCTTGCCGTGGCCCGACCGGGCCAACGAGGATGCGCGATGTCCTTCGGGCCGGGACTCACGGCCGAGACCCTGCTGTTCCACGCCGCATGACCACGCTTCCGGATTTTTCCCGCCGCTCCACCGCGGCGGAGTGGATGGATGCCTCCTCGGCAGACCCCGACCAGCTGGCCGCCTGCCTCGTCGACCTCTCACGCGTGAATCGGGCCACCCTCGCGTACGGGCCGACGGTCCGGTACCTCGAGCGCGCCCTGCCCACGCTGCGTCGCCTCGGTCGCCCCGTGCAGATCATCGATGTCGGCTCGGGTTTCGGAGACACCCTCCGAGCGGTGGCCAGGTGGGCGCGGGCCCGGGAGCTCCCCGTCTGCTGCACGGGGGTGGACGCCAACCCGGTGGCCACGCGCGCCGCGGCGGCCGCCACCCCGCCGGAGCTGGGAATCCGCTGGGTGGCCGCCGATGTGTTCGGACATCCGGCCACGGAGGCGGCGGATGTCGTCGTGAGCTCCCTGGTGGCCCACCACCTGACGGACCCGGAGATCGCGGCGCTCCTTCAATGGATGGAGCGGCACGCGGAGGTCGGTTGGTTCGTGAGCGACCTTCATCGCCACCCGGTTCCGTACCACGTCTTCCGCCTGGGCTCGTGGCTCGCTCGGCTTCACCCCTTCGTTCAGCATGATGGTCCCGTCTCCATCGCCCGCTCGTTCGTCCGCGCCGACTGGGAGCGCCTGCTCGCGGAGGCCGGCATCGGCGCGGCCATCGTGGTGATCCGGTGGGAACTTCCGTTCCGGCTCACGGTGTCTCGACTCCGGCCGGCATGATCGATGTCCTCATCATCGGCGGCGGTCCCGCGGGCGCGGCGCTGGCCATCCACTTGTCGCGCGCCGGCCGTCATGTGGTTCTGCTGGAGCGGGAGCGCGGGCCGAACGACAAGGTCTGCGGAGACTTCCTGTCGGGCGAGACCCTGACTGGGCTGCGCTCGCTCGGACTGGAGGTCGCGGCGCTCGGCGCCATCGCGGTGGAGGCGGTGAGCATCTGCCGCGCGAACGCCGCGGTTACCGTGGCGCTGCCGTTTCCTGCGTCGAGCCTGAGCCGGCGCTGCCTCGACGACGGGCTCCTGCGCGCCGCCTCGTGCGCGGGGGCCGAGGTGCAGCGGGGGGTGGCCGTTACCGCCGTGCGCGGTTCGGTCGGCGAATGGGGGGCAGAGCTTGCAGACGGGCGGGTGATCACGACCCGCGCCGTCTTCCTCGCGACAGGGAAGCACGACCTGCCCGGCCGGGCTCGGGGCAGCGGGAAGCAGGGTGATCTCGTCGCCTTCAAGGCGTACTGGAGGCTCTCTCCCCAGCAGGCCGCTGCGATGGGACACCGGGTGGAGCTGCACCTGTTCGATAGGGTATACGCCGGCTTTCAGCCCGTGGAGGGCGATCGCGCCAATCTCTGCTTCCTCATCGGGCGGGGTGCGTTGAAGGCGGCGGGCCGCGCGTGGCCCTCGCTGTTGGCCCGAGTGCGCCAGGCCTGTCCTCAGCTCGACGCTCGGCTGATGGACGCGGAACCCATCGGCGACCGGCCGCTGGTGCTCGCGGGCCTCCCCTACGGCTTCGTGCGCGAGCGCAGCGACGGTCCGTGGCACCTCGGCGATCAGGCGGCGGTGATCCCGTCCTTCTCGGGCGACGGGCTGGCGTTGGCGTTGTACAGCGCGGCACTCGCTTCCGAGGCGTACCTTGCCGGACGCTCGGCGGATTCGTACCAGCGGCAGTTCGCGAACCACGTGGGCCTCCAGGTGCGCTGGGCCACCTGGCTCTCCCGGGCGCTGGTCTCGCCGCCAACCCAGCACGCCGTCCTCGCGCTGGCTCGCCGCTTCCCACCGCTGGTGCAGGCGGTGGCGCGTTCCACGCGACTCTCCCCCGCAGCCGCCTCGGGGTGAGGTTCGCGGGCCTCAGAGCATGTGCTCGAACACCACGTAGACGCCGAGGTTCGGGATCGTCTCGAACGTGCCGTCGGGCGACTCCACGCGGTCGAGGCCGGCGGCCACGTCGAACCGGCCCACGAAGGTGTCGGACACGATGGGGTGGAGGCCGAGGCCGAGCCCCGGATGCACCGGCCAGTCGCCGATGGGCTCCGTCCCCCAAACCATCCCCGCGTCGAGGAAGGGGACCAGCTGCCAGCGGATTTCACGCTTGAGGACGGTGTGGGTGGCCACGTCGATGCGCAGCTCGTTGTTCACCGCCACCTTGTTCACATCGCGCCACCGGCCGAAGTTCACGCCGCGGATGGAGTCGGCGCCGCCAACACCCATCGTGGGGATGAGCCCTCCCCAGCTGTTCAGGTCGTAGAAGGGCACCTCGCCGAAGCTGGCCTCCCCCATCACCCGGCTGGCGAGCACCACGCGCGGCCCGAGCGTGACGAATCCGCGGAGGCTGGCGAACACGGCCACCCATTCGCCGTCCGCGCCGGGGAGCTTGGGCATGCCGCGGGCGGAGAGCTCGACGAGCACGCCGCGATCGGGGGTGAGCTCCGGTTCGCGCGTGTCGAAGCAGAGGCCCACGCCGGGCTGGATGCCCCAGCCGCCGCTCATGCCGAGCGGCTGCTCCGCTTCGAGGAGCGAGCCGGGTTTCGTGAGCACCTCCGACCAGCGGCCAGCGAGGAATGCGAACCACGACCAGGGGCCGCCCAGCTCGCCGCGGAGCGTCAACCGTCCGAAGGGCTGGATGAGGGTGTAGCGGTAGTAGCTGGCGGCTTCGGGGTTGGTGACACTCGCCTCGGTGAGCGTGGTGGCGTTGCCGATGCCCCAGTAGCCATCGTTGAGCCACTGCCGGTACGCGAAGTGCCCCGTGAGCCGCAGGCCGTGATGGGCGCCGAGCCCCGGCGCGTCGAAGCGCACCCGATGGTGGTGGTAGCCGTTGGTCGTGAGGTAGGCCTGGGTCACGAACGCGAGCTGGTAGGGGTCGTAGCCGGGGGCGTACCAGTCGAGCTCGGCGCGGGCGCCGGCGCCGAAGCCATCGTCCACATCGTAGCCGAAGTTGGGGATCGCGATCCAGTTGAACCGTTTTTCGGGCGGCGGGGCGATGGGCTCGGGGGCCGCCTCGGCCGCGGCCAGCGAGACCCACAGCGGCAGCATCAGACCGCCACCAGGCCGGCGCTGCGGAGCGCGGGGAGGAGGCGGGCGAGGGCGCGGGGCGCGGAGGGCGCGACCTCGTTCCACGCCAGCGGGGGCTCGCCGGGGCGGGCGGCGAGGCAGAGCGAGCCGATCCAGTCGAGCGCTTCGGCGGGGCCGCGCAGCGTGAGCGGCCCGGCGGTGCCGTGCAGGGTGAGCCCCTCATCCGTGGAGAGCGGCTCCCCGCCGAGCCACACGAGGCGGCCGGCGAGCGCGGGCGACTCCCCGGCGAGGGCGAGCGCGATGCGGTCGGGGGGCTCGGTAGTGGGCGGGGTGCCCGGGCCGAACCATTCGTGCACCGGCCGGTCCAGCCCCTCGCCGCGCTTCCAGGCTTCGAGCGCCACCACGAGGGGGGCGTCGAAACGATCGGCGTCGGCGCCTTCCGGGTCGAGGTGCTCCACGTCGTTCTCCGCGAAGCGGTCGCCCTCCGCGGCCCCCTCCGGGAGCACTACGCCGAAGGCCGCCGGGTCGGGGAAGATGCCGCTGTGGCGGGTCAGGACGAAACGATGCCAGAAGGCGCTGCGGAGCACGCCGGCGGCGAAAAGCTGCCGCACGATCTCGGCGGCATCCACGGTCTCCTGCACCGTCTGCGTGGGGAAGCCGTACATCAGGTAGGCGTGCACCATCACGCCCGCCTCGGTGAAGGCGTGCGCGGCACGGGCCACCTGCTCGATGGTCACGCCCTTCTGCATCTTCGTGAGGAGGCGATCGCTGGCCACCTCCAGCCCTCCGGTCACGGCCACCAGTCCGGCCTGCGCGAGGAGCCGGCACAGGTCGGGGGTGAAGGCGCGCTCGAAGCGGATGTTGCCCCACCAGGCGAGCGCCGCGTTGCGTTCGAGGAGCTCCAGCGCGAAGTCGCGCATCGCCCGCGGGGGCGCGGCTTCGTCCACGAAATGGAACCCCCGTTCACCGGTGCGCTCAGCCAGCTCGAGGGCCGCGCTCACGAGGGCGCGCGTGGGCGCCGGCACGTAGCGGGAGATGTAGTCGAGCTGGATGTCGCAGAAGGAGCAGCGCTTCCAGTAGCAGCCATGGGCGAGCGTGAGCTTGTTCCAGCGCCCATCGCTCCAGAGGCGGTGGGCGGGGTTCGTGGAGTCGACGAGGCGGAGGTAGCCATCCAGCCGCAGGTCGCCGTAGTGCGCGATGTGGGTGGTGCCCACGTCGGGGAAGGGGGCCTCGTGCAGGCCCTCGCGGGTGCGCGTGCGGTGGCGGCGATCGGGGCCGCCCTCGGCGTGCTCGAGGAGCGCGAGCAGGGGCCCCTCGCCATCGTCGTAGGTGAGGGCATCCACGCAGGCCCAGAGGCGCGGCTCCTCCACGTTGCGGAGCTCGGTGTTCACGAACCCGCCCCCCATCCACACCTCCACGCCGCGGGCGCGCAGGCGGCGCCCCAGCCGGAGCGCCGCGTAGAGGTTGCCCGGAAACGGCACGCTCAACCCCACGATGGGAGTGTCGAGGCTGTCGCCGAGCGCGTCGAGCCAGCGGTCGACGAGGGTCGTGCGCTCCAAGCGGTCGGCGAGGGGGCCGAAGTCGCGCTGGCCGGCGGCGAGGTGCGGGTGGTAGCGGGCGAGGGCGAAGCCCTCATCGAGCGTGCTGGTGACGAGGTCCGCGAGGTCCACGAGCCACTGGGTGGCGAGGTGGCGGGCGGCGTCCTCCCGGGCGTTGGGCCCGAAGCTGCCGAGGTCGGCGGCGGCGGCCCGGGGCCCGAGCGGGAGCCACGCGCCGTTGAGCAAGGTGGCCGCCAATCCGCGTTCGCGGCCCTGCAGGAAAGCCACGACCGGGTCGACCGCCGCTTCGTACCGTTGGCGCAGCGCGAGCATGCGCCAAGCGGGGTCCGGGAGGTCCTCCTCGGACTCGAGCGCATCGAACAGCTCGGTGAGCCCGGCGCGGGAGTACACCCGCAGGGCGAGCTCGAGGCCGAGGTCGCGCTGCACCACCTCGCGCCCGCGGTCGGCGAGGAAGCGGGCCAGATACGCGGTGGAGGGGTAGGGCGTGTTGAGCTGGGTGAGCGGCGGCAACACCAGCGTGAGCGCGCGGGAGCTCACCGGGGCGCCTGGCTCCGGAGGCGGATGTAGCGGCCTTCGCTCGCCTCCTCGGCGGTCACGGCGAGGTGCCGCCCCTCCACGTCGGCCGTCTGGCCAGGGAGCAACGGGAACGGCGGGGCGCCATCCACGCGGACGCCGAGGATGCCCCGCGTGCAACGGATGCGGTAGGCGCGGGTTTCCGTGCCCAGGAGGAGCGTCTGGCCGGCGGTGCCGCCGGGCTCGGGGCCGAGCAGGATCGCGCCGGGCGGCTCGTGAAGCGGTGGGTCGCTGCGGCGGGGCGGGAGCGCCACGCGCCGAAGCGCGAGGCCCGGGAACTGGCGCCCGCCGGCACCTTCGGTGTCGGCATCGTGTACGCCTTCTTCGGAGTCGCCGAGCGGACCGGGGTCGGCGTCGGGCGCGATCCGGAGCTCCGCTCGCCGCGCGGGCTCCATGGGCGCATCACCCTCGGCGCGACCGCCCTCGAATACCGCGATGTCCGGCGGCTCGAGCTCGGGCTCGAACCCCTGGACCGTCACGCTGGCGACGCCCAATCCATCCAACGCGCCGAGCACCTCACGGAGGTTCTCGAGCAGCGCGTTGCGCTCGGGACCCTCGACGATTTCGAGCTCGTCGAGCGCGTCGGCCACCTGATCGATGACGCCATCGAAGTCATCAGGGGGTCGGGGAGTGTGGGCCATCGTGCCCGAGGGCTATCACCGCCGCCGGCTCCTGCCCTTCCGCCGACGCTTGACGCCGCCCTCCTGGTTGCGGCGCCACCACTGCTGGGCGGCCTCC
The DNA here is from genome assembly GCA_903885375.1 of uncultured Pseudomonadota bacterium. Taxonomy (GTDB): domain Bacteria; phylum Myxococcota_A; class UBA796; order UBA796; family SXON01; genus SXON01. The sequence goes on from CAISIK010000160.1 coordinate 12,556, forward strand.
GCCGTGCGGAGGTTCCACGTCTCGGCGACCTCCTGCCAGCTCGCGCCACGGGCGAGCGCTTCGGCCCCCGTGCGCGCCCGCTCGGCCCTCCATGCGGCGCGCGCCGCCCGCGACTCGGTGCGGGACTGGATCGCGGCCGGCACCGGCCGTGCGCGCATCAGCGGGTATTCCTTGCCATTTGCCTTGGCCCACCGCCGCGCCTTGGCGCGCAGCGCATCGCTGCTGAGGCCGGTGCGCTCGGAGAGCCGCTTGAGGCGCTGCTCGCGCTTCCCGGGGGAGACGCCCTTGTCGCTCATCTGCTTCAACGCCTTGAACAGCTCTTCGCCAGTCATTGTCTGCTCCGACTCCGGGAGAGGGTGTGAGTGCGACAATCTGTCGCGGTGTGGCGACGTGCGCAACCCGATTTCTACTCCCAGGTCAGTCGCCACTCGCCGGCTCGGAAACTTGTAGCGCCGGGTACGATCGCGTGGACCCCGGGCCGCACCGGCTTGCCGTTGATCTCCACATCTTCGGCGTTGACCTGAACTTCGGCCTGCAGCTGCCACACGGGGCGCCGCACGCGCAGGATGAGCGCGGCCTGCTTTGCCTCGCCCAGCGAGGGGGTGCCGCCCCCGGCGGGGAGCACGATCGCGGCCTCCTTGCGGCTCGCGATCGGGAGCGGCGTGCGCGGGCCGCCCTGGAAGCGTGCGTTCAGCGTGCCGCCAAGCTGCAGTGGCATGATCCGACCCCGCACGAACACGGCCGCCGTGCCGCTGAGCACGAAGATGGCCGCGAGCAGCAGCACCGAAACGGCGGGGGAGGGACCGACCTCACGAACGACCGTGAGGGTGACTTCGGCCGACAGGCCACGCCGGCGCGGCTCGAGCGCGAGTACGCTCAGCGCCGCGGAGGGCCCGAGGCGGCCATCGGCCGTGATGGCCGCGGGCACATCCACGCGTTCGTTGCGCCGGAACAGGCTGAGCGGGCCTGGGGGCAGCAGCAGCCGGGCATCGATCGTGGCCGAGGGGGAGAGACGGAGGCTCGACGGCGGCGCGCCCTCGAGGCCGGTCCAGGCCAGGTTCTCCAGCTCGAGATCGAGCACGGCCGCCGTGCTGGTGAGCGTGAGCTGGAGGTTTCCTGCCTCGTCGGGCGCGGAGGCCGTGAGGGTGAAGGCGGCCTCGCGCGCATCGTGCGTGGCCACCGGCCGCGGGCGCTCCGAGGCGAGGCGCTCGCGGAAGTTCTGGAGCCACGTACCCGGCGCGTCGGACAGCAGCTCGCCGCCGAATTGGCGGCGCGCGGCATCGGCGCCCGCCATGTCCACGAGGTCGGCGCTGTCTCGCACCGGGAACCACCGCACGGCCAGCCGGCGATCATCCACGAGCGCCTTCACCTGCTTGCCGATCACGTTCTGGTTGCGGATGGGGCTGCAGCCCCGGGCGCCGCTGCCCCACGCGCTCAGCGTGGTGGGCTCGTGGCAGAAGTTGCTGATGCCCACGACGTGCTGGAAGTGCGCGGCCGAGGGTTCGGCGAGCAGGAGGGCCAGCTCGTTGAGGCCATCCCCGAGGTCGCGATCGAAGCCGCCCGGCAGGTCGAGCGTGCGGATGGAATCAACCAGCTTCTGCCGGCCCGCCTCGGTGACCCGCGTGCGCGCCAGCGACACGTAGGGGCGGGTGTGGAACGCCACGATGGTGACCTCATCGCCCTCGGGCAGCACGTTCACCAGATCGGCGATGTCGCCCCGCACGCCCTCCGTGAGCGCCTCCACCGACCGCGAGGAGTCGAGCAGGAAGACGAACCCCATGCCGTGCGTGCGGTCGTTGACCGCGGTCATGGCGGCCGTCGCCTCTTCCGGGGTCGGCACCGCGGAGGCGAGGGCGGCGAGGAGCACGATCCACATGGCGCCGCTTCCCTACTGCCCACCGGGGGGTACCGCAAGGGTTGGGGCACCGATGAACCAACAGCGCTGGGGCGGCGGCGTCCCAATGGGCCATCCCGGGGTGCCTCGTTTGGCGAAAACGCCGCTTCATCCGTTGGCACGCCCTTTGCGGTGTCAAGGCTCGACGGAGTCCTCCATGCTCATCCTCCTCTCCCTCGCCTGCGCCCCCTCCAGCCTCACGGGCACCGAAGTAAACGACGGGCTCGACGCCGCCGCCGACGCGAGCGGGGTGCCCCGCGAGCTGCTCGCCGCCACCGCCTGGTCGCTCTCCCGCCTCGAGCAGCGTGAGGGTGCGGTCAACGAGCTGCACGGCGTGGGCGTGATGGATCTCCGCGACGACGGCGTGTACCCCTCGATGGCGGAGGCGGCCGACCTCGCCGGCCTCGATGCCGAGTCGCTCGTGGACGACGTGGGCAACAACCTCTTGGCCGGCGCGATGATGCTGGCTGCGCGCGCCGAGTTCGAGGAGCTCCGCACCGGCGAGTCGGTGGACACGCTCGAGGAGTGGTACCCGGTGGTGGCCGCCTATTCGGGCGTGGAAGACCCGCTCGTGGCGATGGGCTTTGCCGACCAGGTGTTCGATGTCCTCGCTCGCGGCATGGCGGTCACCACCTCCGACGGCGAGCTCATCGAGATCGACGCGCAGCCGCTGCTCTGGCGCCGCGAGGCGGCTCGCGGCTCGGCGCGGGCGAACAAGTGGGTGCCGGCCTCCTCGAGCAACTACACGGATGACAACCGATCCAGCGTGAGCCAGGTGGTCATCCACACCACGCAGGGGAGCTACAGCGGCGCGGTGAGCTGGTTCCAGAACCCCTCGGCGTCGGTCAGCGCGCACTACGTGGTGCGCTCCTCCGATGGCGAGATCACCCAGATGGTGCAGGAGGAGGACATCGCCTGGCACGCCGGGCACTGGGACACGAACAAGGTCAGCGTGGGCATCGAGCACGAGGGCTACGTGGAGGACCCGGGCCGCTGGTACACCGACGCGATGTACCGGGCCTCGGCCGAGCTCACGCGCGACATCTGCGACCGCTACGGCATCCCCAAGGACCGCTCCCACGTGATCGCCCACGCCGAGGTGCCGGGCTGCTCCTCCAGCGGCGGCGGCGGCGCGGGTTGCCACACCGACCCCGGCAGCGGCTGGGACTGGAACTACTACATGTCCCTGGTCACGGGCACCGGCTCCGGCTCCTCCAGCATGGGTGGCACCGGCCTTCCCGACGGCGCCTGGCACGGTCGCTACTCCGGCAAGGTGGATGCGAGCAGCTACGGCACGAGCGACACCTGCGAAGGCGACATCTCCGGCGCCGCCAGCGGCGGCCAGCTCTACCTGCAGGCCACCTGCCGCCTGAAGAACCACCCCGACGCCTCGGGCGACATGAAGGTCACCTGGACGGGCAACGTGTCGGGCGACAGCATCACCGGAACGATGGTGGCAGATGGGCGGAGCGTGAGCTGGGCGGGCAAGCTCAACAGCGATGGCACCGTGAGCGCGCGCTACACGGGCAGCAAGGACGTGGGCGGCTCCGTGGGCGTGCTGGGCTACACCGTCGACTTCAGCGTGGCCCAGTAGGCACGACCCTGGCGGTGGCGCGGCGGCGCGGCGTGCCCTAAGGGGGGCGCCTCCGCGGGAGCCGCCATCTCCACATCGCTCGACGCCTGGCTCGCCCATGGCGAGGTTGCCGAGGCCGACTGGGGCGGCCACGTCATCCGGCTCGCCAACCGCGGGGAGCTCGGCTCCGGCGGCCGGAACCTGCTCCTCGATCTGCCGGCCCTCGCGCAGCCCTTCGCCTGCGTGCCCACCACCTGCGCGCCGGGCCTCCGTCAGACCGGCCGGCGGTCCTGCTGCGCCGATCTCACGGTGGAGGTCACGCCCACCGAGGCCGCCGCCATCACCGAGGCCCTCCCCGAGGTGGCGGCCTGGATGGCCCCGCGGGATGCGCGGTGGGGCGCCGGCGCCCCGGTGCCCATCGAGGAGGGCAGCCTCACCCGGCC
>CAISIK010000161.1 GCA_903885375.1 uncultured Pseudomonadota bacterium
CAAGAGCGCAGCGACCGCCCATCGATCCCCTTCGACGCGCACCACGCCGGCAGCGCCCGCCGCGACGCCCGCCACGACGAAACCAACTCCTGCGCGTCCACCTCCGTCACCCGGTGCCGGCTCGATGACATCCACACCTCCGCGCCGCCACCTTCACCCCGTCACGCCCAGTACGGCTCCCCCGATTCGTGGGGGCTTACGAGCGAGCGGGTGTTGGCGTTCGAGGCGGCCGTCACCGCTCACCGCAGCTCATGCGCCCCGATGTCGTAGCCGACGCCCTGCGGGAGTTCGGTGCCGAAGAAGTCGGTGCTACCCGGATCGGCCACGAACGACAGGGGGTCGAGCGCGGCGTCGATTGCCGGTGAGCCAGCCGTCAGGTGGTAGGCGTCCAGGGTGGTCAGCATGCTCACGTCGTCGAGCGTGCCGCCGTTGCCGGGGGCCTGGAGCAGGGGATCGGCGAACACACCGACCGGAGCGCCCTCGCGCATCTCCTGCCCCATCGCCTCCTGCCAGGCCTCCAGGGAGGAGTACCCCTGGAAGTCCGGAGTGTCCCCGCTGGCCCAGTAGAGGTTGCCCTGCGCGTACACCACGCCGGCGGGGGCGGTGCCGGACCAGTCCCAAACGAGCATCTGCTCTTCGGCCGCGACGAAGATGTTGTTGAACAGGTAGTTGCGTGATGCGTTCGGCGCACTGGTGAGGTTGAGGACGGGGCCGACAGCGCTGTAGACCGTGTTGCCGTACACCCACGAGTCCTCCAACCCGAGGTCGGACTCCTCCGAGTAGTAGGTGATGGCACCCAGGCGGCCACCCCACGCGTCGTTCTCGCTGATGTTGTAGCGGAGGACGTTGTTGTTCCACGGCTCGGCCCCCTGCTGGGAGAGCAGGTACCCGGCGCCGAAGTTGTCGTGCGAGTAGCAGTACTGGATCACGGAATTCGTCGTCCCGACGTCGAGATCGAAGCCGTCGCCGTCCTGGTACATCGCCAGGTTGCCGTACGACTCGCTGAACTGGATGGTGACGTTCGAGGAGTCGTACGCCCAGAGCCCGACGGGACCGGCGTTGTTGGTACCGTCGCCGCCGTTGTCATGCGCGATGCAACCGTCGATGAGCCCGTTGGTCACAGAGCCGAACACGAAGCCGTCGCCGGACGGGCGCGCCACGGACGGGTCACCAGGGTTGTAGGCGAACTCGCTGCACCGCACCACGACATCCTGGTGGGACGCGGTGCCGGCCCCGTAGAAGCTCCCGCCGCCCTGCAGGTTCTCGTGGAGGTAGAGCTGCTCGAGGAGCACGTCGTCGAAGCCGTCGCCATCGTCCTCCCAACTCCAGACCACCACCCCCTCGTTGAAGCCCGAGACGTCGAGGTTCCGGAAGGTGATGCCCGAGTACCGCCCGTCGTCGGTCATGGCCGCTACCCCCTGCACCGTGGTCCGGTCCATCCCCGGGCCGACCACCACGAGGTTCTCCACCGTGACGTGTCCGGCGTTGTAGATGAAGAATGCGTACTCCTCGGGCCCCACCTCGATGGTGGCGCGATTGGCGGGCGAGGAGCTGAACACGACCGGCGCGCCCTCGCGCCCGACGTCACCCCACCCCGGTCCGACGTAGATCGACTCCTCGAACGTGGCCCCCGGCTCGAGCCAGATCACGTCGCCTGCCTCGGCGAGCGCCTGCGCCGCCGCGATCGTCTTGAGCGCCTGGGCTTCACTCGATCCGTCGTTCCGGTCGTTCCCGGACGGGCTCACGTACAGGACGCGTCCTCCCGCCGCGGGTGCGGTCTCGGTGGCTTCGCACCGGAAGGCCCCGAACTCGGTGTCGGTGTCGGTGTCGGTGTCGGTGTCGGTGTCGGTGTCGGTGTCGGTGTCGGTGTCGGTGTCGGTGTCGGTGTCGGTGTCGGTATCGGCGTCTCCCGTGTCCGCTGTGCAGTCCGGTGAGCCCGCGCAGCCCTCGTCGTCACAGTCGAAGGCCCCATCGCCGTCGTCGTCGGCCCGGTTCGTACAGTCGCCGGGCTCGCGACCCTCGCTCGCGTCGGTGCTGGTCGAACAGCCGAAGAATGGACCCGCGGCGAGCAGCAGTCCGGCGAGGAGGGCGGGGAGGTGGGAGTGGGCAGGGTACTCGAAGGACATCGGGACGTGGCTCCGACGCGATCCTACGCTGTTGGACGGCGAGGCGTGACACCACTTCATCGAGGAACTCGGGGCGCGAGCGACGTACTCAAACGGGGCGACCAGGTTCGCCGTGCCCCGCCGACGATGCCCGAGCCCTGGGCAGATTCGAACCGCAGAAACCCAGGTTCAACAAGGGCAGAGACTCGAACGCCCGCTCCGGCGAAAGCCGAAAGCGGGCGTTCTACCTTGCCATTCTATGTGGTCGGGATGGCCGATTGGTTATCGAACCTGGTGGTTGGATCCGAAGGGGTGGTCGGAGGGGAGAATGCTGGCGTTGAAGGCGGCGGTGGAGCCACCGGTGCCGGTCCTGGCGGAGTGATCGCGAGGGGCGTCCGGGGGTCCCTCGGGGGCCCCGAAGGCGTCGCAACGGGGCAGAAGCGCGTACAGCCTCACGACGCCGTTTCCCGTCTCCGGCCGCAGGCCCTACTTCGCCTCGGGGTCGGCGCCTGGCGGCGTCGGGCCACCGTAGCGGGGGTGGAGCTGGAGGTCGGAAGTAGATCCCCTCGCCGAGCCAGTCCCACCGGTTGCTGCTTGGCTTCATCGGCTCGCCGGTGACCAGCACGCGGTCGGCCGTCGGAAACGCGATTTCAGAGCAGGTCGCCCACCCAGCACGTCACGCGCTCGGCAGCCACCCGAGGGCGTCCATCACGCCGAGCATGCTCATGACGACGACC
>CAISIK010000162.1 GCA_903885375.1 uncultured Pseudomonadota bacterium
CAAGAGCGCAGCGACCGCCCATCGATCCCCTTCGACGCGCACCACGCCGGCAGCGCCCGCCGCGACGCCCGCCACGACGAAACCAACTCCTGCGCGTCCACCTCCGTCACCCGGTGCCGGCTCGATGACATCCACACCTCCCCGGCGCCACCTTCACCCCGTCACGCCCAGTACGGCTCCCCCGATTCGTGGGGGCTTACGCGCGCAGCGGAACTGTTGGCTTCTGGGCGCCCACCGGAGGTCAGCGGTGGGCGGGGTCAGGCGCCAAGACGAGGCGAGAACCTCGGGTGTCACCGCGGCCGAGTCCTTGCGGCGGACCGGTCGCCGCGGGTACCCTCGCGGGGGGGGCACGCCGACGGGGTTCATTCACGTTTCCTACCCTCGGCCGGCGTCGACCTCCGTTGACCGGGGAACCCTCGCCAGCACCTGGGGGCACGCGGCGCTCCCGGCCTGGCGGGGCTTCCTTCCCGCTGCTCGGATACCCAGCGCAGCGAGCGGGAGTTCGCAGTTCGGAGCGATTATGCTCGCCAGTTCTTCGCGGGAAAGGAGACGTCGGAGAGCGTTCACGGCGGCCGCGGCGACAGGACCGTCAGATGTGGGCCGCCGTCGGACCAGTAAGCGACGAGCTCGCTGATGCCATCGCCGTCTTGATCGCCGACCCAACTGACGGCGGTTGCCGCTCCCACGGTCGGGGCCCAGCTCACCACGTCCACCGCTGGACCGGCGAGCGGCCCCATTGCCACGCGCACAATGTCGCCGTCGCACCACTTGAGATCGGTGATCCCGTCGCCGTTGGCGTCGGCGGCGCCAAACCCGGCTCCACTCAGCGCCGTGGGAGCGCGTTCGAGGAGATCACCGGACGAGATCGGTCCGAAGCCGAGAAAGGCAAAGCCGCTCCGCGACGGGAGCGACACGATCACGTCCTCCACTCCGTCCCCGTCGAAGTCCCCTCCCAGCGCCTTGGCAATTCCATAGCCACTGTCGTCGGGGATGTCCGACCATGTAGCCAGAGACTCAGTTCCCGGAGGAGGCGACACGCCGCCCGCGACGAACTCCACTCCATCGTGGACGACGGCAACGTCGTCCGTCCCGTCGCCATCGAGGTCGCCGAGCCCGAACACGCCGGCCTGGGGGCCCGGGCTCGAAGCGGCCGCGACCTGCACGTACCGGCCGTCGACGTCCGGTAGCAGGAAGGACATCTCGGAGTAGCCTCCCCAGTAGTACTCGACGGCCTCAAAGTCGTCTACGCCATCGCCCGTCACGTCGCGGACGATCCGAGTCGACGTGCCCCCGACCTGCCAATTGTCCACATACGACTCCCCTCCACGTGACTCCTCGGTCGCCCCATCGTACACGGTCACGAACATCCCGACGCCGTCGCGAGCATAGATGCCGATGAACTCGCTCACCGCATCACCATTCAGGTCGTGCGCGAAATAGCTGTAATCGGACCGAAACCACTCGCGAGCGGGCTCGATCCGCAAGTCGTCGAGCACGGTCGGCACGATGGGTACGGCGATCACCGCGCCGTCGGCGAGGAGGAGGTCGGTACGTCCATCGCCGTTCCGGTCGGAGATCGGGCCCCCGGTGTTGACGTCGTCCAGCTGCGCCAGCTCCACCAGCGTCCAGCCCGAGGCGCCGTACTCCACGGTTGTCGAGTCGTTCATGCCCGTATCGGCACCGCCAGTATCGGCACCGCCCGTGTCCGGCGTGTCGGAATCGACGGACGCCTCCCCGGTTTCCTCGCCGGAGTCGTCGGCGTTGCTCGCTGTGGGTTCCCCGCAGCCCGCGAAGAGGAGTAAGACCGCGACCATGCCTCAGGGTACCGCCCCGAGCCCCGCTCCGCCACTCGCGGCGGAGCCGGCGCCGCCGTCTCGCGGGGGCTTCGTGGCCGCCCTGCATGGCGGCGCAGCGGCGGCGCCGCCATGCGGCATCGTTTGTCTCAGCCCCGGCCGATGCGCATCGCTTCAATAGTATGCAGCCGCTAACACCGAGTATCGGCGTAGCGCCACGGAGTCGCCAAGTGGAGGCTTGCGTGACCGCCTGCACCTCATCGAGGAGTGGCTCCGGAAGATCGACGGTGGTGCGCATGAGCGATGACGCTGATGCGCACATCATGCACCCATCGCCCCCGGGCGCCGTCCGGGGCCGCGACGGTGACGCCCGCCGCGTTGTGGCCGGAGGAGAAACCGGTGCATCGCCACCTCTTCTTCCCGCTTTCCCCGCCGAACGCCCGAATTCAGCCGCGAGGACGGCGCTTCGCCGGCCTCGTCGGCAGCAATTCGTTGTTAGGCTCACTGCGGGTGGCCACGGGCACCAGAGCAACTCGGTCGTGGGCACGACGGCGACTCGGCCACCGAGGCCTGGACGGCTCGACTCG
>CAISIK010000163.1 GCA_903885375.1 uncultured Pseudomonadota bacterium
CGCCGAGGGCCTCTCCAACAAGGAGGTCGGCGTGCGCCTCGGCATCTCCGAGCACACGGCCAAGTTCCACGTGATGGCGGTGCTCGACAAGCTCGGCGCCACCACCCGCACCGAAGCCGTGGTGCTCGGCGCGCGGCTCGGCCTGGTGCTGCTGTGACCGCGGTCCCCGTCCCCCGCCTGCACCCTCCCGCCTGAAGCCTGCCCGATCGTCCAGCTCCCCCCTCCCCACTCGGCCCATACCCGCCGCCCCCTTCCGGTCGCATCCTCCCTCCATCACCCTGGACCTTCCGATGCAAGCCAACGACCTCTCGCTCAGCCTCGCCACCGCGGTAGAAACCGCCGCCCCCTCGCTCGTGCTCGTTCACGGGCGCCGCCGGGGGTCGAGCGGCATCCTCCTCGCCCCCGACGGCGCCGCCACCACCGCGCTCGTCGTGACCGCCGCGCACACGCTCCACCGTGGGGAGGGCGTGGTGGTCACGCTCGCCGACGGTCGCCAACTCGCGGCGGAGCTGCTCGGCGTGGACCCTGGCACCGACGTGGCGCTGCTCCGTCTCCCCGAGGCCCTCCCGGCCGCGCCGGTCACGCCTACCGGCGGCCAGCGGGTGGGCGAGGTCGTGCTCTCCGTCGGTCGCACCCCCTTCGGGCTCCGCGCCGCCTTCGGGATCGTGGCGGGCGTGGCGGGCGCCTGGCGCACCGCCGGCGGCGGACGGGTGGATCGCTACATCAACGTGGACGGCAGCCTGCCCCCGGGCCTCTCCGGCGGCGCGCTCGTCAGCGCGGGCGGCGAGGTGATCGGCATGAACTCGTCGGGCCTCACGCGAGGCGGCGGCACCGTGCCGGTGGCCACCCTCACGCGGGTGGCGGCGCAGCTCCTGGCGCACGGAGGCATCCGCGAGGCCTTCCTCGGGGTGGGCGTGCAGCCGGCGCCGCTCGCGGGGAACCCCGCGGCGGAGGGTCGGGAGGCGGGCCTCCTCGTGGTGTCGCTCACGCCCGACGCGCCCGCGGCGGCCGGCGGTCTCCGCGTGGGCGACGTGGTCGTGGGCGCCGACGGCAAGCCGCTCGCCCATCCCGCCGAGCTGCGCGCGCTGCTGCACGAGACCGAGCCCGACGCCGTGCTCTCCCTGTCGGTCTTGCGCGGCGATGCGTCGCTCACGCTGCCCATCACGGTGGGGGCGCGGGTGGTGCGCGCGGAGCCGGGGAGGGGCTGCCGATGAACCTCCTCGCCACGTTCTCGCGCGAGCTCGAGTCGCTCGTGGATCGTGCGGAGCGCGGCGTGGTCACGGTGGAGCTGGGCGGGGGCACGGGCACCGGTTTCGTGCTCCCCGGCGGCGAGGTCGTCACCAACGCCCACGTGATTCGCGGGCCGGGCACGCCGATCGTGCGTGAGCGCGGCGGGCGGGCGCTGGTGGCCACCGTGGTGGGCACCGACCCCGCCACCGACCTCGCGCTGCTTCGCGCGGCGGACCTCGACGCCGACGCGCTCCAGCTCGCAGCGGTGCGGCCACGGGTGGGCGCCCTCGTGGTGGCCATCGGCAATCCGCTGCGCTTCGATCGTTCCGTGTCCATCGGCATCGTGAGCGCGCACGACCGCAGCCTGCGCTCGCAGGGGCACGGGCTGGAGGGCCTGCTCCAGACCGACGCGGCCATCAACCCCGGCAACTCGGGCGGCCCCCTTCTCGGCGCCGATGGCCTCGTGGTGGGCGTGAACACCGCGCGCGTGGCCCGCGCCGACGGCATCGGGTTCGCCGTGCCCTCCACCACGCTCACATGGGTGGCTCGGGAGCTCGCCGAGCACCAGCGCGTGCGGCGTCGACACCTCGGGGTGCGGGCCCATGGCGTCTCGCTCGGCCCCCGCGAGACGGCGCGCACCGGTCAGGAGGCCGCCGTTCGGGTGGCGGAGGTGCATGGCGGGAGCGCCGCGGCGCGCTCGGGCATCAAGGCGGGCGACCTGCTGCTCGATGCGAACGGGCGGGCCGTGCGATGCGTGGCGGACCTCCAGGAGGCGCTGCTGGTCGGCCAGCCCGACGTGGCCCGCCTCCGCGTGCTCCGTGACGGCAAGCGGCTGGAGGTGAACGTGGCGCTCCCGGGCGAGGTGCGCGCGCGCGGCAAGGCGGCCCGCGCGGCGTGAGGCGCGCTACCCGCCGGTAGCGCCGCGCCAGAGCGCGCCGGCCTTGATCTCGACCATGCCCCGGAGCCCCGCCGGCAGGGGCCGAAGCGCCGCTTCCAGCACCCCGAAGACCCGCTCGACGGGGGCCTCCGCGGCCATCGTCTCGGCGGTGGGAGTGCCCGCCGCGATCCACTCGCGCTCGCGTTCGGTGGCGTGGCGCCAGAGCGCCTCGGGCGCGTGGACCTCGGCGGCCGCGCCCGCTTCCTCGAACAACCGCCGCGACCGCGCCACGTGGTAGCGGGCCGTGAGCACCAGCCCGCGTTGGGCCTCGCGCTCCGCGAACAGCGCCGCGCCCAGCACGGCCTCCTCCCGGGTGCTCCGGGTGATCGGGCGCAGGACGATGCGCGCCTCCGGCACGCCGAGCTCGAGGAGCAGCTCCCGCACCAGGTCGGCGCCGCTCGTCTCCTGCCCGCGCAGCTTCGCTTCCAGCGTGCCCACCCACCCGGCACCGGCACGCAACGCTGCGGACGCCGCTGCCGCCCGCGCCTTCAGCTCACGACGCGCCCGCTCGGGCTCGCGCCGGAGCTCCTTGCCGAGGATGAGGACCGCATCGAAGGGGAAGGACACGCCGGGGAGCTAACCCACCCATTCGCCCCTCATGGGTCGGCCCCCCCGCGCCGATCCTCCCCGCAGAGGTCCCGCTCATGCTCCTCCTGCTCACCACCCTGGCCCTGGCCGACGACGAGGCCGTGCAGGTCGTCGCCTCCAGCATGCCGCTGGAGGTGGAGATGCCCTCCATGGAGGTGCGGGCCACCCCCGACGGGCGTACGCCCTGGCGACGCATCGTGGACGGCATGGCCGCCGAGATGGCGATGGCCACCTACGGCATCGATCCCGTCGATGCTTCCGTGGTGCGCGCCGAGCACGCGGACGGCAGCACCCGCCTGAGCTGGACGGAGCTCGACGACGGCGACGTTCGGCTCAGCGTGAACCGGCCCACCCACGACGCGGTGTGCAGCGCGAGTGTCCGCCCGCAGCTCTGGGTCGGCCGGGGCGCCGTGGTGCCCTACTTCCCCACCGCCGGCCGCGAGGCCGAGGTGCACGCCGACCACGCCTTCCTCGTGGTGGAGGATCACCCGAACGTGAGCGCGCTGGTGGCCCTCGCACCCGGCGACAGCGTCACCGTCACGAACCTCGTGAAGAACGGCGACATCCTGCGCGAGTGGGTGGCGGTGACCCGCGAGGGTGGCAGCGTGGTGGTCGACCGGCAGCAGAAGGGCGAGCGCATCTGCTGGCAGGCCGAACCGGCTCGTTAGTCGCGCGCAACCCGGCCTCGTCCGGGCTACTTGCGCCGGATGCACGCCCCCGACACCGCCCGCGTCGGCTTCAGCGCCTGGCGCGACGAGCTGGCTTCCAACGCGTGGGACGCCGACCCCCACTTCCGGGAGCTGCTCGCGCAGTACGGCCGCACCGACACGGGCGGCTTCCTGCGCTTCGGCGCCGCCGTGGCCGGCGAGCTGGACACCTTCGCGCGCGAGACCAACCGCGACGAGCACCTGCCGAAGCTCCGCCGGTACGACGACGTGGGCAACCGCATCGAAGCCGTGGTCTTCCACCCCGACTACCACCGCATCGGCCGCGCCGCCTACGCCACCGGCCTCATGGGTCTCTACCGCACGCCGGGCCGCGAACTCGAAACGCTGGGCTACGCCTACCTCCTCGGCCAGAACGGCGAGGCGGGCCACACTTGCCCCTTCGCCTGCACGGCCGGCATGATCCGCAGCCTGCAGGCGGTGCAGGCCGACGCCTCCCGCGGGGACTGCCCCCCCGGCAGCGTGTCCGCCGCGCAGGCCGCCGATTGGCTCGAGCGCCTCTACGACCCCGACTACGACACCCACGCCCACGGCTCGCAGTTCCTCACCGAGGTGCAGGGCGGCTCCGACGTGGGCGCCAACGCGCTGGTGGCCCGGCTCGACGGCGACCGGTGGCGGCTCCGCGGCGAGAAGTGGTTCTGCTCGGTGATCGACGCGCAGCTCTTCCTCGTGACCGCCCGCCCCGAAGGCGCGCCCCCCGGCACCGGCGGCCTCGCCGCCTTCGTGGTGCCGCGCACGCTCGCCGACGGCACGCCCAACCACTTCGTCATCCGCCGGTTGAAGGTGAAGCTCGGCACCCGCTCGATGGCGAGCGCCGAGCTCGACTTCGTGGGGGCCGAGGCCTGGCGGGTGGGCGACTTCCGCCGCACGGTGGAGGTGGTCCTCAACACCTCGCGCGTCTACAACGCCATGGTGGCTTCCGGCCTCCTCCAGCGCGCCGCCCGCGAGGCCGCCGGCTACTCCCGCCACCGGCTCGCGTTCGGGCGTCCCATCCGGCAATTCCCCGTCATCGCGCGGATCGTGGCCCGACTCCAGACCGAGGCCCACGCCGCCCGCGCCAGCACCTTCCGGGTGGCGGACATGGCCGACCGTCTCGCCACCGGGCGCGTGGCCCCCGACGAGCAGCCCGCGTGGCGCATGCTGGTCAACCTCAACAAGATCTGGACGGCGCTCACCTGTCCCGCCGCCATCCGCGATGCCATCGAGGTGTTCGGCGGAAACGGCGCCATCGAGGAGTTCAGCGTCCTGCCGCGGCTGTTGCGGGACGCCATGGTGGTGGAAGCCTGGGAGGGCGGACACGGCGTCCTCTGCGCCCAACTATTGCGGGACAGCCAGCGTCTCCGCCTGCACGAGCCCCTGTTCCGCGTCCTCGAAGCGCTCCCCCACGGCGATTTCTCCACCGTCCGCGCCCGTTGGGAGGCCGTGGTGGCGCTCCCCGAGGCCGAGGCCGCGTGGCACCTCCGGGATGTGGTGGAGGAGCTGCGCGTGGAGGTGCAGAGCGCGTTGCTTCTCGCGGAGTCCTCCCCCCGCTCCCGTCGGCTCGGCGAACACCTGCGGCTCACGGCGCGGCGCGGCGCCGACCCCCTGAACGACCCCCGCCTGCCTTCCCGGGTGGGCCTCATCCTCGAGGACTGCTGAACCATGACCGCCCTCAAAGTCACGCTCGCCACCATCGCTGCCTTCATCGCGGGCAACGTCGGCATCACCGCGGGGCAGGCCGTGAACGGCATCTTCTACCCCAGCCCCGAGGGGATGGACTTCAACGACACAGCCGCGCTCGCCGCGTGGGCAAGCACGCTCCCGCTCCCCGCGCTCCTCGGGGTGGAAGTGTCCTACATCGCCGGGAGCGTCCTCTGTGGATTTACCGGCGCGGTGATCGTCCCCTCCCACGGCAAGCTGGTGGCGGGCATCACGGGGGTGCTGTTCACCCTCGGCAACGTGGCCAACGTGATGGCCATTCCGCACCCGATGTGGATGGTGGTGATGACGATGGTCACCTTCCTCCCGCTCACCTTCGCCGGGGCCGCCCTCGGCGCGAAGCTCCGCCCGCCCACCCCGTAGGCGCCGACCGGCGAAAATCCCGGAACCGGGCGCCCCTCGCACGGTCAGGAGGGGCACACCGGAACCGCCGATGCTGCTCCTCCCCCTCCTCCTCGCCTGCCAGGCGCCCGAAGACTCCTGGCCGGGCCTCGTGCTGCTCGATGGCAGCGCTGAACGCGCTGGCGTACGCTTCGTGGACAGCGGGGCTCCTCTCCGCTCGGTGGACTCCCCGATCCGCTGGAACGGCGGCCCCGAGCGGCTCGACGCCGAAGCGGGCGAGCTCCTCTGGGTCACCGGCGAGCTCGACCTTGAGTCGTGGGACATCGGCACCGACGTGGACCCCGACGCCATCGACCTCATCACCGACACCGGCCTCCGTCCCGCGCTCGCGGACGCCCTGGGCCTCCCCGCCACGCTCGATCCAACGACGGGCGCATGGCGCCTCGAAGCTCCAGAAATCCTCCTGACCGTGGCGCTCTCCGACCTCGACGACATCGTGGCCGTGCTCCCCGTGGGCATGGAGGAGGAGGACGACGAGGGGACCATCATCAGCGCCACCGGGGGGACCGGCCGCCGGGCCGCCCTCCTCCCCCCCACCGACCCCACCGCCACCGGCCTCGCCGATCGTGCGGGCGACGGCGAAGGCGGCGACCCCACCCAACCCGACCCCGCCAACGCCGACGACCCCTTCGCGCTCACCCTCGGCAACCCTGCTGCCGCCGCGTTCGTGGGCCTGCACGAAAGCAACGGAGGCAGCCTGCTGCTCGCCGCCGACGGCACCTGGACCTGCCGCACCGGCACCCCGAACGAGCGGGGCACGTGGGCGCTCAACGGCGACACGCTCGACCTCGCCACCGAGGCCGGCACCGTGGGCCTGCCCGCCGCGGGCTTCACCGTGCTCCTCACCGACTCCCCCTGCACCACCCGGAGCGCCCGATGAACCGCCGCGACTTCCTCCGATCGGCCTCGGTCGCCTCGCTCCTGCCCCTCGCCGTCGGCCAGGCCTTTGCCGGGGAGGACGGCGTGCACGACCACCTCGTGGCGCTCACCGCGGCCTGGCGCACCGCCCGCCAATCGAACCGGGCGCTCCTGGTGATCACCGTGCCCTCCGACCGCGAAGAGCGTTACCTCCGCGGCGGCGCCTGGGGCGAGGGCCTCACCTGGGGCGGTGAGCGCGTGCTCGCGCTCCTCGGGCAGGTGGAGGTGATCGCCGTGCGTCAGGCCGCGCTCGAGAGCCTCGTGCCGCAGGCCCGCGACACCACGGCGTGGGGCTGGTTCATCGACCCCTCGGCGCTGCCCCTGAAGCTCGGTCGGGTGGGTGTCACCTGGGAGGAGCCGGAGCCGATGGCCCGTCGGGAAGCCATCGTCGAGGACGACGAGCGCTGCTGGGACCTCGCGCCCGAACCCGCGCGAGCCTGTTACGAGTCGCGGGCCCTGCGCATCGCCGAGCGGGAGATCGCCGAATCCGACGCGCGGGTCGGCCCCTTCGTGGAGGCGCTGGAACGGGCCGCGCGGGGCATCGTAAGGCCGCTGCACACGCTGGACTCGGTGTCGCGGAGCCGGCTCACCGCCGCCGGCAAACGCTGGCTCACCGGCGGCTTCGCCGGCGCGGGCTGGGAAACCGCCGGCGGGTGCGGCTCCACCCCCGACACCGACGACGACGACGCGCGCATCTACATGCTCTGCGGCATGGGGTACGTGCCGGCCCACAGCACCCGCTTCCTCAACTTCCTCATCCCGTGGAACGAGGGTGGTTGAACCCGCGCGCGTGGTGGCCACGGGCCTCCTTCTGGCGCCCGATGCCACCTGGCTGGCCCGCTGCGCCCCGCTGTTCGACCTCGTGGATGTCTTTTCGGTCACGCCGGAGTCCACCTGGCGAGGAAAGGCGCTCGCGCCCAACGACTACGCCGCGGCCTTTCGCCAGATCGCGGCGCGCCGCAGGCGCCCGATGGTCGGCCATGGCGTCGGCTTCTCGCTCGCCTCGGCGGACGCATCCCTGCGCCAGGAGCGTTGGCTCCCGGCGCTCGCCCGCGACCACGCGGCGTTCGACTTCCAGTGGTACACCGAGCACCTCGGGCTCACCGTCGCAGCCGGCGAGGACCTGCAGATTCCGCTCCCCGTGCCGCACACGGCCGCGAACGCGGCGCGCGTCCGTGCCAGCCTCGACCGCCTCGCGGCGGTGATGGGCACCGTGGGCGTGGAGAACTCCGCCTGGACGATCCACCCCGGCCAGCCCCTCGACGAGCCGGCCTGGCTCGCCGACACCCTCGGCGACCGCCACCACCTCCTCCTCGACCTCCACAACCTCTACGCCAGCGCCGTGAACCTCGGCTTCGACCCCGAAGCCTGGCTCGCGCGCGCCCCGCTTCACCGGGTCATCGAGCTCCATCTCTCCGGCGGCGACGACGCCCCCGCCACCTGGGGCGCCGGACGACGCATCCGCCTCGACAGCCACGACCACGACGTTCCCAACGAGGTCTGGAGCCTCTTCGAGGCGGTGCTGCCGCACTGCCCGAACCTCCGATGTGTCACGCTCGAACGGCAGGAAGGCACCGTGGAGGCGGGTGACACATCCCTCCTCGCCGAATGTATCATTCGTATCACGGAGACGGTGGCATGAGCTCGCCCCGCACCTGGGAGGAGGCCCTCGGGCCGCTCCTCCGCGCCGCCGACCCCGCCGCGGCCCGCGCCGCGCTCCTCCTCGACTCCGCGCTGCCCGACGGGCTCCGCGCGGAGCTGCTCGCCGTCGACCCCGCGGGGCTGCGCGTCCTCGCCCTCCTCGCCGCCCGGCTGCGCTTCGACCGCCTGATGAACACCAACCCCGAGGCCCGCGCCCGCTACGCCGCCGACCCCGGCGGTTGGGCCGCCGCCTTCCGCGCGTGGCACGCGGATACGCCGGTTGGGGAGGGCGATGTGGGGCCTTGAGGCGGGCCTGAGATTGGATGAGGCGGCCGGTGCTCCAGCGGCGGATCGCGCCGCGCGGTAACGGGTACCCGGAGTCACCGACCATGGACGACAGTAACTGACTCGCGATTGTGGAATCCGGAAAAGATGGCGGCTGATGATCCGGAAAAGATGGCGGGTACAGACCCGCCGGCTTCCCTTCGCGGACTCCGGTAGCAGGCGGGTGCCCACCGGAGTCCGCACAGGTGTTCGACATCATGACTCGCTTGAA
>CAISIK010000164.1 GCA_903885375.1 uncultured Pseudomonadota bacterium
ACCCCGGCCTCGCGGCAGGCATCGAGCACCGCCGTGTTGAGGAGCACGTTCTCGCGGAGCGCGGTGGCGGGGTGGTCCTTCATCCAGCCGATGCCCCCGCCCGCGGCGGCGGTGTGCACGACCATCGAGGGGGCGAGGGCCGTGAGCGCGGCGCGCGTGGCCGCGGGGTCGGTGAGGTCGCATTCGGCGCGGCCGAGGGCGATGCCCTCCGCGCCCCGGTCCTTCAGGGCAGACAGGACGTGCCGGCCGAGGAACCCGTGGCCGCCCGTGACCACCACCCGCCGGTTGCGGAGCTCGAGTCTTTCCGCGGCCCGGACCGACATGCCTACACGTTGCTGTAGGGGTTGCGGATGCGAACGTGGCTCAACCCCCCGATCAGCTCGTTGAGACCACGGTTGATGTCGACCGCCACCTCGAAGCCGAGGCCGCGCACACGCGCGTAGCTGACCTCGTAGTCGCGCTTGTCCTCATCGCTGCCCACATCGGCGAAGTACAAGTGGAACTTCAGCTTTTCTTGAAGCAGGTGCGTGATGTCCTGTTTGGTGTAGTTCATCGTTTCGTGGCCCACGTTGAGCACTTGATCGCGGGCGCGATCCCAGTGGGTGAGCAGGTGGGGCACCACGCGGGCCATGTCGTGCACGTGGATGAAGGTGCGGCGGAAGTGGCGCTCGTACACCAGCAGGTAGCGGTTCACGAGGGCCTGGTAGGCGAAGTCGTTGATCATCAGGTCGAGGCGAAGGCGGGGCGAGAGGCCGAACGCCGTGGCGAAGCGGAGCGCCACCGAGTTCTTGCGGGCCATCGCCATCTGCTCGGCCTCGGTCTTCGTCTCCCCGTACAACGACAGCGGGTTCAGCGGGGTGTTCTCGTCGCAGACGCCGAGGACCTCGCCGTAGTTGCTGCCCGTGGAGAAGTTGATGAAGCGGGCTTCGGGGCGCAGGTGGTCGAGCACGGCGCGCGTGCCGTCGAGGTTGGTGCGGCGCGCTTCGTCGGGCCACTTCTTGCAGGCCGGGTAGCCCACCACGGCGGCGAGGTGCACCACGGCGTCGGCATCGGCGAGGTCGGCGCGCAGGGCCGGGATGTCGAGGATGTCGCCCTGGCGGAAGCTGAAGTTGGGTTGGATGAAGGAGCCGAACAGGGGCTCGATGCCGAACTTCAGGGTGTCGATGACGTGCACCCGATACCCCAGCCCGAGGAGATGGGGGACGAGGACGCTACCGACGTAGCCGGCGCCTCCGGTGACGACGACCTTCATGCTTGGCTCCAACGCTCGATGATGCGACGCAGCCGCGCGCCGTGGGCGGGGCCGAATGCGTGGTGGTTGCCGACGAACAGGCCGTGGGTGTGCACGCGATCGGCGACGGGGAGGGGGACGGGGGCGCGCGCACCGACCACCCGCTCGAAGGCGGGCTGGCGCACGAGGTTGCTGCCCGAGATCGGCCGCGTTTCGATGCCCTCGGCCTCGAGCGCCGCCATGAGCGAAGCACGGTCGCCGGAGGTGATCATCGGGAAGGCGAAGCCGGCGTGCTCGGTGCCGGGCGCTTCGGGGAAGACCTCCACGAGCGAAGCGAGCTCCGCGCACCAGGCGGCGTGGTTCGCGCGCCGCCGTTCGAGCCAGGCGGGAAGCCGGCGGGCCTGCACGAGACCGAACGCGCCGGCAATCTCGGTGGGGCGCAGGTTGTAGCCGCTCGACACGAAGAGGAAGCGGGGGTCGACCTGCGGGCACCGCGCTGCCCAGTCGGCACGGTCGGAGCGCTCCCGCACCCACCCGTGCGCTCGAAGGGACCGGAGCGTGTCGGCGAAGGCGCGGTCCTCCGTGACGATCATCCCGCCTTCGATCGTGCTGATGTGGTGCGAGAAGAAGAAGCTGAACGCGGCCGCGCGGCCGATGCCTCCTACCCGGCGACCCTGGTACATCGCGCCGTGGGCCCCGCAGGCATCCTCCAGCACGATCAGATCGTCGAACGCGGCCATGTCCGCGGGCTGGCCGAGCAGGTGGACGGCGAGCACGGCGCGGGTGCGCGGCCCACGGGCCTCCCGCACGCTCTTCGGACTGATGCACAACGTCTTCGGGTCCACATCCACGACCACCGGCACGAGCCCGCACTGCGCGATGGGGAAGAGCGAGGTGGACCAGGTGACGGCGGGGCAGAGCACCTCATCGCCCGGCTGCAGCTGGCCCGTTTCCACCATGGCCGCGAGCATCAGGAGCACGGCCGAGCTGCCGCTGTTCACCATCACGCCGTGGCCGGAACCGCAGTAGCGCGCCCACTCCTCCTCGAAGGCGCGCACGCGCTCGCCCATGGTGACCCGCGTGGAGAGGAGCACCTCGATGGCGCCGATCACCTCTTCCGCGCCATAGGGGGAGAGTACGAGCGGATGCCCACGATCGGGGTCGGCATGCTCCACGGGGTGCCCGGCCATCTCTTCACGGACGAGGGCAGCGATCTGCTCGCGACGATTCATACCCGCCGGAGCATAGCACCCCGAGCCCCCTCGCCCGCACATTCGGGGTGCGACTTCGAGATCAGGCTGTCGGCCCTCGCCGGGCTGGGCTACCCTGCTGGGCGTGGGAGCGCGCATGTTCGCCTTGTTGGTACTGGTGGGTTGTCCGGTGGACCAGGAGTTCACGCCCTCGACGAAGGACAAGGGTGAGGTGGAGCTCCTGCCCGACATCGAGGTGGAGCCGGATGCGCTCGTGTTTGAGATGGCGGATCCGGGGTCCGAGTCCTCGCAGACCATCACCATCGAGAACCGCGGCGAGCTCGACCTTCACATCACCAACCTCGTGCTCTCGGGCACCACCGCCTTCGGCGTGGGCACCGAAGAAACGTCGGCCACGCTCGCCCCGGGGGCCAAGCTCAGCCTCCCGGTCACCTTCACACCGGTCAACCCGGAGGACTTCGCCAGCCTCGTCGTCACGAGCGATGACCCCGACAGCGGCGTGCTCACGGTGCCCCTGTCGGGGAGCGGCAAGATTCCCCAGCTGTACGTCTCGCCCAACCCCTACGACTTCGGATCCGTGCTCCTCGAATGTCCGCGGGAGCAGCCGCTCACCCTCACCAACATCGGCAACGGCACGCTCGTCGTCGACAAGGCCGTGACCACGGCCGATGGCTTCGAGCTCGACTCCTCGCTCCTGCCCGCCTACCTCGGCCCCGACGAGTCGGTGGCCCTCGATCTCCGCTTCACCCCCGAGGCGGCCGAGGAGTACGGCGGCGAGATCTGGATCACCAGCAACTCGCTGGTCGACACCACCACGGTCTCACTCACCGGCAGCGGTACCCTCGATGCTTCGGTGGCCGACGAGTTCTGGCAGGGCGATGGTCCCTGGGACCGCACGGACATCTTCTTCTACGTGGATCAGTCCGGCAGCATGGCCGACGATCAGGACAACATGATCGCCAACTTCTCGGGCTTCGTCGCGATGCTCGAGAAGCTCGATCTCGACTGGCAGATCATCATCTCCACGCGCGACACGGGCTGCAGCAACACCGGCATCCTCACGCCCGAAACGCCGAACCTCGAGTCGGCCTTCCTCGAGGGCGTCCGCGGCGCCGGTGGCCGGTACACCGAGGCCGGCCTCACGGTGGCGGCGGGCGGCATCTCGCGGGCGGTGCCGGGGGAGTGCAACGAAGGTTTCCTGCGCGCCGACAGCAAGACCAGCATCGTGCTGGTGAGCGACGAGCCCGACCAGTCGCCCGGCAGCTACACCGGCTACGTCTCCACCATCCAGGCGGTGGCGCCCAACGCGGCGATCACGGCCATCGTGGGCGACGTGCCGAACGGCTGCGGCACCGCCGACCCCGGCTACGGCTACTACGAGGCGGCGATCGCCACCCACGGGGCCTTCCTGAGCATCTGCGAGGCCGACTGGAGCACGTACTTCGAGGCGATCGCGGTCCTGTCCTCCACCGGACAGACCGACCGCTTCGGGCTCTCCTCGCCGCCCGACCCCGCCACGCTTGTCGTCACGGTGGACGGCGCGGTGGTCACGAGCGGCTGGACGTACGAAGACGCCGGCCAGGCCGTCGTCTTCGAAGCGGCGGCCGTGCCCGAGCCCGGGGCGCACATCCTCGTGGAGTACGACCTCCTCGCGGACTGCGCCGACTGACGCGCCTCGCTCAGCTCGACTGGAGCTGGGCGATGCGGCGATCGAGGTCGCGGAGCAGCGTGACGCGGTCCTTGTGACGCGCCTCGAACGCGCGCAGCGTGCGGAGCTCGGCGAGGTCGAGCGCCGCGAAGAGGGGCAGCGCCTGCTTCACGCCGAGGGTGTCGTAGTGGGCGATCGGCAGGGTGGCCGTGTGGCCCGCCCGAAGCTCGACCAGCGCCTCGCGCAGCGCCCGCTCGCCGCGCTCCGTGAACGCGGCGCGCTCGCCCAGCGATTCGCGGGCGCGGGCCAGGGCATTGGCCGCCCCTTCGAGGATCGCGGCCTCCGCGAGCGCCAGCCGGCCGCGGCCGCCTTCGACGCGGAGCTCGGCGCGGTGGCGCAGGTCTTCGCTGCGCTGGCGCAGGGTTTCGCGGGTGCGGGTGAGTCGCTCCTTGAGCTGGATTTCCATGATGCCTCGAGTGAATGATGATTCATTCTGTCGTCCAAGGGGTAGACACCCGGCGGTGAAACGTCAACTCCGCGCGGTGACGACATCGTGAGCGGACGCAAAAGAGCAACCAAATGGTTGCGTGACGGCCGGGGCCGGGTGACATGGGCGACCATGCAGTTGCAGGACTCGATGCGTTCGGCCGCGGTCTTCGCGGCCCTCGGGGATGCCACCCGCTTGCACCTGATGGCGCGGCTCGCCGATCAGGAGCGATCGATCTCGGCCCTCGCCGAAGGCACCGGCATGTCACGGCAGGCCGTCACCAAGCACCTCGCGGTGCTCGCCCGCAACGGGCTGGTTCGCGGCGCTAGGCGCGGGCGCGAGCGCCGCTATCGCGCCGATACGGCACCGCTCCTCGAGGCTACCGCCTGGCTGCACGACTACCGCCGTCAGTGGGAAGAGTCCTTCGACCGGCTCGATGCCCACCTCCACTCCCTCTCCCAGGAAAAGACGCCATGAGCTCCACGGCCGATCGAGAGATCGCGTTCTCCCGCACCTTCAACGCCCCGCGCGACCTCACGTTCGAGGCGTGGACTCGCCCCGAGCACCTCGATCGTTGGATGGGGCCCCGCGGCTTCGTCACGGAAACGCTGGCGATGGACTTCCGCGTGGGCGGGTAGTGGCGCTACACGATGACCCACCCCGAGTACGGGGCCTACCCCAACCGCACGCGCTACCTCGAGATCGTCACCAACGAACGGCTGGTGTACGACCTCGACTCCGGGGTGGAGGATGGGACTGACGTGTACCGCGTGACCGTGGAGTTCGCGGACCTCGGTGGGCGCACGGAAGTCACGATGCGCCTGGTCTGTCGGACGGTCGAGATCGCCGAGGCGGTCAAACGTTCGGGGGCGGTGGAAGGCGGGCGGCAGACGCTCGAGAAGCTCGGCGAGGCGCTGGAGTCCGCCGCCACGGTGGATCTCGTCATCGAGCGCCGGCTCAACGCCCCCGTCTCCCGCGTATGGCAGGCGTGGACCGACCCCGACCAGCTCGGGCGCTGGTGGGGCCCGAAGGGGCTCGGCCTCCGCGTGGAGTCCTTCGACCTGCGCCCGGGGGGCCTGTTCCACTACGCCATGCTGCCCCCGGGCGGCGCGCCCCCAATGTGGGGCCGGTTCCACTTCCGGGCCATCGAGCCGGAGCGGCGGCTGTCGTGGATCAACTCCTTCGCCGATGAACGGGGCGAAATCATCGCGGCCCCCATCGCGCCGGGTTTTCCGTTGGAGATATTCAACACCGCCACCTTCACCCCGGAGGGTGAGGGAACCCGCCTCGTCCTGCGCGGCCGGCCCATCCGCGCCTCGGCCGCGGAGCTCGCGTTCTTCGCGGGGATGCACGCCAGCATGCAGGGGGGATTCGGCGGAACCTTCGATCAGCTCGTGGACTGGCTCGCGTCGGGCACCTGACCGGCCCGGCGCCGGCCGGGCGAGGGGCGTGCGCCTCCCGCTTGCGCATCCTGTCGAACTTTTCGGCGGCCGTGGCGGGTGGCGCCCTTGTGACGTACGGTTGTCCAATGCCCGCCCAGTCGCTCGAAGCGCCGCGCAAATCGGAAACCCCGGAGGTGGCGCCCACGCCGACCGAGCGGCAGCTCCAGCCGCGTGGCAACGAGGCGGCCAAGGAAGAGGTGGCGGCCGGCGGCGGCGATTCGGGCCTCGCCAACTACGAGAGCGCCCTCGGCGAGTTCCTCGGCAAGAAGCTCTACGGCGCCATCGCCGACATCCTCACCTACGAGAAGCTCTCCGCCCAGGCTCGCAAGGCGGTCACCTCGGCGATGGGCTCCATGGCGGGGCAGCTCGACAAGATCGACGGCGTGGAGGCCGACCCGGCTGCGCTGGAAAACCTCGGCGTGATGCTCGATGCGGCGGCCTCGCCGCTGGTGGAGTCCCTCCTCGAGAAGTATGGCCCGGCGCTCACCGGCAAGCTCGCCAGCTGGACGGGCGCCCACCCGCGCACCGTACTCACCGTGGCGCTGCTCGCGGCGGCCGGGGCCGTGTTGGCCAACGCCCCCATTCCGGAGCTGGCCAAGCAGTTCAAGCTCGGCAAGCGCGTGACCGTGGATGTGGAGGCCAAGCTCGGCCGGCTCCGCCAGATCACGCTGGAGAAGCTCAAGGCGAAGATCAGCTACGCCGCGGGCCCACTCGTGGCCTCGATCGAGGCCGACAAGGAAGGCAAGATCGAGGGGGGCGCCAGCCTCACGCTCGGTGGCGAGGGGCGGAAGCTGTCGGTGGATGGCAAGGTCGACGAGCAGGGGCTGAAGCTCGTGGGCCTCGATGGCGTGCTCAAGACCGACGAGAGCACCGAGCTCCGCGGCAAGGCCACCAAGGAGCGAGGGAAGGGCCTCATCGGCAGCCTCTCGCTCACCCGGCAGGATGGCCGCACCACCACCACCGATGACTTCAAGTTCGATGCCGGCACCGGCGTGCTCGGCCTCGGGCGCACCGCGCTCTACGCGGGCGAAGGCTACCAGCTCCGCCAGACCATGGAGGGCCGCAGCGATGGCACCTCGCAGGCGGGCATGCGGGTGGATGCCAAGCAGGGCGACCTCAGCGGCTACGCCGGCTTCAGCCACGACGTGACCCGCGGCGCCTACGGCCTGCAGGAGAGCGACAAGCTCCAGATGGGGCTCGCGTTCAAGCGCTCCGACCTCACCGCCAAGCTCGATGCGCAGCTCTCCTCCATGGCGGGCGGCACCACGCTCAAGGGCGAAGTGGAGAAGTCCTGGGGCAACCACCGGGCGGGCGGCAGCCTCTCGGCGGTGCTGGGCGATCCCAAGCTCCTCGAGGTGGGCGCCTTCTACGGGTTCAAGGACCCCAACGAGTTCAAGTCCTTCCTGCTGGAGTACAAGCACAAGGGCAGCACGAGCGAGAACGCGCTCAGCCTCATGGTAGAGGAGACGCTCTCGGACGTTCGGTTGCGCTGGCAGCAGAAGCTCACCTGGGGCGGCGACAAGGGCGGCCAGCTCGAAACGAAGTTCCATGGCGCCAAGTTCCTGAACAAGGACACCGCGCTCCTCGCCGGCGCGGAGCACCAGTACGACTTCAAGACCGGCAA
Organism: uncultured Pseudomonadota bacterium; assembly: GCA_903885375.1. Classification (GTDB taxonomy): domain Bacteria; phylum Myxococcota_A; class UBA796; order UBA796; family SXON01; genus SXON01. The sequence goes on from CAISIK010000164.1 coordinate 7,644, forward strand.
GAACAGCCTGACGCCCCAGTTGGGCGTGCAGTACAAGGGCCTCCCGGTGCTCGTGGGCTACGACATGGAGAAGAAGGCCGTGAAGATCGGGATCACGATCCCGTTCTGACCGCGCGCCGGCGCAAGCGCCCGGCCCCCGCCACGAGGAACGCGAGCAGGAGGCCGCTGGAGGCGTCGCGGCAGCCGCCCCCGCGGAGGCTGTAGCTGTCGCAGGCATCGCCGATGCCATCGCCGTCGGAGGTGTCGTCCTGATCGGCGTTGGGGATGGAGGGACAGTTGTCGCAGGCGTCACCCACGCCGTCGCGGTCGGTGTCGAGCTGGGCGTCGTCCTTCACGGTGGGGCAGACGTCGCACTCATCGCCGTAGCCGTCCTCGTCGGAGTCGACCTGCGCGAAGTTCTCCACGCTGGGGCAGTTGTCGCAGAGGTCGCCGATGCCTTCGCCGTCGGAGTCGTACTGCTCGGGGTCGTAGGTGAACACACATACGTCGCAGGGGTCGCCCACCCCATCGAGGTCCACGTCGGCCTGGTCCACGTTGAGCACGTCGGGGCAGTTGTCGCACTTGTCGCCGAGGCCGTCCTGGTCGCGGTCCTGGGTGGTCACGGTGTCGTCGAGCGGGCACCGGTCGCAAGCATCGCCGAAGCCATCGCCGTCGGTGTCGTCCTGGTTGCCGTTGGGGGTGACCACGCAGTTGTCGCACTCGTCGCCGATGAGGTCGAGGTCGGCGTCGTCCTGCGTGGGGTTGGCGAGGTAGGGGCAGTTGTCGCAGGCATCGCCGGCTTCGTCCTGGTCGCGGTCCTCCTGGCCGGGGTCGGGCCAGAGCGGGCAGATGTCGCAGACATCGCCGAGCCCATCGAAGTCGAGGTCGGACTGGTCGGTGTTCGGGTCCTCAAGGCAGTTGTCGCACACGTCGCCCACGGCGTCGCAGTCGACGTCGGACTGGTCGCGGTTGTACACGAACGGGCAGTTGTCGCAGAGGAGCACCGCGATCTTGTCGGGGAACTCGGCGTCGGGCGGGATGGGCTGGGCGCCGTAGCTCATGCCGTCGCCGTCGACGTCCTGGCTGACCAGCAGGTAGGCACAGCCGAACGAGGCGTAGTCGTAGTAGTAGTCCTGGTTCGCGTAGGGCTCGCCGGTGGTGGGGTCGATGTTGGCGAGGCAGTCGGGGTCGGTGAGGTCCACCGGCTGCTCGTCGTACACGCCGATCGAGTTGCAATTGATGTCCTGGTACAGGTCGTTGCTGCACTCGGTGTCGGCGAACGCTTGTGCGAGGAGGAGGAACATCATGGGGTCTCCTCGCCGTCGTCGAAGTCTTTCTCGTCGGGCAGGTCGCCCGGCGCCGGGGGCGGTGCCGCCGGGAGGGGGCGGCCTTCGGCATCGACCGGAACGGGCTTGCCGTCGGGGCCGATGGGCGCCGGCGGCGCGGGCGGGGTGGGGAGCGTCTGGGGATCGCCCGTCCACGGTTGTTTGATCTCCAGCTTGTACACCGGCGGCTTTTCGCCAGGGGCGAGTCGCTTCACGATGTGGAACTGGACGCGTCGGTTCTCGGCGAGGGAGCCTTCGTCCTCGCCCACGTTGCGGGGCTCCACCTCGCCCATCGAGCGCGTGGAGATGCGCGTGGGCGACACGCCGGCCTCGATGAGCGCGCGCCAGATGGCGTCGGCCCGCTTCTTCGCGAGGTCGTAGTTGTAGTAGAAGCTGCCTTCCTCGCTCGCGTGCCCCTCGATCACGATGTGCACGATCTCGGGGTGCTCGTTGAGCAGGCCGCCCACGTACGTCAGCGTGGGGAGGGAAACGGGCAGGATCACGTCCTTGGCGAACTCGAACTGGATGGGCTCGCGGATCACGATCTGGTCCTGCTCCACGCGCGCGAGCTCGGTGGCCTCCCACGGCAGCTTGGCGGGCGGCGGCTTGGCGAGCTCCTCGATGAACACCTGGTCGGGGAGCGCATCGGGCGGGGGAACGAAGGTGGCCACCACGGGGGCCGGCTCCGGCTTCCGCGGGCGCTTGCTCCACGTGACGCCCGCCATCACCCGCAGCCGCGTGGTGCCGTAGCCTTCGGTGAGGCCGCGCCCGAAGCCCGCATCCACCGACCAGTCGGGGTGCGGCCGCACCTCGACGCCGGCCATGAGCTCCGCCACGTTCTCGGCGCCGCCCGCGGTGAGGGTGGCGAGGCCCACGCGCGAGGCGACGCCGCCGTGCACCGCGAGGTGGTCCTCCCAGACCGACACCACCAGCGCCGCGTTCTGCATCAGCTCGCTGCCGAGCGTGAAGTCGGCGCCCGTGTCGACCCCGGACCGCAGCATGAAGGCCGTGTCGCTGCGGAGCGAAAGGGGGCCCCAGGTCAACGCGGCCAGCACGCCGGGCACGCCGCGCACCATGCCTTCGCCCTTCCAGGCCTCGGTGGCCCCGACGGGAACGAGCAGATCGGCGTGGGCGCCGAGATCGACCGGGCCCCAGCGGCCGACGTGCGCGCGCATGCCCACCGAGAGATCGCCCGCGCCGAAGGGCTCGCCCGTGAACTCCGTCTGCGTGCCGGGCAGATCGTAGGCCATCGGCAGCGCCACGCGCGCCGCGAAGTGTTTGCTGAAGTCGAGGCTGGCGCCCACCGTGAGGCCGATCCGACCGTCGATCACCGAGCCCTGGTCGTCGCCGTAGCGGTAGAGCACGAGCGGCGAGTCCTCGAACTGCACCAGCGAGCCGACGGTGATGGTGCCGGGCTCGCCGGGGAGCGCCATGTCGACGGCCGGGGTGTCGCCGGGGCTGAATGCGGGCCGGACGAGCTCGATGTCGGCGGAGAACCCGGGCATCAGAAGGCTCCCCGGAGGCCGAAGAAGCCGACGCCCACGAGCGGCTGTACCTGAACGCCGGGGGCCACGCCGACGGGTTCCGCAGGCAGCGCGGGAGCGGGCGCTGCCCCGGCCGGCGCTTCGGCCGCCGGGGGGGCGGCGGCAGCATCGGACGGCAGGGGGCTGGCCGGATGCGCCGTGTTGTAGGCGTCGATGAGCCGGGTGGCCTCCTCGCGGGTGTAGACGGCGTTCGGGAGGTCCTCCCGGCGGTCGTTGTCACGCCCCACGAAGGGCATCACCGCAAAGCAGATCGCGCCGGAGCCCCCGAGGAACAGGGCCGTGCCGAGGCGCTGCTCCTGCCAGCTCGCCACCGCCTTGTCGTACTGGCCCTTCGCGAAGTCGGTGGCGGCCGTGTACTCCTCCTCGGTGGCGTAGGGCGCCGGATCGACCGAGTAGTCGGTGATGGAGGGCTCGCCGAAGCTCCCGGTAGCCACGACGAGGCTCGCGAGCAGGAGCCCGCCGGCCGCCACCGCTACGCCGATCTGGCCGGTCTTCGCGAGCACGCGCTCGTTCTCGAGCTTGCGGAGCGTGGCGGTGTCGCCCACGAGGCGCGCGAACTGGACCGTGGAATAGCGGCTCCCCGCGGCGTCGCGCACGGACCACTTGGTGGTGCCCCGGAGGCTGAGGTTCACGCCCGGAGGGGCGGGGGCGGCGGAGACCGGCGCAGCGGCCTCGGGGGGAGGGGCGGCCGTGCGTTCGGCGGCGGCCGCCGCGGCCCAGCGCTCCGCCGCGGAGGCGGGGAGGCCGGCGTCGGCGGGTTGGCCGGCCGGCGAGGGCGGCGATTGCACGGCGGCGGGCTCGGCGGGGAACAGGACCGGGAGGGGCGTGGGCGCCTCGGCGGGTGGGCGCGGCGGGGGCGTGGCGCTGGCCGCGGCGGCGGGGGTGATGTCGCCCCCGAGCGTGGGTGCGGCGGGGGCGGGCGCCGCTGCGCCGGAGGAGGAGTCGGCGGGCGCTATGCCGGCCGGGGCGGCCACGACCACGCCCACGTCGTAGACCTTCGGCTCGGCCTTCTTCACCACCACCACGTCGTACACCACTCGCGCAGGGGCGGCGGGAGGCGGCGCGGGCGGGGGCTCGGCGGGCGCCTCGGCGGGGGGTTCGGACTCGCCCGCCGGCGCAGCCTCGCTCGTTCCCTCGGCAGGGGCCGGATCGGCGGCCATTGCGAGGGCGGCAACGAGGGCGAGGACCATCGCGGCCATGGTAACCCCGAACCCTGCCTGCCCGCCTGTCCCCGCGCGGGGGCCGCGGGTTAGCTGCCTGCATGGCCACCGACCTCGCTGGATTCGACACCCTCGCCGTACACGCCGGGCAGGAGCCCGACCCCACCACGGGCGCCGTGATGACGCCCATCTACCAGGTGTCCACCTACGCCCAGGATGGTGTGGGCGGGCACAAGGGCTACGAGTACAGCCGCACCGACAACCCCACCCGCACCGCGCTGCAGGCCTGCCTCGCGGCGCTCGAGGGTGCGCGCTTCGGCCTGTCCTTCTCCTCCGGCCTCGCCGCCACCGACGTGATCCTTCGCGCCCTGGTCAAGCCGGGCGACCTCGTGATCTGCGGCGACGACGTGTACGGCGGCACCTACCGCCTGTTCGACAAGGTGCTCAAGCCCTGGGGCATGAACTTCCGCTACGCCGACTTCTCCATGGCCGATGCCAACGAGGCCATCCCGGCCGGCACGCGGATGGTGTGGTTGGAAACGCCGACCAACCCGCTCCTCAAGGTCTCCGACATCCAGGCCGTGGCGCTCCGCTGCAAGGCCGTGGGCGCGCTGCTCGTGGTCGACAACACCTTCGCCACGCCCTACTTCCAGCGTCCGCTCGCGCTCGGCGCCGACATCGTGGTGCACAGCACCACGAAGTACATCAACGGCCACAGCGATGTCGTGGGCGGCTTCCTCGCGGTGAACGACGCCGCGCTCTACGAGCCCCTGAAGTTCCTGCAGAACGCGGCCGGCGCCGTTCCCGGCCCGCAGGACGTGTGGCTCACCCTGCGCGGCGTAAAGACGCTCGGCGTCCGCATGGACCGCCACCAGTCCAACGCCGAGGTGGTGCTCGCCTTCCTGCGCCAGCATCCCGACGTGGCGCGGGTCTACCACCCCTTCGACAGCCCGGTGGCGCGTCGGCAGATGAGCGGCTTCGGCGGCATGATCAGCTTCGACCTCCGGGGCGACCTCGACCGCGCCCGCCGCTTCGTGGCCGCTACGAAGCTCTTCACCCTCGCCGAGAGCCTCGGCGGCGTGGAGAGCCTCATCGAGACCCCCGCGCTCATGACCCACGCGAGCATCGAGCCGGAAAAGCGGCGCGCGGCCGGCATCGAAGACGGCCTCATCCGCCTGAGCGTGGGCATCGAGACGGCCGCCGACCTCGTGGCCGATCTGGCCCAGGCCTTCCGGGCGTGAGCCTCCCGGTCCAGCCGGCGGTCCTGCTCCCGCCCTGGCCGTCGGCCCAGGTGCTCAGCTTTCGTCTCACTTCCCCCCAGCAGGGAAAGCCGCTCCTCCGGGCGCTCCTCTCCCTCGACGTGGGCAACCACACCGTGGTGGGGCTGGGCCTGCCGTTCGTGAAGGCGCTCGGCGGAAACATTCCGGGCCTCCGCGAGTTTCCCGCGCTGGCGCTGGCGGAGGGCGCGCCGCTCGCCGTGAGCCCCGCGGATGTGTGGGCCTACGTGGGCGGCCAGTCGGCGGCCGAGGTGTACGACCGGGTGTGCGCGCTCACGAGCCAGCTTCCGGGCGGGCTCCAGTGGGTGGAGGACCTCGCCACCTTCACCTGGCGCGGCGGCCGCGATCTGACCGGCCACGAGGATGGCACCGAGAACCCCGCGGGCGAAGCCGCGCTCGCCGCGGCGCTCGTGCAGGAGGGGCCGCTCGCGGGCGGCAGCTTCGGTGCGGCGATGCAATGGGAGCACGACATGAAGGCGTTCGCGGCGCTCCCTCCGGCCGCGCGCGACCACCTCATGGGACGCTCGCTGCACGACAACCGCGAGCTGGAGGACGCGCCCCCCAGCGCCCACGTGAAGCGGGCAGCGCAGGAGAGCTTCGACCCACCGGCCTTCATGCTTCGGCGCTCCATGCCCTGGGCGAGCGCGCAGCGGGCCGGGCTTTACTTCGTGGCCTACGGCGCCGACCTCGATCGGTTCGAGCGCGTGCTCCGGCGGATGCTCGGCCTCGACGACGGCGTGGTGGACGGTCTCCTCTCCTTCTCGCGCCCGCTCAGCGGCAGCTACTTCTGGTGCCCGCCCGCGCGCGAGGGGCGGCTCGACTTCACGGGCGTGCTTCCGGCCGGCGGCGTGGATGCCCTCCCCGACGTGGAGACGACGGGCGGCTGAGCCGGGCGCTCAGCGGCGCTTTCGCCGGTCGGCCATCTCCAGCCGGATGGCACGCTGTTCCGCGGGTGGAATCCGGTCGACGAGCGGGAACCAGGCCTCCTCCTCCACCCGCGCGTGCTCGCGCAGGAGGCCCACCACGCCGGCCGCGCGCTCGGCGAAGGCGGCGGCGTCGAGCGCTTCGCCGGTGCCGAGCCGATCGAGGTCGGCGCACAGGACCGGGAGGAGGACGTCGAGGTGGCGATGTTCTTCGGCGAGGCGCGCGAGGAGCGCGGCCAGCGCCAGATCCAGCTGCACGAGCCGCGGCGTGAGCGACTCGTCTTCGTCGGCCGCGTGGTTGGGCAATGCCTCGCGGAAGTAGCGGGCCACGATCGGCGCGCTCTCGGCGGCCCGCGGATCGCCGGCGGCATGCGCAGCCACCACCCGTTCGAGGCCCACCGAGAACTGGCGCATCTTGGCGTGGCAGCTCCGCAGCAGATCGAGCGGCGAGTCCTGGGGAGGAGGAAGCATCGCTCCCCCTATCCAGATGGGCGCTCGCGCGATCATCGGGGTAGGGGCGGCCGGGAGCTCCCATGGCCGTAGACCGCCTCGTCCACGCACACTTCACGGCCCGCGCCGAGCGCTACAACCGGTCGAGCCACTGGGTCAGCGACGCCGAACTGGGCCGGTTCACGGTCGAAAATCTGGCGCCGAAGCCCACCGACACGCTCCTCGACATCGCGTGCGGCACCGGCGAGGTCAGCCGCCACTTCCGGGGTCGGGTGGCGCGGATCGTCGGGGTGGACATCACCCCCGCGATGGCCGCCCAGGCCGCGGGCCACATCGACGAGTTCGTGGAGTCGCCGGCCGAGGCGCTCCCCTTCCCCGACGGCAGCTTCGATCTCGTGGTGTGCCGGCAGGGCACGCAGTTCATGCGCGATGGCGAAGCGGTGGCCGAGATGGTGCGGGTGCTGCGCCCCGGCGGTCGCGTGTGCCTCGTGCACCTCTGTGCGTACGGGGAGGGCGACCGCGCCGAGTACTTCGAGATCCTCCGCCTCCGCAACGAGGCGCGCCGCAACTTCTACCTCCGCGAGGACCTCGCCCGCCTGCTCACCGCGGCCGGCGCCGAGGCCGTCGAGGTTCACGACTGGGTGAGCGTGGAAGACGTGGACGTGTGGAGCAACACCGGCGCCATCACCGAGGTGGCCCGCGAGGGCATCCGCGCCGTGTACCGCACCGCTTCCCCCGCCTTCCGCGAGCTGCACGCCGTGCAGGTGGGCGACCGTATCGTGGACCACATGCTCTTCGGCGTGGCCGTGGGGCAGAAGCCCGCGAGCTAGCCGGCGGCGAGCTTCGGCTTCACGCTGGCTTCGGTGTACCCGGGCGGGATCGTGAGGCCCTTCTCGTAGAGGCAGCCGTTCTCCACGAGCTTGCCATCCGCCGTGGCTTCGAAGAAGGCCGGGCGGGGGCCCCCCGGCGTGGCCGGGACGCCGACCTCCCGAACCCGCAGCTTCTTCCCCTGCAGTTCCCACAAGCCGGCGAAGGCCGTGAGGCCCGACCACACGCAGGTGGTGCCGGGCGGGCAGGGGGAGACGAGGTCGACGGCGGCATAGTGCTGGTCGACGGCGAAGCTGATGTTGCGCGCGTAGGTGCGGCCTCCGCAGGCGGCGGAGGTCCAATCGCCGACGACCGCGATTCCCTGCACCTCGCCGAGCAGGGTGGGCGTGGTGGTTTCGGTGGGGGCGGCGCCTTCGGAGGCCGGCACCGGTGCGGGCGTCGGTTCCGCGACGGGGGCCGTGCCCTGGGCGGCGCACGCCACCAGCAGGGCGAGGAGGCTCATTCGCCGCCCGCCACGCTGAACTCGACCCATTCCGCATCGGTGATGCGCATCTCGAAGGACCCGGCCGCGCTGGCGGCCGCTTCGCCGGTGCCTTCATCGAGATGGAAGAGCATCCAGGTGTCGGCGTCCTTCTTGTAGGGGCCGTTGGGCAGCTCGAAGTCATCCTCCTGCCGCGGAACGGAGGAGATGCGCAGCTCGTCGATCACGCCGTAGAAGCCCTCGGTGGCGGCCTTCGCGCAGCCCACCTGGATGCGGTCGTCGGGTTCCTCGCCCACGAAGGCCGTTTCGGAGGCCGAGGCGACGAACGCGCCATCCACGAACAGGCGGACGGTGCCGGTTCCGCCGTCGTACGCCGCCGAGAGGTGGTGCAGCACGCCATCGAGTACGCTGAAGCCGTACGACGCGCCGACCTGCTCGGCACCCACGGTGAAGAGCACCTGCGAGTCGGCGGTCTGCTGGAGGGTGAAGACATCGCCCCACATGACGATGGGCCGGAGCGCATCGAAGGCATCGGGATCGCCGCGCACCCAGACATCCACCGTGAACGAGGAGGGCGGCGCCTCGTCGAGGTCGATGCTCGCGCAGTCGGGCGCACCATCGAAGGAGAGGGCGTGTTCGCCCTCGGGAGCGGTTTCGCAGGCGAGCAGGAGTGGGAGCAGGAGCATCCCGGAGAGGATATCCGCGCCCCGGGGGGGGTGCATGGTCTCCACGGGTCTCGAACGGCTCTTCGACAATCTTGATTCCCTGCAGGGGAAGCGCGTGGGGGTGGCCTGCAACCACACCGCGGTCGATCCGAACCTCGATCACCTGCTCGATCGCCTCCGCGCCGCGGGCATCGTCGTCCGGCGCATCTTCGCCCCGGAGCACGGCCTTCACGCCACGGCGCAGGACATGATCTCGGTGGACGGGGAGGACGACGGCCCCGCCGTGGTGTCCCTCTACGGTAGCTCTGCGGCCACCCTCCGGCCCGCGCCCGAGCTCCTCGCCGACCTCGACGTGGTGCTCTTCGACATCCAGGACATCGGCAGCCGCTACTACACCTACCAGGCCACCCTCGGGTACATGATGGAGGTCGCGGCCACCACCGGCACCCGCATCGTGGTGTTGGACCGGCCGAACCCGATCGATGGCGTCACGCTCGAAGGCAACGTGGTGGAGCCGGGCTTCGAGAGCTTCGTGAGCGCCTACCCGCTCGCGGTGCGCCACGGCATGACGATGGGGGAGCTCGCGCTCTACTTCCGTGATGTCATCGGCATCCGCTGCACCCTCGAGGTGATCCGCTGCGAGGGTTGGGACCGCCGCTCCTGGTACGACGACACCGGCCTGCCCTGGGTATTCCCGTCGCCCAACATGCCCATGCTGGAAACGGCCGCGATCTACCCGGGCATGTGCCTCATCGAAGGCACCAACCTCTCGGAAGGCCGCGGCACCACCCGCCCCTTCCACCACGTGGGCGCTCCCTGGCTCGATGCGGCCGAGTTCCTCCGCCTGTGCCGGCTCGGCGCCGACGATGCGCGCCTCGAAGGCGTGGCCTTCCGCGCGGCCACGTTCGAGCCACGCTTCCAGAAGCACGCCGGCCTGCCCTGCCACGGCGTGGAAATCTTCCTGACCGATCGCGGTCGCCTCCACAGCCTCGGCCTCGGCCTCGTGGTGATCGAGGCGGCGTTGCGCGCCGACCCCACGCGCTTCGCGTGGCGCACCGAAACCTACGAGTTCGTGGACGATCCCATCGCCATCGACCTGCTCCTCGGCTCGAGGGAGGGGCGCCTCGCGCTCGAAGCCCGCCTGTCCGTGCGCGAGCTCATCGACCGCTGGGATGCCGGCCGCCCGGAATGGGACCGCGCCCGGAAGAGCTGCCTGCTCTACGGCGCGGGCTGAGGGTTCGCGAGGTCGAACGTCTTGAGCACGGCGCCCTCAGGCGCCACGCCCTCGAACAGGGCGGGGTCGGGCGCGGCGGGCTTCCACTCGGTGTAGTTCACATCGGCCACGACGCCGAGCGTAGGCAGGTTCACGTGCATGGAGGCGGGGAAGGCACCCGGCTCCCAGGCCGCGTCGAGCAAGAGGACGCCCTGCTTGTCGGTGGCGTGGGCGGTCACGAGGTGGGCCGTGAGACTGTCGATGCTTGCCTCGAAGCGGGCGCCATCCCCGCGGGTCCAGATGGAGGTGGCCACGCTCCCCGCGGCGCGCAGGTCCGGTGTGCCGGCGAGCTGTGGAAGGCGGCCGAGGAGCAGGCTCGCGGCCACGGCGGCGCCCCCTACGCCCTCCCCCGCGCCGAGGAGGGTGCCGAAGCTCCCGTTGGCGTTGGGCAGCGTGCCGAAGGTGTTCTTCGGGGCGATCCAGGCGGTGGCGTCGGTGCCGTTGCAGGTGACGATCACCTGCGCGGGCCCGATCGGCCCACGCAGCTCCACGCGGAAACGATCCGGCGGGCCGAGGACGATCGTGCCCTGCAGGCTCACGGTTTGATCCGGGAGACGGAGGAGCGCGCTGAAGGCGCTGTAGACCGGGGTGGCGGCGGGCTCGGCGTGGGCGCGGGCGACGAGCGCGGCGGGGTCGGCCACGGCGGGCGAGGTGGGCTTCACCTCCTTGCAGGCCGCGAGGAGGAGGAACGCGAGCAGGGGGCGCTTCATGGGCTGGCGGCTCCGAGGGACTGGCGGGCGGCCTGCAGCTCCTCCGGGGAGGCGCCCTGCAGCCGCGAGAGGGCGAGGGCCCCAACGCTCTGGAGACCGGCGGCGCGACAACGTTCGGCAGCGAGCCGCGGGGAGAGCGGCTCGGCGAGCTCGGCCGCCGCGAGGGCGTCCAAACAGGCGCGCCGGGCGCTGGTGTCGTCGACCGCGAGGGCGAGCTGGGCACGCAGGGCGTAGCCCCCGCTGCCCGGGTTCGGCGAGGCCTGCCAACGCGCAGAAACCTCGATGGCGGCGGGCAGGCGCGGGCCCTCCGTGGGGTTGAGCACGAGCAGCCACGCGGCGTCGTTGTCGGGGCCGCCGCCGCGGGCATGCGCCCCGGCGAAGGCCGCCTCGGCCTCCGAGGTGCGCCCCGCACGCACGTGCACCTGCCCGAGCGCGGTGAAGACCGCCGCCGGGGCCGCCTCGCTCCGGGCTGCGGCCTCGAGCAGCGCCGTGGCTTCGGAAACGGAGGCCGGGTCGTCGGGGAGCAGCTCGGCGAGCAGCATCCGGGGGGCGGCGGCGGTCGGGTCGTGCCAGAGCACCGCTCGCGCAGCGGTGCGCGCCCGCTCCACATCGCCGTGCTCGCTGGCCCACACCGCCGTCAGGTATTGGGCGCGGGGACGGCTGTACTGGGGCGCCGCGCTCGCGTGGAGCACGAGGAGGAGGGTGGCGATCATTGGAGCCCCCGCGACCAGAGCACGGCGGCCGCGCGCCGCACGGGCCAGTGGCCGACCGCGAGGCACAAGAGCACCGGCACCACGCCGAAGAGCGCCGCGGGGACGTTGTGGCCGCGGAAGGCGAGGTAGGCGGCGAGCACGAGGAAGGCGAGCACCACCGACACCAGCACCTGCGCGATGACCATGAAGAACACCGCAGCCGGGCCGGAGGCCGCCCTCGCCGCGTTCTCGGCGGAGAAGTCGGGCCAGATCGCGCCCAGCGCCGAGGCGAGGCCAGAGATGGCCCAGGCGAGCAGCAGCGCGAGCACCGACTCGGCGGCGAGCAGGAGCGGCCGCGCTTCGAGCAGGTAGCCGCTGCCCACCACCACCACCTGCCCGACGAGGACCATGGGGACGAGCCCGAACGCGGCCTTGGCGTGCAGAACGACGACGGGATCGACCGGCGCGCCGCGCAGGATCCACCAGCTCCGGCCCTCCCGCGAGATGCCCGTGAACTGGAAGCGAGCCGCCACCGCCGCCATCACGAAGCCCGCCATGCCGAGGTTCAGGAAGCTCACCGCCTCGCGGAGCCACTGCCCGGTGGCGCCGCGGAAGGCGCTAAGCGGCAGGAAACCGACGCTCACGAGGTAGATGACGCAGAGCGCCGCCAGCAGCAGGAGCTGCGACCACTGGGAGGGGTCGCGGGCGAGGATCCGCAGTTCCTTGGCCGCGATGGGCCGCCAGGCGCGGGGGAGCACGCGAACGACGACATCGAACGCGCGGGAGGCGTGGAAACGCGCCGCCTTGGCTTCCTGGCTGCGCGCCCAGCCCGTGTCGAAGCCCCACACAGTCGTCCAGCGCGCCACGGCGACGGCGGCGCCGGCTGCCGCCCCGAGCCGCAGCAGCGAGAGCCAGGGCGGTCGCGAGTTCAGCAGCAGCTCGCCCAGCGCCTCGCCGCCCCAACCGGGCGGCGTGTGGCGGAACACCTCGAGGCGGATCGCCACGAGGTAGCTGGCGAGATCGTTGAACGCCTGCGCGTCGACCAGCTGTTCGGGGCGCAGCGAACGCAGGAAGACGAGCAGCGCCGCGATGAGCAGCACGGCGCAGAACATCAGCACGTCGCGGGCGCGGCGCGCGGAGAACAGGTTCACCAGCACCGTGGCGAGGGCCACGCCCACGCCGGTGCTGATGAGGAGCAGACACGGGATGACGTAGAAGACGGCCAGGAAGTACGGCCACCCTGCCCGTGCGGCGAGCCCCGCCGCGAGGAACACGGGGAGGCCGAAGATCAGCATCATCCAGCTGGACTGGGTGAGCGTGTCGAGAAACCGGGCCCAATGGAAGCTCGCCCGGCTGGCGGGCAGGCTCAGGATGAGCTCGAGGTCGTCGCTCAGGTAGTACACCGAGAGCGCGGTGATCACGTTGCTGAAGGAGAGGAGTCCGGAGAGGCTGATCAGCAGCACCTTCAGGAAGGCGGTGGCGAGCAGCGGCACCATCGCGCCTTTGCTCCAGGCCACATCCACGAGGTAGTAGATGCCCCCGAACAGGCCAGCCCAGAAGCAGAGTCCGAGCGCGATGAACCCGAAGTAGAGCCAGCGGCGCTCGCTCCGGAAGAGCACATTGGTCAGCGCGAGCGCGCGCGGGCGCAGGAGCCGGCGCACGGTGGAGAGCTCGAGGGCCTGGTCGGCGGCGAAGGGGTTGGCCACGGCCTCAGCGACCGCCGGTGGCCGGGTCGCCGACGGGGGCCACCCAGGCGCCGCCGTCGGCCTCGCGCGCGTTGGCCATCGTGGAGCGTACGTAGGCCCGAAGCAGCGCGTTGCGCTGGGCGCCGCCGAAGAGCGCGCGCAGGTCTTCGTAGAGCTGCGGGTCCTTCACGAGGAGGCCGAGCGAGCCCTCGCCCGCATTGACCGAGGCTACCACGCTGTTCACGCCATCCATGGTGCCCCGGAGGTCGTCGACGATCTCGGCGTTGGCGGGCTCGTAGAGCAGGCTGTGGAGCATGGAGGGCTGCGTCTTGATGTCCGCCACGAGGCCGGTGGCCTCCTGGGTGAAGGTGGTGAGCTTCTCCGCCAGATCGGCGCCGCCCTCGCCATAGACCAGCTCGTGCGCGAGCCCATCCCCCTCGCGCACCTCGTGCGTCATGTCCGCCACGTCGGCGGTGACCAGCTCCGCGTTCGCGAGGATTTCCTTGACCTTGCGACCGGCGCCCTGATCGTAGATGAGCACGTTCAGCACGCCCTTGCCGGTCTTGGCCTCGGCCAGCATGGCCTCCACGTGCGAGAGGCTGTCGGCGATCTTCGCGCCCTTGGCCTCCTCCTCGGAGCCGAGCATGAGGTCGAACTTGTGGGAAACGCTCGCGGTGTTGTCGACGATCGCGGTGGCGCGGTCGGCGTAGTCGACGAAGTCGAGCGCCTCGGCGGACCCGATGGCGCCGTTGTCGGCGAGGGGCGTGGCCGTTTCGCCGCCCACGGTGATGGTGATGATGTTGTCGCCGAGCACGCCCACGTTGCTGATGCCCGCCACGGAGTCCGACCGGATGTTGTCGTGGTACTCCTCGCGGATCGAGAGCACCACGTGCACGTTCTTGCCGTCATCGGTCTTGGGCGCGAGCTCCACGACCTTGACCTCGCCCACATCGATGCCGGCGAGGCGAACGACCGCGCCCGGCTTGAGGCCCTTCACGTCGGCATAGCGGGCGTGGAGGGTGTAGCGGCGGGCGAACGCCTCGGTGCCGCCGCCGAGGACGAAGGCGGTCACCACGATCAGGGCCGCGAAGGCCAGCACGAAGGCGCCGACCTTGAGCTCCTGCAGTAGGTTTCGTTCCATGCGGACCGGAGCTTAGCTCGCCACGCGGCGGGCGTACGTCAGGGAACGTCCAGATCGTGGCGCTCGCCCCGCTCGTCGACCCAGCAGAAGCGGACATGCCCTTCCCGAAGGAGGAACCGGTTTTCATCGAAGCCGGCGGGCGCCGGATGTTTCGCGAGGAGGCGGGCGGCCCTGCGGGCGCGACGGGCGGCGAGCTTCTCGTCGTAGGTGGAGAGCGCGATCTCGCTGCCGGTGGAGAGGTCGAGCGTGCCGCAGGTGCGCCGGCCGTCGCTGTCTTCGGTGAGCAACGACAGGTAGGGGCCATCCTGGGCGACGACATCGATCGTACGCCAGTGGTCGCTCGGCTCGCGGCACCAGTCCTCGGCGTCGGGGGGGGATTCACCCACGAGGCGCCGGCCCCCCGCCCACAGCGACTCCTCCTCCCACCTGCAGGTGCGGCCCTCCTCTCCCACCGCGCGCTCCCGCGATTCGAGCCGCACCGCCACGGACTCCGGCCACGGCGGCGAAGGCCGCGTGTGCATGCACCCGAGCAGCAAGAGCGGCAGGATCACCCGGCCTCCACGCGTTCCACGAGCTCGTCCACCATCCGGAGCGTCATGCCCCAGAGGAGCGTGCCGTCGAGCCGCACGCACGGGAGCTCGATCTCGGCGCCCTGCCAGGTGTAGAAGAAGGTGCCGCGGGCCTCGCGCTGCAGGAAGCGGTTGAAGTCGAAGCGCACCACGCCGGCCACCTCCACGTTGGGGCGCAGCTCCGGCCACGACTCCACCTCGAACACCCACGGCACCACCTGCAGCTGCCGCCCCGGCGTGTTTCGGGGGGAGTGCAGCGGGCTCAGCGAGCCGAGGCAGCGCGCATCGGACAAATCGAGACCAAGTTCTTCGTGCGTTTCCCGCATGGCAGTGGCGAGCAGGGAGGTGTCGTTCGGCTCCTCGCGACCCCCGGGAAAGGCCATGTGCCCGCTCCAGATGTCGCCCGCGCGTTCGGCACGATGGATGAAAAGAAGCTGGTTTTCCGGACCGAACACGGCGGCCACGGCGGCGCGGCCCACGCCGGGGTCGGCGGTCGGAACGTCGGTGCCCAATCGAACGCGGCGCAAGAACGACACGTTCCCGGTGTAGCGCATGGCGTGCTACTTCGCCCGCCACCCCGGTCGGGAGAGGGATGAGCGACGGACTGGACATCGACCTGCGGCGGGAGCCGCCCATCGAGCCGGAGGGGGGTTTCTTCGGAGTCTTGCGCAGCTGGGGCCCGCCCCTGCTCGCGGTGCTGGTGATCCGCTCCATCATCATCGAGCCCTTCCAGATTCCCAGCGGCTCGATGGTGCCCACGCTCGCCATCGGCGACTTCATCGTCGTGAGCAAGTTTGCCTACGGACTCCGCGTTCCCTTCACCGACATCGAGATCCTCGAGCTCGGCGAGCCCCAGCGGGGCGACATCGATGTGTTCATCCACCCGCCCACGGTGAGCGACGATCCCTGGTGCCGCCTCAAGCGCATCCCCAAGGACTGGACGCTCGACCTCATCCCCTTCATGCCGGGGCCCGAACAGCCCTGCACGATCGACTACGTGAAGCGTCTCGTGGGCATGCCGGGCGACACCGTCGAGGTTCGCGACGATGTCGTGTACATCAACGGCGTAGCGCAGGGCCGCGAGCAGCTGGAGGACTACGAATACGTCGATGTGCGCGGCTGCTACCCGCAGCCGATGAAGCAGTACCGGAACCACCTCGATGGGGTGGAGTTCAGCACGCTCCAGACCACGGCCTACGGGATGCACGCGCGCGACTACGGGCCCACCGTGGTGCCCGAAGGCCAGTATTTCTTCATGGGCGACAACCGCGACAACAGCGCCGACGGTCGCTACTGGGGTTTCGTGCCGCGAAACTACATCCGGGGCAAGGCCGAGGTGGTGTGGTTGAGCTTCGATCCCTGCGCCGAGGGCGGCGTTCCCGGGCTCGGCAAGCCTCGCGGCACGCGCATCGGACAGTGGCTGGAGTAGCAGGCGAGCCGGATACAGTCCTGGGGTGAGCGTCGTCCTCCTCCTCGCCTGCGTCCCTGGGGAGCCTTCCGGCGTGGTGGAGCCGCCTGAGGTGGACCGGCCCGTGGCCGACACGGGCGAGCCCGGCGGGGGCGACAGCGCCGCTGACACCGGGGCCGACACCGACACCGCGGAGGACACCGCGGTCGACCCCACCATGTGGGTGCTCTACGCCATCCGGCATGCCGAGAAGGAGTCCGAAGGCGACGACCCGCCGCTCACCGCGGAGGGGATGGCCCGCGCCGAGGCGCTGGCGGTGCGCATGACCGACGTGCCGCTCTCGGCCGTCTACGCCACCGACCTCCTGCGCACCCAGCAGACGGTGGCGCCGACGGCGGAGGACCACGGCCTGCCCGTTCGCATCGACGTGGATCCGGAGGAGGACCTCGCCGCGCTCATCCTGAGCGATCACCTCGGCGACACGCTCTTGCATTCGGGCCACTCCTACACGATCCCCTCCTTGTTCCTCGCGCTCCACGCCGAGGAACCCGACGTGGACGGCTACGGCCAGCTCTGGATCCTCACCGGGGATGCCACCGGCGCGCTCACCGTGGTGGAGGAGTTCGTGGGCGAGCCCGACGAGTAGGACGGGCCCCGCGGGTCTGGTAGAGTCCGCGTCGCAACTCCAAGGCCTCCCGATGACGCCCGAAAATCGCACCTCCTCGGTCGAAGCCGAGCTCACGCGCATCCTGTCCAGCTCGGTGCTCTTTGCCGGCTTCCGGCCCGACGTGGTGGGTCAGGTGGTCACCCGCGGGTGCGTCGTGCGCGCCACGGCCGGCGAGGTGGTGTGTCGCGAGGGCGATGAGTCCGATGCGATGTACGTGGTCCTCGAAGGGAAGGTGCGCGTGCAGGTGACCTCGCCCGCCACCGGCGAGGTGGCCGAGCTCAGCGTGCTCCAGCCCCCGATGGGCTTCGGGGAGATGGGGCTCCTGCTCGGCGACAAGCGCACCGCCAGCGTCGTGGCCGTTACCGACGTCCGCCTCTTCGTCGTGGACCGGGCCACCTTCACCGTGCTCGGCGACAAGGTGCCGGGCTTCGGTCTCGCCCTCGCCCGGGGGCTCGCGCGCCGCCTGGCGGATGCGACCGGCTCGGTTCCCCTGCCGGCCGCCGCCGAAGCAGCCGAGCCCGCTGTCCAGGACCTCCTCCCCCGCGAGTTCGTCGAGCGCCACCGCGTGATGCCCCTGCGCCAGAGCGGCAACCGCCTCGAGGTCGGCTTCGTGGACCACCCCTCCTCCATGGTGATCGGCGCCATCCGCAAGTTCGTTCCCGGCATGGAGGTCACGGCCAGCCGCCTCGCGGTGGGCGCCTTCAACGAGATGCTGAGCGCTCGTCCGGCCACCGCGCCGCCGCCGCCCCGGCCCGAATCGAAGGTGCGGGCCGCCCCCGGCGCCAACCGCCTCGACACGCTGCTGTACCGGATGGTCGCCGAGGGCGCCTCCGACCTGCACCTCAGCGCCCAGCAGACGCCGCGTTGGCGGG
This sequence comes from uncultured Pseudomonadota bacterium, assembly GCA_903885375.1. Taxonomy (GTDB): domain Bacteria; phylum Myxococcota_A; class UBA796; order UBA796; family SXON01; genus SXON01. The sequence continues at coordinate 25,293 of CAISIK010000164.1, forward strand.
TGGATGGCGAGATCCTCCCAGTGCCCGGCCAGGACGTGCTCGGCGAGGACGAGGTCCTCATGATGCTCACGCCCGTGATGGCCGCCCGGTCCACCGAGGCCTTCGCCCGCGACAACGACGTGGACTTCGCTCACGCCATCCGCGAGCTGGCGCGCTTCCGCATGAACCTCTTCCGCGACCGCAACGGCGTGAGCGCCGTCGTGCGCCAGATTCCTGCGAAAATCCTTACGTTCTCCCAGCTGGGGCTGCCCCAGGTGGTGCGGAGCTTCATCGAGCAGCCCAAGGGCCTCGTGCTCGTGACGGGCCCCACCGGGTCCGGCAAGTCCACCACGCTCGCCGCGATGATCGACGCGATCAACCACTCGCGGCGCTGCCACATCCTCACGCTGGAGGACCCAATCGAGTTCGTGCACGTGTCCGACAAGGCGCTGGTGAACCAGCGCGAGGTGGGCGGTCACACCACGAGCTTCGGCCGCGCGCTCAAGGCCGCCCTGCGCGAGGACCCCGACATCGTCCTCGTGGGCGAGCTGCGCGACCTCGAGACCGTCTCCCTGGCGCTGGAGACCGCGAACACCGGCCACCTCGTCTTCGGCACGTTGCACACCGCCACGGCGGCCTCCACCGTCGATCGCATCGTCGACCTCTTCCCGCCCGAGCAGCACGACCAGGTCCGCTCCGTTCTCGCCGATACGCTCAAGGGGGTGGTGGCCCAGACGCTCTGCCGCAAGGTGGGTGGGGGGCGGGTGGCCGCGTTGGAGATTCTCGTGGGGAACTTCGCCGTCTCGAACATGATCCGCGAGGGAAAGACCCACCAGCTCGCCACGGCGATGTCCACCGGGCGGGCGCAGGGCAACCAGCTCCTCAACGAGGAGCTGGCGCGTCTGGTGACCGGGGGCTCGGTGGAGCTCTCCGAGGCGATGGCGCGCGCGGTGGACAAGGCCGATCTCGCGCG
>CAISIK010000165.1 GCA_903885375.1 uncultured Pseudomonadota bacterium
CCCCGTCCCGCCCGCTCCGTCGCCGCCTGCTCCGCCGCCGCCCGCGCCTCCGCCACCCGCTCCCGTGCCGCCCGCGCCGGCGCCCCCTCGGCCGAGTACGCTGCCGCCGAGCCCTGCCGCCCCGGTTCTTCGACCCACGCGCGCGCCGCCACCGCCCCTGCGCCCCTGGCTCGCGGGGGGGGGCGCCGTCCGGTTCCGTCCCGGCGGGACGCTCGGCGGCGACATGGAGGTCAACGCCGCCGTGCGCGTCGGCGCGGCCTGGCAGCTCGGCGTGAGCGCCACCTTCGCCCCCGCCGCAGAGCTGTCGACGCTCGGCGGCGAGCGAACGGTCGCCGACCTCGACCTGACCGCCCTGGCCGGAGTAGAGCAGCCCGGCACCCCGCACCCCGGCCTTGCGGTTCGCGCGGGCGCGGGCTGGCGGCAGTTTGCCGAGTCGGGGGCGACTGTAGCGGAGGGGTGGACGCCGGTCTTCGGCGCGCGGGCGGGACTGCGAGTGCCGATCGGCACGACTGCGAGCGTGTCGCCGTGGGTGGAGGGACTGGGCGAGCTGCGGACCATCGAGCTCGTGGTCGACGGGTCCCGAACCCGGCTCCCGCCCCTCGTCCTCCGGGCGGGCCTGACCGTCGCCCTCGAATCGAAGGATAGTCCGTCCTCCTCGCAGGCACCGTAGGGGCATGCGGCCCCCGAGAATGGACCACCCCGACCTGTTCGACGCCGCCGCTGGCGACCGGCAGGCACGGGAACGCCTCACCCGCGAGGTCCTGCCCGATGTGCTGCAGTGGTGCGCCCGGCTCGGCGGCCCGCGCGTGGAGCCCGAGGATGCGGCGCACGAGGTCATCCTCGTCATGCTCGGCCGGCTCCACACCGTACAGGGCGAGGCGCAATTCCGGTCCTGGCTCTTCGGGGTGACCCGCCGCGTGCTCGCCGCGCAGCGCCGCCGGGCGTGGTTCCGGCGTTGGCTTCCCGGCGCCTCGTACGACGGTCCCTCGGAGGAACGGGCCAGTCCATTCGAGGCGACCCAGCGAAGCGAAACGGCCGAGCGGGTACGCGCCGCGTTGGAGAGCCTGTCGGAGGATCACCGGGTGTTCCTCGTCCTCGCCGACGCCGAGGCCCGCTCCGAGAGCGAGATCTCCGAGCTCCTGGGCCTGTCGCTCGGGACCGTCCGCAGTCGCATCAACCGCGGGCGCAAGGCCTTCCTCGCCGTCGCGCCCCGGTTCGGACTCGAATCCCCCGCACTCCGGATCATGGATGGTGGTGCATGAAGGACGCCTTCAACGAGTTCTCCCGCGCTACCGCCGCCACGCCGGAGAGCGTGGAGAACGTGATGCGGCGGCTTCCGCAGGACGGTGCTGCGGCGCACGCGTCGCGGCGGCTCTTCCGGATGCTGCCCGGCGCCCCGCGCGGGGCCGAAGGCCGCGTGCTCGCCCGACTTCGCGCGGGCAAACCGGCGGCGCGAAGTTACGCCCCTCCCCTCGTCGCCGCCGCGGCCGCGCTCACCCTCCTCGTCATGAGCGTGCACGCGTGGTGGAGTGAAGCCGCCCCGGTCGGGGCCACGCTGGCCGGCAGTGAATGGACCGACCTCGCCCCCACCGACCTCGTCACGCTGCACTACCTCGGTGAAGGCACGCTGATGGGAACCCGGAGCGCGCCGCGCATCCAGTGGCAGCGCGGCACCCTGCAGGTGGAGGTCACCCCCAATCGGGGGATCGCCCTCACCGTCGAAACCTCCGAAGGCGAGGTGGCCGTCGTGGGCACGGCCTTCTCGGTGACGCGCGATGTCCTGGGCACGGCGGTTCGTGTCTCGCACGGGGCCGTGGCGGTTCGTTGTGCGGACGGGCGGAGCGCCTCCGTCACCGCGGCCGGGCCGTTCACCTGCGCGCCCACCACGCCGGCTGGGCTCCTCGCGCGCGCCCGGGCCATGGGCGAAACCCCCGGAAACGAGCAGGCGGTGATCGAAGCCGCCGAACGCGGCCTCGCCGGCGGGGCTCCCCCCGCGATCCGGGCGGAGCTCGCGCTGGTGCGCGCCCAGGCCCTCTCGGTGCTCTCCCGGCACGAGGAGGCGTACGCCGTGGCCCGCGAGGCGCTCGGTTACGATGCGGGTGCACGGCAGGAGGACCTCCTGCACGTGGCGGTCCACGCGGGCTGGCGATCGGCAGGTTGTGTCGCGGCGCTTCCCCACCTCGAGGCTTTGCGGGAACACGGAACCGCCCGGGCGATAGAGCTGGTCATGCTCGCAGACTGTGTGGCAGCGGTGAATCCGGAAGAGGCGAGGTCGAGCCTCGTCGAGGCACTCCGCCTCGGCGTGCCCGCAGATCAGCAGGCGGCCGTGTCGGCTCGGCTCCACCAGCTCGAAGGCGGCAAGCCGTGAGGTCCTGGGGCGTGCTGCTGGTGGCGCTCGCGTGCACGCCGCTCGAGGTGCGCTTCGGCGCCGGCGAGGCCGCGAGCGATACCGGCGCGATCGCTGCCGACACTGGCGCCGACCCGACCGAAACCGCGGACCCGGTGCCCGGCGAGACGGGCGAAACCGGCCACGGGGACTCCGACACCGCCCAAGACACGGAGGACGATCGGGACAGCGGCGAGGACGACAGCGGAGACGACGACAGCGCACACGACGACGACGATACCGGCGACGACTCCGACACCGGCGAAGCCCGCAAGCCCCACGACAAGCCCTGATCGACCGGCCCCAACTCCCCAGGATCCTGCCCATGCGCATCCCCCTGCTGCTCTCCCTCGGCCTCCTGCTCCCCCTGTCCGCATGCGAGGCCACCCTCGTGGTGGACAGCAAGGAGGACACCGCGGTGGGGCAGGATCCGCCGGCGGAGGACAGCGGGGACATCGACACCGCGGAGCGGAATCCGGACATCGAATTGAGCACCACGGCGCTCGATTTCGGCATCCTCAAGCTTGGCGAGGAGCTCACGCTCCCGGTCACCGTGTCCAACCTGGGGAGCAGCGACCTCACGGGCACGCTCACCCTCCAGGACGCCGAACCTTCGTTCCAGCTCGACACCGCCACGCTTTCCGTGCCCCCAGGGGCATCGGTGGAGGTGCACATCCGCTTCCTGCCCACCGTCGAGACGAACGTGGGCGGCGAGCTGCACGCGGTCAGCAACGATCCCGACGAGCCGGACGTGGCGCTGACCCTGAGCGGGGCCGCCGGCGTCGACGGCGATGGGGACGGCTGGGTGTCCGGCTCCGACTGCAACGACGGCGACGCTTCCGTGCACCCCGAGGCCGAAGAGCGCTGCAACGGCGTGGACGAGGATTGCGACGGCGAGATCGACGACGATCCGGTCGACGGCGACGTCTGGTACGCCGATGCGGATGCCGACGGCTACGGCGACCCCGCCGCCACCGTTCGGGCCTGCGAACAGCCCGAGGGCTACCTCGCGGACGCGAGTGACTGCAACGACACCGATGCCACCGTGAACCCCGCGGGCATCGAGGTCTGCAACGCCGTGGACGACGACTGCGACGGCACGGTGGACGAAGAGGCCATGGACCCGCTCGTGTGGTACGCCGACACCGACAGCGACGGCTACGGCGACCCCGACAACGTCGCCTGGGCCTGCTCGGCCCCTGTCGGGTACACGGCCGACGCCGCGGACTGTGACGACACCGACGCGCTCGTGAGCCCCGCGGGAGTCGAGGTCTGCAACGCGGTAGACGACGACTGCAACGGCCTCGTGGACGACGACCCCACCGATGCCCTCGCCTGGTACGCCGACTCCGATGGCGATGGGTACGGCGATGCGTCCAACGTCAGCACCGGCTGCGAGGCCCCTGACGGCTACGTGGCCGACGACACCGACTGCGACGATGCCGACGCGCAGGTCAACCCGGCTGCGGCCGAGCTGTGCAACGGGCTGGACGACGACTGCAACGGGGCGGTCGACGACAACCCCACGGACGAGTTGGTCTGGTACGCCGACGCCGACGGCGACGGCTACGGCGACCCGGCGACGACCACCGCCTCCTGCGAGGCCCCTGCCGGCTACCTCGCCGACGCCTCCGATTGTGACGACGGAAACGCCGCGGTGAGCCCCGCGGCCACCGAGCTCTGCAACGGCGTGGACGACGATTGTGACGGGCTGGTGGACGACGACGCCACCGACGCGACCACGTGGTACACCGACGCCGACGGCGATGGGTACGGCGACCTCGCCTCGCCGGTCCTGTCCTGCGACGCGGCCGCGGGCATCGTGGCCGACGCGACGGATTGCGACGACACCGACGCCGCCGTGAACCCCGTGGGCGTGGAGCTCTGCAACGGCGTGGACGAGGACTGCGACGGCCTCGTCGACAACGACGCGATCGACCCGCTCACCTGGTACGCCGACACCGATGGCGACGCCTACGGCGACGCCGCCAGCACCACGACCTCCTGCGATGCCCCCATCGGCTACGTGGCCGATGCCACCGACTGCGACGACGCCGCCAGCGGCGTGAACCCGGGCGCGGACGAGCTCTGCAACGGGGTCGACGACGACTGCGACACCGTGGTGGACAACGACGCGATCGACGCGACGGTCTGGTACCGCGACACCGACACCGACACGTACGGCGACCCTTCCGTGAGCACGTCGAGCTGCGATCAGCCAGCGGGGTACGTGGCCGACGACACCGATTGCGACGACACCAACGCCGCCGTCAACCCCGGCGCCGCGGAGGTGGCATACAACCAGATCGACGACAACTGCGACGGCCTCCAGGACGAGATGGTGGCCAACGACGAGTCCGGCTGGACGATCCTCGGCACCTCGGCGAGCCACACGATCGGCAACACCGGCCTCTGGACGCTCGACGACCTCAACGGCGACGGCGACGACGAGCTGGCCATCGCCGCCACCGCCGACGACTCCCGAGCCACCAACGCCGGCGCACTGGCGTTCCATGACGACGGTGTGTCGGGCACCGGCGTGAGCTACACCGCCGCCTACCTCCTCGTGGGCGGCGAGAGCAGCTCCGACGCCTTCGGCCAAGCGGTCGTCTCCCTCGACGACGTGGATGGCGACGGCCACGGCGAGCTCGCCGCGAGCGCCTACCTCTCCAATCGCGGCGACGACGACGCCGGCGCCGTCTACATCTTCGACCTCTACTCGAGCAGCGCCTACACCGGCTCGCAGAACGTGAACAGCATCCGGGAAGGACGCATCTCGGGCGACAGCGAAGACCTCTGGCTCGGCTACTCTCTCGCCACCGCCGACTTCGACAGCGATGGTGACCTCGATCTCGCCGCCGGGGCCCCCGGCGCGAGCGACCGGCGCGGCCGGGTGTACGGCTTCCTCGCGTCGAGTGGCTACGCTTCCTCGAGCCTCGACGCCGACGACGCCGACATGCGTCCGCGGGGGCCGAGCCGCTCCGACGCCCTGGGCACCGCCATGGTCGGCGGCGACTTCAACGGCGACGGCGAGGGCGACCTCGTGGCGTGCGCCTCGGGCTACGACAGCGGCGGCGCCACCTCCATCGGCTCCTGCTACTTCCTCACCGGCAGCGACTACCTCTCCTCCGACGAGGACGACATCGATGACTGGGACACCGCGAACTTCACCGGTACGGTCACGAGCGATTCCCTCGGGTCCGGTCCGCTCACGGTGACCGCGGGCGACCTCGATGCCGACGGCACCGACGACCTGATCCTCGGCATGGCCGGTTACGACGGGGGTAGCAGCGGGAGCGGCGCGGTGCTCGTGCAGTACGGCGGCGCGTGGGCCGGCACCTACACCATCGCCACCGTGGATGCCGTGCTTCTCGGCGATGGCGCCTTGGGAACGTCCGTCTGCGCCCCCGGCGACGTGGACGGAGATGGGCAGGCCGACCTGCTACTCGGCGCCCCGACCGCAGGCCTCGGCGGCGTGGTCTACCTCGCGTCCGGCGACCCCTCCGGCTCCGTGACCCTCCCCGACGGTCAGCTCGCCAGCTGGTCGGCCCAGGCGAGCGGCGATGCCCTCGGCGCGGCCGTGGCGGGCGTGCGCGACCTCGACAACGACGGCACCCCCGACCTCGCGGCCGCCGCGACCGGCTTCGATCCCAGCTCCGCCCTCACCGGTGCCGGCAAGGTGTACGTGCTCCCGGGGTACTGACCTACCCGAAGTGCCAGGCCGACATCTGCGTGCCCATGAACGGCCCGCCCCAACCGAGGCGACCGCGGTCCTCCCCGGCGGCGCCCGCCACGACCATCAGCGGGAGCAGGTGCTCCTCGCGGGGGTGCGCGAGTCGGCCGGCGGGGGCCGTGGCCCACGCGCGGAGCCGGGCATCCCGCTCGGGGGCGGGGAGCGGCACGCTCTCGGTCAACCAACGGTCGAAGGTGGCGGCCACGTTGGCGCCGCGCGGATCGCCGAACAGCTGCATGTTGTGGAAGCTGCTGCCGCTCCCCAGGATGAACACCCCCTCCTCGCGGAGCGCGGTGAGCGCCCGGCCGATGGCGAGGTGCTCGGCGGGATCGAGCCCGCGCTTGAGCGAGAGCTGGATGGCGGGGAGGTCGGCGCGCGGCCACGACAGCATCATCGGCACGAAGGCGCCGTGATCGAAGCCGCGGGAGGGGTCGGCCGCGGAGGGGATGCCCGCCGCGCCAAGGAGCGCCTGCACGCGGGCGGCGAGCGCGGGGCTGCCGGGCGCCGGCCAGCTCAGCCGGTACGCCGCCGGCGGGAAGCCCGAGTAGTCGAACAGCATCGGCGGGGCCGGGTGGGTCATCACCGTGGGAACGCTGGCCTCCCAGTGGGCCGACACGAGAAGCAGGGCCTTCGCCCCCTCCGCCTCGGCGGGCAGGCCTTCGAGGTAGGTCCGCATGGCGGCCACCTCCCCCGGTGGCTGGCCGAGGCTCACGAAGGGCCACGGGCCTCCGCCATGCGGCAGGTACACAACGGGGAGACGCGCCATCCTTTCCTCCGGGGACTCCCAACGTAAACACGGGCGGGCCAGCCGGACGCCCCACCCCCCCGCCTTCCGGGCTACAATCCCGGCGTGCTGCTCTGGCTCCTCACCGCCTGCTCGGAAGGCTTCGACACCGAAGCGACCGGCGGCGTGTGGCTGGGCACGCCGATCGTCCAGCCGGTCGACGAGGGGGAGGCTCCCCGGCCCCCGGAGATCGGCTTTCTCGACCCGCGGCAGGGCGAG
>CAISIK010000166.1 GCA_903885375.1 uncultured Pseudomonadota bacterium
CAGCGGGAGCAGGTGCTCCTCGCGGGGGTGCGCGAGTCGGCCGGCGGGGGCCGTGGCCCACGCGCGGAGCCGGGCATCCCGCTCGGGGGCGGGGAGCGGAACGCTCTCGGCCAACCAACGGTCGAACGTGGCGGCCACGTTGGCGCCGCGCGGATCGCCAAAGAGCTGCATGTTGTGGAAGCTGCTGCCGCTCCCCAGGATGAACACACCCTCCTCACGGAGGGGGGCGAGCGCCCGGCCGATGGCGAGGTGCTCGGCGGGATCGAGCCCGCGCTTGAGCGAGAGCTGGATGGCGGGGAGGTCGGCGCGCGGCCACGACAGCATCATGGGCACAAAGGCGCCGTGATCGAAGCCGCGGGCGGGGTCGGCCGCGGAAAGAATGCCGGCGGCGCCGAGGAGCGCCTGCACGCGGGCCGCGAGCGTAGGGCTGCCGGGCGCCGGCCAGCTCAGGCCGTACGCTGCCGGAGGGAAGCCCGAGTAGTCGAACAGCATCGGCGGGGCCGGGTGGGTCATCACCGTGGGAACGGTGGCCTCCCAGTGGGCGGAAACGACGAGCAGGGCCTTCGCCCCCTCCGCCTCGGCGGGCAGGCCTTCGAGGTAGGCCCGCATGGCGGCCACCTCGCCCGGCGGCTGCCCGAGGCTCACGAAGGGCCACGGGCCTCCGCCATGCGGCAGGTACACAACGGAGAGACGCGCCATCCTTTCCTCCGGGGACTCCCAACGTAAGCACGGGCGGGCAAGCCGGGCGCCCCACCCCTCCGCCTTCCGGGCTACAATCCCCGCGTGCTGCTCTGGCTCCTCAACGCCTGCTCCGAAGGCTTCGACAACGAAGCGAAGGGCGGCGTGTGGCTGGGCACGCCGATCGTCCAGCCGGTCGACGAGGGGGAGGCTCCCCGGCCCCCGGAGATCGGCTTTCTCGACCCGCGGCAGGGCGAGTTCTTCGACGTGGATGATGCCATCCGCGTGGAGATCCTCGCCGGCGACTTCGATGGCACCGACCTCGAGGCGGTCACCCTCTCGTGGGAGGGTCCGGTCGGCAGCTCCTCGCCGCCCGGCAACCCCGGCCTCGATGGCCTCGCGGACTTCACCGTCCTCCCGTTGCCGCTCGGCGAGTACACGATCACGGTCACCGCGGAGGACCCGTCCGGCCTCACCGGCTCCGCCAGCGTGAGTTTCTCGGTGGTCGAGCGCGATGCCGACGGCGATGGCTTCGAGCACGATGGCCTCGGCGGCGAGGACTGCGACGACGCCGACGCCACCGTGAACCCCGACGGCATCGAGGTGTGCAACGGCATCGACGACGACTGCGACACCGTGGTGGACGACGGCGTGCTCCTCCCCTACCAGCAGGATGCCGATGGGGATGGGTACGGCAGCCCTGACGTGAGCGTCGAGGACTGCTCGGCCCCCCCCGGCTACGTGGAGAACAGCCTCGACTGCGACGACACGAACGCGGCCAGCTGGCCCGGCAACCCCGAGCTGTGCGACGGGCTCGACAACGACTGCAACGGCGAGATCGACGAAGGCGGCGTGAAGGACCCGTTCTGGGCCGACGGCGATGGCGATGGTTACGGCGACGTCGCCCTGTCGACCGAAGCCTGTCGCGCGCCTGCCGGGTACGTGGCGAACGCCGACGACTGCCTCGACAGCGATGCGGCCGTGAGCCCCGCGGAGACCGAGGTCTGCCACGATGGGCTCGACAACGACTGCGATGGCACGAGCAACGGGTGCGGCCTCGGCGGCACCGCCAGCCTCTCCATCGCGAACGGCCAGCTTCGCGGCGACTCGGCGAGCGACTACGCCGGCGGCGCGGTGTCGGGCCTCGGCGATGTGGATGGTGACGGCCTCAACGACCTCGCGGTGGGCAGCTTCGGCGCCGACGACGGCGGGAGCGCCTCGGGGGCGGTGACCGTGGTGGCGGGCACCGCCGCGGTCGGCGTGAACAACCTCGCCACCGTGGCGCGCTTCCGGGTGTACGGCGCCACCGCCGGCGACAACCTCGGCTACAGCCTCGGCGCGGCCGGCGATTGGGACGGCGACGGCGTGGATGACCTCGGCGCCGGCGCCTGGGGCAACGACAGCGGCGGCACCGACGCCGGCGCGGCGTACGTGATCTCCGGGGCGAGCGCGGGCACCTCGTCGGTGAGCAGCGCGGCCAGCCTCATCCTCGTGGGCGAGGATGCGGGCGACTACGCCGGCTGGGTGGTAGCCGGCGGGGGCGATCCGAGCGGCGATGGCCGCAGCGACCTCCTCGTGGGCGGCCCCTGGGCCGACGATGGCGGCACGCTGTCGGGCACCGTCTGGCTCGTGGCGGGCGGCACCACCGGCACCCTCGACCTCGCGGCGGCCCACGGGCGCATCATCGGCGAGTCGAGCTCCGACCAGGCCGGCACGAGCGCCGCCATGCTGGGCGACACCGACGGCGACGGGTTCGACGACATCGGCGTGGGCGCCGTGGGCGACGGCGCGGGCGGCGCCGGGGCCGGGGCGGCCTACGTGGTGCTCGGCCCCGTGAGCGGCGATGTGGACCTCGGCGTGGCCGACCTGGTGGCCGTGGGCGAGAACGCGGGTGATCAGGCCGGCTACGCTGTGGCCGGCGGCGGCGATCAGAACGGCGATGGCTACACCGACCTGCTCGTGGGCGCGCCCTACCACGACTACGGCGCCGCCGACTCCGGAGCGGCCTACGTGCTCCTGGGCGGCGCCCACTCCGGCACGGTCGACCTCTCCGCTGCCGACGCGAAGGTGGCCGGCGAGGGCGGCGATGACGGTGCCGGCTGGAGCCTCGCCAACGCCGGCGACATGGATGGTGATGGCGACGACGACGTGCTGATCGGCGCCGTGCTCGAAGACAGCGCCGCCACGAACGCCGGCGCCGCCTACCTCATGTACGGCCCCCTCGCCCCGTTCACGGGCCTCGCCTCCGCCGATGCCAAGCTCACCGGCGAGCGCGACTCCGACTACGCCGGCAACAGCATCGCCAGCGTGGGCGACACCGACGGCGATGGCAACGGCGATGTGCTCCTCGGCGCCCCCTACGAGGACTACGGCGTGGGCACCCGGAGCGGCAGCGCCTACCTCGTGCTGGGTCAGGGCCTCTGAGCGCTTCCTGGACGGTCGTGGTCATCCACGCGGCCTCGGGAGAGCCTGGTGCCGGGCCCGAGGAGCGCCGCGGCTCGGCTTTCTTCCCGATGGTCATGCTGACCACCCACAACCGGGAGGAGGCGGAGTCCCTGGCCGCCCGGCTGCGCGAGCGGGGGGCCACCGCGGCCGTCATCGCGGCCGTCGATCACCGGGTCATCTGCACCCGGCACCCCCCGCACCTCCTTGGTCGGCACTGCCGGAGCTGCGGCGCCGACATCTGCGCGCAGTGCCGCCTCGATGCGGATGGCCACCGCCTTTGCGTCACCTGCGCCGCGCTGGAGCGGCGCCGTGTCCGCAACCGGCGTCTCCGCATCCTGTTCTCGGTCTTCCTGTTCAGCGTCTTCCTGTACGGCGTGGCCCGCTGGCAACGCGGCGAGGAGGCGCACCTCGACTACACCACCGGCGTCGACGTGGCGGTCTTCCAGTTCGCCGCCGAAGCAGACCTCGACCACCCGCTGGTCCGCACCCTGAACTCCCTGGAGGGGAAGTCCGGCCTCGCGCGAATCGCCGACTGGTATGCTGGCGAGTACGCCCGCTACACGCGCTCGTCCGTCCAACCGGTCCGCATCCACCTCTTCGGGCCCTGGGTGGAGCCCATCGCCCCACCGAGCCTCGGCGAGCCCGACGATCCATGGTGGAAGCTCGCGTGGGCGAGCTCCTTGTACGTCCAATACTGGCACGGCCTCGCGCGCGCCCGCGGGGCCGAACCCGAAGCGTGGGACGCCCGCATGTACGTGGTCTACGGCCGTGAAGCCGGCGATCTCGCCGCCGACAGCCGCGGCAGCAACCAGGGCCGCATCGCCGTCACCTTCGTGTCGCTCGACGACCCCAGCGTCGCCTACGCGCAGCTCACGCTCGCCCACGAGCTGGGTCACGTTTTCGGGGCGGCCGACCAGTACGATCCGGTGAGCTACCTCTCGCAGGCGCCCCGCGGCCTCGCCGAGCCGCGTCTCAAGCCCGTCTTCCCCCAGCGGTACGCCGAGGTGATGGCGGTAGACCGGCCGTTGTCGCCCGAGCGCGAGGTGGAGGTCCGGTCGCTCGACGAAGTGCGGGTGGGCTACCAGACCGCCGCGAGCTTCGGCTGGATCGACCAGGAGCAGGCGGACTACTACTACCGGCCGGCGCCCGATGTCGTCTTCGGGCCGCCGCGCCCGGAGCCGCCGACACGATAAGGTCGCGCGCATGACGCTCCTCCTCCTCCTCGCCTGCGCCCCGGAAGCCGAAGACACGGGCACCGCGCCCTTCACCTCCGACACCGTCGTGGAGCTCTCCGGCACGCCGCTCAACGAGTGTATCGACAACGAGCTGAAGCTCCAGATCGCGTTCACGGTGGATGTGCCCGACGTCATCGCCGAGGTGCACGATGGCAGCGAGGTGATCGAGTTCCACGACGTGCCCTACGCCGGCCGCTCGGAGGACGACGACGAGGTCCGCATCCACGAGAAGACGTTGGAGACCGGCGCGAACGAGCAGAGCGGCAGCGAGACCACCTTCACCTGCACGAGCCCGCCCTACGCGGGCTTCCGCGTGTACGACGAGGAGGGCGGCCTCATGGCCTGCTTCTTCGGCGAGTTCGTGGCCTCCGAGTTCGACGCAACGGGCTGCCCCGAGGCGTGAGCGCGGGGAAGCGTTCGCGCCGCGGCCAACCGGTTGGCGATCCGCCAACGTAGTGGCGGGTTGGATCGCGGCCTTGTCGGGTCCGGCCGGATAACCCTGTCACAGGAGTCCCCCATGGCCTTTGAACTTCCCAAGCTTCCTTACGCCGATACCGACCTCGATCCCGTGATCTCCGCCGAAACCATCGGCTTCCATCACGGCAAGCACCACAACGCCTACGTGGTGAACCTCAACAACCTCACGAAGGACAGCCCGCTCGCCGAGCAGTCCCTCGAGTCGGTGATCGCCGAGACCCATGGCAAGGCCGACAAGGTCGGCATCTACAACAACGCCGCCCAGATCTGGAACCACACGTTCTACTGGAACTCAATGAAGAAGGGCGGCGGTGGCGCCCCCAGCGGCCGCGTGGGCGAGCTCATCGCGCGCGACTTCGGCAGCTACGATGCCTTCCGCACCGCGTTCACCACCACCTCCGTGGGCCAGTTCGGCTCCGGCTGGGGTTGGCTGGTGATCGACGGCGGCAAGCTCAAGGTCGTGAAGACCGGCAACGCCGACGGGCCGGGCTGGATGGGCCTCGGCAAGCCGCTCATGGTGGTCGACGTGTGGGAGCACGCCTACTACGTGGACTACCGCAACCGCCGCCCCGACTACGTGGCCGCCTTCCTCGACAAGCTCGTGAGCTGGGACTTCGTGGAGAGCCAGCTCGGCTGAGTGTGCGGGGCCGCCTTTCGGGGCGGCCCCCTCCCCGCCTCAGTACACGTAGGCCCAGCGCAACGTGAGCCAGCCGCCATCGAAGTCGGTGCTTCCGCCGTCGTTGCACTCGGCCTGACCTTCGCCATCGTAGTACGATTCCACCACGAGCTTGATGACGTGACCGTCCTCGAGCTGGATGAGGAAGGGCGTGTCGGTGGTGGCGACGCAGGTCTGGTAGTCGTACCAGTCCGACATGGTCGTGAGCACCGTGCCGATCTGGTCGGTATCGAGCTTGCAGGTGTCGGAGTAGAAGTCCTCCAGCTCGAACTCGGCGCCCTCGACGTCGTCGACCGAGAGCTCCTCGTAGGTCTTGCGGGGCAGGGGCGACGCGCCCACGCAGGAGGGGCCGCCATCGCCGCCGTTGAGCCGGAGCACGTAGCGGCGCAGCGCGAGGTGCCAGCCGAGGTCGGTGAGGGCCGACTCATCGTCGATCTCGAGCTTCTCGGCGCCGGTCTCGCTGAAGTGAACGTAGACCCAGGCGTTCTTGGTGGCCCCGGACGAGCCGCCCGAGGTGGCGTCGACCAGGGTCACGAAGTCGGTGCCTTCGGTGGTGGTGGTGACCTCGCCCTTGTTCACCTTGTCGTCGTGGAGCGAGAGCTCCTGCACCATCGCGTCTTCGCAGGCGATGGCGGTGGCTTCGCTGCACACGGCGGTGCGGTCTGGGAAGCCGGTGTCCTCGCCGCCGGAGCCGGTTTCGGTGCCACCGGTTTCGGTGGAGCCGGTGTCGGCGCCGGTGCAAGCGGCAAACAGCAGGGCGAACGCGGGGGTGAGGGAGCGCATGGGAATCTCCAGTTGACCGCCGCCTAACGCGCAGCGCGCCGGCACGGCACGCGCCGACAGGCTAGCGGGAAGCATGCTCCTCCTCGCGCTAACGCTCGCTTCTGCTCGGCCCACGGATGGCGGCGGCATGTGGACCTACGACGACACCGACACGGTCGTTTCCTACGATGCGCCCGAGGGCCGCGTTCGCGTGTGGTACAGCACCAGCGGCACCAACCTCGCCCTGCCCGACGACCTCGATGGCAGCGGCATCCCCGACTTCGTGGAGGATGTGGGCGCCACCAGCGAGGACGTCATCGAAAACCTCGAATCGCTCGGCTTCACCCCGCCCCTGCCCGACGCCGGCCGCGGCGGCGATGATCGGCTCGACGTGTACCTGGTGGACTTCGGGGGCAACGCCGATGGCAACTGGGGCACCGAGGACTGCGAGGGCAACGCCTGCCTCGGCTACTTCCAGATGGAGAACGACTTCTCGGGCTACGGCTACGACGACCTCCACACCGCCGTCATGGTCCTCACGAGCCACGAGCTCTTCCACGGCGTCCAGGCCGCGCAGGGCAGCACCGACGCCGTCTGGTTCCTCGAGGGCACGGCCACCTGGGCCGAGGATGCTTACGACCCCGGCAGCGAGGACTTCCTCTCGCTCTGCGATGCCTACCTCGCCGACGCGGGGCGCTCCCTCTACGAGCCCCCCGGCGGCCCCGTGCCTCCCTTCGCCTACGGGACGGCGTTGTGGTGGTGGTTCCTCACCAACCGCTACGGCACCGACCTCATGGTCGAGCTCCTCGGAGCCATGGCGCAGAGCCCGGACGACGCCTCGCTCATCGCCGCGATGGTGGCGCTGGAGGTGGCCCGAGGCGGCGATGGTGCCGAGGACTTCACCACCTTCGCCCGCTGGAACCTCGCCACGGGAAGCCGCGCCGGGTCCGCCGAGACCTACCCTTTCGCCGACGAGCTGCGCACCGTGCACGCCGAAGCCCAGGGCGACACGATCGTGGACGAGAACCGCTTCTACCCGCTCGCCACCACCTACTACGAGCTGGAATGGCCCGGCGGCCCCCTCGGTTTCGCCACCAGCGCGGCGGGCGAGGCGCTCCGCGTGAGCCTCCACCGGGAGAACGACGACGGCGACATCGATGGCGCCTTCCTCGAGCTCGCCTCCACCGGCACGGAGCACGACCTCGGCGAGATGCCCGAGGGCACCTACTGGCTCGTGGTCACCAACCCGCAGTGGGCCGCCAACTCCACCAAACTGACGGTCTGCCTCGGCGATTCGGCCACCACCGTGACCTGCGCCGCGCCTGCCGAAGACACAGGCGACACGGCGTCGAACGAGGACAGCGGTGGCGACAGTGCAGAAGGGGGGACAGACCAGCCCGCCTGCGGCTGCGCGGCCTCGGCGGGAAAGGGCGGCGGCCTCGCGGCGGTCGCGGCGGCCTTCGCGCGCCGCCGCCGCCGCCGATG
>CAISIK010000167.1 GCA_903885375.1 uncultured Pseudomonadota bacterium
GCGGTGGCGGTGGCGGCGGCATGGGCGTCGGCAACGGGCTCGTGGCCGGCGGACCGGGTGCGGGCGGCGCACCGGCCACGGCGCGGTCCTTGGGCGAGCTTCGCCTACCCGCGTTCAAGCTGAAGAAGAAGGAGGAGGACGGCCTCACCAAGAAGACCGGGATGACCCCGGCCCAGCACCAGCAGGCCATCCAGGCCCACGTGGACCGCATCCGCACCCAGGTGGAGCAGATGCGGGTGGGGCTGAAGCGGTACGCCGAGGACAAGGCGCTCGGTCTCGACGCCGAGATCACCGCCGCCAAGGATGCCCTCACGGGCGACATGGGCAGCGCCCGCGGCAAGATCTCCGGCGCCTACGCTACGGCCCGGGGTGGGCTCGGCACGGCAGCCGCCGAAGCCCTCGGCAGCATCCAGGCCGCCGCCCGCACCGCGCGCGAAACCCTCACCACGAGCCTCCCCGCCCAGCAGGCGCGCCTCACCGCGCTCGTGGCCGCCGGGCGCACCAACGTGGATGGCCTGGCCGCGCCGTGGAAGGAGAAGTTCGGCGGCGAGCTCGAGATCGGCGCCAAGGCCTTCGACGCCACCGCCAAGGTCTGCGCCGGCGAACTGGCCGCGACCAAGGCGGCGATCGTCAACACCTGGGGAGACACCGGCAACGCGCTGGAGCGCGCCGAGAACGAAGCCCGTCGCAAGGCGGCCACCAAGGGCGTCGACGATGCGGTCAACGACTTCAAGGCAGGCGGCGCGCAGAAGGCCGCCGCGGCCCGCGGCCAGAAGCCCACCTACGACGGGCAGATCGACGCCGCCCTCAACACCGTGCGCGAAGCGCTCACCAGCATGGAGACCAACGGCCGCGCCCAGCTCGTGGCGGCCAACGAACGTGCGGGCGTCCAGATCACCAGCCAGACGGCCGAGGCAGAAACGGCGATCACCAGCGCCAGGACGCGCGCCGAGGGCGCGCTCACCTCCGCGGAAGCGTCAGCCCTCGCCGAGGTCGACACCGTCCAGGCCCAGCAGGACCAGAACCTCACCGGCGCCTGCGAGAGCGCCAAGTCCAGCATCCTCGGGGCCGACGGCTCCCTCCAGGAGCGCTACGCCCAGTGGTTCGACGGGGTGCTCGTCGGCCTCCCCAAGGATCAGGCCACCACCTACGAGCAGGTCAAGGAGTTCCTCGAGGGCAAGGAGCGGGAGCTCCCCACCTTCAACGCGCAAATCATGTCCGAGCTGGACAAGTCCTGCGAGACCGCGCGCCAGACCGTGATGGACGCCGCCAACAACGCCCGCACCGCCCTCACCCGCCTCGCCGACGGCCAGGCCCAGAGCGCGGCCAACCAGGGCCGCCAGCAGGCCGACGGTCTCCGCGCCACGGCGGGCCAGTTCGCCGTGAGCATCAACGCCACCGGCAGCGCCATCGAGACGGCGTTCACCCAGCACATTGAACCGATGGGCACCCTGGTGGCCCAGCGGCTCACGCTGGCCGAAGGGCAGCTCACCGCCGCCCTCGCCGCGGCCAAGGCCACGCTCGCCACGCAGAACACGCAGTACGCCACACAGCTGCGCGGCCGCATCGCGGCCATGCCGCAAACGCTCACCCCCATGGCCAACGCGGCCGCGGCGGGCGTCTACCGCAACCTGTCCGACCGGGCGCAGCGCATCCACACGGCCTGCAAGGGCATGGGCACCGACGAGTCGGCCGTCTACAACGCGCTCCGCGGCCTCACGGCGATCAGCGGCGCCGCGCTGGAGCAGGTGGTCTGGGGCCGCCTCTTCCGCGCCGAAGGCGGCCTCCGCGCCTTCCTCGACGACGATCTCGACGCCGACGAGAAGAAGATCGCCTACGCCTACCTCGGCGGCAACACCGCGCTCGGCGCCCGCCTCGAGCTCGATGCCAGCATCCACTGGTACGGCGACGACGAAGCGCAGATCGAGAAGATCCTCCGCGACCTCTCCCCCGAGGACCTGGCGGCGATGCAGGCCGCGCCCGAGTGGGCCGCCACCCGCGCCCGCCTCATCGACAACCTCGGTGGCACCGACCTCGACGTGACCCGCGCCCTGATCGCGGGCAACGTGGCGCGCGCCGACGCCTACCGCCTCCGCGAGAAGATCGACGAAGCCCGCCGCAGCAACGACCCCGACGCGCTCGCCGACGCGCTCGCCGGCGTCGACCCTGGCCAGCTCGCGGCCGTGCAGCAGGAGTTCGTCAACATCCAGAACAAGGTCGACCCCGAGGCGACCAACGTCCCCCCGATCGACCCCACGGTCGCCGCCAACCAGCTCGCCGACTACGCCACCCGCGAGATCGATCAGGGCTACGACCCGAACACCGGCGAACACCGCACGAACACCGTCACCGGCGCGAACCGCGACCTCGTCCGCGCCCTCGCGACGCAGGGCAAGGACAGCGTGGAGGCGGCCACCTCGCGCTTCGAGGTGGAACGCCAGCGCTCCGGCGGTCCGAACATGGAACGCATGGAGACGGCGCTCATGTCGCCGGCCGCGCTCCAGGAAGACCTGCACAGCCCCGATCCCGAGGTCCGGGCGCGGGCCGAAGCCGCGCAGAACACGCGCGAGCAGGCCATGCGCGACATGTACGCGCGGCAGTACGGCGGCACCGAAGGCCGCACGATGGACTCGGCCATCGGCACGATGTTCCAGGGCCGCGACGACAAGGAGTCGCAGACCTCGCAGCGCCTGATGCGCAACATGCTGGCCGACGGCACGAACAGCCCGCGGGTG
Organism: uncultured Pseudomonadota bacterium; assembly: GCA_903885375.1. Lineage (GTDB taxonomy): Bacteria > Myxococcota_A > UBA796 > UBA796 > SXON01 > SXON01. The sequence goes on from CAISIK010000167.1 coordinate 2,736, forward strand.
GCGGCCGACATGATCGCGCTCGGAGCCGATGGCGCGGGCACGAACGAAGCGATGATCAAGCGGGCGCTCACCGGGATGCGGCCCGACGAGGTGGCCCAGTTGAACACCGTGTACCAGCAGGTGCACGGCGAGTCGGTGTACGAGCGGCTCGGCGTCGCCGAGCGCGACGCGAACGGCAACAAGATCCCCGGGCGCGACCACGCCAGCAACCAGTGGTTCAACGAGCTCTCCGGCGATGACCGCCGCGAAGTGGAGATGCTGCTCCAGGGCGACCAGCGGTACATGACGCCCCAGCAGCAGATGGCGCTCGCGCGAAGCCAGTACGACTGGCAGCGCGGCTCCGAGAGCGGCGGGATGGGCCGCGCGATGATGGACGGCTCGGCCGAGCAGAAGGACCTCGACCGCAACTTCAACGCGCTCACCACGCTCAACGCGCGCATGCGGCCCGACGGCACCTTCGCCAACCCGGCCGACCAGAAGGAGTACGAGCGCCTCTGCGGCGACGTCGGCATCAACGCCGCCCAGTACCAGGCGGCCACGGATCGCACGGCCAACTACATCACCACGGGTGTGGCGATCGTGGGCGCGGTCGTCGTGACCGCCGCCACCTTCGGCTCAGGCGCCCCCGCGGGCGCGGCGATGATCATGGCGGCGGCCGGCACCGCCGCGAGCGGCGCCATCAGCATGGGCGTGAACGCCGGGATGAAGGGCGGCCGCTATGGCTACGAGCAGGCCGCGGTCGATGCGGGCGTGACCGTGATCAGCGCAGCCACGGCGGGCGCGGGCGCCTACATGAAGGGCGCGCAGATCGGCGTGAACTCCCTCGGCAAGATCGGCTCGGGCGTGGCGATCGACGGTGGCATGGGCTTCATCAACGGGGCCGCCCAGACCGCCATGACCGACGGCACCTGGGACAAGGGCTTCGTCAGCGGCATGGGCACCGTCGGCATCGGCGGCGCACGCCAGGCGATCACCGACGGGGCTTCCTCGGCCGTGTCCGGGCGGATCGACGAGACGGCGCTCGGCCGCTCCATCGATCAGTCCGGCGGCCTCTGGCAGTCGGCCGTGTTCAAGGGTGCGAGCAACGCCGCGGGCGGCGTGGCCTCCGTGGTGGCCGGCAGCGCGTTCGACACGGCCCGGGGCAAGGGCCCGACCGACCTCAGCGTGGTGGCCGAGTCGGCCGGCACCGAGGGCGCCAAGCAGTTCGTGATGGGCGCGGGCGGTGGTGCGTTGGGCGCCGGCATCCGTCAACGGCGGGGCCAGCCCGCGCCGACCGGCACGCCCCAGCCCGGCCCGGGCACCGAACCTGGCGGCCCGCCCCCCGGCGGCTCGGTGGCGCCCTCGCGCGACCCCAACACCCCTCCGCCGAACAGCGGCGGCGGCGCCGAAGTCAGTCCGTCCACCCCCCGCCCCACCGAAACGACCCAGCGGCCCGTGGGCAGCCAGCCCGACGGCACCACCAACCGCCCGCCATCCACGCCTTCGCAGGACCCGAACGTCGACTCCACCACCGGCCGCCAGCCGGCCGGAACCCAGGCGGATGCCGCGGTGGTGGCCAGGCAGCAGCAGGCCCACGGGGGACAGGGCGGGCGCAATGAAAACGACGCGCATGTGGTGCGGGACAACAACACCGGCGAGACCACCGTCACGAGCCCCAAGGGCGTGACGAAGGCCGACGACAGCGGCGTGGCCACCCGCAACAACGACGGCACCACCGACTTCGTCGATGCCCGAGGCAACCGCACGCTCTTCGAGCCCGACGGCACCAGCCGCACCATCCTGACCGACGGCACCGTCGTGATCCGCGACCCCGACGGCAAGGCCGTGGCCATCAAGGGCGAGGCCGCGATCGCCCTCGACGCGCAGGGGCGCCCCATCCAGGAGGCCGCCCCCACGGCGCCGAAGCCGTCGGACGCCGTTCGGGAACAAACCGTCTTCGATCGGGTGGACCACCTCGTCCAGACCGGCAAGATGAACCACGAGCAGGCCTGGGCCATCGTGGCGAAGTCGGGAGACGTGGGCGGCCAGGAGGCCGCGCTGCGGGCGGCCGAGAGCCGGATCCGCACCGACGATGCCGTCATCAACCGCCTTGTCGACCTCGCGAAGCAGACCGGTCCCGACGGCAAGCCGGCCATCCATCCGAGCGAGCTCGATGCGGTGATCGCGGCGCCCGATCCGCTCAAGGCGCTGCAGGTGCTCGAGGCCCGCAACGCCAACCGGGCGATGGACGCCGACGTCAAGCAGCAGGTCGATTCGGCCACCCGCGCCGATCCGGCCGGCGGCCGCTTCGTGGACGAGGTGTTCGACAACGTCACGGTCGGGGCCGGCTTCGCCGGCATCTCGAACGAGATCAGCGCGCGCACCAACGGCGCCGACGGCAAGCGCCTCGTGGTGGGCGGCGAGAACCCCTGGCTGAAGGCCAACGCCGATCTCGGACAGCGCGCCGGAGAGAGCGATGTCGTCAGCGGCGCCCAGCCGATGAAGTCGACCGCGGACACCGGCAGCGCCGCGTTCATGGCGGCGCGCCAGCACGCCGAGAACGTGGAAGTGAACCGCGCGGGCGCCGGCGTGGGCGTGCTCGCCGCCAAGGTGGATGGCGTCGAGCTCCGGTCGCAGATGGAGCCGGGCGGCACCTGGCACAAGGACGCCGCGGCCCGCATCCGGCTGGTCGACGGCGTGAACGCCGACGGTTCGCCGAAGTTCCGCTACGTGTACGCCAACCACGTGGACCTCGCCGGTGGTGCGGGCGCCGCGCGCGACCTCAGCACGAAGGCCGGGCCGGATGGCAAGGCCGCACAGATCGACCCGGCCCTGTACGCGCAGATGAAGGCCGACGGGCGCATCATGATGTCAGACCAGGGCTTCGATGGCAGCCGCGTGCAGCCGGGCGAGAAGGTGCTGGTGTACGGTGGCGGCGCCTCCGGCGCATGGGGTGCCGAAGGCAGCACCCGGAACGCCGGCGCGGTCGAGTGGCTCGGCCGCATGGCGCATCCCAGCGAGGACATGCCCCCCGCCCAGAAGGCGCGCCTCGAAGGCATGCACGAGCGTCTGAAGGCCGCCCGTGAAGCGGGCGATCCCGCCGCCATACAGCGAGCGATGGGCGACCTCGAGCGGTTCACCTTCACCGAAGGCCGCGGCAACGGCTTCCTCCCCCGCAACCAGCGTGAGGGGGCGGCGTTCGATCCGGCCATGCAGTCCGAGGCCGGCGGGAAGATCACCCGCAGCGTGACCGACGACATCAAGAGCGTCACCTTCGAGACCAACCCCGCCACGGGCAAGCAGCAGATCCGCATGGTCGGCAGCGACGGGCAGGAGTTCTGGGCGGATCGCGTGGTGCTGGCGATCGGCCAGGACGGCGAGGCCGCCGGCGGTCCGGGCAAGCTCCTGGGCCAGATCAAGGGGATGACCCCGCTCGTGGACACGAGCGGCAAGGACTACCCCTTCCCCGTGGTGGTGGGCGTCGAGTCGGCCGACGGCGCCGTGCGCGTGATCGGCGCGGCGGCCACCTCGCCCGCCGTCCGCAAGCGCATCGCCACCGGCTTCCGCGAGATGACGGACGAGAGCTTTGGCATGCAGGCGGGCGACAAGTCGGTGCCCACCGACAGCCAGGGCGTGGTGGGGAGCTTCCACCACGCCGAGAAGATGATCCGGGCCGCCAACCGGGACACGCTCGTCCGCCTCGCCCAGGCCGACCCGGCCTCGCAGCAGCGCATCCTGGGCGCGCACGACGATGCGCACGCCATCAAGGCCGCCGCCGACAACGAGCGCACCCGCAACGCCCCCGCGCTGCCCACGCTCGAGAGCACGGGCCGCACGCGCACCGGGGGCACGCCCGACACCGCGGTCATTCCCGGCGCGCCGAAGCTGGTGGGTCCCGAAGCAGGCGTGGATGTGACCACGCCGAAGCAGGGCGACACGCCGCTTATCGGCCTGAAGGGCGACTTCTACGATCCGAAGGCCAGCGGCGAGCAGCTCCGCGCCCAGCTCACCGAAAACGGCGTGCCGCGGCAGCAGAAGCTCAGCGAGTCCGAACGGGCCGAGGAGACCCGCTTCGCCGACTGGGCGCAGAAGAACGTCGGCGCCGCCTCCGATGGCGCGCGCAAGCTCGCGGAGGCGATCGGCACGCCCGACCAGCCCATCTTCGAGGTGGATGCGATGAAGCGCCTGCTCCCGGAGTACGGGCCGGGGAGCAAGCCGGCTTCGCCCGACGAGAAGGCCTACCGACTGGAGATGAACCACGCCCTGCACCCCACGGCGGTGGCCATCGCGCGGCTCGGCTTCCAGGAGCGCCTCGACGTGCTGGCGCGCCTGCCAGACGGCCACCCGGCCAAGCAGGTGTTCGTGACCAGCGGCGGGTGCGCTGCCGGCAAGGGCGACCTCACCGGCATCGTGAAGGATGCCATGGGTGAACGTGCCAAGTTCGGCGCCGTCTGGGATGCCGCAGGTGAAGGCGATGCCGGCGAGAACAGCTGGGTGCTCCGCGCCGCCACCGAGCGCGGCATCAAGGTGGTCTTCGGCTACGCCGAGGCCGACCCCACCACCCGCTTCCAGAGCGTGCTCGAGCGCGCCGAGGGTAGCGGCCGCGTGGTCGACGTGATGACGTTCATCAATTCCTACTCCGACGGCGCGGCCGCATTCAAGAGCTTCCTGGACTCGCCCGAGTACAAGAAGGCGGTGGCCGACGGCAACGCGGAGGCGTTCGGCATCGCCCCTGGGGAGTTCAATCGAGGCTCGCTCACCGACAAGTCGCAGAAGGCCTACCCCGACGTGAAACCGCTCAACGGGCCTGGTTCGCGCTTCAGCGCCGAGCACGTCGGCGACCCGCCGAACAAGCAGCAGGCCCTGGAGGCCTCGCTCCGGATTCTCGAGGAGCACGTACGAACGCAGCGCGCGGCCGGCAAGAACCCCGACGCGGTGGCCCGCGGCGCGCTCGAAAACGCGATCAAGTTCCTCGACGGGCAGCCCCCCGAGGTCCGCGTGGCCGTGCTCGAGTCCTACGCCCGCATCTTCGGGGGGGCGCCGAAGTGAGCACCCCGCGCAAGACCCCGATCGGCAAGGTGGCGGAGGAGGTGCAGGAAATCCTCATCCGCCACATCGAGGCCAACACCGCGGAGGAGGATGCCCGCCGCGAGGCCGAGCGCGATGCGCGCATCGCCGCCGCGCTCAAGGAGCTGGCCGACGACGGCAAGCTCCCGCCCCGCCGGGAGTAGTCCCTACGCGTACGCGGCATGGAGGCCGACCAACCGGACCTCCCCGTCGGGAATCCACAGGGGCACGCAGATGCGCTCGCCCGGACCATCGCAGGGCTCGATCACCACGGTGGTGTACGGCGGAGGTGGGTCCAGTCGGATCATGGGCACCAGCCCGCCGCGACGGTCGATGATCCGCACGACGACCCCCGCGCGGGTCTGGCCACGCACGCTCACCCGAACCTCGTCCCCAGGCGCCATGTGGCCCTCCGCTCCTTCGCCCCCTCCACAACGCCGGAGTGCCCAGAAGCTGGAGCAGGTTGACGAAGATTCACAATACGGCGGCGGCCACCGGGGAGACGTCGAGAACCTGCACGGCGCAAGGCAGGGGATGGAGGACCTGCATCACACGGTCGGCGGCAATGCGGAGCACCGCGGTGGAGTCCGCGCCCGTGGCCGCCAGCATCAGCTCGCGGCTGTTCACGCTCTCCACGGCCTGCTCGACCCCGTCGAGCGTGACGGCGAGGCCCCGCTCGGGCAGCTCGGCGTCGAGGGTGAACAGGGAGACGGCCACGCCGGTGAGGCTGATCTGCACGCCACCCCGCTCCACCGCCACCTCCCGGGGAACGCCCTCCACCGTGACCACCAGCCGCCCGGGCGCGGCGAGCGCGGCGGGCACTTCGCTGTCCCCCGGCGTGCCCGCCAGAGTGAGCCGCAAGGTGCTGCCGTTCCAGGCACCGGGGAGGCCGTAGCCCTCGAGGCGAGCGCTGATGGCCTCGGCGGCGCAGTCGCTGGAGAACCGCACGTCGACGGTTTCGCCGGCGGCGCTGCCCGAGGTGTTCATGACGGTGAGGAGCCAGGCGGCCGCTGCGCCGATCATGCCCACGCCGAAGAGGACGGGCACGAGCAGCATGGCCGCGCGGGGATCGCGCCCAGGTGCGGGCGGCGGCGCCCCGCCGGTGGCGCCGGTTTCTTCGCTCACGCGCGCACCGGCCAGTCGATCGGCGTGGCCGGCTCGTAGCCGAGCACATCCCGAGCGCGGCGCCCATCGAGCACGCCGCTGTAGTGGAAGCGCCGGCGGTTCATCCCGTAGCTGAAGTCGTGACCTCGGAGCTGACGGCGCCAGCGGTAGAGCGGCGTCATCCACGCGCCGGGCACCGGGATGGCGGCGCGGCCCCACCGCCGGATGCACGCGGCGAGGGGCAGCGTGTCGTAGCCCGGGATGTTGAAGACGCCCTGCTCGGGGGCCCGCACCGCGGCGGCGAGCGCCGCCACGAGGTCGCTCACGCTGAGCACGTTCAACATCGGGTCGTAGCCGATGGGGCGCAGGCACACCGGGGAGGCCAGGTAGTCGAAGAGCTGCGAGCCGGTGCCGGGCGCGAGCACCTCGGCGCAGCGGAGCACGAGGATGCGGAGCGGCGAGAGCCCCATCCGCACGCACGCATGCAGGTCGGCCTCCACCCTGTCCCGGACGTACTGCGGCGCGTTGGGCGAGAGGTTGATGGGATGGTCCTCGCCGATGAGCACCGGGAGGTCGGCCTGCACCTGGTAGACCTCGCCGTAGCTGCGGAGCACGAAGGTGCGGATCGTGGGGTGCCGCTCGCACAGGGCGAGCAGATCGCGCGTGGCATCCACGTTGGCGCGATGGGCCGCCTTGCCTTCGTCGAGCGCGCTCCCGCCCATCGAGGTGTGCACCACGACCTCCACGCCGAGGTCGCGCGCGGGGCCGAAGAGCAGCTCGCGCACGCGCCGCTCGCGCGTGAGGTCGACCGAGAGGTAGGTCAGCCGCCGTTCGTCCTGGAAGGGCAGCGCCTCCTCCATGGGGCGGGCGCCCACCGCGAGCACGTGCCCCACGGTGGGATCGGCCAGCAGCGCACGGACGAGTCGCTCGCCGAGCGGGGCGTCGGCGCCGGTGACGAGCACGCCGCGCGTCATGCGAAGATGCCCTGGCGCTGGGCGATGCCGGCGTCGAGCAGGCCCTGCACCGCCGCCTTCACGCGCGCGGATGCCTCGCGGACGGCCGAGGGATCGTCGGCGTGTTCGGGTCGGTAGTCGAGGTCCGTGCGGATCGGCTGGCCGTAGTGAATGTGGTAGTGCACCGGCATCGGCAACGGCGTGAGCGTGATGGGGAGGAAGGGCAGGCCCGCCACCTGGATGGGAATGCGACCGATCTGCGGCATCTGCTCTTCCGGCCCCACGAGGCCAACGGGGATCACGGGGGCACCGTGCCGGATGGCCAGCTCCACGTGCCCCACCCGCCAGTCCTGCAACTTGTAGCGGTCGCGGAAGTGTTTCGCGATGCCGGGCACGCCTTCCGGGAAGATCATGAGGAGCTCGCCCGACTCGAGCAGGACCCGGGCGTTGCCGCGGCTGCCGCCCACCATGCCGCCGCGGGCGAAGAGCGTGCCGATGAGGGGGATCATCGGCACGAAGTGGTCGGCCACCGCGCGGGGGACCCGCACCGGCGACGAGTGGCGCAGCACATCGAGCCAGAGCATGGCGCCGTCGATCGGCAGCGCGCCGGAGTGGTTGGCCGCCAGCACCGCCGGCCCGCTGGCGGGGATGGCGTCGGCGCAGCCGTAGGAGGACACGCGGAAGTAACGGTCGTAGAGCGGCGTGAGCATCATCTCGCCGAAGGCCACCACGTCGGGATGAAGCCCGAAGGTGTCGTACCCGTGGCCCGCATCCCGGAACCGCAGCTGCTTCAACCGCTCGCGCGCCTCCGGGGCGAGCCAGGCGGCGGCGGCGAGGCGGGCGATGTCGAGCGAGAACGACATGCGGCGGGGGCTATCACGCCGCCCCCCCGAGTTCGACGCCGCAGGGGCCGCCTGCTCCCCGGCCCGCTACATGCGCGCATGGACCGTGAAGCGTTGGCGCGCTCCGTGATCGAGCAGCTCGGCGAGCCGAGCGCGCGCGCGATCCACGCGCGGGATGGGCGCGAGCACCACCTCTTCCGCGTGCATTTCGCCTCGGGCGAACGGATGCTGAAGATCCCCCGCGCCGACGGGCTCGCCGACCCCTTCGACCCCGGCCGGAGCAGCGCGGAGCGGCTCCTCGGCGAGGGAGTGGCCATCTCGTTGGCCCGCGGCATCCCCGTTCCGGGCAACTACCGCGTGCACGAAACCGAGCCGGTGTGCGCCACCATGGAGGTGCTCCCCGGGCAGACCGCCGAGCAGGCGCTCGAGCGCGGGCAGCTCGACGAGGCCACCCTCGCGCGGGTCTGCCTCCAGATGGGCCGCACCCTCGCCGCGCTCCATTCCGTCCGTCGCACCGGCGATGGCGGCCTGCTCCCCTCCCTCGACGGCGAGGGCGAGGGCCACGCCCGCCTGCTCCACCTCGACTTCCACCTCGGCAACGTGCTGGGGCGTCCCCGGATCGGCGCGGGCTGGGAGATCACGGGTGTGGTCGACTGGACCTGCGCCCGCTGGGGCCCACCGGAGGCCGACTTCGTCGAGATGCAGATCGGCGTCTTCATTCGCAACCCCGGCGCCCGCGATGCCTTCATCGCCGGATATCGGCAGGTCTCCCTCCGCGCGGTCGATGTGGCGGAGGTGGAGCGCCGGGCCGGGCTGGAGCTGAAGAAGCGCCTCGCCATCGCGCCCGACGAGGGCGGCGAAGCCCGAGGCTACTGGCAGTCCTTCGCGGACAGGTTCTGAGGCCGGCTGGCCGACTTCAGGCCACCCGAACGCCACAAACGGTGCACTTCTTCGGATCGCCCCGGTAGGTGCTTGCCTTGGCGCGCTGGCAGCCGGCGTGGAACACCTTGCCGCAGGCGTGAACGCAGTCCGCGCGCACGGAAGGGTCGACCGGCTGGCCGCAGATGCCGCAAGGCACCACGTCGACCACCTTGGCCTGCTCCTCCACAACCTGCACGGCGCGCGGCGGGAGCGGCTCGACGGCGCCCCACCACGCCAGCCAGCCGACCAGCACGCCCACCACCCCGAGCACGAAGCCGGGGAGGGCGCTCGCGTAGACCTCCAGGAAGCTGATCTCGTTGACGATGACGGGTGTGAGCAACGCCACCGCGGTGATGGCCACCACGAGGAACATGCCCGTGGCGGCCACCCGCACCCGGTTGGCCGTGCCGCCCCAGGCGTGGCGCGCCAGCGAGGCGCACAAGAGGCCCAGCGCCAGCCCCGGCGCCGTGGTGATCACCCACCCGCGGCTGACGGTGAGCGCCACGCCCCAAAGCACGGCCCACGCCGTCACCCCGGCGAGGCTCCCGAACATCATGAACCAGCCGGCCCCCGCGTAGTCGTGGGTTTCCGGGTAGTCGGGCGTCTGCTCCATCACCCCGGAGCCGGCCGGCGGCTCGGGCAAAAGGTAGACCAGCTCGCCGTTCACGACGCCGAGCTCGTCGAGACGTTCGCCGTCCTCGAGCAGGCGCCCGCGCGCACGCAGGTAGTAGAGGCGCCGCTTGCCATCCGCCCACTGCGCCTCGAGCCCCGCATCGCGCGCGATGCGCTGCGTGAGGTCGCGGGCGGGGAGGTAGGTGGGGACCTGCAGATCGAGCGTGAAGCTCTTGAGGTCGATGACCTGCACCCGGAGCTGAACGACCGTGCCGCCTTCCACGCGCCCTAGCCCCCGATGGCGAGCACGAGGTTCTGGATGGCGTCGGTCGCCACGATCTTGTACTCCACCTCGACCTTGATGCTGCCGGTGGGGTCGGCGTCGGCCACTACGCGCAGCACCTGGATGCGCGACTCCCAGCGCGCGAGGGCCTCCTCCACGTGGTGCGCCACGATCGCGCTGGTGTTGCGGGTATTCGGCGCGAACATCAGCTCATGGATGCGACAGCCGAAGGCCGGCAGCATCTGCCGCTCCCCCGGCTTCGTGCCCAGGATGATCGTGATGTTCTGACGGATGTTCTCCTCGAATTCCGACACGGCCACCGCGCCTGTGGCCGAGTCGAAGCCGAAGGGGAAGGCCCAGCCCCGGCCGAGGATCTCACGGGGGTTCGTACGCATCCCCGCAGCATAGCCCGAGCGGAATGTCCGGGAAGGTCGGCGGGCTTGTCAGACGTCCCGTCCATGGTAGAACGCCCTCGCCCTCCGGAGCCCCATGCGTCGCCTTCTCCTTGCCGCCGCGTCCCTTTGCGCCTGTGTCTTCCTGTTCCCCGGCGCCCACGCGGCCGACCCCATCGTGCTCAAGATCGCGACCGTCGCCCCCGAAGGCACCCCGTGGAGCGATGGCCTCACCCAGTTCAAGACGCTGGTGGAGACCAAGAGCGGCGGCACCATCAAGGTGAAGCTGTTCCTCGGCGGCATGCTGGGCGATGAGAACGAAACGGTCCAGCAGACCCAGCGCGGCCAGATCCAGGGCGTGGGCGGCAGCACCGGCGCCATCGCCACGCTGGTGCCCGAAGTGAACGTGCTGGAGCTCCCCTTCCTCTTCAAGACCGCGAGCGAGGCCGACAAGGTGCTCGATGGCGCGGCGCTCCCGGTGCTCGAGAAGGCCTTCCGCGCGCGCGGCCTGGTGCTCGGCTTCTGGTCGGAGAACGGCTACCGCAGCTTCGGCAGCAGCTTCGGCTTCATCAAGAGCCCGGCCGACCTGAAGGGTCGCAAGATGCGCTCGCAGGAGAACCCCGTCCACCTCGAGATGTACAAGGCCTTCGGCGCCTCGCCGGTGCCGATCCCCACCACCGAGGTCCTCACCTCGCTGCAGACCGGCGTCATCCAGGGCTACGACCAGACGCCGCTCTACGCCTCCGCGGGCCAGTGGCTGAGCGCCACGAAGTTCTACACGCTCACCAACCACATCTACCAGCCGGCCGCGATCGTCTTCAACAAGTCCTTCTTCGATGGTCTCTCGGCCGACAACCAGAAGGTGCTCCTCGCCGCGCGGAGCGAGCTCGTGCCCAAGATGCGCCGGGAAATCCGCGCGCTCAACCCCATCCTGCTCGAGAATTTCCCCCTCATGGGCGTGAAGCTCTACACCCCCACGGCCGCCGAGCTCGCCAGCTTCGAAGCGCCCGCGAAGACCGCTCGCGACGCCTACATGGCCAAGGCGAGCCCCGGCGAGAAGGACCTCTACAAGCTCATCACCGGCGAGCTCGGGAAGATCCGCGGCGGCAAGTAGGGTAGACTCGCGCCGCCTGGAGGCCTGGATGCTCGAAAAGCTCGACCGCGTGGACGGTTGGATCTACCGAATGGAGCGGCGTGCCGTCGCCGCGATGCTCGGCGTGATGGGCTTCGTCGTGTTCCTCGACGTGGTGTACCGCGTGAGCGCCACGCGCGACTCGCCTCTGGTGCCCGATGCGCTGGAGAGCGCGCTGGGCTCGGCGGCGGTGCCCGTTTGGGGCGGCCTGGTGCTGGCGGTGCTCGGGGTGCTCGCCTTCCGCACGCGCGGCGATGCCGCTGCCGCGCCCAAGGGGCTCGCGGTGGGCGCCGCCTCGGGCGTTCTCCTGTTCGCCTACATCACGCTCCTGCCCAACGGGCTCGTGTGGAGCCAGACCCTCGCGCTCTCCCTCACCCTCTGGATGGGCATGACCGGCGCTTGCATCGCCGCCTACCAGCGCCGCCACCTTGCGCTCGACGTGGGGAGCAAGCTCTGGCCGCCCTCGGTGGCGCCGAAGGTGTCCGCGGTGGGGCACTTCGTGACCGCCGCCTTCTGCGCGCTCGTGGTGGTGCTCGGCCTGATGTCGGTTTTCGGCACGGGGAGCGGAGAGAGCCGCATTCCCGGCCATCTGGACAGCTGGCTCGACTCCGACTTTGCCGGCGGCACCATGACCGGCACGGTCATCCCCAAGTGGCTGGTGATGAGCTCGATCCCCGTCGGCATGATCATCCTCGCGCTCCGCTTCACGCTGCAGGGCGTGAAGGTGTGGACGGGTCGGGAGGCGCTCGGCGGGGATGACACCCTCCGGCAGCTCGGCCTCGAAGAGGAGGTGGAAGCATGAGCGGCCTCCTCCTCGCGCTCGCGATCGTCGCGCTCGCCCTCCTCGGCAGCCGGCTCTTCGTCGTGGTGGGCGTAGCCACCGCGATGTGCTTCATGCTCTGGGTGGATGGCACCGGCTCCACGCTCGATCAGCTCGGGCGCATCGTCACCAAGATGGAGTCGCTCTCCACGAAGAACGTCTTCCTCTCCATCCCGTTCTTCATCGCGGCCGGCAGCATCATGACCAAGGGCGGGATCGCGGGCCGCCTCACGGAGCTGGCGCGTGAGCTCGTGGGCTGGCTCCCGGGCGGGCTGGCGGTGGCGAGCATCGTGGCCTGTATCGTTTTCGCCGCCATCTCCGGCTCCTCGCCGGTCACGCTGGTGGCGGTAGGCGCCGTGATGTTCCCCGCGCTGGTGAACAACGGCTACCCGAAGAACTTCGCCATCGGCATCCTCACCTCGGCCGGCTCCTTGGGGTGCATGATCCCGCCCGCCATCGCGATGCTGGTGTACGCGATCAGCGTGCAGGGAACGGCCTCGGTCGATCCCGCCAAGCTCTTCTTCGCGGGCCTTGTGCCGGCGCTGTTCATCGCCGGCCTGCTCGCGCTCTACGCCGTGTTCGTCGGCCTGCGCATCCCGGGCTCGCGGCAGCCGTTCCACGCGGGGCGGCTCTGGGTGGCGCTGAAGGGCGCGGCCTGGGCGCTCACGTTGCCGGTCATCGTGCTCGGCGGCATCTACGGCGGCGTGTTCACGCCCACGGAGGCCGGCGCCGTCGCGTTCGCCGCGGCAGTGGTCATCTCGGTGTTCGTGCATGGCGACGTGTCGCTGGCGAAGCTGCCGGCCATCCTCGTAGAGGCCGCCACCCTCATCGGCAGCCTCATCCTCATCGTGGTGCTCGCCTTCGGCCTCAACGACTTCCTCGCCGAGATCGAGGCGCCCGAGCGGATTCGGGCGTGGGTGGAGGCAGCGAAGATGCCCACCTGGCAGTTCATGCTGTTCACCAACCTCATCCTCATCGTGCTCGGCGCGCTGATGGACAGCATCTCCGCCACGCTGGTTTTCGCCCCCATCCTCGCGCCGGTCGCCATCAACCACTACGGCATCGACCCGCTGCACTTCGGCGTGGTGTTCGTGGTGAACATGGAGATCGGCTACCTCGCCCCCCCCGTGGCCACGAACCTCTTCGTGGCGGCGGCGCTGTTCCGTCAGCCCTTCGGAACCGTGGCCAAGGCCATCCTGCCCACGCTCGGCATCATCTGCGGCGCGCTCCTCATCCTCATCTACGTGCCCACCATCTCGCTCGGCCCGCTGGCGCTGCGCGAGGGGCGGCCGGTGTACGCGGCCTTCCCCTGGGAGGGCAAACCCGCTGCGGTGGAGGAGCCTGGGGCGGAGGAAGCACCCACGGGGGAACCCGGCAAGCCGCTCACGCTCGAGCAGATGATGAAGAAGGCCAAGGAGGGCGTGGCCGCCGAGGATGCCGCCGCCGGCACCACCGAGCCCGCCCGGGAACCCACGCCGTAAGCGAGCGCGGGGCGCTTCGTCGCCTTCAGGGCCGCGCGGCCCAGAAGGCCGAGTATTCCACCGAGGAGCGCCCAAGCGTCTGCCCCTCGATGCGCGACCGGATGCAGCTCTCGGCCTCCTTGCCGACCGAGTTCTCCAGGGGCTCGTCCACCCGCACGATCCCCTCGGCATCCACGTGCATGGCCACGAACAGGATGCGCCGGCGCTCGGTCGTGGGCTTCTCCACGCACCCCGTGGCCTCGGCCGCCCAGAAATCGGCCTGCCGTTCGGCCTCGTCGAGCGAGCCCTTCGACACCACGAGGCGGTCCCACGTGGGCCAGTCGCCGCCAACCCGCCAGGACACCGGCGGCAGCTCCGCGAGCGGGCCCGTGGACCAGTCGTGGTGCGCCCGGTCGACGGCCGCCGGGAGGGCCGCCGTGAACGCCTCCGCGTCGCCGGCGACCAGCGCGGGGATCAGGGCCTCGCTCCACTTGCCCGGACGCGCGGCGAGGGGGGCCAGCCCCGTGAACACGGTGGCCGGACCGGTGAGCACCTCGATCCGCGTGCCCACGACCACCCGGGTGCTGAACGCAGGGATCCCGGCCTCCTCCACGGTGCGCACCACGCAGGGGCCCGCCAGCGCCGCCCCGGTGCTGGTGGCCACCAGCACCTCCTCCAGCCCGTTGGGTCCTGCGACGAGCAGGAGCTCCTGATCGGCACGCTGGGCGGGGTCGGCCAGCACGCAGCCCTGGACGTTCCGCTTGGCCTTCGAGAGGGCCCGCTGAGCGCGGTACAGCCACCGCGCGACATTCGACTCCGGCGGCCCACTCGGGGTGGAGGAGGGGCGTCCGAGGTAGTACACCCGGGTCTTCCAGCGCCAGCCTCCGTCAGCGTCGCTGCCGGCGAAGGCGCCCGCCATCTCGCCGCCCGAACGGGAGGCCGCGAGGTCCACGGCCAGCAGGAAGGGCGGCGTGGCCGCGTAGCCGCGCGGCATCGGCACCGCGGCGAGCTCCGCCAGCACGCAGTCGCGAAGGGCCGGGTCGTAGCTCCCCCCCGCTACGCGACCGGGAACGAGCCGTCCTTCGGCGCTCAGGCCGACCTCCATCTCGAGGTGCGCGGAGATGTCTTCGCCCCCCAAGGCAGCACGCGCCCGCAGGCAACGCTTCCCGATCTGCATCTTCCGGGTCGCGATCCACAGCGCCTCCGGGGGGAGCGCCGCGACCTCCTCCAGCTCCGAGGGCATGGGCGGAGCCACGAAGGCCCGACCCTTCCGAACGATCCGGTCTGCCGTGACGCTCACGGTAAACCCCGCCGCCGATGGCCGGTACGGCGGGCCTGGCCAGACGCGCCGCGTGAGCGCCGTGGCCAGGCAGGAGGAAACCCGCCCCTCCTCGAAGGTGGCGTCTTTCAGGACCACCCGCGGAACCGCCGAGGGGGCGTAGGCAAGTTCAAACCTGGCCAGCTCCGGATATTCCGGATCGACCGCGTGGGTAAACGTCACGCAGGATCGGAGCGCGGGCAGCGCCGCATCCACCTCCTGCTCCACCGCAGCGAGCCAGGGCGCCACCTCGGCGGCCTGCGCCGCAAACCACAACCACAACACGCAGACACCTCCGGGGTGTGGGAGCATACCGCACCCAACCGCCTCCCCCCGGAGCGACCATGCCCGTCCCCGATCTGCTCGACGCCTTCACCCTGCGCGCCGGATTCGCCGCCGCGATCACCGACCCGCTCGACTACTCTGCCGGCGGTCCCGCCGGCCTCCTGGGGGCCGGCCTCGCCGACCCGAAAACCGGCCTCGGCGGCGAGCTCACGGTGGTCCTGTACCCCGGGACGGTCCGTGAGGTCCCCTACCCTTTCTTTGCCGGCGAGCTCCGGGTGGCGCTCGCGTACGACCTTGCCAACGGGCAGCGCGTGGATGTGCCGCTGCGGATTGGCGCGGGCACGCGCACGCTGTTCATCAACGATCGCAAGGTATTGTCAGGCTACAAGCCTGAGAAGCAACTCGGGCTGGAGGCGGAGACATCCGACACCACCGCTTTTGGCGGCGCGGGTCTGCGCGTGTATGTCGCGGGGCGCGTGCACTTGCGGGTGGACCTCGACGCCGCCGCCCATTTCGGCGACCTGCCCACCTGGCAGACCTCCCACACGTTCTGGGAGTTCACCCCCTCCATCTCCCTGGAGCTCCGGGCCACGCCGGTGCTCGACGGCGACGAGGACGGGCTCCCCGACGCGCAGGACGCCTGCCGGGAGGTGCCCGAGGATCGCGATGGCTTCGAGGACCAGGACGGGTGCCCCGAGTCCGACAACGACCACGACGGAGTGGCCGACGAGGCCGAAGCCTGCGACCTCGACCCCGAGGACATGGACGGCTTCCGCGACGGCGACGGCTGCCCCGAGCCCAACAACGACCTCGACGAGTTCCCGGACGCTACCGACGGCTGCCCCAACCAACGGGAGTCGGCCAACGGCTGGAAGGACGGCGACGGATGCAGCGACATCCTGCCGGACACCCTCCTCGACATCGAGCTGCTCATGGTGGAGGAGGCGTCGGACCCGGAGGGCTGGGCCGCCCGCCTGCAGGCCGCCGTGGTTCGGGTCACGCGTGCGCTCGAAGCCGAGCCGGAGGCCCGCGTGATGGTGCTGCTCCACGAGGTGGACATCCCCACGATCGCCCCGATGGTCACGGCGTTCCGCGCCAACGGCCTCCTCCCCCGGGTGGGGTTCAGCCGCGAAGACGGCGGCTGGCCGTTGAGCCGCCCGGAGCCGGGGTTCTGGCAGGCCAGCAGGGGGCCGCTCGTCGTGTTCGCCGTGGTGGACCCGGTGGACGCCATGGGGAAGCCGGTCCCCTTCCGGGCCGAGGAGCCTGGACCCACGCGGCCCCCGGCACCGTAGGGGAGGCGCCCTCCGAGGGGCCGGGAGGCCCCGGCGGCCCCCGCCAGCCGCGAGGCGCCCGCTTTCCCCTACTTTTCCTTGCCGCCGCCGAAGGTGCCCTTCAACTGGAGGCCGACCCGCGAGATGCTGCCGGCGTACGTGCCATTGCTGTGGGGGTAGCGCCAGCGGTCGGCCACCGCGTCCACGTCGAGCGTATTGGAGAAGCCGCTGTTGGTCACGGTGCGCTCGCTGACGACGTGCTGGGTGAACGACAGGCCGATCTCCAGGAACTTCAGTGGCTTGTAGGCCACGAGCCCGGAGATGATGTGCTCGTCGGCGTCCCAGTTGTTGGTGGAGAGGGCCTCGTCGGGCACGGCGTGCTGGTCGAACCAGTAGCGGCCCCCGAAGGTCCAGCGCTTGCCGGCCTGCACCTTGCCATCCACGGCCACCCAGAAGGTGTCCTCGTTGTCGCGCGCCCAGTCGCGCTCCTGCTCCACGAGCTCCTTGGCCTCGGCCGTAGCGGTGTCGTTGGTGCCCTTCACGTCGGTGTTGGACACCTTGATGTGGAAGTCGTCGTACTCGCTCCACTGCACCCAGCCGCCCATCACCTCGAGGCGCAGCGGCTCGACAGGCTTGAACATCACGCCGCCGTGCACGCGGCGGGGCAACGTGTAGCCGACGTACCCCTCGCCGGTCACCCGGGTGTTGCACACCCCGTGCGAGCTCGCGATGGCGCGGCCGATGGAGTCGCTGTCGGGCGGGCACTCGAAGTCGATGATGACATCGCCCGTGTTCTCGATCACCGCGGAGTGCACGTAGGTCACGCCGATGGCGAAGCGGTCGCTCGGGTGAACGAGCACGCCGGCCGCGAAGGAGAAGGCATCGGCCGAGAGCTCGCCCTTGCCCGAGAGCCCGCCCTCCTCCCCGCCAAAGTCGAGGTGCGCGGCGTAGTCCGGGTTTTCGAGGCCATCGTCGGTGTAGCCCAGCGCATCGGCGGTGGACTGGCCGCCGGTCTTCTGCACGGCGGCGTAGAGGTCGGGCATGGTGTCCTGGTCCACCACGGCGGCCCAGGTGCTGTGCACGACGGCGCCGGTCACGCCGAAGCTCACGATGTTCTGCACGTCGTAGGCCACGCCGGCGCCGATCCACATGGCCTTGGAGTCGCCATCGATCATCGCGAGGTGGCCGCTACCCGGAGGGGTGGTTTCCACGCCGCCGCGGATGAACGGCAGCGCGAAAACGAGCCCCACGCCGAGGTTGCCGGGGCCGACCTTGCCCACGTCGGAGGCAACGCCAAGGAAGGGCGGCACGCCCGCGAGCTTGTACACGTCGGTGCCGCCGTTGGGGTCGGCGCGGTCGAAGGTGATGGTGGCATCCTCGTAGGCCGCCTCGAGGTCGAGCCGCGTGCCCTTGCCCACGGCGAAGCCGGCCGGGTTCCACCAGCCCGACGTGCCGTCGGTGCTCGTGGGTGAGCCCCAGGGCCCGCCGATCTCCAGGTTGTCGAGCGAAGCCGCATGGGCGAGCGAGAGGAAGAGGAGCATGGTGCGGAGCTAACCTGACGCCGTCGGAACGGAATCCGTTAGATCGGCTGAATGCCGCCCCGCCCCCGCGAATCTTTCGAGCTCGAGCTGATCCTCCCCGTGGCCCCCGAGGCGCTCTGGGAGATGTGGCTCCACCCCGTGCACCACTCGAACTTCACGGGCGGCGCCGAGGCCATCGTAACCGACCTCGAAGGCGAGATGTACAGCGCCTGGGATGGCTACATCGAGGGCCGGAACCTCACCCTCGAGCGGGGCGCGCGCATCGTGCAGAGCTGGCGCACCTCCGAATTCGCCGCGGCCGATCGGGACAGCGTGCTGGAGCTCCGCTTCGAGCCGCACGCCGAGGGCACCCGCCTCGTGCTCCACCACAAGGACCTCCCGCACGAAACGGGGGAAACCTACCGCAAGGGCTGGGAGAACCACTACTTCCAGCACATGCGCGACCTGTTCCGCACCTGAGCCCTCGGGCTGACGCGCCGCGACCCACACCTCGGGGGGCCGGGGGCCGCCGCGCGTCAGGGCGCCGACGAGCGCACCCCGCTCAGCGCCAGCCCACCCAGTCCAGGGGCATCGCGCCGCGGCCCGCGTAGAGCAGGTTCGGATCGACGCTCGAGCCGGACGAACCGAAGTACTCGGTGTTGTAGGCCACGCCGTCGGTGGAGCCCTGGGTGGACCAGTAGTCGAAGCCGACGATCTCGCCGCCCTGCTTCACCCAGTCCACGAAGATCACGTTGTGGCCGCTGCCGCTGTGCCGCCAGAACTGGAGGAAGTCGCCCGGCAGGAGCTTGGCGGGGTCGGTGATCTCCTCGCCCACGCCGTAGTTCTCCATCGCGAAGCTGGGGCCGGGGCCATCGAGCTCGCGCACGAACCAGTCCACGCGGAAGGTGTAGAGATCGTCCACGCTGAGGCCGTTGATGGAGCCATCGCCGCCGGTGGTGCGGTCGACCTCCTCCCAGGCGCGCATGTACACCTCCCAGGTGAGGCCCACGCAGTAGCAGCGGCCCTGAGGGTCGCCTTCGGCCACGAGCACATCCTGGTACCAGATGTCGCGCGTGGTGCCCGACCAGTCCGAGCCGGAGGGCCAGTAGTACCCGTTGCTGCCATCGGTGGGGTAGGTCGCGAGGTACTTCATCACCACCGAGTTGAAGTCGGAGACGGCGGGGATTTCTTCGGGCTCCACGGTGATGCCGAGCGTGTCGCTCGCGGTGCCATCGGCAGAGAGCGCGGTGATCTCGCGGGCGTACCCCGTGCCGGAGAAGCTGTAGGTGAGCTGGCCTTCCCCATCGCCCGTCGTGTCGACGGTGCCGATGGGCCACCCGTCGGCCAGGAGCTCCACACTGCCGATGTCGGCCCCGCTCGCCACCGTGAAGGTGACGGGGTTGGCCACGTTGGCCCCATCGGCGGGCGAGGTGATCGACACCCACTGCTCGCCGTCGCTCACCCGCACCGTGAGCCGATCCTCGCTCAAGAGCGCCCCCTCGGCGTCGAGCCCGCTGAGCACGAGCTCCACCTTGCCTTCAGGGAGCGTGACCACCATCTCGCCTTCGCCCTCCGAAAGGCTGTCGAGCGACACCACGGCGGCGCCATCCGCGGCGAGGGAGAGGGCCTCCACATCGCGGCCCGCGCGGTAGCGCACCGTGAAGGTGGAGGACACCGTTTCGCCATTGCTCGGCGACTCCACGCGCACCGCGGCCGCCCCGCCGAACTGGTCGGCCTCGGTCTTCTCGGACTTGGTGGCCCCGGCGGGCTCTTCGGCGCAGGCAAGGAGAAACAGCAGCATGCGCGTTGGCTAACCACGCCCCGCGCGACCGCCACCCTGTGGTGGGCTCGCCCGCTCCCCGAGGCTTGGAATGCCCCTGAATCCCTACGAAGCGCTCCCCGGCAACCCGCTCGCCCCTGGCGGCGCACAAGGGCTCACCAGCGACGGGAAGTACGTGATCACCGCCGTCACGGCCACCTGGCCCGCGCGCTGCGTGAAGTGCAACCGCGGCGTGCCCTCTGCCGCCTACCACGCGAAGCTCACGTGGACGCCGCGCTGGGTGATCATCGTGTTCCTGTTGAGCCGGCTCATCGGCCTCATCCTCTTCTTCATGAAGCGCCGCACGGTGAACCTGCACGTCGGCCTCTGCGAGGAACACACCGAACGGCGCCGGATGCACCTGTTCGTCTGGGGCGGCACGCTCGGAATGTCGGTGCTCATGGGTGTGGGCGGTGCCGCGATGGACAGCGGGGTGGCCCTCGTGCTGGCGGGGTTGGCGTTCCTCACCGGCCTCATCGGTCTCGCGCTCACCGCGGCCGTGCTCCGGGTGCACAAGGTGGAAGGCGAGCAGGCCTGGGTGCTCGCCGGCGACCCCTTCCTGCGGTCGCTCTGGGCGTCGTTCCTGCCGACGGCGCGCGGGAGCCGCCGGGCGTCCCGACGTAATGCCGGTTACACGCCCGCCCTCGGGAGGGCCTCCACATGCCGCAGATCTACGACTCCATCCTCGATGCCATCGGTGAAACGCCGCTGGTGCGCCTGAACACCATCGGCCGCGAGACCGGCTGCGAGATTCTCGTGAAGTGCGAGTACCTCAACGCCGGCGGGTCGGTCAAGGACCGCATCGGCCGCCGCATGGTGCTCGAAGCGGAGAAGTCCGGCCGCATCAAGCCGGGCGACACGCTCATCGAGCCCACCAGCGGCAACACCGGCATCGGCATGGCCCTGGCGGCGGCCGTGCGTGGATACCGCATGGTCATCACCATGCCCGAGAAGATGAGCCGGGAGAAACAGGTGGTCCTCGAGGCGCTCGGCGCCGAGATCATCCGCACGCCCACCGAGGCGGCCTGGGATGCGCCCGACAGCCACATCGGCGTGGCCAGGCAGCTCCAGAGCGTGCTCCCCAACTCCCACATCCTCGACCAGTACGCCAACCCCGACAACCCGCTGGCGCACTACCACGGCACCGGCCGCGAAATCGTGGAGCAGACGGGCGGTCGCCTCGACTACCTCGTGCTCACCGCCGGCACGGGCGGCACCCTCACGGGCACGGCCCGGCGGGTGAAGGAGGCCATCCCCGGCGTGAAGATCATCGGTGTAGACCCGGTGGGCAGCATCCTCGCCGGCCCCGGCCCCATCGGCAGCTACAAGGTGGAAGGGATCGGCTACGACTTCATCCCCGATGTGCTCGACACCGGCCTCGTGGACGAGTGGATCAAGTCCGAGGATCGCCAGAGCTTCCAGATGTCGCGTCGCCTCATCCGCAAGGAAGGCCTGCTCGTGGGCGGCAGCGCCGGATCGGCCGTGTGGGCGGCGGTAGAGATCGCGAAGAAGTACGGTCCCAACAAGCGCATCGTCACGCTCGCGGCCGACTCCGTCCGCAACTACATGACCAAGTTCCTCGACGACGCCTGGATGCGCCAGAACGGCTTCGTGACGCGCAGTTGGGAGTCGGCCACCGTATCCGAGCTCCTGCGCGCCCTGCCCCGGCACGAGCTGATCACCACCGGGAGCCACACCCCGGTGGCCGACGCCGTGCGCATGATGAAGGCCCGCGGCATCAGCCAGCTGCCCGTGGTCGACGATGGGCGCCTCGCCGGCATCATCACCGAGACCGACGTGCTCGGGAAGCTCGTGGATGGCCGCGCCTCGCTGGACAGCAAGGTGGCCGAGGTGATGTTCCGCAACGTCCGCACCGTGCGCGAGAACGACGAAGCCTCCGTGCTCACCAGCCTCTTCGCGGAGGGCCTCGTGGCCGTGGTGGTCGACGACGAACGCGCCGTTCGCGGCGTGCTCACGAAGCTCGACCTCGTGGACTTCCTCACCCGCGCGCCGGCCACCTGATCGAAGGCGGGCCGCTCAGGCCCGCGTTCGCCTGCGAACGAGCCACACCCCCGCCAGCGCGGCCCAGGCGGCCGCCCCAGGGCCCGTGGCGCAGCCGCAGGGCAGGTCCGCCGTGAGTGGGCCCGGCGGGCAGGAGAGCTGCACGATGGGGGTCTCGTTCAGCGACCTCGCCACCGCAACGGCGCGTTCGCCGTCCCCGAGCACCACCTTCCATGCCTGGAGGCGGCGGTCGGTGCCGCCGGTGGCGTCCTCGAACGACACTGTGCCCTCGGCCCGCGAGAAGTGCCCGGCGAGGTGGCTGGAGGCCGTGTTCTTCACGAGCCACACGCCCTCCGAGAGCTGCAGGAGCCCGGAGGCGAGGGGCAGGGCGATGGGGTCGGCGGCGATCGAGTCGGCCGGCACCTCGCGCAGCGTCTCGCTGAGCCCCGGCAGGGTGGCGATCACGCGGCCATCCCAGGGGAAGGCCACCGCGAAGGGCGCCTCCCCCGCCTCGATGGTCACCGCCAGATCGAGCACGTCGGGCTCCGCCGTGGTGGTGAACGCGGCCGAGCCAGCGCGCCCCGAGAACTCCACCGAAAACGGCGCCGCTGCCGCCTCCCCTCCCCCACCCTCGACGGTGCCGTTCGGCGTGACCCGGCTCGTGGCCACATCCACGAGGAGCCAGTCGGCGCCGCGCTCGAGGCAGGCGCCGGCCACCGAGGCCTGCGCGGCGGCTTGGGCGCCGGCGGCGTGGTCGGTGCCGTACGCCACCTCGGTGGCGATGGGGTTCCAGCCGGTGGCGTCGCTCACCTCCCCGAGGAGCGCCGCCTTCCAGCCTTCTTCCACGAGGCCCGTGTCCGCATCCTCCACGAGCTCCGCGGCGGCGAGCATGTGTCGGGCGCGGACGTTGGCCACCCGCACCCCGTCGTCGTTGTCCACGCCGAAGAGGCCCATGCCGCCCATCCACAGCCCGAAATTGTCGGTGTCGTCGGGCTGCCAGGTGCCGTCCACCACGTCGGGAAGCGGCTCGGCAGCGTCATCGCCGTGGGCCGCCATGAACTCGCCGATGGTGACGAGGCGCGCGCCGGCGGCCTCCTGCTCCTCGAGCACGGCCTCCCGGCGGGCGAGCGCCGCTTCGTCGGTCACGAAGGCCGGCCCCAGGTAGCAGTTGAGCTCGCCGGTGGCGTAGAGCTCCCCGTCGTTGAGGAAGTCCCAGTCGAGGCGGTAGCGGTCCGTTTCGTAGGAGCCGCCGCCGATGAGCACGCGGACCTCCTCGCCGTAGCGCCAGGTGGCCGCGGTCGGATCGGCACCCCACAGGGCCCCGGCGAGGTTCTTCGGCAGGATGGCCGTGCGGTAGCCGAACTCCGGCATTCGCTCCAGCATCCCCTCGCCGAACTGCCCCTCCTGGGCGAAGACCACGTCGGAGAGCGGCAGGTCGTACCGATCGAAGACCGCCGCGGTGAGCTCCAACGACTTCTGCTGGTCGCGCCAGGGGAAGGCGAGCAGGAGCTGGTCGCTGTAGTGGAAGCTCACGAGCTCCACCTGCCCGGACTCGGCGAGCGCGCGCAGGCGGTCGAGCACCTCCGGGTGCCGACCGGCGAGCACTTCCACCATGTACGCCTGCAGTTCGATGTCCATGTGCCAGCCGGGATGGCGCTCCAGCATGGCGAGCACCGGCTCGAAGGACTCCGCCACGATCTGGTCCTGCACGCTCGCGTCGTCGGTCGGGAACCCCTCGACGGTGATGAGACCCTCGGTTCCACCCGCGCAGTACTGGATGTTGAAGTGCAGGAGCGAGAGGAGGAAGCTGTCCATTTTCGGCCCCCAAGCCGGCGGGTGGGCGCTAGGTGAACCGGGAATCCAGCTCGGCCTCGGTGTGCGCCCACCCCACGAGGAGCGGGGCGCCGTGGTGCTCCACGATGGGGCGCTTCAGGAGCATCGGGTCCGACACGAATGCCTCGATCCACTGGTCGTCCGACCAGTCCTCCCGCTCCGGACCGAGGGCCCGGTAGCTGCCGCCCGACACGTTGCGCATGGCGCGGTTGCCGAAGAACTGCACCCACCGGGCCACGCGGGTGGGCGAGAGCGGCGTCTGCCGGAAGTCCACGAACTCCACGTCCTGACCGCGCTGCTTGAGCGCCGCGAGGGCCTTCTTCACCGTGCCGCAGTTGGGGATGCCGTAAACGGTCACGCTCATGGCCTTCCGATATCCCACTCCCCGCTCGCAAGGAAAAGTCGCGCGTCGTGCCGAACGGCGGACGCTGGCACGCCGCCTGCATACCCTCCTGCCGTGGCCGATCACCTGCACCCGCTCCGCACCGTGGCCCTGGCGCTGGCCGTGGTGCTGATCGCGAGCCTCCTGCCCAGCCTCGCGCTCGCCGCGGAGCCCCCGGCGCAAGCGGCGCCCGGCCTCGAGGCGGTCGACCCGCTCCTGCGCGCGCTCCTCGACCCCGCCGTTCCGCGCGGGCCCTACCCCGACCGCACCGACGAGGATGTCCGCGTGGACCTCGTGCGCGCCGACGCCTGGCTGGAGGGCACGCGCCTCGTGGGCCACGCGCTGGGGCCCGGCGTGGCAGAGAACGGCATCTGGATCGACCTCGACACCCGCGGGGGGCCGGCGGCCGACCTGCGGCTGGGGTTCGGCCGGGGCTGGTCGCGCGAGGTCACGCTCGATGGGCGCGCCTCCACCCCCTTCCTCGGCGGCCAGCCGCTCGCCGAGGTCGGGTCGGACGGCCTGTGGTTCGATGTGGACCTCGCCACGAGCGACCGGTTCGACCCCGGGCACGCCGGCGCCATCGTGGTGAGCGTGAAGTCCTTCGATGGCACCGTGAGCGACCCCGGCCCCGGTGGTTTCCTCGGCGCCCCCACCGACGACGCGAAGGTGCTCTTCGCGTTGCTCGCGCGCTCCACCGCGATGGAGGACCCCGACCTCGCCGCGGCCCTCGCCGTCGGCTTCGGCACCCTCCGCGCGAAGGTGGCCGAGGACACCCTCCCGCTCCTCGATGCCGACGTGCTCGCCTGGTACCAGTACGGGGTCGCCCTCGATGCCTGGCTCGCCGCGCACGGCGCGGAATGGCGCCTTGGCGGCGAGGGCCCGCTCGGCAAGCTGGTGTGGGCCTGGCCCGCGGCGCAGACCGTCGCCTACGGTGGCCTGAGCCTTGCGAGCCAGACGGAGCTGCTCTCCCCCGCCCGGTACCGCTACCTCGTGCCCACGGCGGCCCAGCTCGCCGAGCTGCGCGAGGCCTCGCCGCTCTTCCCCACCGCCCGCGCCACCGCCGATGCGCTCGACGCCGCCGTGTGGAAGCAGCTGCGGTACCGCACCAACGACACGCTCATGGCGTCGTTGTGCCGCCGCAACGAGGTGGACGGCGACACCTGCCGGCAATGGCGCGCGGAGGTCGGCCCGGCCGCGGTGCTCACCACGGTCGACGGCGTGGCCATCCCGCGCTCGGAGGGCGTGAGCGTGCCCCTCCAGCTCGCCCTGCGGGCCGAACGCGGCGGGTACGTGGGCGACTGCGCCGTGGCCACCAGCCTCGCCATCTGGCAGCTCCAGGCGCTGGGGATCCCGGCCATCGGCATGGGCTGGGCCGGCACCGACCCCTCCACCCCCACCCACGACGTTCCCCTGTGGCTCGATGGGGAGGTCTTCCGCGCCACCCAGCGGGGCCCCGGCCGGGAGTGGGCCGCCGAGAGCGCGTTCGTCTACGTGACGCTCCCCGGCGTGCACCCGCAGAACGCCTACCCGCTCGCCCGCGAGCCCAACGGCTGGTCGCGGGGGGGCTCGGTGGCCGGCGGGTGGACCCGCTTCGCCGAAGTACGGCGCATCCTCGCGGAGGGCCTGCCGGCCGCGGTGGTGCAGCAGTGGATCGACGTGCAGGCGCACGGCGGGTGGCCGACGTGGTGAAGGCGCCGATCTCCGGGTCCGGCCCCGAGGGGGCGACCTGCGGCGACTGCGTGTGGCGCAAGCCGGGAACCCACCGCGACCGTTGCCTCCGCCACGGCTCCCAGAGCGTGCGCGCCGACCTTCCCGCGTGTGCCGCCCACCTGCGCGACGAAGCCCTCGACTGCCTCACCTGCGGCGCCTGCTGCCGCGAGGCCTACCATACGGTCGAGGTCGGCGCGCGCGACCCCTTCGTCCGCGCCCACCCCGAGCTCCTCCATCGTACCGACGGGCGGCTGCAGGTGATCCGCAACGGCCCGCGGTGCGCCTGCCTCGGCCCCGACCTGCGCTGCTCCGTCTACGCCGACCGGCCCCGCACCTGTCGCGACTTCGAACGCGGCGGACCGAACTGCGTGGACGCGCGGCGCCGCGTTGGGCTCAGCGCGTAGCGGTCGGTACCGGCTCCACGGCCGGCGGCGCCGCCTTCAGGTCCTCCTTGTTCTTCTGCCACGTATCCAGCATGCGTTGCTCACGCAGCCGGGTGGCGCCGCCGAAGCGGTAGCTGAGCTCCCAGGTGTTGAGCACCCACGCGCCGGGAATGCTCGACACGCCCGCGCCCACGCGCGCCTCCCAGTGCTCCCAGGAGAACTGCCAAGCCACGCTGGCCATGCCGGCCTCGAAGGGGTTCACGAAACCATCGTGTTCCAGCGCCTGTTCGAGGCCCAGAAAACTCGGTACGAAGAGGGTCTCGGATGCATCCACCTCGGAGTGGATGGTGCCCGCGGCCTGGAAGATGAGCGCATCGCGCCGGTTGAAGCGGATGTCGGTGGCCAGCCGCACGCCCACGGTGCGGACGTGGAGCAGGGAATCGCCGTGGTTGGGGTCGGCCGTCGCGCCGCTGTCGAGGAACCAAAGGAGCTGGTCGATGGTGTCGAGCGAGATGTCGCCGGCCACCTCGCCGCTCGTGTAGCTCCCGCCCACGTGCAGGGCCCAGGGCGGCGCGAGCTGGATCGAGGCCACCCCGCCGCCGGTGAGCAGCGTGGCATCGAAGTCGGTGCGCACGAGCCGGTCGTACTCCACCCAGCCGGCGATATCGAAGGGCCCGCCCTCCGTGGCGTGCACCTTGGCCTGCACGTTGGGGATGCCCAGCACATCGAGCAGCACGGAGGTGCCGGCCTGCACGTGGGGAATCACCCCCACCGTGATGTTGCTGGCGCCGAGCTTCACCTCGCCGAACTCCAGCGTGTAGGCGGTGAAGTCGACCTGGCTGCGCGGGTTGGCCGGCAGGTGGAAGGGGCTCGGCTTCAGGCGACGGAGCCTGCGCTTGTCGATCGTGGGCGCTTCGGTGGCCGCACCGAGGTCGGGCGGCGCGGGTTCAGCCTCGGGAGCGGTCTCGGCGGGCGGCTCGTCCGGGGCCGCGAACGCAAGGTTGGTGATGAGGAGCACGTGGAACCACATAGGCGCGAATCGGCACGGACCCGCACGCCTGAAGTCAAAAGGAAGGACGTCGCCTCAAGTCCCGCGCGTGATTCTCCCCTCGCAGTTGCCGCGCACATCCACGTGGTCACCGCGGTCCCAGACGAAGCTGTTGCCGTCGTCCAGGTCGAGCACGCAGGCGAACTCCACGTCGTCCTCGCCCTCCGCGTAGGTGCACCGCGCGCTCTCCGCGTTCACCTCGAGCTCCCCGGACTCGCCCACGGTCGGCGAGACCTCCACGGCGAGCGTCACCGTGATGTCCACGTCGGTTCCGCCGGACTGCCCCTGGTAGAGGATGGCCCCCTCCCCCTCGTAGGCCTGCCCGCTCCAGTCGAGCGAGAACGCCACGTCCTCGTTCACGTCGCCGCAGCGGAGCGGCCCCGCCCAGTCGCCAGCCAGCGGCGTGCAGGCGAGGAGCGGGAGGGCGAGGAGACCGGCGACGAAGCGCATGGAGGCTCAGGGTGCAGGAGAGGAGGGCAGCGTGACGATCTCGAACTCCACGCGCCGATTGGCGGCGCGGCCCGCCTCGGAGGTGTTCGGCTTCAGGGGCTGGCTCGCGCCGAAGCCGCGGGCCTCGACGCGGGCGGGTTCGACCCCGCGGCGGAGGAGGAAGCCGCGCACCGCGTCGGCGCGGCGCTGCGACAGGTCGAGGTTGTAGACCTCGGTGCCCCGGTCGTCGGTGTGGCCCCGCACCTGGATGTTCGCGAGCTCGGGGTGCAGGAGCAGCGTGGACGCCACCTGTTCGAGCACGGAGTAGCTGGCCGGATCGATGTCGCCCTTGTCGAAGGCGAAGTTCACGCGCTCGCGAATGACCACGCTCGTGTCGGTGAGCTCCACCTTGCCGGCGCCCATCACCGCCTTCACCGCCTGAACGCCCTCGCCCGCCGCCACCGCCATGTCGAGCCGCCAGGGGCCGAAGCCGGCGGCGCTGGCCACGAGCTGCCAATCGCCCGGCATGAGCGCGAAGGAGGCCCCCATGGTGCCGCTGCGCGTGGGCGACGTGCGGCCGGGGCCGATGGCGCGCACCTCGGCATCGACGGGACGACCGCCCGAGTCGACCACCTGCACCCGAACGGGGCGGGGGAGCCACTCCATCCGCAGGCGGCGCATCTGCGCGCCGGCCGCCACGCTCAGGAGCTCCTCACCGCGAGGCTGGTAGCCGCCGGCGCTGGCGGACACCCGCAGGGAGCCCGGCGGAAGGTCCGCGAGCAGCACGAGCCCATCGGCGGCGGTCGCGTGGACGACCCCGCCCGCCATGACGGACGCCCCGGCCACCGGACGGCCGGACGGATCGACCACCTCGAGCAACAACGATCCGCTCTGGGGCGCGGCCTGGCCGAGCCGCAGCTCTACAGGCAGCGGGGCCGAGCCCGTCTTCACGACGAGGTCTTCCTGGGCGATCCCCAGCGCCGAGGAAACGGCCACGAGCGTCCACTCGCCCGGATCGACGGTGACGGTTCGCCGGCCCGCAGCATCCACGAGGGCCGCCGGCACGGAGCCCGCGCCGTAGCCGCGCACGACGGCGTCGGTGGCGGGGCCCGCCGGGCCGCTGGCGAGCACCTCGAGGCGACGCCCGAGGGCTTCCAGCGTGGTGGTGAGCTCGGCGCGGCCCGAGCGCAGCGTGACGGACGTTTCGCGCGGGCGATGGCCCTGCGCGCTCACCCTCACCAGGTGCGCGCCCGCCCGCAGCCCGGCCAGCTCCAGCGTGCCCGCAGAGGCGGTGGTGCCCACATCGCTGCCATCGATCGCCACCCGGGCGCCCGCCAGCGCCCCGCCGAGGCTGGTCCGCACAGCGATGGCGAGCGACGCGGCCCCATCCTCCGACAAGAGGCCCGCGCCGATCTCCACGAGCGAGATGTCGTCGGGGCGGACCTCCACCTCGCGCTGCTGCATTCCGTAGGTGGGGCTCGCGATGGCGAGCGTCCACGTGCCCGGTTGCAGCTCGAACCAGGCCTCGCCGTCGGGGCCGAGGTTGACGGCGGGGACCTCCTCCGGACCGGAGAAGCGCACGCGCGCATCGAGCATCGCGCCCTCGAGGCCGCGGGCGAGGAGGTGCACCTGACCCGCGCGCCACCGCAGCGCCATCGTGAGCTCACGGGCCCCCTCGCCCACGGGCACCGTCTGCGAGGGCGCATCCCGGAACTTCTCCCCCCGGGCGCTGACCTCGCGCGTGCCCGGCGCCAGCTCGGCCAGCGTGAGGCTGCCGCCGTTGGCGGTGCGACCGGCGCTCTGCCCGTCGAGGAGCACCTCGGCCCCCTCCACGGGGTTGCCTGCAGGGTCCACCACGCGCACCACCAGCCGCCCCTGGCCCTTCTCGGACTCGCGCAGGCGCACGTCGATCACGACCAGCGAGGTGCGGCCGGGCTCCACGTCGAACTCCCGCTCCTGCGTGCCGAGGTCGGCCGCGCTGGCCACCATCACCCAGTGGCCGGGAAGGAGCGTGAAGGTGCGCTCGCCGTCGGGGCCGATGTTCTGGGCGGGCAGCTCCTCGGGCCCGGAGAACCGCACACGCGCATCCGGGACCGGCCCCGACGCGCCGCGGGTGACCACGCGCACGCTGCCGGGAGGCCGTTGGAGCACGATGAGGGCGTTCTCCCCCGGCGCCTGGGGCACGATGACGTCGTGCACGCCCTGCGCGCGGAAGTCGGGGTGCCCGACCACGAGCGAGTGGCTCCCGGCCGAAACGCCCTCCACCTCCAGCGAGCCGCCGGTGGCGGTCTGGCCGAACTGCTTGCCGTCCACCGTGACGACGGCGCCGCCCACGTCGCGGCCTTCGCTGTCGGAAACCTCGAGGCGCAGGCTGCTGTCGCCTTCTCGGCGCTGCAGGATGACCGTCACCCGCTCGGGTCGGAAGCGGTCGGCGGCCAGATCGAGCCCGCGGCGCTGCGTGCCGTAGCCCTCGGCCGACACGCTCAGGACGAAGCGCCCCGGGCGGAGCGCCACGCGCGCCTCGCCATCCTCCCCGGCCGAGGCCGGCTCGGGGGCGCCCTCCCCTTCGACGGCCACCTGCGCATCCACCGGGCTGCCCTCGCCGTTTCGCACGGAAACGAGCACGTCCCACGGGCCGGGAGGGGGGAGGACGACGGCGGTGGTGGCCTCCACCGGCACCACCACGCGGGGCGCGGGGCGCTCGGCGTAGCCCACGCGCAGGTAGGCCCGACCCACCGCGGCGCCCACGCCGGGCGTGATCGCCGTACCGCCCGCCAGCGACACCCAGAGGCGATCGGTGACCGAGCCGGTCACGCGGGCGAGCGCCTCGCCGGGGCTCGCCTGCACGAACGTGGCCGCCGACAGCGGCGAGGCCTGGAACCAGAGCTCCGTCCCGACGCCGAGCCGCGGCACGGGCCGCCAGTCGGCGCCGAGGGCGAGCCTCGTCCACACGCTCGTGTCGAGGCCTTCCAGCGAGCTCCCGCCGGTGTAGCCGAGCCCGAAGTCCACGGTGCCGCCGAGGCGTTCGCCGCGCTGCCCCACGACGACATGCGCGGCCCCGCCCGCGGACCCGGCGCCGAGGAGGGCCTCGGTGTTGCCGGTGGGGAGGAGCAGCTCGGCCACAACGTCCACCGCGAGGGCATCGGGCGTGGACGGCTGGACCACGGCGAACGGGGCGTACACGCGCAGGTCGCCCATGGCGGCCGGCTGAGGCTCCGAGTCATCGGCGAAGCTGAGCCACACCGGAACATCCACACCCACGCCCACCCGGCCGAAGCCCCAGGTGCCGCCGAGGTGGGCGCCGAAGAGGTCGTCCAGCGGGGAGTAGAGGCGGCTGCCGCTGGCGTCGGAGATCTGCGCCACGACGGGCGACTCGGCGAACTCGCCGGTGGCACAGGCCGCGTGGGTGCCCGCGGCGGCGAGCCCGGGAGACCAGGCCACGGTGGGCGCCGCGAACTCCGCCGCGCAGGGCGCCACCGCCACTCCGTGCGCGTCCGCCGCCCAGGCCACCTGGACATGCACGAGCAGGACGCACAGCAATGCGAAGAGGGCTGACATGGACCTGCGGCGCGATGGGAGGCGGTGTCGGGGCCCCCCGACGGGATAGAACATAGCCCAGCCGTGTACGGAGCAGGCGAAGCGATCGACATCTGGGTGGTGGAGCGTGCGCTCGGCCACGGAGGCATGGGGTCCGTCTACCGCTGCCACAACCGGGATGCCCGCCGCATCCTCGCAGCCATCAAGGTGCTCGACTACGGCCTGAAGCGGTCGGCGAAGGCCCGGGCCCGCTTCGTCCGTGAGGCGGAAATCCTCTTTTCGCTCGACCACCCGCACATCGTGAAGGTGCGGAACGTGCGGCTCGACGCCGACCCGCCCTACCTCGAGATGGAGTTCGTCGAAGGCGGGAGCCTCGAGCGCCGCATCGTGGCGGGGCCGGTCCCGCCCGCCGAGGTCATCGCCTGGCTCGAGCAACTCGCCAGCGCGCTCGCCTACCTCCACGCCCGCGGCATCCGCCACCGCGACGTGAAGCCCTCCAACGTGCTGGTGAACCCGCAGGGGCACGTGACCCTCGTGGACTTCGGCATCGCCACGGAAACGGAGGGCAGCACCCTCTCGGAGTCCGGCCAGGCGATGGGCTCGGTGGCCTACGTGCCGCCCGAGTGGGTGC
Organism: uncultured Pseudomonadota bacterium; assembly: GCA_903885375.1. GTDB lineage: Bacteria > Myxococcota_A > UBA796 > UBA796 > SXON01 > SXON01. Next base: position 34,468 of record CAISIK010000167.1, read on the forward strand.
ACATGGGCGAGCTCGACCCCGTGCTTTGGGACATCTACGCGCTGGGCGTGTGCGCGTTCGAAGCGCTCACCGGCCAGACGGCGTTCGGGGTGCCGAGCGGCGGGATGAGCACGCAGCGCTTCTACCAGGTGCTCACCGCCAAGCAGGGCCACCCCCCGCTCGACCCGGGTCCGGACGTGCCGTTCGGCCTCCGCGAGCTGGTGCGGGCGATGACCGACTCCGACCCCGCTGTCCGGCTCGCCTCCGCCGAGGCCGTGGGCCAGTGGCTGGCCCGGATCGACCCGGCCGACGTGCGTCCCGACCACACGTTCGCCGATGCCGCCGGCACCGCGCTGCCCGGGCGCCGGGGCGCCGACACGCCGCGCGGCGCCACGATGGTGCCCGGCAGCGAATCGTGGGGACCGGAGGTGGCGCCGGAGGTCCCGGTTGCCCGGCCGGCGGTGCCCGTGGTGCCCGCGAAGCCGGAGCGTCCGGCGGAGGGACGCCGCCGCGCGGCCGGTGGCACCTTGATCCTCGGGGCCGTGCTCGCTGCCGCGAGCGCCGCCGCCATCGCGGTTTTCGTGGGCAGCCGCCTCCTGCAGCCGCCAGTCACCCCTCCGCCCGCGCCGCCGCCCGTGGCGGCGATCCCCACCCCCGCGGCCGTTGCCCCACCCGCCGCGATGCCGCCCGCCGAGGTGCCGCCCGCAGTCACGCCGCCCGCCAAGCTGCCGCCCGCGGTGGTGCATCCCCCGGCGAAGGTGCCGCCCGCCGCCGAGGCGCCGAAACCGGAACCCGTGGCCCCCGCCGACGCGGTGGTCAAGGCGAGCGCCCCGAAGGCGGCGGGCGCCCCCATCACCAACGCGCAGCTCGCCGCGTGGCTGGGCGCGAACGCCGACTGGCAGCGCGAGGCGGCGATCGCCGCCGGCAAGGCCGACGAGAAGTTCCTCAAGGGATGGGTCGGCGCCACCCCGCCGCCCGGCAAGGAGTCCGCCCCGGCCGTAGGCGTGACGTGGTCGCTCGCCCGCGCCTACTGCGCGGGCCGCGGCGGCCTGGCCGATCTCCACGCGCCGCCCTTGTCGTGGACCGAGTCCGGCAGCCAGCCCTGGGTGGAGTACCGTCAGGCCGAAGGCCGTCCCCGCTGGCGGCGCGACGACGGCGGCGTGAGCGATCAGGTCACCGCCGATCAGAGCGGTGTGTTCATCGGGTTCCGTTGCGCTCGCTGAGGCCGCCGGCGTGAGCTTCAATCGCGTGTGGGGCCGCTTCGTAGGGCGCCGGCACACCCTGGGCCCCACTCCCGGCGTACGCGAGCGATGGCACCAGGGCCGCCGGTGGTTCCACGTGTCCGCGCTCCTGCTCGACGCGCCGGAGCTGACGGCGCGGGTCGAGCAGACGTTCCACCCGCTCGCGCCCTTCCTCGAAGCCTTCTCGGCCCGCACGCCGCACGTCACCTGCTTCGTCCACGGCTTCGCCGACCCCGCGCAGGTGCCCCCCCTCCCGGCCGAGGGCGAGGAGGTGGAGGTCCGTGTGGGCGGAGCCAACGCGTTCGCCAGCTGTGTCTTCCTCGAGGTGCGCTCCGCGCGCCTCCGGGAGCTGCGAACTGCATTTCCGGCGGGCGAGCATCGCTGGAGCGCCTACCGTCCCCACATCACGGTCGGCCTTTTCCGCGCGGCGGTGCCGACCGCGGCGATCGTCCCGCAGCTGCGGGTGTTGCGGGCGTTGTCCCCGATCAACCTCCGTGGCCGACTCACGACCTGCTTCCTGGACGCCACCTCCACCTCCGGGCACCTCCATCGACAGGACGAGATACACTCGTGACCGTTCGTGATGCGTGGCATTCCCCCCGCAAACGTCAGAGGAACATGACCATGACCACCCTCCGTTCCGCGCTCGTCGCGGCCCTCGTCCTCCTCCCATCCACCTCCTTCGCGGGCATGAAGCTCGATGAGTCGATCGCGAAGCCCAAGGTCGGCTTCAAGGCGAACGGCGAGCCGGGCGCGCTCGACATCGATGCGAAGACGGAGTCGCTCACCGTGGCCGACGATGGCACGAAGCTCACCTTCACGGTGGACATGAACAAGGTCACCACCGGCATCGAGCTGCGCGATGAGCACATGCGCACGAAGTTCCTCCACACCGAGACCTACCCCACGGTGGCGATCGCCTTCGAGAAGGCCAAGATCGCCTGGCCCACCGAGACCGGCCAGAAGGCCAATGGCAAGCTCGATGCGCAGTTCACCGCGCACGGCGTCACCAAGCCGGTGTCGATGACCTACGAGGTCCAGAAGACCAAGCAGGGCTGGAAGTGCACCGGCGCGTTCGACTACAACACCAGCGACTTCGGGATCGAAGTGCCGAACTACCTCGGCATCACCGTCGATGGCAAGCAATCGGCGAAGGCCGTCTTCTACCTGGTCGACGCTCCGTGAGGTCCGGGCTTCTGGCCGTCGTGCTCGCGTTGGCCGGCTTCTTCGCGAGGCCGGCGTTCGCGTACCCCTTCATGATCGGTCACGGGTACACCGCGTGTGCCCAGTGCCACACCGACCCCTCGGGCGGGAGCGCGCTCACCGACTATGGTCGCGGCCAGGCCGAAATCTTCATGCGCACCACCTACGGCGCGCCCGTGGAGGAGCCCGGCCCGATCAAGAACTTCGCCTTCGGCGTGACGCTCCCCAAGGAGCTCCAGCTCCAGGCGGATGCACGCGGCATGTTCATTCCGCAGCCGGGCAACTTCCGCTTCCTGCTCATGCAGGCGGACATGCGCGCGCACCTGAACCTGTCGGGCTTCCGGGCCTACGGCAGCCTCGGCTACGTGACCGAGGGGGCCGACCTCGCCTGGGTCACAAGCAACGCCACGGGGGGCAACGTCGTCTCGCGGGAGCACTGGCTCGGGTACGACGTGGCGAAGGGCACCCTCGTGCGCGCCGGCCGCCTCTCCCTGCCCTACGGCATCCGCACGGAGGAGCACATCCTCTTCGCGCGCACCGCCACCCGCACCACCAGCAACGACGATCAGCAGCTGGGGCTCGATGCCACCTACACGCGCGGCAAGATCCGCGCGGAGCTCATGGGCATCGCCGGCAACTACCAGATCGCGCCCGATGAGTACCGCGAGCGGGGCTACTCGCTGCTCGCCGCCTATGCCTTCGCCAACACGATGGAGGTGGGCGTCTCCTCGCTCGTCACCAGCTCGGCGCTGGACATCGACTACGTGGAGCCCCGGCTGCGGCAGGCGCACGGCGTCTTCGCCCGCTACGCGCCGCTCGAAGCCGTCCGCCTCCTCGCGGAAGCGAACACCACGGTGTCGCAGCTGGGCAGCGCCGACGCGGAGATCGGCACGGTCGGCTACCTGCAGGTCGACACCGAGCCCACCCGCGGCCTGCACCTCCGCGGCACCGGCGAATGGTGCGACGACGACCACGCCGATGCCGATTCGAGCGCGCTCCGCGGCTCGTTCACGGCGCTCTGGTTCTTCGCGCCGCACGCCGACATCCGGCTCGATGCGATGTACGGCACGCTGTACTGCACGCCCGGCGAGGAATCGCGGCCGATGGCGCTGGCCCAGCTCCACACCTACCTTTGAGGCACCGATGAGCTTCCTCCTCACTTTCGGCCTCGCGCACGCGCTTTCCACCTTCCCGGGCGAGGTGAACAGCCACCTCGGGATGGACTGTTTCCCCACCTGCCAGCTCTGCCACACCACCCCGGCCGGCGGCTCGGGCACTGCCACGCAGCCCTTCGCCGTGGAGATGCAGGCCGAGGGCCTCGTGATCAGCGATGCCACCACCGTGGGCACGGCCCTCGATGCGCTGGCCGCAAAGGGAGCCGAGGCCGACGTGGATGGGGATGGCCAGAACGACGTGGAGCAGCTCACCGCCGGCGAGAACCCCAACCCCGACGGCACCGACTTCTGCCCGGTCGGCGGCGATGCCCCCCCGCCGCTCACGCGCGGCTGCTTCGCCGAAGGGTCCGCCCTCGGTGTGGGGCTCCTCGTGGGCGCCGCCCGCTGGCGTCGCGCACGGCGCTGAGCCGGCACGCCCCAAGCGACCACACACGTTAGCAGCCCGGCCTTGCCGACCACCGACCCGCGCCCGAGTCCCCCTCCGAGCGTCGTCGCGATCGGCAATTTCGACGGCGTTCATGTCGGGCACCAGGCGCTCCTGAACGAGCTGTTCGCGGCAGCGCGTCGGCACAGCGCCGTTGCGACGGTCTACACCTTCGACCCTGCGCCGACCGCGGTCGTGGCGCCCGATCGGCACCAGCCGCGCCTGCAGTGCCTCGCGGGGCGCGTGGCCCGGCTGCACGCCGCCGGCGTCGCCAACGTGGTGGTGGAGCCCTTCACGCCCGCGTTCGCCGCGCTCCCCGCGGAGCGGTTCGTGCGGAGCGTGCTGGTGGAGCGGCTGGGCGCGCGGGCCCTCGTGGTGGGCCACGACTTCCGCTTCGGCAACATGCGCGCCGGCGATGCGGCGTACATCCGGCGGCTGGCGCCGGAGGTCGAGCTGGTGGAGGTGGCGGCGGTGGAGCTCGGCGGGATGCCGGTCTCGAGCTCACGCATCCGGAAGCTGCTCGCGGCGGGCGAGGTGGAGGAAGCCGCCACGCTCCTCGGTCGCCCGTGGTCCGTTTCCGGCCCCGTCGTGCACGGCCAGGCCCGCGGCCGCACCATCGGCTTCCCCACCGCGAACGTGGCGCAGCGCGAGGAGCTCCAGCCGCGCGCGGGCGTGTACGCCGTGCGGGCGCAGCTGCCCGACGGGCACACGCTGGCCGGCGTGGCCAACCTCGGCACCCGGCCCACCGTGGGCGGCAAGGACCGCTCCGTCGAGGTGCACCTCTTCGACTTTGCGGGCGACCTTTACGGGCAGGAGCTGGAGGTGTCGCTGGTGGCGTGGCTGCGCGGGGAGCGCCGGTTCGGCTCGCTGGGCGAGCTGACCGCGCAGATCGCGGCGGATGCCGCCTCGGCCCGCGCGAGGCTCACGTGATCACCGGCCGCACCCGCGTCTTCGCCCTCGTGGGCCACCCGATCCGGCACAGCCTCTCGCCGGCCATGCACAACGAGCTCTTCCGGCGCCTCGGGATCGACGCCGTCTACGTGCCGTTGGACGCGCCGCCGGAGCGGGCCTCGAGCGTGGGGGAGTCCATCCGCGCGCTCGGTCTCGCCGGATGCAACCTCACCGTTCCGTTCAAGGAGGCCGTCCTGCCCTCGCTCGATGCGCTCTCGGAGTCGGCCGAGTGTGCGGGCGCCGTGAACGTGGTGGTGGCGGAGGGCGGGCGCCTGATCGGCCACAACACCGACGGCGCCGGCTACCTCGCCGCGCTGCGGGAGGAGCTGCGGGTGGAGGTCGCGGGGCGACGATGCGCCATCCTGGGCGCCGGCGGCACGGGTCGCGCCATCGCAGCCGCCCTCGCGGGCGCCGGAGTGGAGGAGGTGTGCCTGTTCAATCGCACGCGCCACCGCGCGGAGGCCGCGATCGCCCGGCTCGCGCCGCGCTTCCCGCACGTGCGCTTCACCGCTGCCGACCTCACCGCCGCGGCCTTCGCCAGCGCGCCGTGGTCGCTGGTGGTGAACTGTCTCTCCGGGCCCGGTCTCCCGGCCCTCGAAGGCTTCGGGGTCGCCCACCTGCCCCGCGGCGGGTCGGGCGCGGTCTGGACCGACGCGAACTACTGGCTCGCCGACCCCCCGCTCCTCGCGGCCTGTGCGGCCCACGGCGTGAGAATCCAACGCGGCATCGGCATGCTCATGCACCAGGGCGCGCGCTCCTTCGAGCTTTTTTCGGGTCGCTCGGTCTCGGCCGACACGATCCGGGGGGTGCTGGACATCGGCGGCTGGTAGACTGCGCTTCGTATGCTTGGTCAGGCCCCCTACGTCATGTTCGCGTTGCTCTTCGGGGCCGCGATCTTCGGACTCATGCGGGTGCTCACGCCCCGCGCGGCGCTCGGGGGTTCCGAAGCGGAGTCCGGCCCTGGCGGGCCCGAGGGGGGCCAGAACGCCGTGCTGGTGCACGCGCTGCGCCCGTTCTACGCCCTCTTCCTGCCCGCCGCTCGCGCGGTACAGGTGCCCCCCTACCGCGCCCGCATCGAGCGGCAGTTCGTGTCTGCCGGCATGGCCGGCCTGATGAGCGCCGACGAGTTCATCGCCTACAAGTTGGCGATGGGCGTGTTCTTCACGGCGCTGTTCGGCGTGCTGCTCGGCTTCATCATCATGGGGATGAGCGTACCGGTGCTGGTGCTGATCCTCCTCTTCATCCTCGGCAGTTTCTTTCCCGACGTGTGGCTCGGCGGCCTCGTGAGCCAACGGCAGCTGCTGATCCGGCGCGCGCTCCCCTACGTCATGGACCTCCTCACCCTCTCCGTGGAGGCGGGGCTCGATTTCATCGCCGGGGTGCACAAGGTCTGCGAGAAGGCCCGGCAGGGGCCGCTGGTGGATGAGCTCTCGTTCACCCTGCGGGAAATCCAGGTCGGGTCCTCCCGTCAGCAGGCCCTCCGCAACCTCGCCGCCCGCGTGGACATGCAGGAGATCCGTAGCTTTACCGCCCTGCTCATCCAGGCCGACATCCTCGGCGCCAGCATCGGTCCGGTGCTTCGCGCCCAGTCCGACCTCCTGCGCACCCAGCGATTCCAGGCAGCCGAGCGGGCCGGCGCCTATGCCGCCACCAAGCTCCTGTTCCCGCTCATCATGTTCATCATGCCGGCCGTCTTCATCGTCATCTTCGGCCCGATCGCACTGAACTTCATCTACGGCGACGCGGTGATCGGTGGGTGAGTTGTCGGTGAGGAATCGGGATCGCGGCGTGATCCTCGCCGAGCGGGCGCGGCAGGCCCGGTCGGCGTGGGAGCGGGCCGTGGGCCTCCTGGGCGCCGATCACGCCGGCGGCGGCCTGTTCATCGAGCCCTGCAGCTCCATCCACACCTGCTTCATGCGCTTCGCGATCGACGTGCTGTTTCTCGACGACACGGACACGGTGCTCGCGATCTACCCCCGTCTCCCCCCGTGGCGGTTCACGCGCTGGGTGCGCGGCGCGCGCCGGGTGCTCGAGCTAGATGCCGGCAACGCCGGCCCCACCGCAGTCGGCGACCGACTGGAGTGTCTCCCATGCGCTTCGTAGTGATTCGCGGTCCCGAACCGGCCGGGCCCTTCGAGCTGAAGCCCGGCCCCAACGTGCTGGGCCGGGATCCCGACGCCGACCTGCGCCTGCCCAGTCGACGGGTCTCGCGCCGCCACGCCGTGGCCGTCGTCACCGCCGATCACGTCCTCCTGCGCGACATGGACAGCGCGAACGGCATCGTCGACGAAGCCGGCCGTCGGCAGACCGACATCGTCGTTCGGCCCGGACATCGCGTGCAGGTGGGCGACTTCGTGCTGCGCCTCGAGGGCGTCGCCGCCAACGACCTCGAGCTCGACCTCGACGACCCGCTCACCGCCGAAGACGACCTCCTGCTCGACAACGACGCCGAGGACACCCCCCTCCCCCAGGGCCCCATCCCCGTGATGCGGAGCTCCACCGGCAAGCGCACGGTGCCCGATCCGGGGAGCGTCACCGTCGAGCCGAGGCCCTTCCCCCCGTTTGGAGCGCCGGCCAGGCCCTCGCCCCCGCCGCAGCCCGCCGGCCGTCCGGCTGCAAAGGCAGCGGCGCCTGCGAAGCCCGCGAAGCCCGAGCCACCGCCGAAGCCGGACCCGCCGCCGAGGCTGGAGCCGCCGCCCCCCCCGCCGGCGCCCGCAGGTACAGCCCGCCCGAACCTGCCGCCGTCGCTCACGGCGGTCCCTCCTCTGTCGGACCATCCCACCTCCGAAACGTCCGCGCGCATGCCCCCGCCGCTCCTGCCGTTCGGCCCGGCCACGGGTGGCTTCGGGGGGTTCGCGGCACCGCCGCCCCCCGCGCCCCCTCCGCCGCCCGAGGACCGCACCCCGCTCTCCACGCCGCTCCTGCCGCCGCCCGCGCCGCCGCCCGCGCCGCCGGCGTTGGAGGCGTACCGCAACGACCCGCCCACCGGCTCCGACATCGGGCAGCGCGCCAGTACCCGCCTTCCCGCGATCCGCCGGAACACCACCGCGGCGCCGCCCGTGGGGGGCCTCCCCTGGCTCGCGCAGGCCGGGGGCGTGCTCACGTTCGCGGTGAGCCTGCTGGTGTGCGCCCCGATCGGCGGCCTCGGCGCCCAGCTGGGCAACACCTCCGCGGTGGCCGAGGAGCTCAGCCTTCAGCGCGGGGAGGCCCTCGCGGAGGGCCTCGCCAACCGCAACGGCGAGCCGCTGGCCACGCAGCGGTACATCAGCCTTGACGCCGCCTCCGTTCTGCAGGAGACCGGCGTGCAGCAGGCCGCGGTGACCGACGTGAACGGCACCGTGCTCGCGCCGCCCGAACGCGCCCGCCAGAGCATCACGCGCAGCCCGGGGTGGACCGGCGCGGTGCAGAGCGGCGCGGTGGTGCGGTCTGAAGGGGAGGACGGCACCTGGGAGATCCTCGCCCCCATCCGGGGCGAAGCGGCCTCGGGCGCGGGCTCGCGCACGCAGGTCGGGTGGGCGTGGATCGTGTACGACCCGTCGGTCACCGCCGATGCCGCCAGCAGCCCCATCCTCCGCGCGCTCGCCGGCCTGATGGTGGTGCTCGCCGCGGCCGGGGTGGTGGCGGGCGGCGTGTGGTGGCTCGTGCTGCGCCCGCTGGCGGCGCTCCGCGACGAGACGGAACACGCACTGCACGATCACGTGGACAGCGTGGTTCCCGCCATCCGGTGGAGCGCCCTCGAGGACCTCGCGGCGAGCATCAACCGCGTGCTCCAGCGGGCCCGGGCGCGCTAGGCACTGGCACCGAACGATGCCGCACCATAGCCTCGCCGCATGAGCTCCCTCCCCAACCCAGCCGGCCGCTGGACCCTCGTCACGTTCACGGACGACGCGGCCACGCTCGCCAAGCTTGCCGATCACCAAGGCCGGATGCGCGACATCCGCTTCGTGGCCGTGGTTTCCGAGGGCGCGAGCGAGTCGGGCGATCTGCTCGTGCTCGTCGATTCGGGCGGCCGTGTGGCCCGCCAGTTCGGCGTGCAGCCGGGCCAGAGCGTGATGCTCGATGGCCAGGGCACCCTCAGCCAGTCCTGGCCGCAGCTCCCCGAAGAGGAGGCGCTGGCGCTCTACGCCGGTCGCCCGGCGATGCCGAGCGCCGTGCCGTCCTGGCTCTTCCCGGTGCTCGCCGCCGCCGTGCTCGTGTCGGGCATCGGCGCCTGGGCGTGGACCCATGCCGCCCCCGGCGCGCCCACCGTCGCGCCCCCTCCGCTCGCAGCGCCCGCACCGGCGGCGGTGGACGAGGTGGATACCCCGGCGCCCGCCGAGGGCGAGGCCATCGAGGAGGGCGAAGCAGGTGCCGACGCGCCGGCCGCCCCGGGCGGGCCGGGCGGCAAGCGGGGCAAGGGCGGGCATGCCAAGAACCAGGTGGCCGGCTGGGTGATCACCCCGCGCGACAAGGCCCCCTCCATCGCGAAGGCCGAAGGTGACGCATTCGTGCTCTCCGCCCTGCCCGACGCCGCGGTTTCGGCCTGCCGGGTGCTCTTCCCGCTCACCCAGCCCACCACGGTCTCCGCCGAGTGGAAGCTCGCCGGCTTCACCGGCAAGCCGGTCCGGGCCGCGGTCCGCCGGATCGGCGCGGACGGGAAGCCACTCCGCGGCCCCGAGGCGCGGGTCATCCTCGGTCGCGGCAAAGGCACCACCGACTGGAAGCCGATCACGGCGGAGGTCACCACCGCCGGTGGCGCCACCCAGGGCCGCCTGTGCCTTGATCTCGACGCTGGCGCGGGCACCGTCTCCATCCGGAACGTCACCCCCGGGGGATGATGCGGCGCACCGCCCGCGGCCTCGCCCTCCTCGCCGCGCTGCACGGCGCCTTGCTGTTCGCGCCTCCGCTGAGCTGGCCGCTCTGGCTCGTGCGCTTCACCGCAATCGAAACCAGCCTCGCGCCCTTCGTCACCGGGCTCGTCGCGGTCATGCTCACCCGCGAACGCTGGGTGAGCGTGCTCGGTGCGCTGGGCCTCGTGGCGGGCATCACGCCCGCGCTGAGCGCCATCCCCGCGTACCTCCGCAACGATCAGGCCTTCTCCCTGGTCGACTGGTTCACCGGCACCGCGCCTGAGTGGACATCGGTACAACGTGATGTGCCGATGGGCGAGGGCGTCAGCGCCGACATCTGGGCGGGCGCCGGACCAGGGCCCCACCCCGCGGTGTTCGTGGTGCACGGAGGAAGCTGGCGTTCCGGCGACAAAGGCGAGGCGGCGCACGTGTCGGCCGCCATGGCCGAGGCCGGCTACACCGTGTTCGACCTCCGCTACCGCCTCGCGGAGGAGCACCCGTGGCCGGCCGGCACCGAGGATGTGCGTTGTGCCCTCGCCGCCGCGGCTGCCGAGTCGGCGCGCTTCGGCGTCGACCCGGCCCGCTTCGCCGTCCTCGGCCGCAGCGCGGGCGGGCAGCTCGCGCTCGATGCGGCCTGGACGGCGGGCCCCGCCTGCGGTCTCCCGGTGCCGGCGCTCCGCGCGGTGGTGTCGCTCTACGGGGTCACCGACCTCGCCTGGGCGCACGACCACCCCTACGAGCCCGATGTGGTCGATGGGATCGCGGCAACCGAGCTCTACATGCGGGGCACCCCGGAAGAAGCGCGCGAGCGCTACGACCTCGCCTCGCCGCTGTTCCGGGCCCGCGCCGACCGGCCGCCCACGCTGCTCGTCCACGGGCTCTGGGAGCGCTGCGTACGTCCGGACAACAGCGAGCGGCTCGCGGCGGCGTTGGAGCAACGCGGCGCGCCCGTTCGACTGCTGCTGATCCCCTTCGCGGAGCACGGCTTCGACATCCGGCCCGGCGGCATCGGCGAACAACTCTCCCGCGGCGTCCTGCTCGACTTCCTCGATCAGCACCTCGCCGGCGGCTGAAGGCCATGCCGCCGCGCATCCTCGTCGTGTACGCCAACCCCGCCGTCACGGCCTCGCCGGTGCCTCCCTACGGGGCCGAGCGGATCGCGCAGGCGTTCCGGATGGCGGGATGCGAGGCGCGTGTCCTGTCGCCGTGGCTCGAGCTGGATGCCCTCGGTGCGCTCCGGTCCGCGCTCGCCGCCTGGCCGCCCGACCTCGTGGCCTTCTCCGTCCGCAACCTCGACGACGCCCTCGTGGTGCGGAGCGCGGACGGACCGGGCGACCTCGACACCACGTTCTACCTCCCCGCGATCCGCCCGCTCGTTGCGCTGGCGCGCAACCGCGGGCTCCCCACCCTCCTGGGCGGCGCCGGCTACTCCGCCGCCCCTGCCGGCACGCTCGCCTGGCTCGGCGCCGACGCCGGCGTGGAGGGCGCCGCCGACGACCTCGCCTGGCGGCTCGGTCGCGCGCTCGCGCAAGGGTTGCCCCTCGCCGAGGCGCTTCCCGACGACCCGCGTGTGCTCCGGCGCAAGTCGGCGCCGGTGCCGGCGGCGGGCGGCGCACGGTCGGTCCCGCCGTACCGTCAGGCGCCGGGGCCCACCCCACGCGATGGGGCGTGGATCACGCTCGCCCGGCACCGGGCGGGCCGGGTTCCGGTCGCGCTCAGCGCGGGCTGCGATCGGCGCTGTGCGTTCTGCGTGGAGGGCGCCTTCGTGGGCGGCGCGGTCCGTCCGCGGTCGACCGACGAGGTCGTGGCCGAGATCGCGCTCCTGCGCGGCGCGGGCGTACGGCGGATCTGGCTGGCTGCCAGCGAGCTCAACGTCCCCGATGCCCGACACGCCGTCACCGTGCTGCGGGCGCTCGCCGACCGCCGCATCGACGTGGAGGTGTCCGGCTTCCTCCAGCCCGCCCCGGTGGACGACGCGCTGCTCGATGCCCTCCAGGCGCTCGGCACCGACCCCGCCACCCTCAGCTACGAGTTCGGTCACCTCGACGACACGCTCCTCCGCGCGGGCGCCGGTCCCGCCAATCGGCGGAGCATCGATCGGCTCGTGGAGCTGTACCAACGGCGAGGCCACCGCGTACTGGGCGGCAGCGTGCTCCTCGGCGCCCACCCGCTGGAGACGGAGGCGAGCGTGGACCGTGCCGTGGCCGCCGCGCACGAGCTCGACAGCGCCCTCCCCGAGGGCCTCGGCCTGGCCTGGGCGGCGGGCGGACGCGTGTACGCGAACGCGCCGCTCGGCCGCTGGGTGGCCGCCAACCTCGAGGCAGCGCGTCCGCACCTCGTCGGCCGGCTCACCAGCGGGTTCGTGGCGCCGCTCGTCTACTGCCGTCCGGGCACGCCGCGCGAGCTGTTCCGCAGGGTGGAGGCTGGCCTGAAGGGCTGCCGAGGCCCCATGCAGGCGCTCAACGCCGAGACGGTGTTGCGGCCCGACGCGCTGCGCGTGGAGCGCTGGGTGAACCGCGCGATCCTCGCGAAGGAAGCGGGCGCGCCGGGTCCGGCGGTGGCGGCGTGCAGGGCGGCGCTGCGGCGGGAGCCGCGCCACCGCGAGGCGCTCAAGCAGCTCGGGCTCCTGCAGGCCAACAGCCTCGGCGATGCGCGCGGCGCGCTCGGCACCTTCCGGCGCCTGCGGGCCGAGCTTGCGGGCGCGGAGGCGCTGGAGATCGATCGCGTGATCAGCCAGCTCTCCGCGTCATCGACCGTCCTCCCGACGAGGCGATAGATCCCGACCTCGGGTGGAGGCGGCACGACAAACCGGGTGCCCACGGTGCATCGAACCGGCTACTGCGGCGCATGCTGCTCGGGTTCCTGCTCGCCTGTCCGCTCGATGAGGACTCGGCCGTCGACACGTCCGAGCCGCCGCCGGCGTGGCAGGTGGTGGGCGAAAATCTCCCCGGCGCGGCCCTGTCGGTCTGGGGCGATTCGGCGGAGAACGTGTGGGTCGTGGGCGCGGACCCGGGCACGGGCCCCATGGTGATGCACCTGCACGAAGGCGCCTGGGAAGCGCTCGACGGGTTCGGCAGCGGCGACCTCTGGTGGGTGAACGGCGAGGCGTCCGGCGTGTGGGCGGCCGGGGCCGGCGGGCGCGTCTTCCACGAGGGCGGCGCGGGCTGGGAGAGCTGGACGCTCGACGCGTCGAAGACGTGGTTCGGGGTCTGGGGCCCCGGCGATGGCACGGCCTGGGTCGTCGGCGGCAACCCCGACGAGTCCACCGACGCCGCGGCGATGTGGCACTACGACGGCAGCGTCTGGACCGAGGTTTCCCTCCCCCCCGAGGCTGCCGCGAAGTTCTCGCTGTTCAAGGTCCACGGCAACGCGGCCGACGACGTGTGGGCCGTGGGCGCGGGCGGGGCGGCCCTCCACTGGGACGGGGCCGCGTGGACGTGGGTGGACACCCTCTCCAGCCAGACGCTGCTCACGGTGGATGCCGGCTACGCCGTGGGCGGCACAGCGAACGGCGTGATCCTCGAGCTCGCCCCCGGCAGCACCACCTGGACCGACGTGTCTCCTGCCTATGCCGGCCTGCTGGCGGGCGTGCGCGGCGGCGAGGTTCCCGTGGCCGTGGGCGCCCGGGGCGGGGTGTACTGGCGGCAGGATGGCGTCTGGGAGCCCGACATCCGCCCGATCCCCACCTACCAGGACCTCCACGCCGTCTGGACCGACCCCGACGGCGGCGTGTGGGCCGTCGGCGGCCATACGTCGAGCGCCCCGCTCATCCAGGGCGTGGTGGTATACACTGGTGACAACACCATTCCTCCGGTGAACCAGCCATGATCCTCCTCCCCCTCCTGCTCGGCTGCCCCAAGCCAGACGACAGCGGCGACAGCGCCGAACCCGCGGCTTGCGACGAGAGCGCGCCCGGAACGATCTGCACCTGGGCCGGCCAGGCCCAGGCCGGCTTCAACGGCGAAGGCCTGGACCGGCGCGACAGCTGGCTCTACTTCCCGCTCGACGTGGAGTTCTCCGAGTTCGGCCCCCCGGCCATCGTGGACTGGAACAACCATCGGATCCGGGTGGTGACTGACGACCAGACGCTCACCACGGTGATGGGCACCACGTTCGTGGGCGATGGCCCCTCGGACCTGTCCGACCGCACCGCCCCCGGGGCCATCGGCACCACGGTGAACCTCAACCACCCGACCGACGTCATCTACCTCCCCGACGGTCGCCTCCTGAGCAGCTCGTGGCACACGCACAAGCTCCGCATCGAGGACCTCGACACCCTGCTCACCTACGTGCGGTGCGGCAGCACGCCGGGTTTTGCAGGCGACAACGGCGAGCCCGCCGCCACCGCGCTGTTCAACCAACCCAAGGGGGCCGTGTACGACGAACGCGATGGCATCACCTACATCGTGGACATGCGGAACGAGCGGGTGCGGGCGCTCTCCGACGACGACACCATCACCACGATCGCGGGAAACGGCGAGAAGGGGTACAGCGGGGATGACGTGGCCGCGCGCGAAACCGCGCTCAACTTCCCCCAGGGCTCGAACCCACGGCCGGGCGGCGCCATCGCCCAGGACGGCGACCTGCTCTACATCGCGGATACCGAGAACCACCGCATCCGCACCATCGACGTCGTCACCGGCATGATCACCACCGTCGTGGGAACCGGAGAGGCCGGCTACACGGGCGACGGGGGTCCCGCTGCGGCAGCCCAGATCAACTACCCGCTGGACATCGAGGTGGAGGGCGGCGTGCTTTACATCGCCGACACGGACAACCACGTGATCCGCGCGGTAGACCTCGCCACCGGCCTCATCTCCACGATCGCCGGCAGCGGCGAGATCGGCGACGCCGGCGATGGCGGCTCCCCGCTCGATGCCCAGCTCTTCAGTCCGAGCGGCGTGGAGCTCGACCTCGAAGGCAACCTCTACATCGCCGACTTCGGCAACCACCGCATCCGCCGGGTGACCCCATGATGCTCTTCACGCTCCTGCTCGCCTGCCCTCCCGAGCCCGACGACACCGCCGAGGCGGCCGTGTGCGAGGAGGAGTCCGGGAACATCTGCACCTTCTTCGGCGAAGCCGGGCTCGCCGCGCTCGGCCAGGAAGACGTGGCCGCCGCCGAGTCCTACCTCTACCTGCCCCAGGACAGCGTGGTGGCGCCGGATGGGCGCCTCTACGTGCTCGACTGGAACAACCACCGAGTCCGCCGCGTCAACGACGACGGCACCGCCGAGACCATCGCGGGGACCGGCCTCTTGGGCGATGGCCCCGAAGGTCCGGCCCTCGCCGCGAGCTTCAACCACCCCAGTGGCCTCACCTTCGACCACGACGGCACCCTGCTCATCGCCGCCTGGCACAACAGCCGGGTGGAGCGCATCGATCTGGCCACGGGCATGCTGAGCTTCGTGGCCGGCACCGGCTCGCGCAGCTTCGGCGGCGATGGCGGCGATGCCAAGGTGGCGATCCTCGATCTGCCCTCGAGCGTGGCGGTCGACGACGACGGCCTCCTCTACATCTCCGACAGCGCCAACCAGCGCATCCGGCGCATCCTGGCCGACGGCACCATCGAGACCTGGGGCGGCGACGGAACGGCCGGGTACGCCGGCGATGGCGATGTGGTAGCCAACGCGGAGTTCGCCAATCCCAAGGGTCAGGCGGCCGCGCCTTCGGGGCGACTGGTGTTCCACGAGGGCGCCATCTACGTGGCCGACACCCTCAACCAGCGCATCCGCAAGATCGACGTGGCCACCGGCATGGTGAGCACCTACGCCGGCAACGGCACGCCCGGCTACGCGGGCGATGGCGGCCCCGCCACGGAGGGCAGCTTCTTCTCCCCCACCGACCTCGCGTTCGGCCCCGATGGCAGCCTCTACGTGGCCGACACCGAGAACTCCTGCGTGCGGCGGGTCGATCCCGATGGCACGCTCTCCACGGCGGCGGGCCGCTGCGGCGAGCCCGACTTCACCGGCGACGGCGGGCCGGCCGACGAGGCCCGCATGAACAAGCCCTTCGGCGTGGAGGTCGACGAGGAGGGCAACCTGTTCGTGGCCGACACCTACAACCACGTCGTCCGGGTCGTTTGGCGCTGAGCCTCCTGCTCCTCGGCTGCGAGGCTGATCCATGCGGGGTGGGCACGGTCTGCACGGTGGCCGGCAATGGCCTGTCGGGGTTCACCGGCGAGGGCGAGCCGGCCACCACCAGCGCGCTCTACCTCCCGAGCGCGGTGGTGCTGGACCCCGACGGGCGCGCCTGCTTCGTGGACTACAACAACATGCGCGTGCGCTGCCTCGACGCGGGCCGCCTCGTCACCGTCGCGGGCAACGGCGAGCACGGCTGGTCGATCCCCGGCGCGTCCGCGCTCACCACCCCGCTCGAGAACCCTATCGACGCCGCTTACTCCCCGGAGGGTCGCCTCACGATCCTTGCCACGCACGAATCGCGCGTGATCCAGATCGACGACGACGGCCTCGTGGTGGTGATCGCCGGCTCCGGGGAGGAGGGCTACACCGGCGACGGTGGCCCGGCCCTGCAGGCGGCGTTCGGCCAGCCGGCTGGGATCGCCTGGGCCAGCGACGGCGCGCTGTGGATCGCCGACACGCTCAACGGGGCCGTCCGCCGCGTCGGCACCGACGGGATCGTGGAGACGGTGCTCGCCGGGCTCGACGGGGTGATGCGCGTGCGCGCCTCCTCCGCCGGCGCCGTGCTCGTGACCGACAGCCTCGGGGGGCGCGTCCTCCGCGTCGATCCCGACGGGAACAGCGAGACGCTGGCGGAGGGCCTGGACATCCCCTGGAGCGCCCGCGAGGATGGCTCCGGGATTCTCGTGGCGGAGTCGGGCGGGAACCGGCTCCTGCGCGTGGAGGATGGCGAGGTGGAGGTCTTCGCCGGCACCGGCGAGGGAGGGTTCGCGGGCGACGGCGGGCCCCCCGAGGCGGCGGAGTTCAACTGGCCGGCGGATGCCCTCCGCCTCGATGACGGCGCGATCCTCGTGGCCGACATGCAGAACGCCCGCGTGCGCGTGGTGCGCTGAGGGCGGGAAGGGTCAGTCCCAGTCCCGCATCCACGGCTTCGCCCGGTAGCGGTCCCAGGAGTCGGGCAGGACCGTCACCACGGGGCCGGCGAGCCCGCCCCGGGCAGCCACCCGCAGGGCCGCCACCACGTTCGTTCCCGAGGAGCCCCCCACGAGGAGCCCCTCCTCACGCACCAGCCGCCGCACCATCGCGAAGCTCTCCTCGTCCGTGACCCGCTCCGCCACGTCGATCACGTCGCGATGCAGGTTGTCGGGCACCTCGCTCCCGCCGATCCCCTCCACGGCGTAGGCGCCGTCGGGGCCGAGATTCCCCGTCTCCACCCAGTCCGCGAGGCCGGAGCCCACCGGGTCGGCGAGCACGATCTGCACGCCGGGCACCTCTGCCTTCAAGCGGCGGCCCACCCCGGAGATCGTGCCGCCCGTGCCCGCGCCGGCCACGAAGGCCCCCACGCGCCGGCCGGTCTGCGCGAGGATCTCGGCGGCGGTGGTGCGCTCGTGAATGGCCACGTTGGCGGGGTTACGAAACTGGTCGGCGAGGAACCAGCCGTTCTCGCGCGCGAGCCGGGCGGCCACGTTCCGGAAGTTGTCGGGGTGCGACGGCGCGGCGTTCGGCGTGATCCGCACCTGCGCCCCGAGCGCCGTGAGGGCCTCGCGCTTGTCGGTCGACATCTTCTCGGGCATCACGCACACGAGCCGGTAGCCGCGCGCCGCGGCGAGGAGCGCGAGGCCCACGCCGGTGTTGCCCGCAGTCGCCTCGATCACCGTCATGCCGGGCTGCAGCACGCCACGGGCGGCGGCGTCGTCGAGGATGGCTGCGGCGAGCCGATCCTTGATGGACCCGCCCGGATTCAGGTGCTCGCACTTCACGAGTACCGGCACCGGAAGGCCCGCCCCGATGCGGCCGAGGGCCACCATCGGCGTGTCGCCGATCGCGCCCGCGAGGCTCGTTGTGGCCCTCATCCGGGCGAGCCGGGCACGAGGTTCGGTTCGCTTTGCATCCTTGTGACGACGCCCCCGCCGACCAGTGCTATCCTACCGCCGCCACCCCCCACGGAGCCCCCATGTCGCTCGTCGCTTTCCTTCTGATCTCCTGCGCCCAGGTCCCTGCCGACAGCACCACCGGCGACGATGTCAGCGAAGACGTCGGCCTCGACCCCGCGGGCGACGAAGACGGCGATGGCCTCACCAACGGCGACGAAGACGACCTCGGCACCGACGCGGAAGACGTCGACTCCGACGGCGACGGCATGGAAGACGGCGCCGAGGTGGAAGCCGGCTACAGCCCCGTGTTCGAGTGGTCGCACGCCTACGAGAAGGGCGACTACCTCATCGGCGGCTGCCCCGTGCTCCCCGATGAAGACAACGCGGGCCCCTCGGGCGTGGCGGACTACAACGCCCGGGTGGACTCCTACGTGTCGGGCGACACGATGCACAACCTCGCCGTTGGCGGGCACGACGCCTTCGAGCAGGAGCTCCCGCTCTACGCCATGTGCGGCAACTACACCGTCATCACCATCTCGGCGGAGTGGTGCGGCCCCTGTCAGGCCTTCGCGGCCGAGATGGCCGGCATCACGGAGACCGTGCGCGCGAAGTACCCCAATTTCAGCTTCTACGAGTTCCTCTATCAGAACAACAGCGGCACCGAGCCCACCGCGCGCACGCTCAAGAGCTGGTCCTCCAACTTCGGCATGGATGGCATCCCCGTCGTGGCGCCGGAAGACAACACCGCCAAGGAAGTCGAGTGGCTCGACGGCACGGGGTACATCCCCTCGAGCCTCGTCATCGCCCCCGACATGACGGTCATCTGGTCGCCGATGGACCACTCCGACGTGTCGGGCGTGGACACCGCGAAGGCCATCAAGGACGTCATCTCCGACTACGAGAAGTCGCTCGAGTAGGCGCCGGGGGCCCCGGCCCTCAGCAGGATTCGAGGCCGAGCCGGCTCCCCACGGTCGAACCAGATGCCCCCGCAGTGGGCGCACTGGTCCACCCCGTCCACCTCCTTCAATCCGCGACGACACCGGGGGCGCACCAGTTCCATCGCGGCATGGTACACCACCCGCGCTAAGCTACCCGCATGGTGCTCAGCCGCTCGTTGGTGCTCGTGGCCCTGCTGGCGTTGACGGCCGGAGGGTTGGCGTGGTGGCTCTGGCCGGCGCCCGACGAGTCGGAGCGCGTCCGCCAGGCCATCCGCGCCGTGGTGGCGGGCGCCGAGGCGGGCGACGTGGGCGATGTGCTCGCCCCGATGGCACCTGGCTTCGTGGCCGAAAGCAGGGGCACCACGGTGGACCAGCAGACCCTGCGGGGGTTGCTCGCGCGCGAGTTCATCCGCCGCGGCCCCATCTTCGTGCTCCTCGGCGAGATCGAGGTCTCCATCGAGGGCACGCACGCCGAGGCCGAGTTCGACGCCGTACTCGCCGAGAACTCCGATAAGCTCGTGGACCTCCTCCCCGTCGACGCCGACGCCTGGCACCTCGAGGCGGAGCTGCAACTGCACGACGGCGAGTGGCAGATCACCCGCGCGACGCGGAGCGACGCCGTAGCCCTCCCCGGCGGCTGAAGCGCCGCCCCCCAGCCCAGGAACCCGGCCCATGCCCGACTCTCCCTCCTGCCCCCGCTGCGGCGCGCCCGCCTCCAGCGACCCGTCGGCCCTGTGCGAGGCCTGCGCCGCGGAGCGCCCCCCGGAGCGAGGCGCCCGCGAGCTCTTCGAGGGGCCGCTCCCCTCGCAGACCCGTCGGCTCGCCATCCGGCTGGCCCTCTTCGCGGCGGCGGGGATCGCCGCGCTGTTCTACGAGCTCGCCGTGCGTCGCCAGGGGGGCTGATCCCCTCACGGTCGACCACCCCTCAGGCGAACGACGCTGGCTCCTGCTGCCGCTCCTCAGGAACCGACACGGCATCGAGCGCGCGACGCCACGCCGCGAAGCTCCCGCCCTCCTCCACCGCCCGTAGCACCGCCTCGCCCTCTGCCACCCCGCCCGCCGCGAGCCGCGCCTCGACCCAGGCCCACCGCGCCGAGGTCGGGCGTACCTCGGCCCGGCTGCCCTTCAAGCCCTTGCGGAGCTGGTCGAGCCGTTGCTCCACCACCTTCACCCCGGCGAACCGGGCGTTCACGAGCGGCGTGTTCAGCTTGGGCACGAACGGCGCGAGGCCAATGGCCACGGAATGGATGGCCGCGAGCTTGCGGGTGAAGGCCACGAGCTCCTCCACGTCGTCGTCGGTCTCGCCCGGCACGCCGAGCATCATGTAGACCTTCAGCGTGCGGTAGGCGTGCTCGCGCGCGGCCTCCGCGCAGGCGAGGAGGTGGGCCTCGGTGGTGCCCTTGCTCATCTCGCGCCGGAGCCGCTGGCTGGCGGCATCGCTCGCCACCGTGAGCGTCTGGTAGCCGGCGAGGCGGAGCAGCCGCGGGATGTCCGGTTTCAGCGCCACGCGATCGGCCCGCAAGGACGAGATGCCCACGCCCTTGCCGCGGTCCACGAGCTCCTGAAGGAGCGGCACGAGCTGGGGATGGTCGCTGATCGCCGCCCCCACGAGCCCCACCCGTGGGGCGTGGTCCGGCACCACCTCGAACAGGCGCTCCGGCGTGACCAGCCGCATGCCCCCGTTGGTGCTCCGGCGCATCACGCAGAAGGTGCAGGCGCGGTGGCAGCCCCGCTCCCCCTCCAACAGGAACATGTTGGAGAGCTCCATGTCCTTCGCCCACAGCCGCGACCGCGCCGGCAGGTGGGTGTCGTCGGCCCGGGCCACCGGCACGCGCACATCGCCCATCGACGGAATCCAGCCGCCCGGGAGCGCGGCCACGTGGTCGAAGGTGCCCGTGTCGAAGAAGCCTTCCACCGCGGGCACCACGGTGTCGTCGGCCTCGCCGTAGAGGATGGCGTCGGCGAAGGGCGCGAGCGGGAGCGGGTTGCTGAAGGTGAGCGGACCGCCGAGGATGACCTTCGGATGGCCGGGACGTCGGTCGCGCCGAAGGGGGGGAATCCCGGCGAGCCGGAACAGCTCCACGAGGCCGGCCAGCTCGAGCTCGTAGGCCACCGACACCGCGATGAGCGGGAAGCTCCCGAGGGGGGTGTGCGACTCCATGGAGAGGGGCGGGAGCTTCGCCCGGCGCCAGGCCTCCACATCGTCGGGCAGGTACACCCGCTCCGCGCCGAAACCCGCGTCGGCCACGAGGCTCGTGATCCACTGGAAGCCCAGTGAAGACATGCCCGCGCGGTACGGCGAGGGGTAGGCCATCGCCACGCGATCCCGCCCGCGCGGCAGCGGCACGCCCTGCTCGAGGGCCCGCCGGGCGGAAAGCTGGGATCGGAGGTCGCGGGGCGTCACGCGGGGGCGGTAACCGGTGTCAAAGGGTTAGGAGCCCCCGGCATGCTGCTCTTGCTGGCCCACCTCGCGCTCGCCGACGAGTCCACGCTCGTCTACGACCTGTACCTGGGCGGCAAGGACATCGGCGATCGCACCGTCACGGTGCGTTTCCTCGCGCGCGAAACGGGGGAGCGGCGGGTGCTCGAGGTCGTGAGCCGCGCCGAAACGCCGCTCGGCCCCGTGAGCTGCCGGCAGTCCGGCCAGTCCGGCCCACGCGGGGCCACCTTCACCACCAACCTCCAGGTGGGCACTACCCTCTCCGAGGTGCAGGGCATCGAGCTCCCCACCGGCGGCTGGCAGCTCGTGCGGGCCGATGCCGAGGGCGTACACGAGTCCACCCTGCTCCCGGGGCAGGCGCACTTCTCCACGCTCGACCTCTACGATCCCGGCCGAACCCGTCGCCTGCTCGATGCCGGAGCGGTGGGCCTCCTCCTCGCCGAAACCGGCGCGATCCTCTCCGGTGATCTGGGCGCCGGCTCCCCCACCACGGTGAAGATCGCCGGCAAGCCCGTGAGCGGCACCCGCTACGCGCTGAGCACGTCCGAGGGCAACGCCGAGTTCGTGGTGAACGCCGATGGCGTGCTCCTCAGCTCCGAGGTGAGCTCCTTCGGCGGAACCCTGCGCACGGTGGCGCGGAGCGTCCCCGTGCCGCGCACGGTGGGCACGATCGATGTGATCGAAACCCCCGGGGCGGGCGTCACGGAAGAGGCGATCTAGGCGAGCAAGGGTTGGGCGAGGGCCGTCTGCCCCACCTCGGGGTGGGCGGGCATCGCCGGCCCTCGCGGCGCGGTCGGGGCGCCCGCTGCCCAGCCGCCCCTCCGGCGCAGCCGCGTTGGCGTTTCGTCAAGGGAGCCGGTCGGACGTCCGTCCGTGGCTCGGCGTGTTGTCCCCACGTCGGTCCTGGCTCGCGACGCTCCCCGGCGACGGGGAGGCCCACGCCCTCGGCCGCGTCGGGAGGGTGAGCGACCCGAAGCGATTGTGCGTGACCCGGGGGTTTACTCCGGACAACACTCCGACGACCCGGCGAAGGGCTCGAAGACGAAGGTGGTCCCGACCCCGTCCGGGTTCGTGATCTCGATCGCGCGGAAGGACTCCTTCCAGGTCACGTCGCCGCCCGTGTGACACATCTTGTTGTCGTCCAGGAGCTGGATTCCGAGGGCCGCCCAGGCCTGGGCGGCGAGTGTGGGTGGGTCCGAGTCGGCTGTGGCCGTCAGGCCGGACACGAGCGTGAGCGCCGCGTGGGTGTGCACGGCGTTCCGAAAGCAACACTCGGCGATGACATGCCCGCAAGGCTCGAGGCCGTGCTTCTGGACGAGGATGTCGCTACGGAGGTGCCAGGCCTCGGACAGCGGGGGTCCCTCGAACACACACGTCTCGATACGCACGTTTCGGGGGGGCGGGTGGTCTGCGTTGTCGCCCAGCACGACCCCGTTGTTCAGCCCGACGAACCCAGAGCCGCGGATCGTCACCCCGTCACAGGCGTAGAGCGTGATCCCGCTCCCCGTCCCCGGTTGGGGATCGGTGAAGTGACACCGGTCGACCGTCACGAGCGTGGCGTAGGGGGCGTTGGACACGTGATCGGGGTCGAGCGCCGCTTGGATCCCGTTGGCGCAGGTGAACGTGCAGTCGACGAACCGTACGTCGCTGGTGGTGCGGCCGACGCGAGCCCCGTGGCCGGGCCCCTCGAACGTACAGCCCTCCACGTCGGCGTCGATCACCGCGCGCCACAGGCCCACCCCGACCTCCTGGATCCCGACGAAGTGGCAGGAGGCGATGTGCACCCGCGTGGTGTCGGCGACCAGGAGGGCCTCGGGGTTGGGGTTCCCCGGGTTGACCATGGGCCCGACGAAGGTACACCCGTGCACGTGGACGTCCTCACAGGCCCCCGGCGACGGGACCTCCCCGCCCCCCAGGCCGATACAGCGGACGCCCCAGAAGGAGATCGGGTCCAGCACGAGGTCGATGAGGCGGGCGTAGCGGACCGACTGCAGGTCGATGCCCGAGCTCTCCAGGGGCGGGATCCCGGTGTAGGTCAGCCGGAACCCGGACACGGTGAGGTCGCGCGACTCCTTGAAGATGACGGCCCAGGTGGCGCCCCCGCCGGGACCTTCGAGCGTGGTGCGGTCGGAGCCCTTGCCGCGCACGGTGAGGTGGGCCAGGTCGACGCTCTCCAGCGCCTTGGTGGTTCCCTCAGAGGTCACAGGGAGGGCGAACGTCCCCACCCCGATGTCGAGCACCCAGTGCCCGACCCCCGGCGCCTCCGCCGCCCACTCGTGGAGCCGCGCCCACCCGGCCGCCACGGTGCGTTTGGGAAAGAGCGGGCTGGTCCCTGGGAAGGCGTCGTTCGCCCACGCGCAGCGCCGGACGTAGATGATCCGTTCGGTGCAGGTCGGAATCGGCTCCAGTTCGAGGATGGGCATCCGCCCACCTACCCGATCCGGGGCCGCGTCGTAATCCACACGGGTGACGACGACCTCCTCGCTCCGGACCGGGTCCGTTCGCACTGGCTCGCGACGCTGCACGGCCCAGCTGAGCCCCGTGGCCTCGGCGAGTGCGTCACGCACGG
Source organism: uncultured Pseudomonadota bacterium (assembly GCA_903885375.1). Taxonomy (GTDB): domain Bacteria; phylum Myxococcota_A; class UBA796; order UBA796; family SXON01; genus SXON01. The sequence continues at coordinate 58,230 of CAISIK010000167.1, forward strand.
CGCGAGCGTCCATGCCTTGGGGCAGGAGTTGCCGAGCGAGCGCGTCGGGATCGTCGGCCAAAGGTCGTTCCGGAGGGGGTCCGAGGCGTGCCCGCTTCGCTGCACAAGGCGAGGCCGGATGCTTCACGCCCGACCCCACGAGTCGGCACCGGCGTGCCGTCGGCGGGCGGAGGTTGTGGGCCTTGACGCCTCCGAAGTGACAGCCGCCGGCGGACGGCGACGGCTGTCGGGCGCAGGGGCGACGGGGAAACGCCGGGTCTTCACGGGCGCAGCGCGTGCACGGGGCGCGGTTCGTGGCGGTCACGGTCGAGCTTCGGGGGGAGGGGGACGCGCAGCTCCGGGCGATCGTGCGCCGCGCCCTACCCGGCGGCGCGCAGGGGGCGGTGCATGCCGCCGTCCGGCTCGCCGATGACGACGCGGTCGCGGCCGAGCTGCTTCGCCGAGTAGACGGCGGCGTCGGCGACGCGGAGGAGGCTCTCGAGGTCCGTGCCGTCGGCGGAGTCGGCCACGCCGAAGCTCGCGCTGTAGATGGGGCCGGTGCCGTTGAAGCTCTCGCCGAGCGCCACGCGGAGCCGCTCCATCGCCGCGGCGGCGGTCTCCGCGTCGTACCCGGGGAGCACGAACACGAATTCTTCGCCACCGAAGCGGCAGGGCACGTCCTGGGGGCGCAGGTTGGCGCGCACGATTGTGGAGAAGTGGCGGAGCGCCTTGTCGCCGGCCTCGTGGCCATACGTGTCGTTGAGCGCCTTGAAGTGGTCGAGGTCGGCCATGACCACCGCGAACGAAGCCTGACAGCGCGGCGCAGGACCGTCGATCCCATGTCAACGGCGCCCGAAAGCCGCCTGATTTCGGCGAGCAGCGGCTGAAGCCACTGGGGTGGGCGGTGCTCAACCCGGCCGGGTAGTTGGCGGAGCCCCGGAGCAGGGTGCGCGACGGCTACCCGAGGTTGCGAATCGCGAAGTCCCAGTTGACCAGCTTGTCGAGCCAAGCCGTAACGTATTCGCCACGCTTGTTCTGATAGTCCAGGTAGTAGGCGTGCTCCCACACATCAATCGTGAGCAGCGGGGTACCGAGGTTCAACACCAGCGGGTTGTCGGCATTGGCGGTCTTGACAACCTTGAGCTTGCCCGCCTCATCGACCACCAGCCATACCCAACCGGCGCCGAACTGGCTGGTGGCGGCCAGGGAGAATTCCTTCTTGAAGCCATCGAAGTCCACGAAGGAAGCCTTCATGGCGTCGGCCAGCTTGCCCGTCGCCGGGAAGCCGCCCCCCCCCTTCTTCATGCTGTTCCAGTAGAAGGTGTGGTTCCAAACCTGGGCGCTGTTGTTGAAGATGCCGACGTTGTCGGTGCCGTAGGTGCCCTTCATCACCGCTTCCAACGGCTTCTTCGCCCAGTCCTTCCCCGCCACGAGCTCGTTGAGCTTGGTGACGTAGCCCTGATGGTGCTTTCCATAGTGGAACGAGACGGTGTTCTGGGAGATCACCGGTGCGAGATCGGTATCCCCGTACGGCAACGCCGGGAGCGAGAACGCACCGGCCGGCGCAACGACCGCCGGAGCCGGGGCCGGCTCAGGCGTGGCCGAAGGGGGCGCGACGCCTGACCCTTTTTTCTTGTCTCCGGCGAGGGCTGGGCGTGCCAGCGCGGCTGTTGCGAGAACAGCCGCCGACGAAACGAGGGCGCGACGAGAGAGCATCCTGACTCCTATGTGACCGACTCGAAGAGCATAGGCACGGAAAGCAGGGTGTGGGTGCGAGAGGCGAGAAACCCGCGCCCGGCGGCCGCCGCTGCGTTCGGATCGGGCGCGCCGCCACCTCCATCACCGCGGAGCCCGTGGAGTCGGAGCCGCCGTCGACGGCCAGTCGCAGGCCCCACAGGTCGCCGGTGATGCCCTCGATCCGGGCGGTGGTGCTGGCCTCCATGATTCCGGCGCGCACGCCCGCCGTCCAGGTCGTGGTCCAGAGCAGCTCCTCGTGGTCGCCGAAATCACCGTAGATCTCGAGCGTGACGGGGTCGACCACGTCTTCTGTGCCGTCGTTGCCCACGCTGTAGCTCACCTCGATCACGCCCTCTTCGCACTCTTCCACGCAGATCGCCTGCACCTTGCCCACGAGGTTCTGGTTGGGCAACACCGCCTCCACCGGCGGCCCGGCGCGGAAGTTGTTGGAGATAGGAAAAAGGACCGGCATGGAGGCAGGCACACCCGGGGAGGGTACCCCCGCTTCGGGCCGCTCCGCACGCGCTCGCGGCGGCAGAAACGTGCCGAACGGAGCGAAAAGGCGCCCACAGGGCGCAGCTCCGCCCTCCGGCCCCGTCCAAACGCCCGCAGCCGCATGGGCTTGGGACAGTCAGGGCATTCCCAGCCGTCGACGCCGCCCAGCCGAGCGGTGCCTCATCCGGGAGCTTTTCCCGGCCGCGCTTCACCAAGCGCAGGGCGGCCCGGGCCTCCTGCTTCGCCGCGTCGGAGCTCGGCACCTTTGAGACGACTTCGCTCCGCCAGTTCGCGCACGGTGGGCACGATCGATGTGGTCGAAACCCCGGGGGCGGGCGTCACGGAAGAGGCGATCCAGGCGAGCACGGGTTGGGCGAGGGCCGTCTGCCCCACCTCGGGGTGGGCGAGCGCCGCCGGCCCTCGCGGCGCGGTCGGGGCGCCCGCTGCCCAGCCGCCCCTCAGCCGCCCCCGCGTTGACGTTTCATGCCCATCCTCGCGTGGGTGGAAGGCGTGCCCTTCGAGGCGCACGCGCCGGCAGCTCGACAACGTGGCGCGCCTGCCCTTCGTGGCAAGGCACGTGGCCGTGATGCCCGACGTCCGCGCAGGCGTGGGCGCTACGGCGGGGAGCGTGGTGGCCACACGGTTCGCCATCGAGCCGGCGGCGGCGGGCGTGGACATCGGCTGCGGCAGGATCGCGGCGCAGACCACGCTGAGGGCGACCGCAAGGGCGCCGTGCGCCCGGGGCTTGGGGAGTGGGGCATCATCCCGGGCTCGATGCGCGCCCGGATTTTCATCGTGCGCGGCGCCGCCGGCGTCGGGTGCCGCAAGGACAAGGAGGTCATCGACGAAACCCCCGGCGCCCACAAGTGCATCGACGCCGTGATGGCCGCGCAGGCCGACCTCGTGGAGGTGGTGCACACGCTCAAGCAGGTGGTGTGCGTGAAGGGGTGAGCGCGGGGGCGCCCGGCCGGAGATACTCCGCGCACCGCCGACAATGTTCGCGCTCGTGCTACACTCGCCGAAGGAGGTCCTGAATGTTTACCGTGATTCTTGGCATGTTGCTTGCAGGGGGGTAACAACGCAGCGTTCGCGCTGACGGTCACGGGGGCATCGTGCTCCCAGCAAACGAACAATTCGCTTCGTTACGATTGCACGGTCACCACCGACGCCGCGTCGAACGCGTGGATCAAGTTCGCCCCAGACACCACTGGCGGGTGCGACCTGCTGCGAACCACAATTGTTTCCGAGAACTCCACGACCCACAGCTTAACCATGTTCGGCATGAAGCCGAGCGAGCCGTACAACTGGCGCGCGTTTGCCGTGCCGGCCGGCGGCGGCGCGCAAGTGCAGAGCACCTGCAGGCTGGACACCCCGGGCGCCCTGCCCGCCGACGGCCCCAGGTTCGACCAGATCGTGGTCACGAAGACGGGCACGGCCCAGCAGATCAAGGCTGTCGCCACCCACTACGGCTGCTACGAGTCCGGTGTAGACGATCCACACGACGGTCTCGTGGTGTTCGATGCCGACGGCGAGATCGTGTGGTTCCAGAACGTCGCAGACGACCTGGGCTTCACGGGCACCACGTTCCAGTTGGAGGCCGTCTCGCACTCCAAGCCAGAGAAGACCTTCCTTGCCGTCGCCAACCACGAGATCATCGTGGAGTACGACATGGCGGGAAACCTGCTCACGGTCTTGTGTCGCGATGACGGCACTGCAAGCGGACACTGTCACGAGACCGGCTACACCCCCGACGGATTCTTCGACGAGGAGGTGTTCGTTCACCATGACGTGCAGCGCCTTGGGGATGAGATCGTGGTCCTCACCGCCCGGGACGTCGCGGTCACCGACACCGACGACTGCGATGCCGATGCGAACACCACCGAAACCTTCCCGATCATCGTGGACGGGCTCGCCGCCTTCGACACCAGCGGCACCTTCCCGGTGCAGACGGTCGACTACCTCCTGACCGACATCAACGGAATGGTCGTGGACTACTCCACCTACAACTGCAAGCCGCCCGTCTACTGGAACGGCCAGCTCGCCGGCTCCGACGTGCTCCACACCAACGCCTTCTGGATCGACGTGGCCGACCAGTGGATGTTCTCCCTGAAAGTTCCCAGCACGGTGATGTCGGTGGATCGGGAGCTCGGTTCCGGCACCACGAACGACATCATGTGGGAGGCCGTGGGTTCGCTGACCACCGGCGACTTCTCGGCCACGGCCGGTGGGTACGACGAGACCTTCTCCGACCAGCACGCCGTGAGCTGGGGGCCGACCGGTGAATTCCTGATTTTCGACAACGGTCCCGGTGGCGGCGCGAGCACCCGGGGGGTGGCCTACGACATGGACGTGGGCGCGATGACCCTCGACGTAACCGGCGAGTACGAAATGGAGAACGCCGCCGGCAATCCCATTATGTGCCCGGCAGGTGGGTCCCTGTTCCACACCCTCGGCGGGCATGCCCTGGCCACCTGTCCCGAAACCAACCCCGCCGCCCCTTACGCCGTCATCAACGAGTTCAACGGCTCGAACAACGTGGTCTGGTCGTTGGAGTTGGAGTGTGACAGCGCGCCGACAAACTACGACCCCGCCGGGATCGCCTTCCGAGGCTACGCCAACCCGTGGTAATCCTGCTGCTCGCCGCGTGCCGGGTTCAGGAGCCAGCCGACAGTTCGCCACGGGCAGACGCGGCGACCATCCAGAACGTCATCGATGCCGACGATGACGGTTTCGCCGCCGAGGTTGACTGTGATGAGTCCCGGGGCGACGTGAATCCCGACGCTCCCGAAAGTTGCAATGGCGTGGACGACGACTGTGACGGTGAAATCGATGGCCCCTCGGCCGTGGATTTGCGGCAGTGGTTCACCGACCGTGATGGGGATGGTTGGGGCGACGAGTCCTATTGGGCCTGCAGTCCCGCGCCCAACGGCGTGGCGCAACCCGGCGACTGCGCCGACGACGACGCCTTCGCTCACCCCGAAGCCCCCGAACGCTGCGACGGCGTCGATCAGGATTGCGATGGCACGACGGACGATGCCTGCACGCCTGCGCCAGCGGGGTTGCTCGCCTTCGCGGATGCCGACATGTTTGTTTGGGGTGATCCAGGACTGTCAAACAATTTCGTTAGGGTTACGTCAGCCGACCTGGACGGAGATGGCACGGACGAGCTGCTTTCCGGGGCTGCCAGTGACAGCGCGGCCTGGTACACCTCGTGGGAGGGACCGTTCGAGCCCGGGGAGCACCTCGACACGGCGTCAACACGGATTGTCGCCTTTCAAAACTACGACGAGTTCATGGTAGGCGGCTGGAACACCCCGCGTGTTTCGGCCGACGCTGCTTCCGTTCCGTGGTTGGTGTCCGGCAATGCGGGCGGCGGCATCCTGCCGGTGTTCGCCTATTTTTCAGACCTCCGCGTGGCCGACAGCGTTCATGACGCCGACCTGCTTGTCCGATACCGCACCCCCGACTGGACCAGGGTAGCCTACGCCCGAGCGGAAGTCATCGCCCTGATCCCCGGGGCGGACGGGCCCGCGCTGATCCTCTCCAGCTCATGGATCACCGGCAGCGACGCCACCGACAACGACACCTGGGTCATCGACGGCAACGCCCGAGGCGTAACCTCCAACCTCGACTGGCCGCTGCTTGGGCCCGATGCTCGAGACTCGGGCTACGACACCTACACGGTTCCTTCCGACGTCGGCGACCTCGATGGAGATGGCTACCACGAGTTGGGAATGAGGACAGCCAAGGGCCTCATCGACCTCTACCAGGGGCCCATCGTGACCAACGCCGGAGAGCGACCGGCCGACGTGCGCTTCTCCGACTGGGACGACCCCACCTACGCCAACCTCTCCTCCACGTACGCCGACCTCGATGGCGACGGCCGTCCCGAGTGGCTGGTGTCGGTGTATGACGACAGCATCAAGACCTGCCGGCTGATCCGGGTGCAGTGGAAGGACGGAGTCATCTCCCCCAGCCTCGAGGATGCACTCGTGACCGGCGGCGAGCTCACCGGCACCGGCTTCGAGCGCGTGGCGCCCCCCATCGACATCGACGCCGACGGCGAGCTGGACCTCGTGCTCGGCGACCCCTCGCACAACGAAACGCTCTCGGGCCAAGGCGCGGCCTATCTCCTCTATGGCCCCTTCGACGGCCTGCGTGAGCTGCGAGGCGCGTCGGACGCCACCATTCTCGGGGTGTCCACCAGCGAGCAGCTCAGCGATGAGCTCGCCACCGGCGACTTCAACGGCGATGGCTTCGGCGATGTGGCTGTGGGTATCACCGATTGGGAGGACGACGGAGTGCCCTCCGTGCTTGGCCTCTTCATGGGTGGGCCGCGCTGAGCCCCCCCAGCAGCAGCCGGTGCAGCCCATCGGGGTCGTCCACGTGCACCCAGTGCCCGGCCTCCGGCATGAGGTGGAGGGTGACACCCGCCGGTCCGAACCGGGCCAGCTCGGCGGCCTCCCACCGCTCCGAACGCCCGGCCCGCACCACGTGCACCTCGGCCCGCCGGTCCGGCGATTCGAGCCACGGCCAGCAATCCGTTGTCGCGTAGCTCCGGAGCATCTCCTCCACGGCATCGAGATTGAAGCGCCAGGTGAAGCCCTCGGCGCCCGACCGCAGGTTGGTCGTCATCCACTGGGCGAGCCCCATGGAGAAGCCCATCTCCACGAGCAGCGGGACGATCGCATCCCGACGCGGCAGCGGCATCGGCACGGCGCGCAACGCCGCCACCACCCGCACCACCTCCGACTGCAGCGCCAGGGCCATGGCGGGCCTCCCCGGGGGGCTGTCGAGGGCCCACACCGCCCGGACGCGCTGGCCCGCACGCTCCCGCTCCGCCCCCCAGGCGAGGGCCACCTTCCCGCCGAAGCTGTGGCCGATCGCCATCTCCACGGGCAGTCCGAGGGCCGCGGCCGCCTCCACCAGATCGGCGGCACAGGCGGCCACCGTGTGCGGTGCCGCCTGATCGTGGCTCTCCCCGTGGTTGCGGAGATCGGGCATCACGAACCCCCACTCCGGCCGCTCGGCCACGAGCCGCCTTGCCACCAGCCTAAGGTTCTGCGCGGAGCCGAGGATGCCGTGGAGGA
>CAISIK010000168.1 GCA_903885375.1 uncultured Pseudomonadota bacterium
CACCGCGTCGAGCTTCTGCTGGTCGCCGCCGAACCCGAAGGCCACGACGAGGTCCTGGTCGAGGTCGGCGTCGAGGTCCACGAAGGCGGTGCCCCAGGAGATGAGGCTCTCGGGCGTGGCGGGGATGTCGGCTCCCATGGCCGCGGAGGCCTCGGCGAACTCGCCTCCCCCGAGGTTCACGAGCAGGCGCGGCGGGCCCACGTTGGTGATGAACAGGTCCACGAGCCCGTCCTGGTTGGCGTCGCCCACGGCCACGCCCATGCTGAACATGGTCAGGGTGGAGCCCGGGTCACCGCTGTCGGTGAAGCGGCCGGTGCCGTCGTTGAGCAGGAGGTGGTTCGGCGTGATGTACGGGCCGGCGTCGTTGGCCGAGTAGAGGTCGATGTCGCCGTCGTCGTCGGCATCGACGGCAGCCAGCGCGAAGGTGATGCCGATGGTGCCCACCTCGGGGAGCGCGTCGGGGACGAGCGTGAACGCCCCGCCGTCGTTGCGGTAGACGAGGTTCGGATCGCCGGTGGCATCCCCGTGCACGATGTCGTCGAACGAGAGGCTGGCGCTCCCGGCCGCGAGGGCGAGGTCGAGGTCGCCATCCCCGTCGAGGTCGGCGAGGGTGGGTGTGAAGGTGGCCCCGCCCGACCCGGCGATGGGGGTGGACGTGAAGCGCGCCAATCCGTCGTTGAGCAGCACGAGGTCCTCCGCGCCCCAACGGGCGAAGACGGCGTCGAGATCACCGTCCCCATCCAGGTCGCCGAGGGCCACGCCCTCCGCCGCCGGGGGCGCGGCGCCGTCGACCGTGATCGATGCGTCGGCCACGAGCCCGCCCGCGCCATCGTTGCGGAGGCCCAGGGAACCGCCCGCGTAGGCGAGCAGCGCATCGAGCCAGCCATCGCCGTCCAGATCACCCAGCGCCACACCCGGCTGCGCCCCGGCCGCGAGCGAGCCCTGCGGGAGGTCCTCCTGCAGCCACTCGGCCGTGAGCGTGATCGCCGGAGCGTCGACGGGAAGGAGCGGGTCGAGGGCGGTGTCGGGCGCGACGGAATCGCCGGCGTCTTCGCATGCGCCGAGGAGCACGAGCAGGCCGACGAACCGCATCCGATCTCCTATCGCCGCCACGCCCGCCAGAGCCGCTCGGCCGCGTCGGGGTGGAGGATCACCGGGTAGGCGCTCAGCACCGTGATCCCGAGGGTGCCGAGGTTCAGGACGGACGAGACACCGACGTGGAAGCACAGGCCGGCCGCAACGATGGCCGGGTTGGTGGCGGCGAAGCCCACAAGGAGGGGGAATGACAGCTCGAAGGTGATGGTGGCCAGCGAGAGCGCCGTGGTGAGCGCGGGCACCGCGGCGATGCGGGCGCCGAGGTCGGTGCCGCCCAGGTAGGGGTCGAGCAGCGCCTGCGCGAGGATGCTCCCATCGAGCCAGCCCGGCTCGCGGGAGACCTTGAGCCAGCCGGTCATCCCGTACATGGCCGACATCCAGAGGAGGAAGAACCAGCGCCCCACCGGGCTCCGCCGCCGGGCGGTGAGGTCGCGCTCGCCGATGGGGCCGAGGAGCAGCCCCACCGCGCACCAGCCCGCGATGCGCTCGGGCGCGTTGAGCTCCCAACCGAGTCCCGCGAAGAGTCCCAGCTCCGCGAGCATCCACAGGAGCAGGCCCGGCCGGGCCGCGCGACCGCCCCAGCCGAGGCCCGCGAGGCCCACGAACACGGCCCCGCCAAGCAGCCAGGCGAGCGCAGGCGGGAGGAGCACGCGGTCGGAGAGGTGGAGGATCCCGGACCCGAAGTTCAGCTCGGGGTGCCGGAAGCTGTCGGCGATCTGGCGGACCTGCCGCGTGCCTTCGATGGCCTGGGCGGCGGCGAAGAGCCATCGTGCGGGCGTCCATCCGCCCGCCCAGGAGGGCGCGAACGCGCCGAGGGCCGCCCGGCCGCGGCTCAAGACGGGTCCGCAGCGCACGCGAAGCGGCCGAGCTCCTCGCGGACCGGTGGCGCTCCCGCGAGCTTGGGCACCCGGTCCACCCAGAGGTGAACGGACTCGCCGCCGCCGTGCCGGCACAGATCGGCCGCGAGCCGCGCCACCCGCTGCGGATCGCTCGTGAAGCGCCTCCTCGCGTAGCCCGGGCCCTCCTCGCGGAGCGTCGGGTAGAACGCCTCGAGATCGACCGGCGCCGAGCGGCCCCCCGCCTCCATCTCGGCCCCCACCTTCGCCACCGTGGGCCGCGGCTCGTTGAACATGTGAAACTGGGCGGCCCAGAACCACGGCTGCACCGCCCCGACGGCCGGCGCGGGGGCGTAGCCCAGCTCGGCGAGCGACATGCGGTACCCGCCGAGCAGGTACAGCGCGGTGGCCGCAAGGAAGGCCACCGCAGCGCCTTGCGCCCACCCGGGCGGGTTGCGACGTCCGGGGGCGGGCAACGCGGCCATGGGCCCATCCTATTGCCGCGCTCGGTCGCCGTCGCGCGTGCTACCCTGCCGGCATGTGGTTGGTGGCCGCCCTCGCCTGTGCCCCCGAGCCGGGCGAGGAGAACGCGGAGAGCGCGGCGGACTCGGCCGGCCCCCCGGTGCCGCTCGAGGCCTGCGCCACGGAGCCCCTGCTCCAGCTGGTCGACGAGTTCGATTCGAGCGAGCTGCCCGACCTCGAATCGCACGAGCGCACCCAGCAGGGCGTGGCCCTCGGCGACCTCGACGGCGATGGCTGGCTCGATGCGTTCATGGCCTACGGCGGCGGCTCGGCCATCTTCCTGAACGACGGCGCCGGCGTGCTCCGGCCCGCCCCGGGCGCTACCGCGGATGGCGGGCCGCTCCCCGTCGGCCGCGCCGTGGCCCTCGCCGACCTCGACGCCGACGGCGATCTCGACGTCTACGTCGGCCGCGATCGCGAGGCGCCGGGGCTCATCCTCACCAACGAGGGTGGGCTGGCGTTCACCGCGGCGGAGCTGCCCGACTCGGCGCAGGCCGCCGCCACCGGCGCCTTCGGCGACTTCGACGGCGATGGCGACCTCGACCTCTACGTGGCCGCCACCCGCACCGTGACCGACGCCACCGAGGTGATCGACGGCACCGTGCGCACCGGCGACGGCGACCGCCTCTTCCTCCAGGGCGCCGACGGCAGCTGGACCGACGAGACCGCCGCGCGCGTGCCGGCCGACACCAGCCACGGCTGGACCTTCCAGGGCGCCCCGCTCGACCACGACGGCGATGGCGACCTCGACCTCTACCTGGCCCACGACATGGGGGCCTACATCACCCCCAACGTGCTCCTCGAGAACGACGGCACCGGGCACTTCACGCGCGCCACCGACTGCGACTGCGAGCTGGTGATGTTCGCGATGGGGGCGGCGGTGGGCGATGCGAACGCCGACGGTCGGCCCGACCTCTACCTCACCGACATCGGCGGCCCCGACCTGCTCCTGAACCTCGGCGACGGCACCTTCGCCGAGGCGGCCCAGGCCCTCGGCGCCGACATCCCCGCCGGCGAACAGAACCTTACCTCCTGGGGCGCCACCTTCGTCGACCTGAACCAGGACAGCTTCCCCGACCTCGCGGTCACCTTCGGACAGCTCGGGCAGCCCGACGTGATCGGCGACCTCGAGGGCATCGATCCCGCGTGGGTGGATGGGTCCGACCAGCGCAGCGTGCTCCTCACCGGCGGCCCCGACGGCCGCTTCACCCGCCGCACCGAGGCGTGGCCGGGCGCCGCGAACCAGCGGGCGGTCGCCGTGGGCGACCTCGACCGCGATGGCGATCCCGACCTCGTTGCGGTGGGCAAGTACTTCCTGCGGCAGTGGCGCACGGACGGCGCCTGCGGGCCCGGCGTGCGCGTGGTGCTCCACGGCCCCGGCCGGAACCCGCAGGCCATCGGCGCGCGGGTGGAGGTCTCGGTGAGCGGCAACCGGATCGTCCAGTGGGCGCTGCCCAGCACCACGGGCTCCTCGAACGCGCCGGAGCTGTACTTCGGCGTGGGCACGGAAGGGAGCTTCGACGGCGGTACGGTGACCTGGCCCGACGGCAGCATGACGACCTTCGGCGCCGCGAGGGCGGGCGCCACGGTCGAGGTCGGCGCCGAATGACGCGCGCAGGGGTCCGGGGGTGGGCGCTCGCGGCCCTGGCGGCCGCCTGTGCGGAGGCGCCGGCCACCGACAGCGCCGCCGAGGTGGCGGCCCCGGACTGCCCCGCGCCGAGCTTCGTGTCGGCGGGCATGTGGCTCAACGAGGAGCTGCCCACCGCGATCGTCCCCGTGGGGCGCGACCCCGGCGTGGGCGTGGGCGACCTCGACGGCGATGGCGACGACGACGTGCTCTACGGCTGGGCCGGCAACACCCAGCTCTTCCTCGGCGACGGGGCGGGCGGGCTCACCCTCGGCCCGCCGCTGGAGATCGACGGCGCGCCCGCCGACTTCTCGCGGGCGGTGGCCCTCTCGGACTTCGACGACGACGGTGATCTCGACGTGGTGCTCGGTCACGACTCGGCCGCCTCCGACCAGCTGCTCCTCAACGATGGCAGCGGCTTCCGCTACGACGCCTTCCCGCTCCCCGACTCGACCGAGACCACCTGGACCGCTTCGCTCGCCGACTTCGACGGCGACGGCCGCACCGACGTGTACACGGCCACCTACTCCGTCCCCTTCGACGTGGACCTGATCACCGGCGGCGAGGTGGTTGGCAGCGGGCACGCCTTCTGGTTCCAGCGGGATGCCGGTGCGTGGGAGCGCCAGCCGGTACCCGCGGAAGTCGACCCGGCCGTGAGCCTCCAGGGCAGCGTGATCGACGCCGACGGCGACGGTCGCCTCGACCTCTACATGGTCAACGACTTCGGCCCCTACGTGCTCCCCAACCGCCTCCTCCACAACGATGGCGGAGGCCGGTTCTCGGTCGCAGGGGACTGCGCGTGCGACCTGTCGATCTACTCGATGGGCGGAGGCGTGGGCGACGCCGACGGCGACGGCTGGCCCGACCTCGTCGTGACCGACATCGGCTCCCCGCATCTCCTGCTCAACGACGGCACGGGCGCGTTCTACGACGCCGGCCAGCGACTGCTCCCCGCCACGCGGAGCGCCCAGCGCATGACCTCCTGGGGGACCGCCTTCGCAGACCTCGACCTCGATGGCGACGACGACGTGGTGCTGGCCTACGGCTCGCTCGGCCCGAACGGCTCCCCCTCCATCGGCACCATCGCCAACACCGACCCCTCCTGGAGCGAGGAGGACGACCAGTACTCCACCATCCTCGTGAACGGCGGGGAGGCCGGGTTCAGCCTCCTGCCCGAGGCGGCGTTCGACGAGCTGAGCCGATCCCGGGTGGTGGCGGTGGCCAACCTCGATGGGGATGCCCGCCCCGACCTCGTCGTAGCGGGACGCAAGCGCATCCAGGCCTGGCGGAACACGGGGGGCTGCGAGGAGGGTGTGGCCCTGCGGCTGCGCGGCCCCCCCGACTCGGCCGGGGCCTTCGGCGCGAGGGTGGAGGCCGAGGTGGCCGGGCGGGCTTCCACCCGCTGGTACCTCCCCTCGACCACCGGATCGCAGTCCACGGACACCGTCTTCGTGGGGCTCGGCGGCGCGGCGAGCGCCGATCGCATCGTGGTGACCTGGCCGGACGGCGAGGTGACCACGGTGGAGGACGTTCCGGCCGGGCCGCTCCTGCTCGTGGAGGGGTGACCGCCGCGCGCGAACGCCGCAGGATTCATGCCGCGCGCGCCCCGTGCCGATCCGGAACCCATGGGCCTCCCTCACCTCGCCGACCGACTCATCGACGCCGTGATGCGCAGGGGCTCGCTCGGCGCGCTCCTCGCGGTCTCGGTGCTGGTGGCGGTGGCGCTCACGGAGGTCGTCTGCGTGGCGATGTCCCTCTGGCTCCGGGGCGAGGTGGCGTCGGACTACCTCCTCACCGGTGCCGTCGCTCCAATCGCGGTGGCGACCCCGATGCTGGCGCTGTTCGTGGTGATGGTGGGGCGGCTCCGGCGCGTCACCGCGGAGCTGGAACGGCTGAGCCGGCACGACCCGCTCACGCTCGCGCTCAACCGGCGCGCCTTCGACGAGGCCATCGCCCGGCAGGCCGCCTACGCCGGACGACACGGCACCACCTGGTCGCTGATGCTCTTCGACCTCGACGGGCTCAAGCAGATCAACGACCGCTGGGGCCACGGGCGCGGCGACACGGCCCTTCGCGCCACCGTCGCGGCGGTCGAACCCGCGCTGCGGGGCACCGACCAGCTCTTCCGGCTCGGCGGCGACGAGTTCGCGATCGTGCTTCCGGAAGCGGGGCTCGAGGGGGCCCTGATCCTCGCGGAGCGGCTCCTCGCGCTCGATGTGCGGGCCACCCACGACGTCCCCGTGGGGTTCTCGCTGGGGGTGGCCACGTACGAGCCCGATCGCTCGCTCGATGGCCTGATGGCGAGGGCGGACGCCGCCGTGTACGCCGCGAAGCGGGCCGGCGGCCGGCGCGTGGTGGCCGCGGCGGCCTCGCCGCTCGTGCCCGCGAACTGACGGCCCCAACCGCGCCGCAAACCGCACCGGAAAGCGCCCGACCCCGATGCCGGTCGCGGCGGTTTGCCCCACCCCTCCCTCAGCCCCCGCACCAGCTCCGCACCGCTTCCAGCAGCGGCTGCCCGTACTTTCGGAAGCGCTCGGGACCCATCCCGTGCACGTCCAACATCGCGGTGCGCGACACGGGACGCGCCACCGCGATGGCCTCGAGCGTGCGGTCGGGCGCCACCACGTAGGCGGGCACGTCGGAGGCGCGCGCCACGCGGGCGCGCACATCGCGGAGGTGGGCGAGCAGGTCGGAGGCGCCGGGCGGGGGCGAGGTGGCCAGCGGCGCGGACATCGTGGCCTCGCCCAGCGGAAAGCACAGCCGAAAGTCGGGCGCCTGCTGCAGCATCACGGCCCGACCCAGCTCGGTGAGCTCGAGCACGGCGTAGCGGGTTTCGCGCCCCTTCATCGTGCGGGTGACCTCGCGACGGCCCAGCGCGCCGCTCCGCAGCAGCTCGGCGATCACCGCCTCGACCTCGCGCTGGCCGAGCTGGGAGAGGATGCCGAAGGTGGAGAGGCGATCGAGGCCGAGGCCGCCCAGCGCGCCATCCCGCTGGCCGGTGAGCACCTTCGCCACCATCCCCGCGGCGTAGCCCTCCTTCATGCGGGCCACGCAGGCCAGCACCTTCCGCACGATGATCTCCTCGTCGGCCTTCAAGGGCCGCGGCGCGCTGCCGCCGCGCTTGCCGCTGCGACAGGCATCGCACGTGCCGCAGCGCTCCCACGGCGCCACCTCGCCGAAGTACTCGAGGATGTACCTACGGCGGCACTCGGCGCGCGCGAAGTCGACCATCGCCTGGAGCTTCTTCATCTCCCGGGCGCGACGCGCCCGCACCACCTCCTCGGTGATGGCGAGCGGTGCGCCGGGCTTCAAGAGCTCGACGCCATCGGTGCGGGAGGGCTCCTCCCAGGCGAGCACACCCCGGGCACGGAGCGAGGTGAGCGCCGCGATGACGTGCGTCTGGTCGAGCTCGAGCTCCTCGGCGAGCCGATCGAGGAACACCGACACGCCCTGACCGGCATCGGGCTGCGCCTCCAGCCAGGCCCACACCTGCCCGCGCACGCCGGACTCCCGGCTCGGCCCCAGAATCCTCGCGATCCCCGGACGGTCGGTGGACCCCAGGCGACGGATCAGGCCTTCGCGCTGAAGCACGTACACGCAGCTCTGGGCAGCGCGCTCGTCGGCATCGTCGGGCAGGAGCGCCTGAAGCTCAGGGAGCGGCAGGTGGACGGGACCGCGCGTGGGGCCGGCGCCCCGATCGGACCGGGCGTTGAGCTCGTTCCAGACGGTGTGCACCCAGGCCGCCGGCGGGTGGCTGCCGGTGATGAAGAACTCGTGGATGCGCCGGTCCTGCTCGCGGAAGATGAGCGTGGCGCGGGCGGGCTTGCCATCGCGCCCCGCTCGCCCGATCTCCTGGTACCAGGCCTCCACGCTGCCGGGCAGGTCGTAGTGGATGACGGCGCGCACATCCTCCTTGTCGATGCCCATGCCGAAGGCGTTCGTGGCCACCACGATCGGCGCCTTGCCGCGCATGAAGCGCTCCTGCACCGCTTGGCGCTCGGAGAGCTCGAGGCCCGCGTGGTACATCTGCGCCCCGGGGATGGCGCCGGCCGCGCGCTCCACGTTGCGACGGGTAGCGCAGTACACGAGCGCCGGCCCAGGGCTGGCGAGCGCGGCGGCGAGGGTGTCCTTCTCCTTCGGGCCCCGCGCCTCGATCACCTCGATGCGCAGGTTCGTACGGTCGAACCCCCGGATGAAGCGGCGCGCTTCCTGAAGGCCGAGCACCGCCATGATGTCGTCCTGCACCTCCGGCGTGGCCGTGGCCGTGAGCGCCACCGTGCGGGGGTACCCCAGCTCGCGGCGCACCTCGCCCAGTCGGAGGTAGTCCGGCCGGAAGTCGTGGCCCCACTGGCTGAGGCAGTGCGCCTCGTCGATCGCAAAAAGCCGCAGGTTGCAGGCCCGTAGCTCGGCCACGAAGTGCTCGGAGAAGCGCTCCGGCGCCACGTAGACGAGCTCGATCTCGCCTGCGCGCACCGCTGCCATGCGCGAGCGGCGCTCGGAGAGCTCGATGGAGCTGTTGATCAACGTGGCCCGGATGCCCCGCGCGAGGAGGCCATCCACCTGGTCCTTCATGAGCGCGATGAGCGGGGAGACGACGACGGTGAGGCCGCCCCGCGCGAGCGCCGGCGCCTGGTAGCAGAGCGACTTGCCGGCCCCCGTGGGCATGACCACGAGCGCATCGCCGACCTCGGCCACGTGCTGCACGATCTCCCGCTGCCCCGCCCGGTACTCGGCGTGGCCGAAACGCTGGCGCAGGAGCAGATCGAGGTCGAGGGAGGCCGCCACGGCGGAGAGCTAAGCGCTCGCGATCGGGGCGCAAGGGCGCCGCCCCGACTACTCGCCCTTTCGCCCCTGCAGGGCGCGGCGCATCCAGGTGGCGAGGGCCGGATCGGTGCGACGGAAGTGGTCGGTGACCCGCATGGCGTCGGCCTCCTCGCGGTTCTGGGAGAGCTTGAGGCGGGCCTCCACCTCGTCCATGCGCACGCGGAAACCGCGGATGCCGGCGGAGAGCCGGTCGCGCACCGGCGGCGACACCGACCAGACCGCCTCGAAGCGTTCCACGAGCTGGTCGAGGGCGGCGGCCGTCTCCTCCTCGCCGAGGAATTCGAAGCGGCCGGAAACGTGCACGGCGACGTAGTTCCAGGTGGGCACGTGCGCCTCGGGCGCGCCGTACCAGGTGGGGGACACGTAGCCGTGGGGGCCCTGGAAGATGACGGTGGCGTGCGTGGCGGTGGTGCGGGCGTGCGGGTTGCCGAGGGCCACGTGCCCCACGAGCGCATCCTCCTGCCGCAGGATGGGCAGGTGGCTCGACGTGAGGGCGCCATCGGCCCCGACGGTGAGCAGGAGCGCGAAGGGGTGCGCGTCGATCACCTCGTTGGCAACGGCAGGATCATGGCCGGATACGGCGGGTGGACGGTACATCCGGCGCGGCTATCCGGGCGACGGCGCGGCGGCCCGGCGTTCGGCCCTGCACGAGCCTTGCACAACCGGGCAGGTGGGCTTGCACGCGTGGATCGCGGATTGCGCACGGGGGCTGCCTAAGGTGGGGATGTTCCCGGAGAGAACGTGTCCAACGCCGCCTTCGCCCCCCCGCTCCCCGCCCTCGTGGGCGCCCACCCCCAGCTCGACGAACCGGCGGCGCCGGCCCCTTCGACGATCCCCGCGCCCGAGTACCACCTCCGCCCCTGGGTCCAGGCCCGCGCGGTGGGGGGGGTGGCGGCGCTGGGCCTCGCGGCGGGCCTCGCCGGGCAGGACTGGGCGCTTGCCCGCGCGCCCGCCGGGCTCGCCGTGGGGTGCGGCGTGTTCATGCTCGCCACGCCGGCGCTGGTGGTGGGCCACCAGTACCTCCGCCTCCGCGCGGCGCCGGGCGCGCTCGTGGCTGCGGTGGCCGACGCCTTCGCCCGCGGCGGCGTCGTGGCCCTCGGCGCGGCGCCCGCGGTGCTCTGGCTCGCCGCCACGAGCGACATGGGCCCCACGGTGGGCCTGCTCGGCCTCCTCGGCATCGGCGCCTTCGCGCTCGCTCGTGTCCTCGCCAACCTCGTCGACGTGGAGCGCCGCGCCGGCGGCTCCCTCGAAGCTGCCACCGGCTTCAGCCTCCTGTGGACCGGCCTCGCCGCCCTGATCGGTCTCCGCCTCCTCTTCGCCTTCCTCTTCTGATTGGAGTCCCCATGAACGCCCTCACGCTCACCACCCAGGTGCTCCGCGACCCCGACTCGGTGGCCGCCACCGCCGACCGCAACGACCTCGCGCGGCTCGCCCCGCCGCTCCTCGCGCTCACCATCGGCGGCGCCGCCATGCTCGGCGTGGCGGCCGGCGCCAGCTCCGGTCCGCTCCAGTCGCTCTTCGCCGCCACCAAGCTCCCGCTGCTCTTCCTCGCCCCGCCGCTCGTGGCCCTGCCGCTCGTGCACGCCTTCGCGGATGTGTGCGGGGTGGCCGTGCCCTGGTCGCGGCTCGGGGTGGCCACCCTCGCGGGGCTCGCCCGGAGCGGGCTCCTCGCGGCCGCCGCCGCGCCGCTCCTGTGGCTGCCGCTCTCGCTGGATACCGAGTACCACCTCGGCGTGCTGGCCTTCGTGGCCACCTTCGGGGTGGTGGCCCTGCCCGCGCTGAGCACGATCTCGCGGGCGGTGCCCCTCGGCGGGCAGCAGCGGTTCATGGCCGTGGTGGGCTCGCTCCTCGTGCTCGGGCTCCTCACCGCGCAGACCGGCTGGGTGCTGCGCCCCTTTGTGGCGAGGCCGCGCGCCGAGGTCACCTTCCTGCGCCCCGTGGAGAGCGACATCTTCTCGGCGCTCGGCGCCAACACCCGGAGCGCGGCGGGCGACTACCGGTCCGACTGGCAACCGAGCGGGAGCGGCGTCTTCCGCGAGCGTTCCGAATGAGCGGGTCGGTGCTCGCGCTCACGCTGGCCGGCGCGTGGGTGGGGGTGGGGCTGGGGGTCGGCGCGCTGCTCGCGCGCCAGGGGCAGCCGCTCGCCACCGCCGCCACGGCGCTCGTGGTGTGGCCGGCGCTCCTGCCGCTGCTCGCACCGCCCGACGAAGCCGCCAGCCGACCTGCAGGCGGCCCCTTCGCCGAGCGCATCCGGGGCGCCTTCGCCGCGCTCCGCGCCGCCCTCGTGGATCCGGCCCTCTCCGCCGCCGCCGACGCCGCCACCCTCGACCCCATCGAGGCCGCGCTCACCCGCGCCGATGCCCGCATCGCCGCCGTGGACCGCCTGCTCGAAGACCCGGCGGTGGCCGCCGATCCCGCATCCGCGCGCCTCCACCAGGCCCGTGCCCACTCCGCGCACGAGGTGGAGGAGGTGCTCCGGAAGCTCGTCACGGTGCGGGTGCAGCTCGGCCTCGTGGCCCTCGCGGGCGACACGGAGCCGGTCCGTTGCCACCTCGGCGAGCTGGCGGCCCGGGCCCGCGCGCTCGAGGAGCTGGCATGCTGATCGACCGCGCCGGGGTAGAGTTCACGGGCATGGCCCGCATCCTCGTCGTCGACGACGACCCCCACCTCCGAGAAGTGCTGCGCTACGCGCTGGTGCGCGATGGCCACGATGTGGAGGAGGCGAGGGACGGCGCCGAGGCGCTCCGTCTGGCCGCAGCCTCCCGTCCCGATCTCCTCGTGCTGGACATCGTCATGCCGGGGATGGACGGGCTCGAGGCCTGCCGGGAGCTCCGGAAGACGAGCACCGTGCCCGTGGTCTTCCTGAGCAGTCGGGACGAGGAGCTCGACCGCGTGCTGGGCCTCGAGATGGGGGGCGACGACTACCTCACCAAGCCCTTCTCCACCCGCGAGCTCTGCGCCCGCGTGAAGGCGGTGCTCCGCCGCGGGCGGCCCGCCCCCCGCTCGGCCGACGAAGCGCCCGTGCTGAAGGCCGGTCCCATCCGGATGGACGTGGTGGAGCACCGGCTCTGGGTGGACCTCGCCGATGGCAGCCACGAGATCGTGCTCACCGTGACCGAGTTCAGCCTCCTGCAGGTGCTCCTCTCCCGGCCCGGCCGCGCCTACACCCGCGAGGACCTCACCGACCGCGCCTACGGAGAGGGCTACCACCTCGCCGAGCGCACGCTCGACAGCCACGTACGCCGCATCCGCGCCAAGCTCCGGGAGCACGGGCTCGACCCCATCGAAACCGTTCACGGGCTCGGCTACCGGCTCCGCGCGTGACATGGCGCCGAGGGGGCTGGCCGCTGCCCCGGCTGCCGCTGCAGTTGTGGCTCCTCGGCAGCTACGTGCTCGTGCTCTCGCTGCCGCTCGTGGCCGTGCTCGCCACCGGTGCGCTCGCATGGGACCTGGTGGCGCAGACCCAGGAGGACCTCGAACACCAGGGCGTGCTCGTCGCGATGGTCGCGGCCGAGCGCATGAAGGGGAGGCCGGAGGGGATGAGCGAGCTGCTCGCCGAGGCCAAGGCGCAAACGCTCGCGGGCATCCGCATCGTGAACGACCGCGCCATCGTCGTGGCCAGCAGCGGGGACACGCTCGGCGACGATCTGAGCGACGACGCCGAGGTGGTGGCCGCGCTCAAGGGGAGCCGCGGCCTCGCCATCAAACCCCGCGATCCCGTGCCGCTCAGCAGCCGATCCAGCTACTCGAGCCGGGAGAGCAAGTCCCGCCACGCCGACGTGCGCGTGTTCGTGGCCGTTCCCGTGGTGAAGGACGGCGAGGTGCTCGGTGCCGTCGTGCTCTCGCGCACCCCCCGCGAGGAGTGGCAGACCTTCTGGCAGATGGCGCCGCGGCTCTCCGGCGGGGCGGTCCTCGCCCTCGCGCTCACCACGGCGCTGGCGATCTTCGCGGGCTGGCGGGCCTCCCGCTCGCTGAAGCTCCTGGCGCTGGCGTCGGAGCGCATCGCAGCGGGGCACCTCGGCACCGACGACACCTTCGCGGAGGCGCGGGACTCGCGCATCCAGGAGACAGCCCTCCTCGGCAACGCGATGGCGCTCATGGCGAGCCGGCTGCGGGCCCGCCTCGCTTACATCAGCGAGTTTGCCGGCAACGTCTCGCACGAGTTCAAGACCCCGGTGAGCAGCCTTCGCGGCACCATCGAGCTCCTCCGCGACGACGAGGAGATGCCCCCCGAGCAGCGCACCCGCTTCCTGAACAACGCGCTCGCCGACCTCGACCGCCTCTCCAACCTCGTGGGCGGCCTCCTCCGCCTCGCCCGCGCCGAAGAAGGCGGGCCCCGCGAGCAGGTGAACCTCGATGCGCTCGTGGACGAGCTCCTGCGCCGCCACCCCGACATCGTGCTCTCCGGCTCGGCCGGCACCGTCTCCGGTGTGCGCGAGCAGCTCGACACGCTGGTCACCAACCTCGTGGAGAACGCACGCAGGCACGGTGGCCCCCACGTTCGGATGGAGCGCTGGCGCACCGCCACGCAGGCCGGCATCACCGTGGAGGACGACGGCCCCGGGATTCCGCCGGCCCACCTCACCGCCCTGTTCGAGCGCTTCTACACCACCGACCGGGCGCGGGGCGGCACGGGCCTCGGGCTCGCGCTCGTGAAGGCCATCGCCGAGGCCCACCACGGCGGCGTCACCGTGGAGTCCGAGCCCGGCCGCACGCGCTTTCGGGCCTGGGTGGGTCTGCCGCCCGCGACGCGCGAAAAAGCCTGACCCAAAAACCAGACCGCCCCACCGGCGTTGGCCGGCGGGGCGGGGATGGTGCACCCAGAAGGGTTCGAACCTCCAACCTTCTGATCCGTAGTCAGATGCTCTATCCAGTTGAGCTATGGGTGCTTGGAAGGTGCAGTATTCCAGATGGCGGAGACGGAGGGATTTGAACCCTCGGCACCCTTTCGGGTGCGCACGCTTAGCAAGCGTGTACCTTCGGCCACTCGGTCACGTCTCCGAAGGGTATCGATGTTGAAAAGGAGGTGGTGGGATTCGAACCCACGGCCCCCTTGCGAGGGCGGCGGTTTTCAAGACCGCTGCCTTCAACCACTCGGCCACACCTCCTTGGAGGCGCCCAGCCATCTATACGCTCGCTGGGCGGTGGTCAAGCGGGCCGGCGCGCTCCATCGGAAAAAGGCTGGCGGATCGATCGCTCCTGACCGGCAGGCGCGCTCACGCGAGCGACTCGAGCGCCCTTCGAACGTCGTTGAATGCGCCACGATTCGTGGGCGCGCCCCCGGCGCGCTCCCACTCGGCGGCGATGGCGAGCGCCTCGGTGATGCGGCCGGCCCGGGCGAGCGCCCCCACCCGCTCCGCATGCCTTCCCTCCACCGCAGGCCCCGTGCCCATGGCATGAACCAGGGCATCCACCAACGCGTCGTTTACCGCATCGACCGGCCGTGCCGGCTTCGCCCGGAACGCCCGCCACGCCACGAGCCCCACGGTCAGGGCGACCATGGCGCACGCCGCGCCGGCGCCCAGACCCAGTACCATCCACCACATCCGCACCGTTTATCTCCCCCAGACCGTGTTTAGGTTGTAGAGATGACCGCTGCCGCACCCACCGTGGCCCGACACCGTTTCGGCGTCGAGGGGATGACCTGCGGGGCCTGCGCCACCCGGCTCGAGCGCGTGCTCACGCGGGTGGAAGGGGTGGAGGAAGCGCGGGTGAACCTCGCCACGGGCACCGCTACCGTGCTCGGCCCGGCGGCCGAGGCGGCGCTGTTCGCCTCCACCCGCGCTGCCGGGTTCGTGCCCGTGGCCCGCAAGGCGTGGCGCGCCGCACCGCCCGCTCCACCGGAGGTCGGGCCGTTCCGGCTCGCGCTCGTCGTCACCCTCCCGCTCGCCGTCCTCGGCATGCTCCACCTCCACGACACCTGGAGCCTCGCCACGCAAGCCGTGCTCGCCACCATCGTGCTCGTGGGGGCGGGAGGGAGCATGTTCAAGCGGGCGTGGATGCAGGCGCGCGTGGGCGGCGCGAACATGGACACGCTCGTGAGCATTGGCGTGGCAGCGGCCTGGGGCGGGTCGATGTGGGAATGGGTCCGCGGCGGGCACGCGATCTACTTCGAGACGGTGGGGGTGGTCATCAGCGCCGTGCTCGGCGGGCGCTGGCTGGAGGGGCGCGCGCGCGCGCAGGCCGGGTTGGCGCTCCAGGCCGTGGCCGCGCTCATGCCCGACACCGCCACGCTCCAACGCGGCACGGTAGAAACGCTCGTCCCCGCCGAGAGCCTCGCCGCGGGAGACGTGGTGGTGGTCCGCCCGGGGGAGCGGGTGCCAACCGACGGCGTGGTGCGCTCCGGCGAGAGCAGCGTGAACGAAGCGGTGATCACCGGCGAGTCGCTGCCGGTACGTCGGAGCGTGGGCTCGCGGGTGCTGGGCGGCTCCACGCTGCACGACGGGCACCTGGTGGTTGAGGTCAGCGCGCCCGCCGAGGAGAGCGCGGTGGGGCGCGTGGTGCAGGAGGTGATGGACACGGTGTCGTCGAAGGCGCCCGTGCAGCGCCTCGCGGATCGGGTCTCCGCGGTCTTCGTTCCCGTGGTGGTGGTCATCGCCGCCGTCACGGTGCTGGGGCATGCGCTCGCCGGGCACGATCTCGCGCACACGCTGCTGCCCGCCATCGCCGTGCTCGTCGTCGCCTGCCCCTGCGCCCTCGGCCTCGCCACGCCCGCCGCGCTCATGGTGGGCACGGGGCGGGCGGCGCAGCTCGGCGTCCTCGTGCGCGACCTGTCGGCCCTCGAACAGGCGCGGAAGATCGACACCCTCGTGGTGGACAAGACGGGCACCCTCACCCTCGGCGAGCCTGCCGTGACCGCGCTCCTCGCCGTGGGGGGCGCCACGGAGGAGGCCCTCCTCACCGCGGCCGCCACGGCGGAGCGGTTCAGCGAGCACCCGATCGGCCGCGCGGTGGTGGCCGAGGCGCGGCGTCGAGGCCTGGAGCCGGTGGCGCCCGCTTCGTTCCGGGCGGAGATCGGCGGCGGCGTGGTGGCCGCCCTGACCGACGGGAGCGAGGTCCGCGTGGGGTCGCGCGGGTTCCTCGGGCTTGAAGCCGCGGCGGAGGGCACGTCGGGCGGGACCGAGGTGTACGTGGCGCGAGGGGGCGTGCTGCTCGGCAGCATCGAGCTCGCCGACGCGCTCCGGCCCGGCGCCGCCGACACCGTGGCCGCGCTGCAGGCGGCCGGAATCCGTGTGGTTCTCGCCACCGGCGACAGCGCGGGCGCCGCCGCCCGGGTGGCCACCGAGACCGGGATCACCGAGGTGCACGCCGCCCAGCTTCCCGGCGACAAGGCCGCCATGATCCGCCGGCTGCAGGCCGGCGGCGCCACCGTGGGCATGGTGGGCGACGGCGTGAACGATGCGCCCGCGCTCGCCGCGGCCGACCTCGCCATCGCCGTGGGTGGCGGCGCCGACGCCGCGCAGGAAACCGCATCGCTCACGCTCGTCGGTGGCGACATCTCGCGGGTGCGCTCGGCCATCGCCATCGGGCAGGCCACCGTGCGCACCATCCACCAGAACCTCGCCTGGGCGTTCGGCTTCAACGTGCTGGCCATCCCGCTCGCCGCGTTCGGGCAGTTCAACCCGATGGCGGCGTCCATCCTCATGGCGATGTCGTCGGTGCTCGTGGTGGGCAACGCGTTGCGCCTCCGGGGAGCCCGGGATGAGCTCCGGCCCGCTCCCCCGCACCGGATGGCGCCGCGCGCCTAGGCGCCCGGGGCCGCAGTGGAAGGGCGGGTCGGAAGGGCGGGCTCTCTCCCCCTTCCCCCGCTCCGGGATAGGTCGGCCGTCATGCCCGCCTTCCCCGTGCCCGCCGCCCTCAAGCTGTTTTCGGGGGGTCTCCTGTTCGGCGGCTTCTGGTCACCGCCAGAAGACCACGTGGCGCCCCACCTCGGCGGCGGCGCCCGCTTCGGACTCCTGCTCGCCAAGTCGCCGTTCGAGGTGGAGCTCACCGTCTTCACCGGCGCCAGCACGCTGCGCGGCTCCGACGTGACGTTGTCGAGCTCGGTCACCCGGGCCGACCTCCTCTACAAGCTCTACGACAGCCCCCGGTTTCACGTGGTGGGCGGGCCGGGCCTCGGGTGGCGGTACGTGCAGATCGAGTCGGGCGATGTCCCGGCGGCAACGGCGCTCGCCGACTACGGGCTGGGCACCAACCCCATCGCCGACCTCGTGATCTCCGCCGGCGGCGGCGTCCGGTACTGGATCGCCGGCCCCCTGCACCTGCGTGCCGACGTGCAGGGCCTGCTCCAGCTCGGCGACCAGCCCGAGAGCCAGCCTGCCCACTTCTGGCCGGCCGTGCTCGGCACCGTGGCGCTCGACCTGCGGGTGGAGCCGCCGCCCGACCGCGATCGGGACGGCGTACCCGACAAGAAGGATCGCTGCCCCGACTCGCTTGAGGACCTCGACTACTTCGACGATGCCGACGGCTGTCTCGACCCCGACGACGACAAGGACGGCGTGGTGGACCTGCTCGACCGCTGCAAGGACCAGGCGGAAGACCTCGACGGGTACCAGGACGCCGACGGCTGCGCCGACCACAACAACGACGCCGACAGCCTCCCCGACGAACACGACCGCTGTCCGAACGAACCCGAAACCCAGAACGGGTGGGAGGATGGGGATGGGTGCGCAGAAACCCTTCCGGCCGATGTGCAGGCCGTCGTGGGCACGCGCAAGGACATCACCTTCGTGGACAACGCGCTCAGCCCGGAGAGCCTGCCGCTCATGGAGGCCCTCGCCGCCGCGTTCGCGGCCCACCCCCGGTCGCGGGTGCACATCGCCGTGTACACCGACAGCGCCGGCGGCAACCAGGCCGCTCGCGAACGAACGCGGGCCCAGGCCCTGGCCATCTACACCTGGCTCCTCGCGCACGGCATGACCGCCGATCGTCTCTCCATGCTGGCCGGCGGCGACAGCGTGCCCATCGGCGCCGACCGCAGCGAAAGCGACCTGCCCAGCAACCGCCGGGTGGGCATCACGCTGCAGGACCCGGCCGACGGGGACGGCAGCCGGATCGAGTTCTCCCCGAAGCTCCCTGCCGAGTGGTAGATCGGGCGGTCCGTACCGCGGGCTACCACCCAAACCACACGGCTGCGCTACCCTGTACCGAGGTGCCCCATGCGGATCACGCTCATCAATCCCCCGATCGATTCGGTGCTCGAAAACGGGAGCGTCAGCCCCGTTACCGCGTACCTCTTCTTCAACTCCGCCCCGCTGGGCATCCTCTACATCGCGGCGATGCTGGAGCGAGCCGGGCACACGGTCACGGCCATCGACGCTGCGGCCGAGCACCTCGACGTGGCGGGCACCGTGCGGCGGGTCGAGGCCAGCCGCCCCGACGTGGTCGGCATCGGCAGCACCACCGTGGTGTTCGAAACGAGCAAGCGGCTCGCCACCCAGCTCAAGGGCGCGATGCCCTCCGTGCCGGTGGTGCTCGGCGGCTACCACGTGACCCTCCTCCCCAACGAGGCGATGGCCCACCCCGGCTTCGACGTGGGCGTCATCCACGAGGGTGAGTTCACGATGGTGGAGCTGGTCGACCACTACGCCGGTCGCCGTCAGATCGACGACGTGCAGGGCATCGTCTACCGCAAGCCCGACGGCACGCTGCACTTCACGCCGGCCCGCGCACGGTTCAAGGACCTCGATCTGCTGCCCTTCCCGGCGCGGCACCTCCTGCCGAACGACCTCTACAAGCCCATCCCCATCGATGAGCACGCCTCGCCCAAGTTCGCGATGATCACCTCGCGCGGCTGCCCGCACGCCTGCGCCTTCTGCCAGAAGGCCAAGTCCGGCTACCGCTCGCACTCGCCGCAGTACATCGCCGACGAGGTTGAGTACCTCGTGCGCGACTTTGGCGCGCGCGACATCGCCTTCGTCGACTCGCTCTTCTGCGCGAGCAAGAAGCGTGTGATGGGCATCATGGAGGAATTCAAGAAGCGCGACATGGCCAGCAAGGTGTCGTGGACCTGCTCCTCCCGCGTGGAGGTGGTGGACCGTGAGCTCCTCCAGTCGATGAAGGACGCCGGCTGCTGGCGTACGCGCTTCGGCATCGAGTCCGGCTCCGACCGGGTCCTCGACTTCATCAGCAAGGGCATCACCAAGGAGAAGATCCGGGCCGCCGTGACCGCCGCCCACGAGGTGGGCCTGCGCCCCAAGGCCTTCTTCATCGTGGGCCACATGCCCGACACCAAGGAAACCATCGAGGAGAGCATCGAGTTCGCGAAGTCGATCCCGCTCCACGACGTCACGGTGCAGATCAACACGCTGCTCCCGAAGACGCCGCAGATGGAGATGTGGGAGCGCGAAGGCACCAAGTGGGGCCGGCTCGTGAACGAGAGCACCGACGAGAAGAGCTTTTGGGAGCCCACCTTCGTGCCCTGGGCGCTCGAGCCCGAGGACATCGTGGAGTTCCACCGGCGCTTCTACCGCGAGTTCTACTTCCGGCCGATCACGCTCGCCCGCCACCTCGAAACCATCAAGAGCTGGCGCGACGTGTACAAGTACGCGAGCGCATCGAGCCTGTTCAGCTTCCTGTTCTACAACCAGGACAAGCTGTCGCTCGACACGCTCAAGAGCGCCTTCGGCGTGACCTCCAGCTCCGACGAAGCCGCGTAGGCCGACCGCTCAGTGGGGCTTGACCTTGCCGCCCGGGATGCCCGGCGGCAGGCCCGGCGGGCGCGGCATGCCCGGAGGCATGCCCGGCGGACGGGGCGCGGCCTCGCCTTCCGGCGTGGTGCCGAGCTCGGTGGGCGCGGGCTTCTCGCTCGGCGCCGGCTCGCGGCCCGCGAGAATGTCCTCCACCTCGTCGGCGGTGTCCTCCACCGCGGAGCGCGTGAGCTTCACGAGGCCACGGGAGTAGTCGCTCCGGGCGTACCAGTCGTCTTCCGACTTGAGCACGTGGAGGGTCTCGCTGGGCTTGCCCTGGGCGGAGAAGGTGAGGTCGAACACGGGCTCGGTGGTGGCCGGCTCCTCGCCCGTCTGGACGTAGGAGGCCGACTTAACCTTCAGGGCCTTCTCCAACCAGTTGGCGAAGGTCTCGTCCTTCTTGCCCACCTCGTCAGTGCCGGCGGTGGCCTTGCGCTCCCACCAGTCGGCAGTGCGGTCTTCCTTGTTGTGCTGCAGCCACTCCACCGTGGTGGTGCCGGCGGTGAGCACGACGGTGTCGACCGTTTCCACGGCGGCGGCGAACAACCCGCGCTCGGGGAGCCGGGTGGTCGCGAACTTCAGGGGCTTGATGAGCTCATCGTCCACCACGTAGAAGCGGCTCGACTCGCGGTGCTTGGCGTAGAGGTCCTTGGCGCCGTAGGTCTCGGCGCCGAGCTCGAGCGTGGCCGTCCGGCCCGCCGCGGTGACGGCGAGCGTGGTGGTGGAGGCGGAGAGCCCGAAGGTCTCCAGCTTGGGGGCATCCACGCCGACGAGCTCGCGCATCGCCATGAGCGGCGCCATGCTCTCCATGAGCTTGTCGCCCGCCGAGCCGGCCTTGAAGGCCGTGACCTTCGTTTCCACCGGGGGCGGAGGCTCGCCCTCCTTGGCCTTCTTCTGCTTGTGGTCGGTGACCGTGACCCAGGCGTAGCTGCCGAGGGTGTCCTTGCGGACCTCGAAGCGCACATCCACGTCGGCGGAGGCGTAGACCACGGACTCGAGCGCGCTGACGGGCTCATCGATGAGCGCCACGCCCTCCTTCTCGCCCTTGGTCTCTTCGGCGGTGAACCGCATCCACGTGGCGCCGAGGCTGAGCCCCAGGATCGCGCCATACACCATCCAGGACCGGATCATGCCGCCCCCTTCTTGCGGCGGCTCGACACGCGCATGGCTCCGGCCACGAACACCAGGGCCGGAATCAGCGCACTGGTGGCGTAGAACCACATGGCTTCATCTTCCTTCGTGTGTTGGATCTTCACGTCTTCCTCCGACTCCGACTCGCCAGCGAGCGCCGGATCGGCGGTGAGCCAGGAGACGGTATCTGCGATGTAGTAGGCGTTGGCGGCGTTGCGCAGGAAGAAGTTGCTGGCCAGCGTGGCGTCGGCCACCACGGCGGCGCGCCACTCCGAGTTCTCGCCCCCGGCGGCGGGCCCCTTGGCCACCGCCGCGATCTCGTAGCCGCCGCGCTTCTCGCCGGCCGCATCGTCGAACTCGAGGTTGCCGTTCTGGTCGCGGAACCAGTCGGGCATGCCCTTCACCGTGACGGTGACGGAGCCGGCGTGCGACTCCATCTCGGTGATCGAGCCCGTGCTCGGCGTGATGAGCACGGCCTCCGTGCTGCGCTTGCTCAGCGTGGTGACCGACTCGTGCGAGGTGAACTTGTTCGTGCCGACGTTGAGCCGGTCGATCGTGCCGCGGGAGAGCGGGAGGAACATCTTGTCGCTGGCGAGCGGGGCGGAACCATCGAAGGTGACGCCGGCGAGCGCCGCGAGGGGGGAGAGGTCCTCGGTGGTGGGCTCGAGCAGGAGGAACAGCGCGCCGCCGCCATCGCGGAAGGCGCGGAGGGCCTCGATCTCCTCCGGGAAGAAGGGCTTCTTCGGTCCGACCACGAAAACAAGCGCCGCATCATCCGGCACCGCCTGGGCGAGCCCATCGTCGATGCCCAGTTCCTTCACCTTGAAGTGCAGCGCTTCGAGCACCTTCTTCATGGAGTCGATGTTGGTTTGCTCGTCGGTGGCGTTCTTCCAGAAGAGCTCGTCGTGGCCCACGGTGAAGTAGGCGGTGCGCTTCTCGCGGCTGATCTTCAGGAGCGCGGTGCGCACCTTGCCATCGAGCTTGCGGAGGTCCTTCTTCGCCTTGTCGAGGGTCTCCGGGAGCTTGATGCTCTCGGTTTTCTCGCCGAG
Organism: uncultured Pseudomonadota bacterium; assembly: GCA_903885375.1. Taxonomy (GTDB): domain Bacteria; phylum Myxococcota_A; class UBA796; order UBA796; family SXON01; genus SXON01. Next base: position 21,773 of record CAISIK010000168.1, read on the forward strand.
GATGAAGACGATGTTGCCGTTGTCGCGGACCTTCCACTCCTTGGCCAGCTCGGGCGCCATCGCGTGGTCCATCACCTCATAGCTGAGGTTCTCGCCCTCGAGCTCATCGAAGTAGGGCGTGAGCTCGTTGAGCGTGTCGCTCGAGGGCGGGTAGAAGAGCACCACGCGCACCGGCTCGGCGAGCGAATCGACCGCGGCCCGGGTGGGGTCGCCCACCTGGGTGGTGCGGAAGAAGCCGAAGTCCCAGCGGTGGTTGAACTCGTGCGCGAGCCAGTTGAGCGGGAAGAGCATCGCCAGGCCGAGGGCGACGGCGAGACCGCCCTCCCAGGCCGAACGGATGCGCAGCGGGTGAACGCTGTGCGGGCTCGCAGCGAGGGTGCGGTTGATGCCGAAGGCGGGCAGCGCGCCGACGAGCCACACGAGCGGGATGAGCGCCTGCAGCGCGGCGCGGAGGTTCTCCTGCGTGGCGGCCTCAAGGCCGAGCAGGGTGATGACGTCCTTCCACTGGAGCACGTACAGGAGGCCGCTCGACATCGAGAGGGCGGTGAACGCCAGCGCCAGCTTGGTGGCGCTCGGGTGGCGGCCGAAGGTGGAGAGGCGGCTGCCCAGCGACATGAGGATGAACAGCCCGCCCAGCGCAAGCAGGGCGAACCGCACCATGTCGGTGCCGGCGAGCATGCGCTCGGCGAGGAAGATGGCGAAACTACCGACGAAGTAGAGCAGAGTGGCGGCGTTCATTCCCACCTCCGAGCGGTGAGCGCCTGCGTGGCGAGGGTCAGGAAGGCGAAGGTGACCGAGAGGAAGTAGAAGACGTTCTCCGTGTTCACCCGGCCATCCTCGAAGGGCGCGAACTGCTTGGCGTAGAAGGCCATGTTCGCGAAGAGCTCCTTGAAGGGCGCGTCGGACACCTTGGCCAGCCAGTGGCAGAGCACGAAGAGGAGGACGAGCATGCCGCCGAGGACCGCGGCGAGGATCTGGTTGCGGCTCACGGAGCTCGCCCAGGTGCCGATGGCCACGCCGGCGCTGCTCATCAGCAGGATGCCGAGGTAGCCCACCGCGATCTGCTCGATGCCAACCTTGCCGTTGACGAAGATCATCGCCGGCATGTAGGCGGTGAGCGCGTGCAGGAGCGTCATGAACATCATCGCGGAGAGGTACTTCCCGAGCACGAGCTGCCGGTCACTGAGCGGCGAGCTCTCGAGCAGCACCATGGTGCCGGTTTGCCGCTCTTCCGCGAAGAGCCGCATGGTGACGACCACGCCCACGCCGAGCGCCACGCCGCCGCTGTTGAAGAAGAACTTCGACAGCACATCGGCGCTGTACTGGGCCGTGCTGGTGAGCGCGAGCGCGTGGAACAGCACGCCGTCGAGGAAGAGGGCCACGGCGATGATGAGCCAGCCCCAGATCGTGTTGACGTAGGCGGCGAAATCACGCCGCGCCACGAGGAGAATGCCCCTCATGCCGATGCCCCCTGCGTAAGACCGAGGAAGATACTCTCGAGCTCCGACTCATCCTCCACCACCCGGCGCACACCGACGCCGGCGGTGACGAGCGCGGCCACGAGGCTTTCGCGCTGGTCGGAGTCCATGGCCACGTGAACCTTGAGGAGCCCACCCGGCTCCTCCACCGCATCCCACTTCTGCACGCCCGACACGCTGCGGAGGGCACCCTCGACGAGTGCACGATCCGCACGCACCTGCAGGGTGATCCGCGTACCCGCGGTGTGAGCCGCGGCGGCCAGATCGGACTCCTGCCCCTGCGCCACGATCCGCCCGCCGTTCAGCACGAGGATCCGGTCGCAGGTTTCGCTGATCTCCGCGAGGATGTGGCTCGAGATGAGCACCGTGCACTGCTTGCCCAGCGCCCGGACCACCTGACGCATCTCCACGATCTGCTTGGGATCGAGGCCGCTGATGGGCTCATCGAGGATGACGAGCTGGGGGCGGTGGATGATCGCCTGGGCGATGCCCACACGCTTGCGGTACCCGTGGCTCAGCTCCTGGATGACGCGGTGCTGCACGTGCGCGAGCTGGCAGGTTTCGAGCACCTTCGGGAGCTCGGCCTGCACCTCGGCCGCCGAACGCCCCTTGAGCTGGCCCACGTACAGGAGGAACTCGGACACCGTCATTTCGCGGTAGAGCGGAGGATCCTCCGGCAGGTAGCCGATCTGGCTGCGGAACTCGGCGTTCGCCGCCACGAGGTCCGTGCCGTTGACCGTGACCGTTCCCGCCGTGGGAATGACCAGCCCCGCCAGCACCTTGAGCGTGGTGCTCTTTCCTGCCCCGTTGAGGCCGAGGAAGCCGACAATCTCGTTCGCCGCGATGGTGAACGACAGACCTTCGACCGCGCGACGCTCACCGTAGTAGTGCGTGAGTCCTTCGACTGTGATCATCCGAACCTGTTCTCGGGTGGGAGTTGGGGCGGCGCCCTTATGGAGGCCCCTGCCCGCCTGCCACCGGCGGCTCGTCGATATTCGTCAAGACCGCTACCGCACGGCCTCCGGCGCCTCCGGCGCGCCGATCCGCCGCATCCGCACAGGTTTGCCGCGCCCCTTCACGAAATGCTCCTCCAGGCCGTCGACCGGCAGCCCCGCGAAGAGCAGGGTGTCCTCTCCCACCACGATGTCGCCACGCGTGGCGAGCCCCTGGATGCGCTTGGCCACGTTGATCGCATCGCCGATCGCCGAGAACTGCACCCGGCTCTCGCCGCCCACGTTGCCCACCACGCACGCGCCCGAGTTCACCCCGACCGTGAGCCCGAGCGTAGGCAGCTTCCGCCGTGCCCGCTCCTCGTTGAGCATGCCCACCACCACCTGCATGTCGCGCGCACACGCCACCGCGCGTGCCGCGTGATCCTCCTGGTGCAGCGGCGTGCCGAACAGCACCATGATCTCGTCGCCCATGAACTTGTCGATGGTGCCGCCGTGTACGTGCGCCACCCGCACCAGCTCGTCCAGGTAGTGCGTGAGCGTGCCCACGGTCTCCTCGGCGCTCGCCAGCTCGGAGTAGCGGGTGAACCCGCTGAGGTCGGCGAAGACGACGGTGATCTCGCGCTTGTCGGGCAGGAGCGCGCTCGGGCCGCGCTCGGCGAGCACCCGGCTCACCTGCGGGGAGAAATAGCGGGCGAACTCGGGGGGAACCACCGCGCGTTCAGCGCCCGGGTCGGCCGCCTCGGCTGGCATCGACTTCAACAGCCGCCGCAGGCCGCTCGGCGTGAGCACCACGAGGTAGCAGTACGCCGCCGAGCCGATGGCCACGAGCAGGCTGAACAACGCCGCCAGCTCGGCGAGGGGGTGCTCGCCCTCGGCCCCCAGCACGGCCGCGAAGGCGAGGCTCGCCGCCGCGGGAACGGCCCAGAGCAGCGGCCCCGCCACCGGGGCGACCCACCCCACGAGGCGCGGAAAGGCGCCGCTCATCGGGGCCCCCGGGCCTTCACGCGCCCGCTGGCCACCTCGGCAGCCAGCGCCCGGAGGTACCGGAGCCCCTCGGCGGCGTGCGGGCGGGGATCGACGGGGTTGTACACCCGGAACGGATCGGCCAGATCGGCCGGGCCCCGAAGGCCTGACCGCGTGGTTTCCACTAGAAAACTGTAGGTGCCCCACTGGGCATAGAGGTGATCGACCTCCATGCCGAGGCCCCGGAAGAAGAAGCCCCACCGGCTGAGCTGCCGCGGCCGGTAGGGGTGGCTCAGCATCGCGTCCTGCATCAGGACGCCGAGCCGGTGCAGCTCGGCGTGGTCGGGTGCCCGTTCGAAGCGGCCCGCCCAGGGGTAGTAGAAGAAGCCCCCGAAGGCGTGGAGCGACACGGCGGCATCGAAGGGCTCGGCCGCCGCGAGCTGCACGATGGCGCGCGACTCCGGCTGCGAGAGCGCCGCTGGCGACACGCTGTAGCGGCGGGGGATGAGCGCCTTCCACACCGCCCGGCTCTCGCGGTTGTGCCCGAAGTCGCGGTTCAGGTCGACGCCGGCGGCATTGCCGCGCCGGTACACCCGCTTGCCCTCCGTGAGGTCGCGCTCCACCCGCGCGCGCCCGTCGCGGTTGAGGGTGGGGACGACGATCACCTCCACGCCCGCGATCGGCTGCGCGGCAAAGCCCTCGAGGAAGGCCAACGCCACCTCGCTCGGCACCCACTCCAGCGCGTGGATGTTCGCGAACACGAGCATCCGGCCCCGCAGGGGCACCGCCGGGTCGCGCAGGCGGAAGGCCCAGATGTTGGCGCCTTCAGCGGTCTGCCCGAGCACGAAGGGGTCGGCCACGCCGGGGCGCTCCGCCACCCACGGGGCGATGGCCGCGTAGAGCTCCCCGGCGAAGTGGTACGCGGGCTCTGCATGGGCGCCCGCCCCCTCGGCCGCGGCCACCTCCTCGAGGAACGCGCGCGCCTGCGGGCCACAGGCCCCGCAGGCGGGCGCTGCCGCCGAACCGAGCGCCACCAAGGCCGACAACATCATCCGCGCTCCTTACCGCACGGCCGCCCGCTCCGCTCAGCGGCCGCGCAGCGAGGCCGCGACCTCTTCGCTCAGCTCGTCGGCATCCACTCCGAACTCGCTCAACATCGATCGCAGATCATCGGGCACGCCCTCGCACCCGCAGCCCGGCTCCACCACGGCGCCGCGGCCGGCCCAGCACCACCGATCGGCGAGCTTGCGCGACTCCGCCGCGGTGAAGGCCCGCAGCTCCGCGCGGGAGACCAGCGGCAGGCGGGAGTCGGCCTTCAGCCAGGCGTGCAGGCCCGCGCGCAGGGCGAGCACCGATTCGTGGGTGGTGGCTTCGCCGCCCGCGCCGTGAACCACCACGCGCGCCACCGCACCCGGCGGGAACCGGCAGGGGCCCCGCACCTCCACCTCCACCGAGGTGGTGCAGCCTTCGGGTGCCACCACCGCCGGGCCGAGCGCCACGCCATCCTCGCCGACAAAGCCGACCGTGAGCCCGCCCGCAAGGCTTCCGGGCGGGAGCGAAACGCGCACCCGCCAGCGTGAATCCCGCCATGCCAGAAGCTCAACCTGCAAGGACCGACTCCGGTCGTGCATATACTCACGGTCTGGCCGGAGACAACGATGCTGTACTTCTCGCTGTGGCTCGGGTGTGCCGACGAAGCCCCGAAGCCCGCGCCCACCACCACCCGCGAACACCATGCCGCCGTGCCGGCCTCGCCCGCCGAAGGGGAGGCAGAGGAGGACGACGACCGCAACTTCGGAGGTGGAAATCGTGAGCCGAAGGTGCGTGCCGTGCGCATCCAGCCCGCCCAGCCCTCACGAATGGACACGATGCAGGTCACGGTGAACGCCACCGACCCCGAGAACGACTCGCTCACCATCAACTACGAATGGAGCGTGAACGGGCAGCGGGTGTACGGCCCGGAGCTGCCCACGTTCGAGCTGAAGGACTACGAACGGGGCGACACGGTTTCGGTCACCGTGCGGGTGCGCGACGGCGTGAACGAGGTGCAGGCCACGAGTGATGCCTACACGCTGGTGAACGCCGACCCGCGCTTCGAGGGCAAGCCCACGGAGATGCGCACCATCGACGGCACCCGGCTCGAAGCCACCGACCCCGACGGCGACACGGTCGCCTTCAAGATGAGCGGCGGCCCCGCGGGACTCACGCTCGACTCCCGCGGCGTGCTCCACTACGCCGGTTCGGAGACCGAGCCGGGCGGCAAGTACACGCTGAAAATCGTCGCCGAGGACGGCAAGGGCGGCGCCACGACGCTCGAGCTCCCGCTCACGCTCAGCCCCGGCAGCAAGGCTCCCGCCGCGGCTCCCGGCGCGCCCCCCGCCGGATAGGAGACGCTCTTGTGACGGGGCATCCATGGTCGGCCGGTTGACTTTCTTTCGCGACGAGCCTTCCGACACCGCCGAGCCGGTCTTCGCCTACCGGCTGCGGCCCTCCCGCACACGCATCGGCCGCACCGACGACAACGACGTGGTCCTCCCCGACGACGCCGTGAGCCGCTCGCATTGCATCCTCGACATTCGCGAAGCCAGCATCGAGCTCACCGACCGCTCCAGCAACGGAACGTGGGTGAACGGCCGGCGCACCCAGCGCGCCACCCTCGGACAGGGGGATGTGGTGCGGATCGGCCCCTTCCACGCCCGGGTCGACCTCACCGCCGACAGCGATGTCCCCCCCACCGAGGAGTCCCAGCCCGAAGCCCGGCACGAGGAGCTGGTCGACAGCACCGACGGTCTCGCCGTGGCGGAGGCCTTCCTCACTATCGTGGAGGGCCCCGGGAAGGGGAAGCGCCTCCGGCTCCGCGGCGCACGCCTCACGCTGGGCGGGCCCGGCAGCCGCATCCCGCTCGAAGACCCCACGCTCGTGAAGGACCACGTGCGCATCCGCCTCAACCAGGGGCGGGTGCTGGTGGAGCCGGCGGCCGGCGCCGCGTTCGTGGGGCCCGCACGGGTGCGCGACCTCCTGCCCCTCTTCGTGGGCGAGGAGCTGCGGCTCGGCAACACCGTGGTGCGCGTGGACTGGGAAACGCAGGTGTCCTCGCCCTCGTCCGAGCGCTTCGGCGACATGGTGGGCACGAGCGAGGTCATGCGCAACGCCTTCGGGCTCCTGCGCCGGATGGCCGCACACCACGCGCCCGTGCTGCTCATCGGTGAGTCCGGCACCGGCAAGGAGCTGGCGGCCCGAGGCCTGCACGACGCCTCGCCCCGCGCCGCCACGCGCTTCGTGGCGGTGAACTGCGGCGCGATCTCGCCGTCCCTGTTCGAGTCGGAGCTCTTCGGCCACGAGAAGGGCGCCTTCACGGGCGCCAACGAGCGCCGCGACGGCGCCTTCCAGCGCGCCGACGGCGGCACCCTCTTCCTCGACGAGGTGGGTGAGCTCCCCGAGGAGGCCCAGGCGAAGCTGCTCCGCGCCCTCGAAACCGGCGAGGTGCGCCGCGTGGGCGGCAGCGACCCCACCTTCCCCGACGTGCGCATCGTGGCCGCCACCAACCGGCGCCTCCACGAAGCCGCCCGCGACGGCGAGTTCCGCAGCGACCTGTACTTCCGCCTCGCCGTGCTCGCGGTGCGCCTTCCCGCCCTGCGCGAGCGCCCCGAGGACATCCCCGCGATGGCCCAGGCGATCGCCCAACGCATCCACGCCCAGATGCGGGTCACCCCCGAGGCAATGGTCGCGCTGCAGGGCTACTCCTGGCCCGGCAACGCGCGCGAGCTGCGCAACGTGCTCACCCGCGCCTTCGTGCTCACCGGTCCCCTCGTCGAACCCGGCCACCTCATCTTCTCGCCGCTCGACGCCGAATCCACCCCCGCCGCGCCCCGCCGCACGATCGACGACGCCGAGCGCGAGGTGGTGACCGACGCGCTGCGCCGCGCCAAGGACAACCGCACCGTCGCCGCGCGGCTCCTTGGCATCCCCCGCTCCTCGCTCCTCTACAAGCTCAAACGCTGGGGGATCGAGTAGGCGACCAGGCCGGCGGGATGTGGCCCCGCTCGGCCAGCGACACCCAGTCGAGGCCGGCCACCACGAGGTGATCGACCACGCCCAGGCCGAGGAGCCCCGCGCCTTCCACCACGCGACGCGTCACGAGGATGTCGTCGGAGGAGGGCTCGGGGTCGCCGCTCGGATGGTTGTGCGCGAGCACCACCGCCTGCGCGCCGGTGCGGAGCATCTCGCCGAGGATGAGGCGCACATCGAAGAGCGTGTGGTCCACGCTGCCCTGGCTCAGCCGGCGAAGCGAGATCACCTCGAGGCGACGGTTCAGGAAGAGCCCATGGAGCTCCTCGTGGGCGAGCCCGGTGAAGCGCGGCGAGAGCCACCGGGCAGCATCACTGGCGCTCCCCACGCGCGAGCGACGCGGCGACTCGCCAAACGCGCGGCGGGCGAGCGCGAAGGCCGCGTGCATCCGCACGGCGCGGGCGTTGCCCACGTGGCGCGCGAGGCTGGCGGGGGAGGCGGCGAGCAGCCCCGAGGCGCTGCCGAATTCGGCGAGGAGGGCGGAGGCGGCGGGCGCGCTGCCGACCACGAGACGGAGCAGCTCGGCCTCGCCGAGCGCCTCCGGTCCCATGCGGGCGTAGTGGGTGGAGTCGGGGTTCACGACCGGGCCCGGTGCAATCCGCGTGCCGCCCGCCGGGGCGGGCGGCACCACGCTCCACCGACACTTTTCGCCCCCGGCACGCCCTCGCCCCGACCGACGTCCGTCGCGCGCCGCCGACGCCGGTCGGCCCGCGGGCGTCAAGCTCCCCCCGACGAAACGCGACAGCAACACGGGCGGCGGAGCGGTTAGCCTCCGCGAATGTGGAAGACGTTGTACCAGCCCGCGAACAGCGAGCTGTCGATCAACACCTGGGGCGTGATGGTCACGCTCGCGTTCGCGGCGGCCGCCTGGGTTGTGCACCATCGCACGCGCCGCGTGGGCATCGACCCCGACAAGATGGTCTGGCTCTACCTCATCGCCATCGTCGGCGGCCTCGCGGGCGCGCGGCTGCTGCACTTCACGATGGCCACGCCCAAGGAGTTCTTCGCCGACCCGATGATCTTCTTCCGCGTGTGGCAGGGCGGCTTCGCCCTGTACGGCGGGCTCATCCTCGCGGGTGTCGGCGGCGTGACCTACGCGCTCGCCCGCGGCATCAACGTGTGGAAGATGACCGACGCGGTCTTTCCGGCCGTGCTGCTCGGCGTGTCCATCGGTCGCATGGGCTGCTTCTTCGCGGGCTGCTGCCACGGCGCCATCGTCGACCTGCCGCAGGACGCCATCGCCATCTTCCCCGAGGGTTTCTCGGGCGGGCAGCTCTGGATCGTGCCACACGCGCCCTTCCTGCTCGAGCTCACCCACCACGGCGTGGGCAAGAACGACGTGGTCGTGATGGCCACGCAGCTCTACGAAACGATCGTGACCGGCGGCATCTTCCTCGCCATGTCGTGGTTGTGGAACCACCGGCGCTTCGATGGCCAGGTCTTCGGCGTGTCGCTCATGCTCTACGCGATCTGGCGGCCCATCAACGAGATGATCCGCGGCGACGACGTGCGCGGCCTCGACCACCTCACCTGGCTTCCGACGAGCTGGCCGGTCCACACCACCTCGCAGGCCATCAGCCTGCCGGTGTTCGCCGTGGGCCTGCTGATCGTGCTGTTCCGGTTCAACCGGGGGGTCTCGCCCGAAGCGCCGTTCCAGCCCACGCAGGAAGAGCTGGTCGAAGGGTCGGCGCCCCGCTTCTGAGCTTCAGCGAGCCTGGCCGCGCAGCCAGTCGCCGATGAGCGGGAAGACATCGCGCTCGGCATCCTCGCCGAGACCGAGATCGAGGTGGCCGTAGTCGGGGAGCTCCACGAAGCGGGCTTCGGCGGCGTGCCCCTCGGTCCAGGGGCGCACGAACTCGGGACGGCCCGCGAGGTCGATGGTGCCGGCGATCGCGAGCACGGGGACCTCGGCGGCGTGGAAGGCGGAGGTCCAGTCCACCTTGCCGTCGGCGCTCTCGAAGCGCTCGTGGGTGAGCATGCGCCCGAAGTGCTGCATCTCCTCGCGCGACATCGGCGCGACGATGTTCTGGAGCATCGTGCGCTCGGTTTCCGGGCGGAAGTGCGCCGGGTTGTAGAGGAGCTGGTGGATCTTGCCCGGCACCACCCCACCGGCGGAGGCGGCGAACTCCGCGCCGGCCGGCGAATCCACGTAGAGCAGGCCCGCGCCGGCGAGCCCCATCCCCACGCGGGCGGCCTCGATCATCGGCGCATCGCGGCGAAACGTGGCCGGGCTCCCGACCATCACCATCGCAGAGAGGAAGCGCGCGCCGCCCTCCACCGCGTAGATCGCCCCCACCATGCCGCCCATGGAGTGGCCGACGTACCCGACCTTCTCGTGCCCGGTCACCCGCCGGATGTACGCCACGGCGGCGGGCACGTCCTGCTTGCCGTAGTCGTCCACCGTCCACCCGCGCACCTGCCAATCGCCCTCCACGCCGTACTGCGCGTTGCCGTGGCCGCGCAGGTCGAGGAGCCAGGGATCGAAGCCCTGGTCCACCAGCCAGCGGGCGAGGGAGTGGTCGGCGTCGAGGTCCCAGAAGCGGTGGTTGCTCGACACGCCATGCACGAGGAGCACGGGCTCGCCGCGCCCGGGGTGGTGGTGCAGCGCGACGGTGGCGCCGTCGGCCGTTTCGATCTGGTGGTCGGTGGCGAGCAGGCAGGCCTGGCCCGACGCCGCGGGGGAGGCCGGGCAGGCGAACAACAGCGGGAGCAGGGACAGCAGCACGGCAAGCGACTAACCGGCACCGCGCCGGCTCGGCGCTCTCCCCGGAACGCGGTAGGGGTCTTCGCGCGCCCGAGACCCCGATGCTCCTCGCCCTCCTCTCCCTCGCCCACGCGGTCACGCTCGAAGAGGCGTGGGCCGCCGCCGACCACGGCGGTGTGGACACCCAGCTCGTGGAGGAGCAGTTCAAGGCCGCCAGCACCCTCACGGGCGCGGCGTGGTCGCTCGTCTCCCCGAAGTTCGTCCTGCGCGGCAACTACACGCTCAACGACGAGGAGCTGGTGTTCGACAGCAGCGCCCTCATCCCCGAGAACCTCGCCGGCCTGATGGGCGAGACCGACCCGGTCGTTCTCCAGAAGAAGTCCTTCTTCGATGCCAACGCCTCCATCGTGCAGCCGCTGTTTTCCGGGCAGGCGCTGCCGCTCCTGCGCGCGGCCTACGGCGAGGTGGCCGCCGCGAAGGAGGAGCTGCGCGGGCACCGTGGCGCGCTTCGTCTCGGCGTGGCGCGGGCCTACTGGGGCGTGCTCCTCGCCCGTGAGGGTGTGCAGATCGCCTCCGAGGCGCTCACCAGCGCACAGAAGCACCGCAAGCTGGCGGAGGCCGCGGCCGACGTGGGTCTCGCGGCCCCCACCGCCCGCCTGCAGGCCCAGATCGCCGAGTCCCGCGCCGAGCGCGAGCTGGCCGCCGCGGTGGAAGGCAGGGTCACCGCCGAGCAGGCGTTCGCCCGGCTCACGAGCCTCCCGCCCGACGAGGCCGTGCAGCTCCCCGCGGCGCGCCCGCTCCGCTGGGACAACGTGGAAGAGGCCATCTCCGAGGCGGGCGGCGCTCGCCCCGCCCTTCGCGCCGCCCACACCCGCGTGGGCTCGGCCAGCGCCCAGTCCCTCGCGCGCACCATGGCCTGGCTCCCCGACGTGAACGGCCGCTTCACCTACGTGTGGACCGAGAACGTGTCCGCCTTCAACGACCGCGACGAGTTCTGGATGATCGTGGTGGAGGGGGAGTGGGTGCTCTGGGATGGCGGGTACCGCCTCGCGGAGCAGGCCAAGGCCGCCGCCCAGAAGCGCATGGCCGTGCTCGCCGAGACCCGCGCCACCGATGAAGCGGAGGCCGAGCTGCGCACCCTCTGGCAGCAGCACACCCGCGCCGAGAAGGCGCTCGGCACCGTGGAGCACGAGCTCGCCCTCGCCAAGGAGAACCTCCGGCTCGCCGAGGTGGCCTGGGAATCGGGCGCGCTCAAGTTCATCGAGCTGGAGGATGCCCGGCTCGGCGAGAAGGCCGCCCGGCTCGGCGTGCTGCAGGAGCGGATGAACGCCCACCTCGCCGCGCTGGGGCTCGAGGTCGCCGTCGGCCTCCCCTGAGCCCGCCGCTCAGCCGCGGCGCCACACGAGGCAGAAGTTGTTGGCGGGCATGGCGATCGTCTCTGCCAACGAGAAGCCATCGGCCACCGCCGCGAGCGCCGCCACGTCGCGCACGCCCCACTCGGGGTTCCGGGCGCGGAGCGAGGCGTCGAACGCTTCGTTGCTCGGCGCGGTGTGGGCGCCCTCGAAGGCGTAGGGGCCGTAGGTGATGAGCAGGGCGCCCGCCGGGAGGGCCCGCCGCGCACCGGCGAACAGGGCCACCGCCGCAGCCCAGGGAGCGATGTGCACCATGTTCGCGCAGAAGATCGCCGCGAACGGCCCCGGGGGCCACACGCCCAGCGTGTCGAGCCGGACGGCGGGCAACACGTTCGGCAGGGCCTCCTCCTCGCGCCACGCCTCGATGCTCGCGAGGTGGTCGGCCTCGAGGTCGGTGGGTTGCCACACCACGTGCGGCAGGGCGCGGGCGAAGTACACGCCGTGCTCCCCGGAGCCGCTGGCCACCTCGAGCACGGTGCCCGCCGGAAGCCTCGGGCGCAGCACCTCGAGGATGGCATCGCGGTTGCGGGCGGTGGCAGGAAACTGCAAACGGGGCATCTCCGCGCCTATCCCAAGGACCCCGAGCGGTGGCCCCCCTCCCGATCGGGAATTAGCCGTCCGCGATGGACCGTTGGCCGGAGTTCGAGCTGGAGCGACTGGAAACGGTGCTCGTTCGCGCCGAGCTCCAGGAGCAGCGCCTGCTCGCCGCTGGCGACTACCAGGGGGTCGTGAACCACCTGCTGCGGTCGGCCTCGGCGGCCTGCCTTGCCGACCGGGAAGATGCCGCGCTCGGCTTCGTGGCCCGCGGCGCCGTGCGCACGATGGAGTGGGTGCGCGCCGCCCGCGCCGCCAAGACCAAGCCCTCCACCTTCGCCGACGTCGCCTTCACCCGTGGCTGGCTCGCCGCCGCGATCTGCCCGCCCCCGGGCATGGAGGAGCCTGCGGGTCACCTGCTCGCCATGAGCGGCTGGCAGCCGGCCGGGCAGGTGCACAACGCCCGCATGGTGGCCGCCCTCCTCATCGGCGATGTGCCCGCGGCTGAGCTCTCGCTCCAGCGGTGCGACCTGTCCGATCCCGGCCTCGGCGCGCCCCTGAAGCGCTTCGTGTCGGCGCTCCTCGCGGGCGAGGAGGATGCGATGGCGAAGGCCGCCAACGCCTGGCTGCGCGAGAAGATGGATGCCACCATGACGCACGAGTGGGGCGCCTACAATGAAGTCCCCATCGAGGTGAGCGGGGTGCTCGCGCTCGCGGCCCACCATGGCCGACCGCTCCTCCTCCCCGGCAACCGGGTCCTCACCCGCTTCCGCACCGGCGCGTGAAGCTCCTCTACGGGGTCGTGGGCGAGGGAATGGGGCACGCCACCCGCTCGCGGGTGGTGATCGACCATCTCCTCAACGCCGGGCACGAGCTCCACGTGGTGGTGAGCGGGCGCGCCTTCGGTTTCCTGCACGACCGTTTCGCCGATCGGCCGCGCATCACCGTCACCGAGATCGCCGGTCTGCACATGAGCTACGAGGGCAACTCGCTCGCCCTCGGCCGGAGCGTGGCGGAGAACCTCGGCAAGGCGCCCGCCTCGCTCCTGCGGAACCTCGCCACCTGGCTCCGCATGGACTTCGAGGCCGACGCCGTCATCAGCGACTTCGAGAGCTGGGCGTTCTTCTACGGGCTGAACCACCTCAAGCCGGTCATCAGCATCGACAACATGCAGGTGATCCACCGCTGCGAGCACCCCGAGGCCATCACCGAGGACCCCCACTTCCGCCTCGCCCGCGCGGCGGTGAAGGCGAAGCTCCCCGGCGCCCACCACTACCTGGTCACCACCTTCTTCCGGCCTCCGCTCCGCAAGGACCGCACAACGCTGGTTCCGCCCATCCTCCGGCCGGAAATCCTCGCGGCGCGCCGGGAGCCCGGCAAGCACGTGCTCGTCTACCAGACCGGCACCAGCAACGAGGCGCTCATCCCCGAGCTCCAGCGCCTCCCCTTCGAGTTCCGGCTCTACGGGATGCGTCGCAACGCCCAGCTCGGCAACGTGCGCCTGTGCGACTTCAGCGAGGCGGGCTTCATCGACGACCTCCGCACCGCCCGCGCCGTGGTGGCCGGCGGGGGGTTCTCGCTCATGAGCGAGGCCGTGCACCTCGGCGTGCCCATGTTCGCCGTGCCGCTCGACGGGCAGTACGAGCAGGAGCTCAACGCGCGCTACCTCGCCATGCTCGGCTACGGCACCTTCGCCGAGCGCTTCGACGCCGACCGCATCGGCGAGTTCGTGGAGAACGCCCCCGAGCGCACCGGCTACCTTCCGCGCGACAACAGCGAGCTCTTCGACCGGGTGGATGCGCTGCTGGACGAGCTCTCGGGGTAGGGGCCGACCCTCACTCGCAGCTGTAGTCCGTGACCGTCAGCTCATCGATGCGGTGCTCGTTCGTCTCCCCGCCCGTGCCGGCGGTGAACCCCACGTAGGCCGAGAAGGCCGTGAAGCCGGGCACGTCCTGGTCGATGTACACGACGCCATCCACGGCCACCCGCACATGCGGCGCGATGGCGGTGACCTCGACCTGGTGCCAGCCGGTGTCCTCCATCTCCGGGAGCGCGGCCCAGGCCTGGTAGGCATCCACATCGCCATCGAAGGTGAAGGCCAGGTGGTCCTCGGCCGTGGGGTCGACGCCGCCGTTGTAGTAGGTGTCGATCTCCAGCGACCAGCCGGGAAGGGCGGGGCCCGCCGTGCAGTCCGCGCTGCCGCCGTAGCCGATGCCGCACCCGCTCCCGCCCAGAAAGCCCGTGGCCCGCGCGGTGTCCAGCGCGGTGAGCGAGAGGCCGTCGGCCCCCGTGCCGCCGCCGATGTACACGTAGAAGGCGATGTCCACGTTGTCGCCGTTCACGGGCGTGGAGGTCTCGAACGCCGAGCCCACCTGGTTGGTGCTCGCCGCGGTCAGCAGGAGGTTCGCGGCGCTCGAGTCCCACGCGGCCGAGCCTTCGTAGTGCCAGCTCGAGAGCGAGAGCGCGTCGTAGGTGTAGGCGCCATCGAGGCAGGCGCCGACCCGGGTGGTGGTGGCCACGCCGCAGGAGTCGGTGGCGGTGAGCGACACGAGCTGCGGGCCGGTGGTGCGCCCGGCGGCGGGCCAGAGGTAGGTGGTGGAGCCATCGGCCTCGGAGCTGCCCGTGAACAGCACGCCATCCTCGCTCGCCGCCCACTCCACGAGGAGGTCGAGGGCATCCTCCTCCGCGTCGGAGACGGCGCCCACGAGCTCGGCGTCCACACCTTCGGCCACCACCTCGTCGGCGTAGGGGGAGGCGATGGTCACGACCGGCGCTTCGTTCCCGGCCGCACGGAGCGGCACGACGAGGCGCGAGTCCTCGTCGTTGGAGAGCACGACCAGCTCGGCCTCGCCGTCGAACCCCTCCAGGCCCACGAGCGTGCTCTCGCCGTTGTCCAGCGCCAACGGCAGGGTGGGCGCCGAGGTGATCGACCAGCCCTCGCCCTCCACCGCGATGCTCTCGATGCGGAGCGTGCCCTCGCCCACGTTCTGCAGGAGCACATCGCGCCCTTCCGGCTCGCAGAGCCCGGTCAGCGTGAGCGCGTCGGGATCGGCCACGAGCTCCGGGCGGCCATCGCCCACGGGGTCCTTCTCGTTGTTCAAGCCGTAGTCGGAACAGCCGATGAGGAGCGCGGCGAGCCAGAAGCGCATCCTCCGATCCTACCCTCATGCGGCCCGCTCGGGGCGCCGATCCCTTCGCCATGACCCCCGACTCGCACCGAAACGCCGACCGCGCCCTCAAGTCCCTGCAGAGCCTCCCCGGTGTGGGCCCGAGCATCGCGGCCGATCTCGCCCGCCTCGGCTACCGCGAACCCGAGGACCTCTGCGGCGAAAACGCCGACGCCATGTTCATCCGCCTCCAGAAGCTCACCGGCATGCGTCAGGACCCGATGGTGCTCGACGCCTTCCGCTGCGCCGTCCACTCCGCCAGCTCGCTCGAACACGACGCCGAGCTCGTGAAACCCTGGGTGTGGAGCCGACTTCGTGCTCCCCGCAAGGAGGTCGCGCTCGAAGAGGTGGGGTGAAGAAAGCTGCCTCACCTCCGCGGGGCCGGCTCGCCGCCACCTCCCGGTGGCCGGGCCACGGCGCTCCGGGCGCGGATCAGCGCGCGGGGATGGTCTTGCGGCGCGGCGCGCGACGTTCGGGGGCGCTCGTGTCGGGGCTCACGAACACCGCGACGGCCTCGGCGAAGGGGCTGTTCGGGTCCATGTCCCAGCGCTCCATGCGCTCGAAGCGCCAGCCGGCGCCCATCCACCGCGCCATCTCGCGGGCCATGGCGGGCGGGTTGCTCCCCTGGAGCGCCACGCGCCGCGGGTTCAGGCCCTGCACCGCCGCCACCACGCGGCCGCCGAGCTCCTTGCGGCCGGTGTCGATCCACACGAGCGGACGGCGGCCCATGAGACGGGGCGCCACATCCTCGATGGCCTCCGGCCAGGAGTGAGCGCCGAATTCGGCGGCCACACGGTTGGCCGAGGCGTTCTCGACCGCGCGGGCACGCAGGCGGTCATCACTCTCCAAGCCGAAGGCCCAGCCGGCCACTTGCGCGAACGCCATGGTGCGGGCGCCAATGTGGGCGCCCACATCGAGCACCGCATCGCCCTTCTCCACCCCGAGGAGGCCCGGCGCGGCGGCGAGCAGCGAGGCGAAGGCGGGCAGGTGCCGCGGCAGGTGCTCCTCGGTGCCCATGCGGATGCGGAGGCCGAGCGCCGACCAGTCGAGGTGGTCGCCGCCGTAGAGGCGCTGCCACCCGATGCCGAGGCGGTCCTCTTCGATCGGGTACTCCGCCACGACCCCGCGGAGCTCCACGAGGGTGGTGGCCAGCGAGGCGGCCCACGCTGCGGCGGCGGGCGCGAAGGCCGGCAGGCGCACGCCCACGAGCAGCTCCTCGCCCACCTGACGGGCCCGGAGGCCGAGCACGGCGCCCGACGTGGGCACGTTCGCCGAACGCAGCGAGGCCGCGGCGGCACCCATGAAGCTGTGAAGCAGCGGGGAGAGCTTCTCGCAGGTGGGGATCGCCACGAGGCCATCGCCCTCGCGGCCGCCCACGCCCACGCGCGGCAGGCCGCGGTCGCTCTCGCCCCACTGCACCCGCACCTCGCTCAGGAGGCCCTCCACGCGGTGAAGGGGGCCGGCCTTGGCGGTGATGCCCACATCCCGGAACGCCTGGTTCCACAGGAGCTCGTGGGCTTCGTACTGGCCGCGCACGCTCAAGTGCATCCACGGGCAGCCGCCGCATGGCCCCCACTTTTCGCAGGTGGGCTCCACGCGGTCGGGGTGCGGACGATCCGCCGGCGCCAGCGCCCGCGCGCGCACCTGCGCTCCCTGGCGACCAAAGACCCGCGCCTTCACCGCTTCGCCAGGAATGCCGCCGAATACCGCCAACTGCTGGCCATCGCCGCGCACGTAGGCCTCACCCCGGCTCAGCCACCCCTCGGGCACGACCACATGTACGTCCGGCTTCATCCCACGCGGGCTATCACGAATGGCGCGCCGAGATAGTCCGGGCGGATGTCCCGCTCCCGGCCGCTCCCTACCCTCGCCGCCCTCGGATGGGCCGCGCTCGTGTGCTCGCTCCAGGCCGCACGCGCCGCCGACCCCGCGCCGCCGCCCGCCGAGGCTCCGGCCGCCGCGCCCGCCGATGCCGCGCCCACCGGCGCGGACACCGTCTTCACCTTCTCGGGGGAGGTGCCGACGGGCTGGACCGCCGAGGGCAAGGTGCTCGCCCACCAGGCCGTCCTAGTGGTCGGCGATGGCAGCGGCGCCGTGAGCCTCCTGTGTACGCCCATGCAGGCCGCGGGCGGGCCGGTCACGGCCACGGTCACGCGGGCGTTCGTGGTCCCCGAGGGGGAGTCCGACACCTGGAGCCGCGTGGAGGCGCGGGTTTTCGGCCCGGACAAGAAGCCGATCGCCGGGGCGAGCCCGCAGCTGTTGAGCGCCATCAAGGTGGGCACCACCATGAGCGCAGCGCCCTACACCTTCACCCCGCCGGCCGGCGCTTCCACCTGGCGCCTTTGCCTCAAGACCGGCGGCGCTGCCCGCGGCAGCACCGTGGTGAAAGAAATCCGCATTCGTTAGGCCGCCCCGTCGCTACCAGTCGGCGAGGTGGGCATCCATCCAGGCCAGCCGGAGCGTGATCCACTCGCGCACGTGGGCATCCTCCTCGGCGTAGCTCTCCACCTCGTAGAAGTAGGTGCCGTAGTTGATGCTCTCGATGGGCCACACGGCGTCGTTCCGTTCGATTGCGGGGCCGAGGATGGCCTGCAGCGCGTCGATCCGGGCGGGCCAGGCGTCTTCCGCGAGGGGCCCGGCGCGGAGCTCGCTCCAGCGCTCGGCGAGGCGCGCGGAGAACTCGGCGTCCGCCGCCATCCAGGCCCAGAGCTCGGGTCGGTAGCCGATCCACACGTCGTGCCGCGCGTAGGACCCATCGCCATAGTAGGGGAACTGCCCGAAGGTCATGTCGAGGTCCCAGGGCAGGAAGTGCACGGTGCCACCGGTGTCCTTCCAGGCGTGCATGCTGGTGTAGAACGCATCCTCGTTCTTGAAGAACTCCTCGATGAGCACGGCGTTCACGGCGCTGTCCACATCCACGAATTCGGCCACGGGGGCCTGGTGGTACACCCCGCGCTCCCAGTCGGAGAAGAGCTCCCAGAGCGCGGTCTCCTCAAGGTCGCCGAGGGCTTCGACGTCGGGCGACACGAGCTTCCAGCACCCGTACGTGACGGCGTTTTCGTAGAAGCACTCGTGGTCCGTCTGCGTGACGACGAAGGCCTGCCCCGTGAGCGCGCCATCCTCGATGTCCACGCGGTCGTCGTCGCGTTCGATGCGCTCCACCAGCGCGTGCACGCCGAAGTAGGCGCCGTTCTGGGTGAGCTCGCACAACGAGGACTCGGCGGCCGGCTCCCCCAGCTCGCGCAGCAGGTCGTAGCCGAGCTTGTCCCGCACGAGGAGGCGGTCGTAGTAGAGGCCATCCACCACCCAGTCCCGCTCGGCCCCCATGCCGAGGAGGTTCACCGACTCCGGCAGCTCCACGCCGTACCCGGGCTTGGCCACCTGCGAGGAGCTCCGCCCCCGGATCCACACCTCGGCCTCCCCCGCGTACTGCTCGACGCCATCGGCATCCCACACGCTGAACCGCGCCGGCACCCGCACATCGTAGGCGGGCGGCGCTTCCCACTCGAGCGCGAGCTGGCAGAGGCGCTCGGTGTCGTGGCTCGGCGGCGCCTCGCTCGGGCCCGGCGGAAGCTCGGCGCCCGCCGCGGGGAGCACGCTCGCCGCCGGCGCCTCGCCCTCCACCTCGCCGGCAGCGCAGCCCCCGAGCCACACGACGACGAAACCCGGCGTTCGTACACCCACCCGCATTCGATACCCTAATCGACCCCGCGGCCCGATGCGCGGCGAGCCCTTCGCCCCCACGCGGACGGGCAGACGCGCATCGGCCCTACCCCCACCCCTCCGGATCGGCCGGATACCCGAGCGCCGCGCGGGTGTCGGACACGAGCGGCTGGGCGCACAAGGGCTCGAGCGTGCCGATGCGATCGAACCACCGCCGGTGGCGCGGCTGGGCGGTGGCCATCACGAGCGGGAGGCCGCGGCCGAACCCGCCCACGAGGTCGTCGGGGGCCGCGAGCCCCAGCCACGACGAGAGCGCACCGAGCGCCGCCGCCTGCCGATCCGGCGAGCCGAGCACATCCTCGAAGCGGAGCACGAAGCGGTCGGCCGCCTCGAACGCGAGGATGGCCCGGTGCGCGCTCGCCCACTGGAAGGCGCACACCTCGGGGAGCGGCGCGCGCCGCCAGGCCTCCCACCCGGGCGGACGGTCGAACTTCCACCACCGCTCGCCACCCGGCACCTCGTGCGTGTACCCGCCGATGTCGAGCCCGCCGGCGTCGTGGCTGTGGAAGCCCGGGTAGCGCCACCCATCCACGAGGCCGTTGATGCTCGCCGCGGGGTTGCGCGTGAGGTGAAGGATGCGGAGGCGCGCGTGCGGAAAAAGCCGTGCCAACCAGGCCAGCCGGTAGGCGTTGCTTGGCGTCTTGATGAGGAGCGGCAGCCGCGCCAGCTCCCCGGGCGTGGCGTGCGCCCAGGGCACCGGGAGCACGAACGGGGGCTCCTCCACGGGCGCGACCGGCACGAACTCGCCGCCGGGGCCGAGCCCCGCCACCCGCGCCCGGTCCAGGTCGTAGGCCGAGGGACGCAGCGCCGGCCAGCGGGCGCACAGCCGCGGGAAGAGGAGCGCGTAGAAAGCGGTGGTGTCGCGCCACTCGCCGGGCGCCCACCCGTCGAGGCGGAGCTCCTGGAGCGTGGTAGCCACGTCGGCTTCAACGGCGAGCGCCGTGATCGGCAGCTCGGGCCACTGGAGCACCAGCCGGGCGGCGATCTCCGCGGCGAACGCGGGCACCGCGGCGGCCGGGAGCGCCCCCGCCGGACGACCGCAGTCCGCGCCGATCAGCGTGGAGAGCCCGTCGGGAACGGGGTGATCGGGGGCGACGGCATCGCTCGACTCGCCCGCGCAACCCGAGAGACGGAGCTGGGGGTTCATCTCGGCGCGCAGGTGCAGGAGCCCCGGCACCCGCCGCAGCACCTCCGCGAAGATCGAGCTGCCGCCGCGTGAGCTGCTGGCGATCAGCACCACCTCGCGCACGTGCGCGCACACGTCGGGCGCGGGCAGGCCGGCGCGCAGGGCGAGGAACCGCTCGCGCACGGCCGCGAGATCAGCGGCCAAGGAGCACCAGCCGCATCCGGATGCGCCACATCAGCCAGTACCGGCGGCGGCGCCGGCCCACGTTCCGGTCCTTGCGGCCGGAGCGCAGCTCCACACGGAGCCAGAGCAGATCGTCGCGCCAGGCCCAGCGAAGCTCGCGGAGCCACGCGCGGAAGCGGGAGAGGGGCGGCCGGCCCGGCTGGTCGAGCGGGTAGCCGAGCTCGGCGAGCATCGCGCCGGCCTCCTCCTCCACGTCGCCGACTTCGGTGTCATCGAGGTCGCGGCGGTAGCGCCGCAGGCGGCTCACCTGCATCGGCGCGGCCGTGTTGGCCCAGGACTCCGAGAGCGCGGCGGAGCGGGAGGCCTCCTCGCCCGCGAACCACTGGAGCATGCCGGCGTGGAAGGGCTCATCGAGGAAGGCGCAGATCCGGCGCACGCTGGCCTCGGGATCGGCCACGAGGTCCTCGTACCGGACGCGCAACATGTCCGGACCCTCAGCAGCGAGCGCGGCCTCCTGCTGGCGAAGCCACAGCCGGGCCGACAGGGCCGGCGTGAAGGCCGAGAACACCGACTCCTTCGAGGAGGCGGCCACATCGCGGGCATCCCGAAAGAGCCACAGGAACCGGGCGCCGGGACAGCGGGCGCGCACCGCCTCGATGTGCTCCACCATGAAGGTGCTCTTGCACCCCCAGCGCCCCTTGCCGGAGTGGGCGCGCAGGGCCTCGTGGACGGCGAGGTACACCCCGAAGACCGAACGCTCCGGGGCGCGGGCGAGGACGTCGGCGGCGGTGGGCATCCACGGCCAGGGGTGGATGTGGGCGGCCACCAGGGCCAGCATGTCGCCCACCAGCGCGGCGAACCGGGCGTCGTTGCCGAGATCGCCGTACAGCGACTGCAAGCGCAGGAAGTAGCGCACGAGGTGCGGCGGGTGCGGCACCACGATGCCGGGGTGGGCATCGAGGATGAGGCGGAGGAGGTTCGACCCCGACCGCTCGGTGCCGATGATGAAGAGGGGAGCGGCCACGCCGGGGGAGCTTCACACGGCGGGAGCCCCCCGGCGACGTGCTACGATCCCCCCATGACCACGGCGCGCCTGCGCGAAGAACTCCGCGCGAGCGGGCTGAACGCCTGGGGTGTGGCGGATGTCGAAACCTGGGATCAGGCGGTGGGGCCCGAGCGGCGGAGCACTGCGCTCCTGCCCGGCGCCCGCGCGATCCTCGTGTTCGGCAGCGGCGGCGGCGCGCTGTGGGAGGCGTTCCTCGCCGACCTCCGGGACGACCCTCGCCGCCTCGCCGAGGAGGCCCA
This sequence comes from uncultured Pseudomonadota bacterium, assembly GCA_903885375.1. Lineage (GTDB taxonomy): Bacteria > Myxococcota_A > UBA796 > UBA796 > SXON01 > SXON01. The sequence goes on from CAISIK010000168.1 coordinate 43,389, forward strand.
CCCGCTCGATGCTTTCGTGGAGCGCCGGGTGCGGGCGGCCGACGCTGCGCTCGGTAACGCCCCCCGCCGCTGGTTCTTCGCCTCCGCCACCGCCGAGCTCCACCTCGACTTCCGTGTGCTTGCCTCGCTCGCCGGCCTCGGCCGCCGCTCCCGCCTCGGGCTGCTCCTGCACCCCGACTTCGGCGTGTGGCTCGGCCTGCGCGCCGCCTGCTTCCTCACCGAGCCCCTCGCCGCCACGGGGCCCCTGCCCGGCGATCCCTGCGAGGGCTGCCCCGCGCCGTGCGTGTCGGCCTGCCCCGGCGAGGCCTTCCCGGGCGGCCACTGGCAGGTCGACCCCTGCGCCGCCTTCCACACCGCCTCGCCGCTTTGCGCCTCATCGTGCGCGGCGCGCTCGGCCTGCGTGGCCGCCCCCGGAGCCCGGTACGACGCCGACGAGTACCTCTACCACTACGACCGCGCCCGCGGCCGCGCCCGCCTGCGCGAGCTGGTGGGCCTCCCCGAGCAGGACGACGCCTACGAGGGCGTGGGCCCCCACTGGCAGACCTGGCGCCGCAAGGTCCGCGTGACCGCCGAGCAGGGCGCGTAGATGGGCCTCGTCCGGCGCGCGTGGCTCACGGTCGCCAGCGAGGTGGCATGGCGGATTCCCGGCCGGCCGCAGCGGCTCCTCGCGGCGTTCGCGCTCGCGGAGCGCGGCAGCATGCTGGACATGCTCTCGGCGGTAGAGCACACGGAGCGCCGGGAGCTGCGTCGCCGGTACTTCCGCCACGCGCTCGACGAGGCCCGCCACGCCACGCTCTTCGCCGGTCGGGTGCGCGCGCTCGGTGGCGTGGGCAGGGCGGAGGCCGCGCTGGAGGACAGCGGGCAGCTCGTGGATGCCGGCATCGTGGGCGGCCAGACCCTCTTCGAGCGCCTCGGCGAGGAGGAGTTCCTCTCCTTCGTGTACGTGGCCGAGGCCGATGCGGTCGAGCAGTTCGAGGTGTACCTGCGCCGGCGCCTCCCCGACCCCGAAACCTGCGCCACGCTCGCGCGCATCCTGAAGGACGAGCTCTTCCACGTGTCGTACTCGCGCACGGAGGTGGAGCGGGCGGCCGCCGCCGGGCGGCCCATGGCGCTGAGCATGGCGAAGCACCGGTGGCGCCGGGTGTGGCAGGGGTGGTTGCGCTTCACGCGCGACTTCGGGGCGCGGATGGGCGGCCTCTGGCTCGGCGTCGCCTACCTCACGGTGGTGGCGCCCTTCCGCCTCTTCGCGCGGCTGGAGCCGGGTGGCTGGCAGCTGCCGGAGCGCGGCGGGAGCACGCTCGACGCCGCGCGCCGGGAGTCCTGACGTGGCCACCTACGTGCTCGGCATCAGCGGGCTGTACCACGACGCCGCGGCCGTGCTCCTCAAGGACGGATGCATCGTGGCCGCCGCCCAGGAGGAGCGCTTTTCGAGGCTGAAACACGATGCGGCGCTGCCGGTACGCGCGGCGCGCTACTGCCTCGAAACCGCGGGCATCCAGGCGGCCGACCTGGACTGGCTCGTGTTCTACGAGAAGCCGCTTCGGAAGTTCGAGCGCATCCTCAGCACGGCGGTGGCCACCTTTCCCCGGTCGTGGCGCAGTTTTCCCCGGCAGATGCACGCCTGGCTCGGCGAACGGCTCTGGCTCCGCACCAGCCTCACGAGCGCCTTCGGCGTGGCGCCCGATCGCCTGCTCTTCTGCGAGCACCACCTCTCGCACGCCGCCAGCGCCTTCTACTGCTCTCCCCACGAGAACGCGGCCGTGCTCTGCGTGGATGGGGTGGGCGAGTGGGCCACGACCTCGCTCTGGCGCGGGTCGGGGAGCGTGCTCGAGCCGGTGTCGGAGGTGCGCTGGCCGCACTCCATCGGGCTCTTCTACAGCGCCATCACCGCCCATCTCGGCTTTGCCGTGAACGAGGGGGAGTACAAGGTGATGGGCATGGCCGCCTACGGCGAGCCCCGGTTCCGCGAGGAGATGGACCGCCTCCTCCGCCTCGATGCCGCCGGCGGCTTCTCGGTAGACCTCGACACCTTCAGCTGGCACTGGCACCCCACGCAGGCCGCCACCGCACGCCTCGAAGCCCGCCTCGGCGCCGGCCGCTTCCCCGGCACCCCGTTCACCCCGCGCCTCGCCCCCGGCAGCGCGAGCGCGAGCGAGATCGACGCCTCGCAGCGCCACGCCGACATCGCCCGGAGCGCGCAGGAGGCCACCGAGGCGGCGCTCCTGCACCTCGTCCAGCACGCGCACCGCACCGTCGAAGCCGACGCGCTCTGCCTCGCGGGCGGCGTGGCGCTCAACGCCGTGGCCAACGGGCGGATCGCCGCCGAGGGCCCGCACGCGCACCTGTGGGTGCAGCCCGCCGCCGGCGATGCCGGGGGCGCCATGGGCGCCGCGCTCTGGGCCTGGCACGCCGTGCTTGGCAACCCGCGCGGCGCGCCGCTCACCACCTGCGCGCTCGGCCGAGAGGTGGGCCGCGCCCGCACGGCCGAGCTCCTCGCCGACGTGGGCGCCCGCTTCGAGGACCTCGGCGACGAGGCCCCCGAAGCCGCCGGCGTCGACCTCGCCGCCGGCAAGGTGATCGCGTGGGTGGAGGGGCGCGAGGAGTGGGGGCCGCGCGCGCTCGGCCAACGGTCCATCCTCGCCGACCCGCGCAGCGCCGAGGTGCGCGAACGGGTGAACCGCAGCGTGAAGTTCCGCGAGCCCTTCCGCCCCTTTGCCCCCTCGGTACGCGCGGGGGCCGCCGATCGGTATTTCGACATCCCCGCGGCCGCGGCCGCCCCCTCCCGCTTCATGCTCGGCACCCACCCCGTTCGCGAGGAGGCCCAGGGCACCCTGGCCGCCATCACGCACGTGAACGGCACCGCCCGCGTGCAGGTCGTCGATGCCGAAGCGAGCCCCCGCTTCGATCAGCTCCTCGCGGGCTTCGAGCGCGAGTCGGGCCTGCCGGTGCTCCTCAACACCTCCTTCAACCTGAAGGGCGAGCCGCTCGTGTCCACGCCGGTGGATGCCCTCGCCGCCTTCGCCCGCTCCGACCTCGATACGTTGTACGTGAACGGGTTCCGCGTGGAGAGGATGCGATGAACGACAAGCCGGCGCCGCCTTCGCCATGGCTCCTGCGCTTCGGCACCGCCGGGGCGCTCCTCTCCATGCTGGCGACCGGCTCGCGATGGTGGATGCTGCCGCTCGTGTTCTTCCTGCTCCTCCTGGGCGGCGGACTCCTCTTCCTGCAGAGCATCCATTACGTGGCGCCCTTCATCTACATGGTGTTTTGAACCCGGTTAGCGCTGGCCGAATGCGCGCCCGGGAGTTCCTCACCCTTGCTTTCGCCCCGCTGGGCGCGGCGCTCGCGGTGGGTACGGTGGCGGTGCTCGGACCGTGGTCGCCGCTGGCGCTCGATGCCGCCAGCGCGCAGTTGGCGGCGGGCGATTCGCGCGGGGCCATCGCGGCGCTGGAGCAGGTGGGGACTGGCTGGCACACCCCCGCCGTCCGCGCGGATGCGTGGGCCCGCGCCGCCCACGTGCGGCAGGCCGGCGGCGATGTGCGCGGCGCCGTCCGGGCGCTGGAGCACGCGGTCGACCTCGAACCGGAGGCGGCGGCGCGGGTCGCGCTCCTGCAGCAGCTCGCGGCGTTGTACGAGGGGCCGCTCGCCGATCCGCGCGCGTGCGCCGAGGCGTTCGAGCACGCCGCAGCGGAGGGCGCGGGCGCAACGGAGGAGGCCGGGGCCGCGCGGCCGCGCTCACGGGCAAGGCGGTGGCCGGATGATCGTCCTGCTCCTCGCGCTGGCCTGCACCGACTGGTTCGCCAGCACCGACACCGGGTCCAGCACAAACACCGACACGGCGAGCGCCGACACCGCCGACTCCGGGGAGGACGCCACCGAGCGCGCCGCCGACGACGCTCGCGTGCGCGCCCTCACCGACCTCCCCGGCGGCGAGTTCCCCTGCCTCGACCCGATGCTCGTGCGCGTGGCGTACATCACCGACGGCGACACCGTGTACGTGCACCCCGAGGATGGCAGCGCCGGTCGCAAGGTGCGCATGATCGGCATCGACACCCCGGAGATCGAGCACGACGACCCCGCGGAGTGTTTCGGCGAGGAGGCGATGGGCTACACGAGCGAGGCGCTCCTCGAGCGGCTGGTGTGGCTCACCTTCGACAGCGACTGCATCGACCCCTACGATCGCACGCTGGCCTACGTCTTCCGCGATCAGGGCGAGGCCGGCTTCTTCAACCGTGTCCTCGCGCGCCAGGGCTACGCCACCGCCCTCGCCATCGACCCCAACACCACCTTCGAAGCCGAGATCGACGCCGACGTGCGCGAGGCCCAGCGGGAGGGTGCCGGCATGTGGGAGGCCTGTCCGTGACCCTCGTCCTCCTCCTCGTGTTCGGCGGCGCCCTCTACTGGTTCTTCAGCCAGCGCACGCTCTTCAAGCTCTCCATCCGCAACGGCGAGCTCCTCGTCGTGAGCGGGCGCGTGCCCGTGCGCTTCCTGCAGGACGTGCACGAGGTCGTCCGCGACGAGAAGCTCGAGCGCGGCACCATCAGCGCCGTGGCCCGCGATCACGGCACCGGCCTCGCTTTCTCGAACATTCCGGAGGGGCCGCAGCAGCGCCTCCGGAACGCCTTCCGGCTGTACCCGGTGGCCGACGTTCGGCATGCGCCGCCGATCGCCCAGCCCACCATCGGGCAGATGCTCGGCATCGCGTGGCTCGCGTGGCTGCTCGAATCGAGAATCCGGCATTAGCGGCGGGCCCATGATCCGTTGACACGGAGCGCCGGCACAATTACGCCGCGCGCCCTCCGGGTACCCCCCGCAGGGCTCTTTGCCTCCCCCGAACGGCCTCCCGATGATCGATCCGAACATCTGGCGGCGACTGGCGCCAGCAATGGGCCTGGTATCCACCATGACGGGAAGCATCCTGGCCGGTGTGCTCCTGGGCTCATGGCTCGACCGGCGCCTGCACACCGACCCCCTGCTCACCGCGGGGTTCGCGATGGCAGGCCTCCTCTCCGGCGCCCTGTACCTCGCGCGGGCTCTCCGCCTCCCCAACCCTGATGACCGCCCCCCCGATGACCGCCCCGAACCTCCTCCTCCGTGATGCCGCGCTGCTTGCCGCAGTGGCGCCCGTGGTGGCGTTGGGCTGGGGCGCCGATGTGGCGGTGGCGGTAGGCGTGGGCGCGGCGGCCGGCTGGCTCAACCTCGCCCTGTGGGTCATCGCGGTGGTCACGGTCCTGGGCAACTCGCCCACCCGGGCCTTCGTCCCCCTGAAGCTCTTCGCGGGCATCGGCCTCGTGGCCCTGCTCGATCGCTGGTTCCCCGGGCTTCCGGCCCTCATGGGCTTCGCGGCGCCCCTGTCGGCCTTCCTGGGCCGCTCCCTCCTTTCGCTCCCCACTCCCTCGAGGGTCGGATGATCACCGAACTGCTCAGCAGCGTGGCCTCCCGGGCGGTCGCCCCGATGATCAGCGGGTTCACCTGGTACCACTTCCTCCCCGGCATCGGGGATGGCAAGCTGGGCAAGGCGCTCGGCCTCCACAACCCGAACGAAGCCTGGGTCGTGCCCGCCGCCTGGATGAGCTGCTTCATTGTGCTTGCGCTCGCCGCCCTCGGCCGCATGGGCCTCCAGAAGGCGCTCTCCCGCGAGGGCTCCGAGAAGTTCATCCCCGACTCCGGGCTCAGCGCGCGCAACCTGCTCGAGGTCTTCGTCGAGCAGTACTACAACCTCGTGGAAGGCGTGCTCGGCGCCAAGGAAGCGCCGAAGTTCTTCCCCATGGTGGGCGCGCTTTTCCTCTACATCGTCACCGCGAACCTCATCGGGCTCATCCCCGGCAACCTCCCGGTCACCGAGAACTTCTCCAGCAACCTGGCGATGTCGATCTCCGTGTTCCTGATGTTCAACTACGCGGGCCTCACCCGCAACGGGTTCGCGTACATCAAGCACCTCTGGGGCCCCGTGTTCCTCGTGGGCTTCCTGCTCTTCCCGATCGAGCTCTTCGGCCTCGCGCTGCGGCCCTTCTCGCTCACCGTCCGTCTCACCGCCAACATGTTCGCCGACCACCTGGTGAGCGGTGCGGTGCGCGATGTGGCGGGCGATCTCATCGGCACGGTCGGCCAGATCATCGCGCCGATCCCCTTCTACGGCCTGGGTGCCTTCGTGTGCATCCTCCAGGGCTTCGTCTACAGCATCCTCTCCACTGTGTACGTGGGGCTGTCCACTGCGGACATGTCCCACGGTCACGACGACCACGACCACAAAGATTCTCACCACCCGGAGCACGCATGAAGTCCCTTCTTTCCACCTCCCTGCGCGTGGCCGCGCTTCTCGCCCTCTCCACCGGCGTCGCGTTCGCCGAAGACGGCGGCGCTGCCGCGAGCTGGGGCCCCGTGGGCGCCGGTCTCGGCATCGGCCTCGCGGTCCTCGGTGGCGGTCTCGCCCAGGGCAAGACCGCTGGCGCCGCGCTCGAAGGCATGGCCCGCAACCCCCAGGCGGCCGGCAGCCTCCTCACCCCGATGATCATCGGCCTGGCGCTCATCGAGTCGCTCGTGCTTCTGGCCTTCCTCGTGACCAACGGCATGGTCAAGGGCTAAACCCCTTCGGCCGAACAGCAGCGTCCGGGGCGACCCGGGCGCTGTTGCTGTTTTTGGGCGACGCGGCGCGACCCACCTCGGGGGTCCCGGCCGCGTCCCGCATCGCGGCGCGGCCGGGGCGGGAAGCCGCCGTCGCTACATCAGCTCGAACGCCCGAACCTTCACGGTGCCCTTCACGAGCTCGGCACGGCACGCGAGGCGGTACTCGGTGGAGAAGTTGTTCTCCTTGAGCGTGGCCCGCTCCTTGGCCGTCTGCTCCGACAGGCAGTCGGCGCCCTCCAGGACCTCCACCCGGCAGGTGCCGCAGTTGCTCTCCGAGCAGCCCGTGGCGATGGGGCGCTTCATCTTCGACCCCGCGCCCACCAGCGTGGAGCCGATGAAGGCCTGCACGGACTCCTCGGTGCCGTTGGGGCCGAGCACCGTGAGCGCCACCATGGGGATCTCGGGCACCGACGTGGGTGCGGACTCCATTCCGAAGAGGGCCTTGAGGCGGCGGCGAAGGCCGAAGGGCGTGGGCATGGGGGCTCCGGGGTTGGCCGCTCCTACCGCACCAGTCTCGAAAGCGCGAGGAGGGTCAGCACGGCCGCTGCGGCGCGCGTGAGCTGGCGCACGAGGTCGGAGTTCTCGCTGTTGTCGGTGATCCGGTTGCCGAAGGTGGCGCCGAGCGCGAGGCCGCCGAGCAGGCCCCCGACGTGCGCGGCGTTGTCGATGAAGGGGAAGACGAGCCCCAGCGCGAGGTTGCCGCCCACCCAGGGCCAGAGGAGCGGCCCGAACCAGCGCCGGGTGTGCGGGTGCAGCTTGCCTCCCCAACGCCAGCCGAAGGCCACCATGGCCCCGAGAAGGCCAAACGCGCCGCCGCTGGCCCCGACGGTGAGCTCGCTGCCCATGAGCCAGCTCGCCACGCCGCCCGTGAGCGCGGTGGCGAAGAAGAGCAGCCACACGCGGGCCGGCCCGTACACCGCCTCCAACACCTCGCCCACGGCCCAGATGGCCGCCACGTTCATCAGCAGGTGCCCGAGGTTCCAGTGGAGCACGCTGTAGGTGAGGAGCCTGTCCCACTCGCCGGTCTCGGCGAGCCCGGCGGTGCGCCCGCCGAGCGCATCCATCAGGGCCGCCGAACGGTTCCAGCCGACCACACGCCAGAGCGGCTGGCCGCGCATCGCGTCGAGCACGCACGACCAGACGTAGGTGGCCGACAGGAGCACGCACAGCGCGATCGACCCGCGCGGGGAGGCGCGCAGGTAGTGGTCGAGCCGCTTCTCTGCGCGCTCCCAGCTCCGCTCGGTGCCCACATCGCTCACGGGCCCACCCGGTAGAGCACCGCCACCTCCAGCGGGCGGCCCCCGGTGCCGAAGGGCAGGACGCCGAGCGTCTCCGCGTACAGGCCGACGTGGCCCTGCACGTCCACCACCCGCAACGGAAACTGGCCCTCGCCGCGCGCCGAAGCGAGCGGCACCCAGGAGTCGGGCACCGCCCCGCCGGAGTTCGCCAGCGCGATCACGAGGGTGCCCGCGGGGAGGCCCTCGGGGTCTACCAGCCGCTGCCACCCGGCCGCTTCGAGCTCGGCGCGAGCGCTCCACTCTGCCGCGAACAGCCCCGGTCCACCACCCTCGGCCTCCGCCGCGACGAGCGCGCCCTGGGCGGCCTCGCGGCCGGCGCGGCAAAACTGCCAGTCCGCGATGGCGAGCCCCATCGCGAGCAGCGCCCCGAGCGCGCTCGCCACGAGCTGCACGCGCTTGCCGTGGGCCACATCCTCGGCCGAGCGCGCCAGCGCGATCGCGGCGGGCGTGGCGGCCGGGAGGAGGTACCGCGCCGAGGCGTAGTTGTGGAAGAACACCACGCCCAGCGCGGTGGCCACCATCACGCCGCCGAGGAGCAGGCTGTCATCCCGATCACCCTTGCGACGCCGTCCTGGGCCCACGGCGAGGGCAGCGCCCGCGCGGGCCAGGAGCGCCCCGCCCACGGCGGCGCACCCGATGAGCAGGGCCACACCGCTCGCTTCGAGGCCCGCCGGCCGCACCCAGGCCACCGCCGCCACCGCGAGCGCCGCCCCCACCGCCGCGTGCACCGGGCGCGTGTAGAGGAGCCCCAGCCCGCAAGGCAGGAGCGCGGCCCGGGCGAGCACGCCGAGCGCGCGGCCATCCAGCGGACCGTGCGCCACCACCCCCCGGTTCTCCCACACCACCAGCGGGTGCCAGACCCCCGACTCCGCGTGCAGCCAGCCCTCCACGCCGCCCACCACCATCGCGGCCGGCAGCCAGAAGGCCAACGGGAACCCCCACCGCAGCCCATGCACGAGCAGCACGGGCACCACCGCGGCGGCCGGGTACTTCGTCTCCACCGCCGCCCCCAGCGCCAGCCCGGCGGCGAGGAACCAGCGGCCATCGCGGCGGGCGAGGCCCTCGCGGTAGCCCGCCAGCGCCGCGGTGGTGAGCGCCACCCAGGGGAGGTCGATCATCAGGCTGTCCTGCAGGCCCAGCCAGACCGTGGCCGACCCGAGCCAGGCGAAGGCCGCCACCTCCGGGTGCTGGGCCGAGCGACGCATCCACACCGCGCTCGCGCCCGCCCAGAGCACCACCCACGGCAGCCCCGACAGCCGCGCCAGCGGGAGCGACTCCACCCCCGACCACGCCCACATCCACCACAAGAAGAGCGGCGGGTGCGCGTAGATCTCGCCGTTGCCGCCCTGCCAGGCGCGGTACCACGCATAGGGCTTGGCGGGGTCGAGCACGCTGCCCAGCCACCGGTAGCTCTCCTCGTCGATGGCCAGCGGTTTGGGGAGGGCCACCGCGAAGAGCACCACCGCGGCGGCCACGAGCCAGCGCAGGACGGAGGGGACGGGCGGCTCGGCCACCTCCGGCCGACGCGTCGCCGGCCCCGCCGACGCGGGCCGGCCGGCCGGTGCCACCGCGGGGAGTCGAAGGTCGTCGGGCGGCGGGTTCACCCCAGGCCCACGAAGCGGGCGAACTGGGCGTAGCCGACCGCGAGGAGCGAGGCACTGGCGTACTCCCCGGCCTGGTGGGCCTGCGCCGCGAGGCCGGGCCCGAGGTTCACGGCGTCGATCCCCACCTGCGAGAGGCGGGCCACATCCGTCCACGCCTGCTTGGCGGCCACGGCGTTGCCGTTCTGCTCGAGGAACCGCCGGAGGTGCGGGTTGTCGAGCACCACGGCGCCGCTCGGGGCCACCTCGACGATCTCCACCTCGGGCGGCCCGCCCGGGCAGGCCTCCGCGCAGAACCGCTTCACCTCAGCCACGGCGCTCTCGCTCGTGCGCCCGGGCGCAAAGCGGTAGTTGAGGTTCAGCTCGAAGCGGTCGGGGATCACGTTGCGGGTGGCCCCGCCCGAGGCGAGCGTGGCGCTGATGACCTCGCGGAACTCGTGGCCCGAGCAGTCCACCACCACGGGCGCGCGCGCGGCCAGCGCGGCCAGCAGGGGCGCCGCGGCGTGGATGGCGTTGCGACCCTGCCAGGGCCGCGCGGAGTGGGCGGCCTGGCCGACGAAGGTGACCCGGGCGTGGAGCGTGCCGAGGCAGCCGACCTGCACCACGTTGTCGCTCGGTTCGAGGCAGAAGGCCAGCGCCGCGCGGCGGAGCCAGGTGGCCCGTTCGAGCACGGGGCCGAGGCCGCTCTCCGCCCACGGGCCCTCCTCCTTGTCGTAGAACACGAAGCCGAGGTCGTAGGGCAGCGCGGCGCCATCGCCCACCGCGCGGGCGAGCTCGAGCATGACCGCCAGGCCGCCCTTCATGTCGCTGGCGCCAAGGCCGTAGATGCGGTCGCCGTCGAGGCGCACCGGACCATCGCCGGGCTTGGGCGGCACGGTGTCGGTGTGGCCGACGAGGAGCACGAGCGGGCGCCCCGGACGCGCGGCCGTGCGGGCGAGAACGGTCTCGCCGATGCGCTGCACGGCGAGCGGCGTGTCGCGCAGGATGGCCTCCACGAGGTCGGCGCACGCGGCTTCGTTGCCGGTGACGCTCGCCACGCGGCACAGCTCCATCGTGCGACGGGTGAGCGCCTCGCCCACCGTCAAACGGACACGCCGAAGTCGCGCAGCGCCGCGTTCAGCGACACCTTCTGGTCGGTGCTCGCCTGCCGCTTGCCGATGATGAGCGCGCACGGCATGCCGTACTCGCCGGCCGGGAACCGCTTCGGCCGCACCCCCGGCACCACCACGCTCCGGGCGGGCACGCGGCCCACGTACCGCACCTCCTCCGGGCCGGTCACATCGAGGATCGGGGTGCTCGCGGTGAGCACCACGTTGGCGCCGAGCACCGCCTCCTCCTCCACGATCACACCCTCCACCACGATGCACCGGCTGCCCACGAAGGCGCCGTCCTCGATGATCACCGGGCGCGCCGCGGCGGGCTCCAGCACCCCGCCGATGCCCACGCCCCCGCTGAGGTGCACCCCGCGGCCGATCTGGGCGCAGCTCCCCACGGTGGCCCACGTGTCCACCATCGAGCCGGCCCCCACCCACGCGCCGATGTTCACGTAGCCGGGCATCACGATGGCGCCGCGCTCCACGAAGGCGCCGTACCGGATGGTGCCGGGCGGCACCACGCGCACGCCCGCCGCCGCGAGGTTCCGCTTCAGGGGAATCTTGTCGTGGAACTCGAACGGCCCCACCTCCATCGTCTCCATCTGCGAGATGCGGAAGAAGCCGAGGATGGCCTCCTTGACCCAGGCGTTGACCCGCCACTCGCCCTCGACCTTCTCGGCCACACGAAGCTCGCCCCGGTCGAGGCGGGCGATGGTCTCACGGATGGCTTCGGGCTCGCCGGCGCGCACCCGGCTCTCGAGGTCGTTCATCCCGGCGGCTTATCCGGCCGACGCGCCGGAACGGCACGATAGGAGGCCACGATGGCCGCCACCGCGTTCCTCCTCGCCGCCGGTCTCGGCACGCGCCTCCGCCCGTACACGCTCACCACGCCCAAGCCGCTCCTCCCCGTGGGCGGCCGGCCGATGCTCGACATCGCGCTGGCCCACCTGCGCGCGCATGGCCACGAGGAGGTCGTGGTCAACGCCTTCTGGCTGCCCGAGCAGGTGGTGGCCTGGGCGGCGCGCCAGCGCGGCGTCACCCCCATCGTGGAGTCGCCCGCCATCCTCGGCACGGGCGGCGGCCTCCGCAACGCGCGCCACCTCCTCGCCGAGCGCTTTTGCGTGGTGAACGGCGACATCCTCTGCGATGTCGACCTCACCGCCCTCTGGAACGAGCCTGCTCCCGCCGTGATGGCCCTGCGCGCCCAGACCGACGGCCGCCACACCGGCGTGGCGCTGCGCGAGGGGCGCGTCACCGGCATCGCCGGGATCGTGGGCGAGGCCGACCCGTCCTTGCACTTCACCGGCATCCACGTGCTCGATCGGAGCGTGCTCGACCTCGTGCCGCCCACGGGCGAGGCCTGCATCGTCCGCACGGCCTATCGTCACCTCGTGGCGGAGGGGCGGGTGCGGGGCGTCGTCCATCCGGGAATGTGGGTGGATATCGGCACGGTCGAGGAGTACGAGCGGGTGCGGGCCGGCATGCCCGGCGTGGCGCCGTGATCGGCCTCGCCTGGGCGCTCAACGCCTTGTTCTGGGCGCCCTTCGTGATCCGCGGCCAACTCGACAAGCAGCAGGGCAAACAACAGACCGGCCCCGCGGCCCACGCCGACCCGCGCGCCACCGCCATGGTGTGGGCGCACGGTCTGGGCATCGGCGTCAGCTACGCCGGGCTCGCGGCCGCGCCTTTCGCGCCGGTTTGGCCGCTGCCGGTTCCCCTCCAACTCCTCGCCGTACCGCTCGTCCTCGCCACCACCTGGATGATCGTCCGCGTGATGATGGTCTTCCGGTCGTGGCGCCTGCGCGCGGCGCTCACCGCGGAGCACCAGCTCTGCACCGAGGGTCCGTTCGAGCGAGTGCGCCACCCCATCTACACCGGGATGGTGCTGCTCACGGTGGCCAACTTCCTGCTGGTGCCCAACCTGATTTCTCTCCTCGGTATCGTCGCCAATTTCTTCGCGGGCGATTTGCGTGCTCGCGCCGAGGAGCGGCTGCTCATCGGGGTGTTCGGCGATCGGTACCGCTCCTACATGGCGAGGACGAAACGATTCCTGCCGGGTATTTATTGAGAGTTGGGTTTGGGGGATGCGCGTCTGCCCCACCTCGTGGGGGCGAAGGGCGTCGCCGCGCATCCCGGCGCGGTCGGGGTGGGCGCCTCACGCTCACCACCCTCGCGCGCGCAGCCGGGCGTGGAGGGTCGGAACGTCCACCGCGAGCACACCGGGAACCAGGGGCGCCATCCCGTGTGCTCCCCGGTAGACGACATAGTCCTCCGCCTCCCGATCGGGCGCCGCCTTGCGGAGCGAAAGGATTCCTCGCGCGTCCTCGGGGCGCGGGGTGTGGGAGGCACCCACCTCCACCAGGATCGGCGCGAGACCGGGCCCCTCCAGCACGAAGTCCACTTCGAGGCCGGACTGGTCGCGGAACCAGTGCAAGCCCGGCCGGCGCCCGGCGAAGGCCCGATGCTTGACCAGCTCGGTGGCGACGAAGCCTTCGAAGATCGGTCCGAGGAAGGAGGAGCGCTCCAGCGCGGCCTCGTCCATGAGGCCAAGGAGGTGGCACGTGAGCCCGCTGTCGCAAAGATACACCCGCGGTCTCTTCAGCAGCCGTTTGCCGAAGTTGGCGAACCAGGGGGGCACGGGGATGAGCACGCCGGAGGTCTCCAACGCATCGAGCCACGACGTGATGGTGGGGACCGACACGCCCAGCGGCGCCGCGATGTCCGTCTTGTTCAGCAACTGCCCGGTTCGCGAAGCGAGCACCGCCAGGAACCGCCGGAACAACCAGAGCGAGGAGACGTTCACGAGGGCGCGAAGGTCGCGCTCGAGCCAGGTCTGAACGTAGGAGTCGAACCAGAGCGCGGCCTGGTCCGGCGCGTTCAGCACGACCTCCGGGAAGCCGCCCCGAAGGGGTGTGACCCCCGGGTGCTCCTCTACCCCGAACGGGAGGAGTCGAAGGATCCCAGCCCGACCGGCCATGGACTCGGTCACCCCCCGCATGAGCGCAAATTCCTGCGAACCGGTGATCAACCATCGACCCGGCTCCTGGTCCTGGTCTATGCGCGTGCGGACATAGGGAAGCAACCCAGGGGCGTTCTGAATCTGATCGAGCAACACCTGGCCGTCGAGCTGATCAAGAAAACCCCGAGGGTCGGCGGCGGCCCGGGCGAGGACGTCCGGGTCCTCCAAAGGCACCCACCGCGCTTCGGGGAACGCCTCGCGGAGGAGCGACGTCTTGCCGACGCGGCGCGGGCCGGCGACCACCACCGCAGGGAAGGCCTTGGCCGCACCGAGGACTTCATCACGTATCTGGCGAAGAATCGACATGAAACGAGAATCCTGAAGTGCAGCTTTAGGATTCTCGCAACAAACGATTCAGCAGATGTAAAGGCGGGTGATTCGCGTGTGAGGCCGAGATGTAGGAGCACCAGGCCGCCTGTCAATCCCGGCGGGGCCCGGCCGCGGCCCGCCGACGACGCCGCAGCCCGAACAAGGTCGAAGAGTACGAGCGGGTGCGGGATGGCGCGGCGAGCGGGTCGGAATGATCGGCCTGGCCGGCTGAAGGTGTGGCAAGCAACGTGGCGGGGGCGCTCGTGGACCCCCTCCGCGCCGACCTCAGGCGGATCGCGCCTCTTGGTGCGGCGGCAAAACTTCGACTCGGGCCCCCAGCAACCGCAACGTCTTCTCGTGGATCTCGGCCAACTCGTCCGGGACCTCGACATCGCGGGCGATGCCCTCCAGTACATCGTCCGTGATGCCCTTGGCGACGTGGAGACGCAGGCCGACGACGTCACGCAGGTAGCGCGTGTGGTGCACCTTCAGCATGCCCGGCTCGGCGGCGGTGATGCGCAGGGTGGTCATGTCGATTCCCTCTTGAACGATAGCCGCGCCTGGGTGCGAGGGCCAGTACCCGCGGGGCCCTTCGCAGCGCCGGTGACGCATTGTCCCCCCTCAACGACGATCTCATCGACGTCCAGGGCATCCATCAGCCAGACCATCGCGCGGTGGAGGCGCCTCGCCCCGAGCGTGTTCGGACCAGCCCCGTCGAGGTGAAGCCGGGAGATCGAAGCGACACGCCCCGCCACGCGGCCGTTGCAGATGAACGCCGCGATGACCGTGCCCGAGACCAGGATCTGCCCCTCGATGACCCCCTGGTCCACTTCAAGAAGGTGGAGATCAAAGTCGTCCATCGCCAGGCGTCCCCGGACCGGGACTCACGCGTCGGCGCGCCGCCACCAGACAACGCCGGGTATTCGCGAACCGCGACCGCCGCAAGCGTTCGCCCGCCAGCATTCGGCGAAGGATCGACATGAAACGAGAATCCTGAAGTGCGGCTATAGGATTCTCGTAACAAACGAATCAACAGATGTAGAGGCGGGTGATTCGCGTGCGCCATCGTCGGTGAGAGGGGTGCGCCACCCGACGTCCGACGGCATGGCGCCCCCCACCTCCGTGCTATGACTCGCCCCTCGCCCAGGACGCTGCTGGTGCTCGCATTCCTCGCCCTCCTCACCGCCGCCTCCGCGGGTACGCCCCTCTCGGTGGCGCCGGTGGAGTGGTCCTCGCTCGCGAGCGAGCAACCCGGGGCCGGCGCCACGGTGCGCGCCTGGATCATGGAGGAGGTGGCGCACGCCGGGCGCAGCGGCGAGGCGGCGCTCAACCTCGCCGCCTTCGTGTCCGGTGCGGAGTGCACCGCCGGGGAGGCGCAGGAATGCGAGGTGGCGGTGCGGTGGAAGCTCACCGACCTGGCCACCGGACTCCCCCGCTACAGCGTCCTCACCCGTGGGGTTGGCGTCGGCCTCGAAGCGGCCACGCGGGATGCGGCCGTCCGCGTCCTCGGACGGTCCGCCTTCGCGGCGGCAGCCGATGCCGGCGGCGCGCCGCTCCCGTCGGCCACGACCGTTCGCCGCTGCTCTGCGGCGCCGCTGCCGCTCCCCGCGGGGATGAGGGCCGCGCTCGCGGCCACCGTCTTCGTGGAGCACGGCGGCGGCAGTGGGAGCGGCGTGGTGATCTCGCCCGACGGGGTCATCCTCACCGCCGCCCACGTGGTGGCCGGCAGCGGCGAGGTGAAGGTGCGCACGCAGAAGGGCACCGCCGTGGCGGCGCGGGTGCTGGCCATCGACCGGCGTCAGGATGTGGCGCTCCTCCGCGCGCCCGGCGCCGAGTGGTCCTGCCTCCCCTTCACCCCGCAGCCCGCCGAGGTGGGCACCGAGCTCTACGCGGTGGGCTCCCCGTTGGGGGAGGCGCTGGAGTTCTCGGTGAGCAAGGGCATCGTGTCGGGGGCCCGCCGGGTGGGCGATGTGCGCTTCCTGCAGACCGACGCGAGCCTCAACCCCGGCAACAGCGGGGGCCCGCTGATCGGTATCGACGGCACGCTGCTCGCCATCGTGAGCTGGAAGGTGGCCGCCGAGGGCCTCGAGGGGCTCGGCTTCGGGGTGCCGGTGGATGCCGCGGCCCTCACGCTCTCGCTGGCCTGGGGCGAGGCCACCGTGGAGTCCACCGCGCCGCCCGTGCTCGCGTCGGTGGCCGCGGCCGAAGTCCGCGACGCGGACGACGCCCCCCGCCTCGACGTCCGCGCCACCCCCGCCGCCCGCGCTACCCGCCGGCGCGGCACCACCATCGGCGGCGCGCTGCTCGCGGCCACCGGCGCCGCCTTCGTGGTCGGCACCGCGGTCACCTACGAGGTCACCCCCACCATGACGTCGAGCCAGTGGACGCTCCTGCAGGTGGGCAACACCGCTGGCTGGATCGGCCTCGCGGGCGGCGGCGCGCTCATCGTGGTGCCCCTCCTCGTGAACGGCCCCGGCGCCGCCATCACGGTGGGCTTCTGATGCTCCTGCTCGCGCTGGGCTGCCTCCTCCTCGCCGAGCCCCCCACGCTCGTGGCGGACACCGCGGCCGGCGAGACGCTGTCCGACGCCGAGCTCGGCGCCCCGGTAGCGGTGGGCGTGGGCGTATGGGACGTGTGCGTGGCCTACGAGCACGGCAGCCGCTGCAATGGCACCGCCGAACTACCGCCCGGCCACACCTACGTGCAGGTGGATGGCGGCCTCACCGGCTACTGCGGCATCACCAGCGAGGGCGAGCTCTACTGCAACACCGACGCCGCGGTCGATGCGCCCGCGAGCGCCGAGCGGGTATCCGTCGGCGAGTTCACCGGGGTGGCCATCGACAACGGGGAGCTCCGGGCCTGGGGCGACAACGACTACCGCCTCGCCGACCCGCCGAGCGGAACCGGCTGGTCCTCGGTGGCCCTGGGCACCTACAACGGCTGCGCCGTGGCCGAGGACGGCGAGGTGCGCTGCTGGGGTGAGGACGGCTTCGACGTGACCGACGAGCCCCGCGGCGAGTTCGTCTCCGTGGCCACGGCCGACTTCACCGCCTGCGCCGTGGGCGAGGACGGCGACATCACCTGCTGGGGAAGCACCGACGGCCGCCCCCCTGGCGGGAGCTTTGTGTCCATCACCGCCGGGCACTACCACTACTGCGCGCTCGCGGAGACGGGCTCCGTGGAGTGCTGGGGGGACGACGACGACCAGCAGTCCTCCCCGCCGAGCGACCACTTCGAACAGATCGACTGCCACGGCTACGGCTGCTGCGGCATCACCGATGCGGCCGAGGTCGCCTGTTGGGGCGACGTGGGCGACGAGAACTTCTGAGCCTCTGGAAGGGCGCGCCCGACGGCGCCGCGAAGCGCGCCTGCCCACGCCCGACTTCGAGGTGGGTCGCGGCGCTTCGCCCCCACCGCTTCCAGACCAGTTTCACAGCCCACTCTCGACAAAGGGCCGCGCGGTGTTGTAGGCTCCGTCCCCCCAAAGGACCCCCGATGCTCCTCGCCATTCTCACGCTTTGTTCCGCCCTCGCTGACGATGCCTCCGACACCCGCGACGCCGCCGTCCGCAAGTACCTGGCCAGCCGCCTCGAGGCCGGACCGCTCCGCATCACCACGGTCAGCTCCAACGGCTACGGCGCGGTCAGCACCTCCACGGTGAACACCTGGACCGTGTACCAGGGCCAGAACACGATCATTGGCACGAGCAAGTTCGCCGAGCTGGTGAACGACAAGGAGCGCACGGCCGACCTCGAGAAGCGCAAGGGCGTGGCGAACGGCGTGGCGTACGGCCTGCTCGGCGCCGGCCTCGTTTCGGCCGGCGTGGGCGTGTACGAGCTCACCCTGCCCCCGAAGACCCGCTACGGCATGGGCGAGGGCTTCGTGCCCGGCATCGTGCTCACCTCGGTGGGAACGGGGCTGCTCCTGGGCGCCCTCTACGTGCCCGCCTACTCCCGGGCCCACCGCGAGTACGTGCCCAACTGGTACAGCGAGGAGCAGGCGAGCGGCCTCGTGGATGACTACAACAGCGCCAAGATGAAGGAGCTGGGCGTCACCAAGGACGATGTGCTCGGCTACCTCAAGGAACGGTCGCAAGTCGATCTCACGGTCACGCCCTTCCTCGCGGTCAACCAAGTGGGCGTGAACGTGACGTTCTGACATCGGCTGGTCTCAAGATCGATGTGCGCGGTCCGACAGGAACCGAACACAACGGTCTTGCGATGGCGAACGACACCTCCTCTGCCCCCCCCAACCCCGCCGCCCCCCCGCGCAAACGCATCGGGGAGCTGCTCGTGGAGGCGGGACTGGTGAACGTGGAACAGGTGGTGATGGCCCTCGGCATGCTCGACGCGGAGCAGCTCAACGGTGCTTTGGCGCGCCAGCTCGGCATCGCCACGGCCGATCTGGAGACGCTCGCCCCCGAGGAGAACGTCCTCAACCTCCTCCCCGAAGACTTCCTGCGCGGTCGCAAGGTCATTCCCCTCGCGGTCCAGAACCGAGCGCTCGTGCTCGGCATGGTGGATGCGCAGGACCAGAAGACGCTCGCCGAGGTGGTGCGTGCCACCGGCCACCGGAACATCGAACCCCGGATGATCACCGAGGGCAGCTTCGATCGTTTCGTCGCCGGGCGTTTCACCACCCCGGAGGTGATCGAGGCCCTTCGCGCGGCGCTCGGCCCCGGCGGGGCGCTCACCTTCGAACGGGGCGGCAGCCCCGACGCCGCGCCCATCGTCGCCTTCGTGGAGTGGCTCCTTCGCTACGCCGTTTCGCAGGGGGCGAGCGACATCCACATCGAGCCCTATGAAGCCTACATCCGCATCCGCCTGCGCGTGGATGGGGCGTTGCGCGCCATCCTCACGCCGCCGGCTTCGCTCGGGTCCGCCGTCGTCTCCCGCATCAAGGTGATGGCGGAGATGGACATCTCCGAGCGCCGCAAGCCGCTCGATGGCCACATCGAGCTGCCGAGCGCGGAGGAGGAGCTGCACTTCCGGGTTTCCACCCTGCCGGTGGTGCACGGCGAGAAGTGCGTGATCCGGCTCCTGCGCAAGGAAGGCCACCTCGCCGACCTCGCGCGTCTGGGCTTTGCGAAGGACCAGTACAAGCTCATCTGCGACGCCGGCGCGCTCCCGCAGGGACTCATCCTCGTGACGGGCCCCACCGGATCGGGCAAGACCACCACGCTCCATGCGGTGCTCAACCACATCAACGATCCCGACACCAACATCGTCACCATCGAAGACCCGGTAGAGCAGACGCTGCCGGGCATCAACCACGTGCAGGTGCAGGAGAAGGGCGGCGTCACCTTCAGCTCGGCGCTGCGCGCCATCCTCCGCCAGGACCCGGACATCGTGTTCGTGGGCGAGATGCGCGACCCGGAGGTCGCCGCGATCGCCGTGAAGGCCGCGCTCACCGGCCACCTCGTGCTCTCCACGCTGCACACCAACGGCACCGCCGAGACCTTCGCGCGCCTCGCCGACATGGGCCTTGCCAGCTACCTCGTGGCCAGCTCGGTGCAGCTGGTGGTGGCCCAGCGGCTCGTGCGTCGGGTGTGCGGTTGCGCAGTGAGCGCGCCCATCGATGCCGCGCTCATGGATCGGTACGGCATCACCGAGACGCAGCTCGCCACCGCGGTCCTGAAGCAGCCCGTCGGCTGCGCGAAGTGCCACGGCACCGGGTACAAGGGCCGCGTGCCGGTGTACGAGATGGTGGCGCCCTCGGCCGCGCTGCGCGAGGTCCTCCGCTCGGGCGGCGGCGAAAGCGAGATCGTGGCGTGCATGAACGCCGAAGGCGTGAAGTGGATGTGGGACTCGGGCGTGGCCCGCGCGCTCGCAGGGGAAACGACGCTGGAAGAGGTGGCGAAGACCATCAACCCGCCGGCCCGGTAGTTCGTCGCAAGAGAAGACGATCGCTTTGGCACCGAGGCGGCATAGCAGGGGAACCTCCAGGTTCGTCCATGCGCGCGATCTCCCTCCTCCCGTTGGTTCTGTTGCTCGCATGCGGCCCGGCGTCGGTCAAGTTGGGGGACGGGGACACCGGCGTGGAGGGTGGGCTCGACTCGGGGAGCGACACGGGCGACACGGGCATCGTGGATGGGTCGATCGCCGTCCGCCCGAGCAGCCTCGACCTCGGCGTGCTCTTCGTCGGTGACAGCGCCGAAGGCGAGTTCTCCGTGGAGAACGTGGGTACCGGCGCCACCGCGGTCACGCTTTCGCTGCTCGGCGCCCACGCCGACGCCTGGACCCTCTCCAGCTACACCGCGGCGCCAGGCTCGGGGGAGAGCCTCACGGTCACGGCGCGGGTCACCCCCACCGATTGGGGTGACTTCTCGGTGAGCGTGCTCGTGGAGGACAGCATCTCCGGGGGCCGGATCGAGCTGCCGGTCCGCGCGGTCGTGCAGATCGACGCCGATCACGACGGCTACGGCAGCGTGGACACGGGCGGCGAGGACTGCAACGACGACGACGCGGCGGTCAACCCCGGCGCCACCGAGGTCTGGTACGACGGCATCGATCAGGACTGCGGCGGCGGCGACGACTACGACCAGGATGGGGATGGCCACACGCCCCCCGAGTACGGCGGCGATGACTGCCTCGACACCGACGCCACCGCCTACCCCGGCGCCCCCGACACCTGGTACGACGGCATCGACAGCGACTGTCTCGGCAACGACGACTACGATCAGGACGCCGACGGGCACCAGAGCGACCGTTACGGCGGCGATGACTGCGACGACCTCGATGCCAACGTGAACCCGGAGGTGGCCGAGGTCTGGTACGACGGCGTGGATCAGGACTGTGATGCCAACGACTCCGATCAGGACGGCGATGGGTCGATCCAGGGTGTGGACTGCGACGACCTCGATGCCAGCGCCTACCCCGGGGCCGCCGAAGTCTGGTACAACGGGGTCGACAACGCCTGCGACGGCGGCAACGACAACGACCAGGACGCCGATGGCCACGACGCCAGCGCCATGGGCGGCAATGACTGCGACGACACCGACGCCACCGTGAACCCCGACGCCACCGACACCTGGTACGACGGCGTGGACCAGGACTGCGGCGGCAACTCCGACTACGATCAGGACGGCGACGGCTACGACAGCGATCTCTACGGCGGCGACGACTGCGACGACACCGACGCCGCGGTGAGCCCCGGCGATGCCGAGGTCTGGTACGACGGCGTGGATCAGGACTGCGACGGCCTGAGCGACAACGACCAGGACGGCGACGGCTACGACAGCGACGCTTACGGCGGCGACGACTGCAACGACACCAACGCCGCCGTGAACCCCGGCGCGGCCGAGGTCTGGTACGACGGCGTGGACAACGCCTGCGACGGCGGCAACGACTACGACCAGGACGGCGACGGGGTGGACTACCCCGACGACTGCGACGACACCGACCCGCTCATCACCGACACGGGCACCGGCGCCGAAACGCTCGATGGCCTCGACAACGACTGCGATGGCACGATCGACAACCTCTCGATCAGCGCCGCCGCCACGGGCCTCCTCTACGGCACGAGCGCCAGCATGGCCCTCGGCGAGCAGGGGAGCATGGCGGCCGGCGGCGATCTCGACGACGATGGCACCGAGGACCTCGTGGTGGCCACCGACAACGTGGCCTACGGCATCGCCTTCGTGGTGCACGGCGATGATGCAGCCGCCGCCTCCGGGGCCATCACCAGCTACGACCAGGCCCTGATCTACGGCTACTACAGCTACTACTACTCGAGCTACGCGCCCATGGGGCATCTCGTCGGACCCTTCGCCGACGCCAGCGGCGATGGCACCGCGGACTTCCTCGGCACCGGCTACTCCACGACCTACGACTACGGTCAGGCCTGGCTCATCGAGGGCGGCAGCTCCCTTTCCGGCACGCTCTACGGCAACTACAGCAACGATGCCTACTGGACGGGCGACTCCTCCACCGACCAGCTCACCTGGGCCGTCACCGGCGATATCGACGGCGATGGCTCCGCGGAGGTCATCACCGGCTGCCCGCTCGACAACAACAGCAGCACCAGCACGCAGTCCGGCAACATCGCCATCTTCTCCGGCTCCTACTCGGGCGGCTACGATCTGGGCGACGCGGAAGACGAGATCAACGGCTCCACCTCCTACGACTACCTCGGCACGAGCCTCAACAGCGCGGACCTGGATGGCGATGGTTACGCCGACATCCTCGCCGGCGCCCCCGGCGATGACGACCTCGGCAGCGCGGGCGGCGCCGTGTACGTGTTCCTCGGCAACAGCTCCCTGTCCTACGCCAGCACCGCCGACTCCGCCGCCTACATCAAGGTCCGCGGCGACAGCGCGGGGCTCGACGTGGGCGCCGACGCCATCCCCACCCCGGGCGATCAGAACGGCGATGGCACGCTCGACCTCACCATCGGCAACGACACCGGCAGCAGCGTGTACGTGTTCCTCGGCGGCAGCACGCTGGTCGGCAACCTGAGCACGGCCTCCCCGGATGTCGACGTGACCGCCGCCTCCATCGGCTTCGGCTCGTCGGTCAACGCCGACACCGACCTCGATGGCGATGGGTACGACGAGCTGGTGGTGGGCGCTTCAGGCGACGACACCGCGGCCAAGAACGCGGGTGCTGTGTACGTCTTCGGCGGGTCCGCCGCCTGGTCGGCCACCCTCGGCCTCACGGATGCCCGCGCCTCCCTCTACGGCGCCACCGCCGAGGATGCGCTCGGCTCGGGCCTCGCGAACGGCGCCGACCTCGATGGTGATGGCCTCGAGGACCTCGCCGCCGGCGCCACCGGCTACGACAGCGGCGGCACGAGCGCGGTGGGCGCGGTCTACATCGTCCCCGGCTGGTAGCGGCGCCCGCGGGCTGCGATTAGCTCCGCCTCCCGCCATGACCACCGACCCCTACGCGAAAATCGCCGCGATCTACGACGTCGAGTTCCGCTCCGCGAACGCCGACACGATCGGGTACGAGTCGCGGCGGCAGGGGCAGCGGGTGCTCGTGCTCGGGTGCGGTACCGGGCGGGTGTGCCGGGGGCTGCACGCCGGCGAGGTGGTGGGGCTCGACCTGAGCGAGCCGATGCTCGAGGTGGCCCGGGCGCAGGGGCGCCCGGTGGAGCGCTACGTGGCCGCCTCCATGACCAGCTTCGACCTCGGCGCGTTCGACGAGGTGATCATCCCCAACGGGGCCTTCGCCTTCCTCCCTGATCGGGCCGCGCGTGCGGCCTGCCTCGCGGCCTGTCGCGCCGCGCTGTCCGCCGGCGGCCCGCTCACGATCGACGTGCCCATGCCCGACCACGCGCGTCAGGGCGAGGCCCACCTGCCCGAGCTGCCGGCCTGGGAGGGCGAGGTGGAGGGCCGCCACGTGTGGCGGACCCGCGAGACCTTCCGCGACCCCGTGGCCCAGCGCCTCCGCCTCCTCGACCGCTACCGCGACGAAACCGGTTGGACCGCCCAGAGCGAGCTCGTGCTCCACACGTTCTCGGTCGACGAGGTCCACTGGATGCTCGAAGCCAACGGGTTCTACGCCGACCGCATGTGGGGCGACCACACCGGGGGACCGCTGCGGCCCGGCTGTCCCCGCCTGCTGGTGCGCGCACTCCCGCTCTGAGCGCCCGTGTTGTTCCACGTGGAACACGCCGCACGTTGCACGGCCGAGGACTGCTCACCTGTGCAGGCCGTCGCCGGGTGCTTAGAGGGCGCGGCCATGGCCTGGACCCTCCGCTACGACGCCGGCACCCTCGTGCTCCACGGAGCCCCGGCCGAGGCCCTGCCCCCCCGGTTCGAGTGGGATGGTCGCATTGCCGCCGCCCGGGCGCCGGGCCTCGCCTACGCCTCCGTGGTGGAGGCCGCCCGCGCCGGAGGGGTCGAGCTCATCGACGAAGCGCGCCGGTACAACCGCCTGCCAGAGCTCAAGCACCTCGGCAGCCGGGTGCCGCGCGACTACCAGCGCGAGGCGGTGGAGAAGTGGCGGGCAGGCCGCTGGCGGGGGGTCGTGGTGCTCCCCACCGGGGCCGGCAAGTCCTTCGTGGCGGAAACATGCATGGCCGTGGCCCAGCGGAGCACGCTGGTGGTCGTGCCCACGCTGGACTTGTTGAGCCAGTGGTACGGAAACCTCCGCGCGGCCTTCGGGTGCGAGATCGGTGCGCTCGGCGGCGGCCAGCACGACATCCGCGACATCACCGTGACCACCTACGACTCCGCCTGGCTCCACATGGAGAAGTACGGCAACCGCTTCGGCCTCGTGATCTTCGACGAGGTGCACCACCTCCCGGCGCCCAGCTTCCTCCGCGCCGCAGAGAGCATGATCGCCCCGCTGCGGCTCGGCCTCACGGCCACATTGGAGCGCCCCGACGGTCGGCACGAGCTGCTCAACGAGGCGGTAGGCCCCGTGCTGCACCGGGTAGAGATTCCCGACCTCGCGGGCGACTACCTCGCGCCCTACCATGTCGAGGTGGTGCGAGTGACGCTCTCGGCCGAGGAGGAGCGGCGCTACGGCGAGCTGCGCGGGGTGTACAAGCAGTTCGTGGCCAGCCGCCGCATCAGCATGCGCGGGCCGGATGGCTGGTCGCGGTTCATCATGGAGGCGAGCCGCAGCAAGGAGGGCCGCGCCGCCTTCAAGGCCTTCCTCGCGGCCAAGGCCATCGCCCACGGCGGCGAGCGCAAGATCGAGATGGTGCGCACGATCCTCGCCGAGGAGGCGGGCCGCCGCGCCATCGTCTTCACCAACGACAACGCCACCGCCCTGCGAGTGAGCCGCGAGCTGCTCGTGCCCTGCATCACCCACCACACCGACCTCAAAGAGCGTCGCTGGATTCTCGAGGCCTTCGCGGCCGGCGAGCTGCGGTGCATCACGACCAGCCGCGTGCTCAACGAGGGGGTCGATCTTCCCGCCGCCGAGGTGGCGATCATCGTGAGCGGCACCAGCACCGTACGCGAGGCCGTGCAGCGCCTCGGGCGCATCCTCCGCCCCTCCGCCGACAAGCAGGCCGTGCTCTACGAGCTCATCGCCGAAGGCACCACCGAATCCGCGGCCAGCGAACGCCGCCGGGAGCACGATGCTTACCGGTGATCTCGTGCGCGCCACCGTGAAGGAGGGCAAGGTGAAGCCGGGCTTCATCTCGCTCGACAAGCCGAGCGTGCGGGAGCGCGTGGAGCAGGTCATCGCCTGCATCGACGGCGCCGAGGGCCAGCGCCGCGGGGAGATCGACGAGGAGCTGAAGGACCTCCTCGGCGACGGCGTGGACCAGAAGCTCTTCCTCGGCCTGGCCAAGCTGGTGTTCGACCAGTGCGAGTTCGCCACGCAGTCCCCGATCCCGCCCCGCGAGCTGCGGCAGAAGGTGTGGCTGGAGAGCGCACGTCGCGGCCCGCTCTCGGTGGTGGCCGTCGAGGGCGCGAACACCCCGGCCGCCGTGTACGCGGCCGTGGCCGCCGAGCTGGGGGTGGATGCGCGGGGCCTCGCCGATGCGCTCTACGCCGACCAGCCGGCGGAGCAGCGCCTCACGCGCGTGTCGGGGCTCAACGCCGAGGCGCTCGTGGCCCGGTACAACCTCTCGCTCGTGCAGGCGCTCCTATTTTCGGCCGCCAGCGTGGACATCCGGGTGGAAAATCCCACCCCGGCAGACGCGCGACAGTTGCTCCGCGCCGTGAAATTCCAGCAACTGTGCTTTTCCGCCACCCGGGAGGGCGAGGACCTCTGTCTGCACCTCGACGGTCCCGCGTCGTTGTTTTCACAGACCACCCGCTACGGTCTGTCCCTCGCCAAATTCCTACCCACGCTGGTGCTGCACCGTCAGTGGTCCCTCCGCGCGGTCGTGCAGGTGAAGCACCGCAAACCCACGCTGGAAATCGATCAGGACACCGGCCTTGTGTCCCACACGCGGGACGCTGGACGCTACGAAACCCGCGAGGCCGAGTGGTTCGCCGAGCGGTTCGAAGCCTTGTCCTCTGGGTGGACGCTCGACCGCGACCCAACCCCGCTCACCCAGGGTGGCGAGGGCGTGGTAGTGCCCGACTTCACCTTCCGGAAGGGCAAGCGCGTGGCCCATCTGGAAATACTCGGCTTCTGGCGCAAGGGCACCATCGAGCGCCGGCTGGCCTTGCTGAAGAAGCACGGGCCGAAGAACCTCGTGCTCGCGGTGAGCAAACGTTACTGCACGGAAAAGGCGGCCGAGCTGCCCGAGCAGGTGGTCGGGTTTGCGGAGGTCATCCCCGCGAAGCAGGTGCTGGAGCGCATCGAGGCGGTTGCTTCGAAGGGCTGATCTTTTCGCTCGGGGGGCGGCCGGGCAGGACGCGGCGACCGGGGGCGTGGCGCCGGCGCCGGGCGGGCGCGACCTGGGGGGATGACCACGCCGGAACGGTGGCGCTGGGGCCTGCCGGCGCAGGCCTCCCCTCCGTCGGCCCGCAGCCGGCCTCGGTCGGGGCGTCCCGCACCGTCACCCGGCACGTCATCGAGCCGGCGGGGCGACGGTGGTGCAGGCGCGCCGCACGACGCCGGACCGCGCAGGTCTGGCTGCACCGGCCTTGCGGCGGCGGCCGGGCAGGACGCGGCGACCGGG
>CAISIK010000169.1 GCA_903885375.1 uncultured Pseudomonadota bacterium
CCCTCGTTCGCGGACCTGCGCACCGCGGGCTGACCACCTCTGACGCGCATCCTGGGCTGTACGATGTCCTGGCTCGCCAAGCCCACGACCCATTGTTCCCATGAACCCCGAGGCGGGCCGAACGGGTCATGGTAGGCGAAACCACAGGTTGAACGCAGGTCGCCCAGCGACCGTTTCGGTATCATCGAGGAACGCGCGCTACCGGTTCACGAAACGGGGGCTCACCGGCGCCACCGGCAGCGACAGCGTACATGCCACAGAAGTCCCGGGAAGTGCTGGCAGGCACCCCGAAAGCGTGACTATGCTATAGGGGTGAAGTGCCTCGCTCCGCCACCGCTGCGTTCCTCGACCGGCTCGACCGAGCCCTCGACGCGGACGAGGTCTTCACGACCCGCGAGGCTCGCGAACTCGCCCTCGGCCAGTTTAGCTGGGACGAGGGCGATATCTTCACGCTGCTCCGTGTGCTGGAGGAGGAGGACTTCCACCTCCTTGAGCCCAGAACGGCCGAGGAGGGCGGGATGATCTGGGTGTTCGTTCCGATGACCGACGACGGGCGAGTCTGGATCCGGCTTTGCGAGCGCCAGCACATGATCGTCGTGAGCTTTCACCGAGGGTGATGAGATGGATGAAACCGTAAAAATGTGCCCCTACTGCGAGAAGATGGCCCGCCCGGTTCTGGTGCCCACGCGGATCAAACGCGGGGACCGTGTCGTGTCGGTGCAGTTGGAAACGTGGGAGTGCGCTTCCGGCTGCCGCTCTGAGGACGGTTCGCGTCCGTTCGCGTTCAGCGATCAGGCGCAGGCGAAGCGGAATGACCCTGTGATCCGAGAAGCCTGGCGGGGCGCGTTCGGCGAGGAGATCCCCGACGCGATGCGTCCAGGTCGCAAGCCGCAGGAACCACGGAACCGAACGGTGCAGGTCAAGCTCACCGAGCGGGAGCTGCACGAGCTCGATCAACGACGGGGGGGCGCTTCCCGCAGCGAGTACATCCGCTCGCACGCGCTTCCGTTCGAGCGGAGGACGGGGTAGGCGCGCCGTCCTCAGTCCGCGTGAACGGCGCGGTCGCCCAGAGAACGCCCGGCAAACCTAGATCGCGGCCTCCCCACCCGCTCGCACTTCCACCAGCCACAGTTTCGCGCGCAAGCACCCGATGGCGGGCCATGCGCCCCTACGTCGCGTCGTGGGAGCCGTGACCCTGGTCGCCTCGACGTCTACCCCCGGCCAGCGAAGCGCCCGTCCGACTCGCCCCCGCCCCGCTCGGCGAGGGGCTCGCGAGGTGGGGGGCGGGTGGCCACGGACCAGGACCTTGTCCATCGCCAGAATCTCGCCTCGGGCGGGTCCAGGCTTGACGAGGGCACGTAGCGTCGTCTCTACGATTGCACCGCCCGTTCCTCGCGCCCGGGGCAGAGCCAACGTCCCCCCGCCCCGGGTCCGCTCCCGTCGACCGGCGGCAGAGCGTCGACGGCCGCCCTCATCAGGCGGACCAGCGTGTCAACCCCGGCGTGGTGGCGCGCCCTCGTGGTGGTGCTGTCGTGGCCCACCAGCGCGTCGATCACCGGCTCCGCGACCCTCGCGAGGCGAGGATGCGCCGGGAACACCGCGCGGAAGGCGTGCTCGGGACGCGCCTGCTTCCGGTTCGGCGGGTTCCACACGGACTCCCTGGCCTCCCCAGCCAGCACCGCCTCCTCGAGCCGGGACTTCCCCCGGCGAACCAGCAAGGTGGCGGCGGCGATGTTCACGTCGGCGCACCGCCGTACACCGGTGGGCGGGGCAGGATCGACTTCCCGTGCCGGGGAGGGGAGGGAACGCCGCCCCACCCCCTCATCCCACCCCACCCCCCCACGTCGCCTCAATGTTCACATGAGTCCGTCGCAAGCTATTCTGCACGTTTCATGACCACGCCATGACCACAGACCCATCAAAATACGCAAGAATGGTCATGATAGGCAAGCTGAAAAA
>CAISIK010000170.1 GCA_903885375.1 uncultured Pseudomonadota bacterium
GCGTCACCGGGGCGTGCCTCAACTTCGTCCGCCAGCAGGCAAGCGTCTTCGCGTTCACATCGTGTCGGGCCGCAAACTCGCGGATCGACAGTCCAGAACGCTGACGGTCGGTGACGAGCGCGCTCCAGCGCTCGGTCGTGTCGGGAAGGGACATCGGGGACTCCTCCCCACAGCCTCACGCGAGGCCAGGCGGCGGGGAAGATGCGGTCTGGTGAGTGGATACGTCGTAGGTCAGCGGGTTCCCGATCGCTTCGACGAGCCACCCGGGCACGCCGCCCGCAGGAGGGGGCACCATTTCCAGGCGCGCCAGGATCGCCGAAAGCAGCGCCGTCGGTACCGCCTCGGCCCCCCGAGGCGCCTCGACCGGAGGCGCCTCGGCCCGCCGCAGCGCGGCCACGCGCGGACGGACGGGCCCGGCCACGCCCGACGCCTCCTCCACCGTGGGCACGGCCTCGGGCTGGGCGACGGTGCCGGCGGTCACGCCTTCCCACGCCACGGGCCCGGAACCCCACAGCGCTCCCGCGCCGCGGCGCTCCGCGGCGTCGGCCTCGGCGCGCGCGCGAAGCGGATCAAGCATCGTCGTCCCAGCCGCGGATGTGCACGGCGGACGCCGCGTTGGCGGTCAGGGGCGGCAGCGCGCTGTCTGGGCGAACGCGGGCCCACGCCACGCCCGCCAGCGATTCGATTCCCTGGAGGAACTCGCGTGTGGCCCCGCGGCGGGCCAAAGTCCAGACGGACTGCCCACAGTTGAGCGCCGCGCGCACCTCGTTGGTGCGAGGCAGCGGGATCGGGAGGTAGGAGAACCCGCCGGTGTGGTCAGACGCGCCGTGAATAACCGCGGCGTCGTGCACCCACTCGTGCTTGGGCACCGCCTCGATGCGCACGAGCACGATCTCGGTGTTGGCGGGGGTCGCCCGGAGCATCCGGATCAGGTTCGCGGAGGCGTCGTCGCCGTCGGTAGGGGCGATGAGCAGGACACCCGGCAGGCAGCCGCCCTTCTTGACCGGCGGGGTGGACGCCTGGCCCACTTCGGGCACAACCGCGTCGAAGCGCCCGAAGCGGCCTGGCCCCGAGCGGTAGAGGACGTCCACGGCGTGCGCTCCCGCGAGGCCGACCACGGTGATGCTGCCGGGGCCGCGCTGGACGCGGGCGACGTCGGGATCGGACTCGGAGATCCCGAGGCGCCGGCGGGCGTCGAGCTGGTCGTCGGTGACGAGGTACAGCACGTCGAGCCCGGCGAAGGCGAGCCGCTCAGCGATACTCGCCGAGATGGCCGTCTTCCAGACGCCGCCCTTCCAGGACGAGACGACCGTGGTGGGAAGCCGCGGCAAAGCGGCGTCGTGGGCGACCTCGGCCTGAACGGTGAGGGTCGGCACGGCGCGGGGCGGCACGGCGGAGGAGCGGGTCATATGGCGGTCATGGGGGCTGGACATGGGGTTCCTGTGGGATGTGAGGGTGTTTTCGGAGTGGTCATGGGTCGGTCATATGGTCGCCATATGACGAGGGCTCAGGCTGCTTTCTCGCCGGCCGGCGCGGACGGCTGGTTGGCGGCGATCACGGGGTCGGCCGTGTCACATGGCGCCGCCCGCACGGCGGCCGCACGCAGGAGCACGTCAGCGACCCGACGCCGGGCCTCGGCCGCGCCCGCTCGGGCGACGATCACCACGCGGAGGACGAGGCCCGCGCTACGCGCCATGGGCCACCTCCTCGTCGGGCTCCTCGGGCGGCGGGCGCCAGAGGTCGTCGGGGGTGAGCTCGCAGAAGGGCGGGCAGACCAGTAGGCGGCGACGCACTTTCGGGGACAGCGCGCGACGCCCGGCGAGGAGCTGCGAGAAGTAGGAGCGAGAGACGCCGAGTTGCTCCGCGCCCTCCGTGATCGTCATATGGCAGCGACCGAGGAGCGCCCGGACACGGTTGCCGCGGAGGAGCCAGGGGAGGCGGAGACGTGAGGTGGTATTCATGTGTCCAACGTTGCACACCGTTGTCTAGTCGTCCACAGCCTCGCGCGACGTTCCCGAAAGTTGTGTCCTTTTCGGTGCGAGTCGGCTACACTGGCCCCATGCCCACCCGATCCCCCACCGAGCTGCTCCTCCGAAACATCCCACCTGGCCCCGGAGCCTCGGGGATCGCGGCCATCAACTGGGAGGCGCGCGCCTCGTTCGGCCCCTACCTGCGCGCGTTGCGCGACGGGACGCGGATGTCGCTGCGCGCGGCCTCCGATCAGATCGGCGTTTCGTTCAGCTACCTTGCGAAGATGGAGACCGGTGAGCGGTCCTCGCCGCCGACGCTGAAGGTGCTCCAGCGGATGGCCCGCGTCTACGGCCGGGATCTGCGCGAGGTGATGCACGAGGCCGGCTTCCGGTTCGAGACGCCCCCCGGCGTCGACATGCTCGACGAGAACCTCGACGAGCGCTTCCTCCGGTTGGTGACGCACCCCGCGCTCCGCCCGATGCGGATGGACCCGGCGGTGATCGAGATGATCCCCCCGCTCGTGAAGCGCCAGTGGATCGAGTTCGCCCGCAAGCTGGAGAAGCGACTCATGGGCTCCGTTGAGGACGTCAACGCCATTCTCGCCGGGAAGGA
Source organism: uncultured Pseudomonadota bacterium (assembly GCA_903885375.1). GTDB lineage: Bacteria > Myxococcota_A > UBA796 > UBA796 > SXON01 > SXON01. The sequence goes on from CAISIK010000170.1 coordinate 2,584, forward strand.
AACCCCATGAAGAAGTGCGTCATCTACTGCCGCGTGAGCACCGACAAACAGCGCGAGGCCGGGACCATCGAGTCGCAGCGCGAGGCGCTGCTGCACTTCGCGCGGGTGAGCGACTGGACGGTCGTCTCGGTCGAGGAGGACGACGGCTTCAGCGGCACCGTGCCCGCGTGGGAGCGGCCGGGCATGAGCCGCGCCCTTCGGCTCATCGAACGCAAGGAGGTGGACTACCTGCTCGTCGTCGATCTCGACCGCACCTCGCGCGCCGAGGACCCCTTCGAGCGCGCCATCGTGCGCAAGGCGCTCCGCGACCACGGCGTGCTCCTCGCGACGCCCAAAGGCATCCTTCGCGACATCACGCCCGAGGAGAAGCTGACGCAGGACATGCTTTCGTCCGTCGCGTCCTACGAGCGCTCGAAGACCCGCGAGCGCACGCTGCGCGGCCGGAAGGACGCCGTGCTTCGCAAGGGCGGCCGCCCGCTCACGCAGACGCCGCTGGGCCTGGAGTGGTCCCCGGAGAAACACGGGTACATCGCCTCGCCGGTCGAAGCGACGGTCGTCCGCGAGATCTTCCGGCTCGCCGCCGAGGGGATGGGGCCGCTCCAGATCGAGCGCGAGCTGGTGCGCCGCGACATGCCGTCGGGGCGCGTGCAGAAGTATCGGCCGCGTGGCACGCCGAAAGGCACGGCGCGGGAGCCGGGCACGAAGTTCATCGTCCGCCGCTCCATCCAGGACATGCTCGCCAACCCTGTGTACTGCTCGGACCAGTGGGCACCGAACCCCGCGTGGGATGCCAGCTTCACCGTTTCCGTCGAGCCGGTCGTCACCCGCGAGCAGTGGGACGCGGCCAACGCCGCGCTGCGAGGCCGCGCGCGGCCCCCGGCCCGGCCCATCAAGTACGACTACCTCCTGCGCGCGGTCGCCTTCTGCGCGGGCTGCAACCGGAAGCTGCGCGGGCACACCACCACCAAGGATCGCAACGCCTACTACCGGTGCCCCTTCGCGTCCCGGGATCAGGTCAACTGCGAGCGTTGCACGGGGGGGAAGAGCGTGCGTGCCGACCAGTTGGAGCCGATGGTGTGGAAGTACGTCCGGCAGCTCATCACCGAGCCCGGCTACTTCCGCGCCGAAGTCGAGCGCGCGGTCGAGGCCGATCACAAGCGCAACGGCGGCGACGGCGCCGAAGCCGCGCGCACGCTGCGCGCCGAGCTGGAGCGGCTCGCGCTGGAGCGGAGCCGGGTGCAGGGTGGCTTCCGCAAGGGCCTCTACACGGAGGACGAGGTCGTGACCGAGTTGGCAGCGATCGAACGGGATCGCGCGCCGCTCTTGAACCGCTTGGAGCTGGCGCAGATGGACGAGCGCAGTCAAGGCGCTCGCTCGTCGCGGCTCGCCGCCGTGGACGCTCGGCTGGCGTCGATGCGCGCGGCCGTCGACACCGTGGACCGCGATCAGCAGCGCGCGATCATCGGGGAGCTGATCGAGCGCGTCACCGTGGACGCCGAGACGCGCCAGGTGGATATCCGTGTGCTCGTCGGGGACGCCCCGGTGGCGGACGACGATGCGGTGCCCGGCGCAGGCGGCGGCGGAGCCGGGCCCGCGCCGCACAGCTCGAAAGGCGGGCGCCGGCCGGCTCGGCCGGGTTCTGAAAGTTACGGGAGCGGACTCTCTGGCGGATGAACCCGCCTCCCATCCATCGCAACCCCGCCTCGGCGGTGCCCCTCCTCCCCGGCGAGCGTCGCCCCGAACCTCGCACCCGCCAGTTCACCGCCGGAGCGCCTGGGTCTGCACCCTCACAACCACGCCCGCACCCACCCGTACAGCGGACGCAGCGCGGGGTGGTACCAGGTGTCGCTCGTGTACAGGAGGAACACCACCCGAAGGGACACGAGCGTGACGCTGGCCAGCAGCGCGCCCACGAGCAGTCCGCGATCGGTCCGGCCGAGCCGGAGCGGATTGCGCACCGCCCGCGGGCTGGCCGCGTCGAAGCCGCGCGAGTCGAGCGACTCCGCGAGGGCACGCGCCCGCCGCAGGGCGCGCGCCAGCACGGGCGCGAGGAGCGAGGCCTCGAGGAACACCCAGCTCCACGGCGCGCGGCGCCAGGCGGCTCGCCCCCTGCGGGCACGCGCCGCGCGCACGGCCGCCCATTCCGCGGCCACGTCGGGTACGAACCGCAACGCCGTCACCACGAGGAAGGCGAGCCCGAAGGGGACATGCAACGCGCGCAAGGCGGAGAACAGCCGCTCCGGCGGCGTACTCGCGGAGAGCGCGAAGCCGCTCAGCGTCATCGCCACGAACCGCAAGGACTGCGTGAGCCCATGCACCACGCCCTCGCGCCAGAAGGGGAGGGGACCGAGGCGGAACAGCAGCACCCGAGGCTCACCGCCATAGAACATCCCTTGGGCCAGCACCGTGCTCCACAGGATGCCCGCGAGCGCGAGGACCGCGCCGGCGGCCACCCGCCTCGAGGGCACGAACGCCGCGAAGGTCGCCCCCGTGACCGCCACGAGGCCCAGGAGCAGCGCAGGCGAGTCGAGGCAGATGGCGGCGAGCCCCACCACGCCCACGAGCGCGAGCCGGGTGCGCGGGTCGAGCCCGCCGCGGGGCTCCGTGCGGGTGAGCGCGGTCGCCGCGGATTCCTCCGCGATCCCCGCCGTCGGCGCCCGGATCGCGCCCGGCGGGAGCCCGCGCGCGCGGAGCGCAACCGCCACGGCCCCCGGCGCGCCGAACGGGATTCCCAGCGCCCGGCACGCCGCGAAGAGGGGCGGGAGCGGCAGGAGCCCGGCTTCCGCCGCCGCGGCCAGCGCCTCGGCGGGTTCGTCGTCCACCACGATCCGGCCGCGGTCCAGCACGACCACCCGCGTGGCGTGCCGGTGCGCGAGCGCGAGGTCGTGCGTGGCGAAGACCAGCGCGCCGCCGGCCATCGTGCGGGTGACCGCGGCCATCAGGCGCTCCACCTGGTCGAGGTCCTGGCCGGCGGTGGGCTCGTCGAGCAGGAAGATGGCGGGCTCGGCGGCGAGCGCGGCCGCTACCGCCACCCGGAGCCGCTGGCCGCGCGAGAGCGCCTGGGGGGGGCGGTCGAGCAGTCCGCCCAGGGAGAACGCCTCGGCGAGCGCGCGCTCCCGGGCGGGGGCGTCGGCCAGCCCCAACTCCCTCGCCGCGTAGCCGAGCTCCTCGGCCACGGTGGGGCAGAACAACCCGAGGTCGGGGTTCGGAGGCACGGCCACGAGGCGCCCGGCGTGCCGGACTTGCGCGTCCGTTTCCCCTGCCAACGCCCGCAGGAGCGTGGATTTCCCGGCGCCGTTGGGCCCCACGAGCGCAACCCGCTCGCCCGCGCGCAAGGCGAGGGACACATCGAGGACGAGCGCGCCCTCGTACCGTACGCGGACCTCGTTCGCCTCGAGGACGGTCCCGCCGCCCCCGGCGGCCCCGTCCTTCGGCTCCGGGGGTGTATCCCAGGCCGCCTCCACCGCGAGCGCGGCGGGCAGCGAGAGCCCGAGGCGGCGCAGGAGCGGAACGGGAACGTCGGCGGGGGGCGCGTTGGCCACGAGAGCCCCGGCCTCCATCACCCAGACCCGGTCGGCCACGGACCAGAAAGGCTCGAGCCGGTGCTCCACCACGAGCACCGCCGTGCCCGCATCGGCCAGCGCGCGCAGGCGGCGGACGAGCGCGCCCGCGCTGGCGGGATCGAGGTGGGCGAGGGGTTCATCGAGGAGCAGGAGCCCCGCGCCGGCCGACAGGGCCGCGGCCACCGAGAGCCGCTGGCGCTGCCCCGACGACAACGCCGTGACCGCCCTGCCCGCGCCCCCGGGGAGCTCCAACGCCGCCACGAGCGCTCCCACCCGCCGGTCGACCTCCTCCGCCGGGAGGCCGCCGGATTCGGCCGCGAAGGCAATCTCGTCGCCGACCGTGGCCGCGATGCGCTGGTCGTCGGGGTCCTGCCCCACGAGGGCCACCTGCCGCACCCGCTGCGCCGGACCGAGCTGGGCGGGGTCCGCCCCATCCACACGAACCTCCCCACCGAAATGGCCCCGTCCGTGCCGCTGGAGGAGCCCCGCCGCGAGACGCAAGAGCGTGGATTTTCCACAGCCCGTCGGGCCGGTGAGCAGCACGAGCTCGCCTGCGGCCACCGCGCCCGTCACACCGGACACCGCCGAATTCTCCGCGGTAGGGTGCTGGTACCGAGCGTCCCGCAGTTGGAGCATCAGTCCTCCACCCGACGCAACTGTTGCGCCACGCGGTCCGCCACCCCCGACGCGAGCATCACGTAGGTGAAGCCCGGCCCGGCGAGCACCATCGCCACGTACCAGTCCGCAAAATAGAGGCGGAACAGGGCGGCGTGCAACACGAGCGAGGCCGCCGTGCCGGTGAGCGAGCCGACCGAGAGGCCTGCGCCGAGCCGCAATACCCGCTTCCAACGAGGATCGTTTCGCCACTCGCCGCCGCGGGTGAGCCCCGCGAGCCACAGTCCGCCCTCGAGCGTGGTCACCCGGCAGCTCACGAACGCGAGGTCCAGCGGCGAGAGCGTGCCGGTGGCCACGCCGCGCAGGAGCCACGCCACGACCACCATCAGCGTGGCCGCACCCGGCCGTGGCAGCAACGTGACGAGCGTGCCCACGAGCACGGCCTGGAGCGCATCGTCCACGAACCCGGTCACCATCGTGGCGAAGGGGCCCGCCGCCGCAGCCAGCCCGAGCCCGATGAGGAGGCCCACGGTTCCCGCCACGAAGGACAGCGACGCAAACAGCGCGAGGGTGACCAGCGCCGCCGTGTCGAACTCGCGGAGCCAGCGGCGCGTGCGCGTGACGATGAGCCCGAGACCAAGGAGGGACGCCGACAGCGTCATCGCGAGACCGGCCGCCACGACCGAGCTGCTCCGCGACACGGGCAGGCTCGTGTCGAGCCGCTGGAGCGGCGTTTCCCGCCCGATGGCGAGCACCTCGACCACCTGCGTGAACGGGCCCTCGCCGAGGTGGTCCTCGTCGATGAACAGGGGGAGGGTGGCCAACGTTTCGCCGCCAGCGGGCACGCGCACGAGCACGGAGGTGTTGCCGGTGCCGTCGTCGGCGGCGCGCAACCGGGGGCGGAAGGCGGGGTCGGGCTGGCCATCGGGGCCGACGACGCGCGCGCGCACCACGAGGTCCAGCGGGTCGCGCCCGGCGTTGTGCAGGGGCACGGCCAGCCAGGCCCACGGCAGCCAGGTGTCGCGCGTGCGCACCCCGAGTGAGGACTGCTCCAGCACCCGCCGCCACCACGCGGAAGGGAGGCTCACGCTCCCCCGTTGGCGCACGATGTCCACCTCGCCGTTGTCGAGCGCGGGGAAGCGCAGCTCGCCGAGGGTGAGCTGCGCTGCGGCCTCCGCCTCGCTGAGCGCGTGCACATCCACGCGAGCGGTCAGGAGCGCGGCTCCCGGCCCGCCGGCGGGCTCCGCCGGCGAGGGCCACACCGACAGGTCCACGTCCGCGGAGATGCGGAAGCTCAGGAGGTCGGTGCTCCC
>CAISIK010000171.1 GCA_903885375.1 uncultured Pseudomonadota bacterium
ACCGTGACCAGCGCGCCCCCCACCGGCATGTCGGCGTACCAGGCCTGCGACACCGTCACCGGCACGCTCGTCGGCCCATCCACCGTCACCCCGGTCTGCCGACCGGCGAGGTCGTAGCTGAACGACGTCTCCAGCCCCGAGGGGTCCACCACCGAAGCGAGGCGCCCGCCAGCCGTCCACGACATCGATGTGGACGGCGTGACCGTGCCATCCGCGAACGTCACCGCCCGGTCCAGCGACCGCTCCGACACCCGGTCGAAGGCGTCATACTCCCGCTCCTCCGCCACCCCGTCCGGGCCCGCCACGGTGAGGGTGCGGCCCCAGCCGTCGCGCGTTTCTTCCGACAGGATCGTGCCGTCGCAGCTCCGCACCGTCGTCAGCGTGGTGAACTCCACCTCGCACGCGAGGCCGGTGGGGCCTTCCTCCTCCGTGCGCCCGGGCTTGTAGCCCCGCCACGTGCCCACGTAGTCTTGCGCCTGCACCGGCGCCGGGCTGTACGCCCACTCCACCCGACCAAACTCGTCCCGAAAACTCCACTCGGCCGTGAGCGTCTCGGGCGAGCTGGCGTCAGGATCGTAGGGGGCGGTGATGAACCGCGGCGTGCCGTCCAGCGCGTAGCCGCGGTCCACGCGGGAGGAGGTGCCGGGGATGCAGGTGGGGCTGCTCCCGCCGCCCGTCTCGCAGGACTCCTCCGTGGTGGGCCGGCCCCACACGTCAAGCGTGCTCACCCGAAGGCTCAGCGCCCCGTCCGCGCCGCTGCCCGTCACCACCGACACCGTGTTCCCGCTCCGCGAGGTCGACTCCACCACCGTCGCCGACGGACCACCCGGCGCCAGCGTGTACGCCTCCACACGACCGTAGGCGTCGTAACTCCAGTCGCCGTGCCCGCTCAGCCAGTCCCACGACAGCTTGCGGCAGGCCGCGTCATACCCGAAGGTCTCGGGCAGGCGCGGCCCGAGGTCGCGCTGTTCCACCTGGCCGCACACGTTGCGGGTGTAGCTGACGAGAACGCCGTCCGGGTCCAGCTCGCTCAGCACCTCGCCGTCGCTCGACCAAGTCGTGCTCGTCGACCGCGACGAGGGCGCCGCCCACGCCGCGCCCGCGCGGGTCTGCGTCGTGCCCGTGCGCTCCGACCAGCCCGCGCCGTAGCTGAAGCTCTCCTCGAGGCGGTCCATCACCCGGCTCTCCGCCCAGCTCACCCGGCCGAGCAGCTGCTGACCCTCCTCGGCGGCGTCGTACGCGCCCCACTCCAGCTCCACCCACTGCTCGTCGCCGGTGAGGTCCACCTGCCCCTTCCGGTGGTGCTCCGTCGGCCGGTGCTCCGCGTTGAAGCGCCAGGCCTCCGCCGTCATCACGTACTCCGAAGGCGTGCCAGCCCGCGTCCGGCTCGGCGGAGCGGCGTTCGGCTCGCTCAGGCCCGCCGGAAGCTCCGTCCAGGTGAGGGCGTAGTCAGGGCGGGCGAGGCCACCGCCGCCGGCGAGGCCCGTGGCGGCGCCCCACGCCGAGGCCGCCACGTCGTCGCCGCCCAGCACCTCCCACGAGGTGCTGCTGTTGATCGACCAGAGGTTGCCCTCGGCGGTCGCCGACTCCTCGTAGTCGGGGTCTACCGACGCCCAGCCGTACATCTCGAACAGCGCGCTGGCGCCAAGCGCTTCGCAGGAAGGCGTCGCCGGGCTGCCGGTCGGCGGCGGCGGGAGCGCCGGGCCCTGCGGCGGCGGCGGACCCGGGGGCGGGCCCGAGGGGGGCGGGCCCCCAGCCAGCGTCGTGCCTCCGCCTTCACCCCCGGGCGAGGTGCCCCCACCACCGTTGGACGTGCACTCCGCAGGCGGCTCGCCGCCGAGTGGCCCCGGCTCTTCGAGCGGAGGGCCATCCCAAGGGTTGTTCGGGCAGCTCCCGCCGGCCCCCCCATCGGGCGGCGGCGGCTCGCCCTGCCCCCCGATCGAACACTCACACTCGGCGATGAGCTCGCCTACGTCGATCCCCTGCGCGCCCGTGGCGGTGGGGTAACCAATCCAAGCCTCGCAGCGGCCCCGAACCGGATTCCAGAACGGCGCGTCCAGATCGAGTGCCGTGGCCCCGCTCCCGGGCTCGCGGGCGGAGTTGTAGCGGAAGAACTCCATGCTCCCGTCCGACCGACGGTCCGACCGGTACACCTCACGCCCCCCCCCGCCCACGGCGTGGTGGCGTAGCGCACGTGCGTGATCGCCCCGCCCTGCCGCTCCGCCACCGCATCCCGAAAGCCCATGAAGCGCCCGAGCTCCGGCCACCAAACGCCCCCATCGAAGGTGAAGTCGGTGGTGCCGGACTCGTCCACCACGCTGGCAATGACGTCCACCGCCCAGGGCAGCGCGGCGTTCAGGCCGTTGTCGCTCGAGAGGCCGTAGCTGAGCGCGATCTCCCCGCCCCACGCGGTCTCGATCGCGGTGACCCGCTCCTCGGCGAGGCCGCGGGTGTTCGGGTACAGGATGGCGTGGCCTGTACCGGAGGTCGTGGTGGAAAGCGGGCCAGTGGTCGGCACCTGGGACTCCAACCGTGGCCGCTCCATGTACAGCACGTCGTCGAACCCATCTCCCGTCCAGTCGGCCACGAGCTGCGCGTAGCCGACGTCCTCAGCGAACACGCAGTCCAACACAGTTGCCGTGTCGTCGGCCTCACAGCTCGCGTCGTACGCGAGATACGGGTACGGGAGGCCGTCGGCGACGGCGTCCAGCACCTCCACCCGGCCGTCGTGATCGAGGTCGGCGTAGGTCCATGTCGACTGCCCGGCCCAATGGTACGCGCTCCTCGGCCCCGCTCCATCCAGCATTCCCAGCCAGCTCACCCACCGCCCGTCATCCGTAGCTTCGAGGTCGGGCTCCTCCGCCAGCACGAAGCTTCCATCCCCCTTCCCGAGGTACACGCCATCGGGTTCGAGGTCCGAGCCCGATACGACGCTCTCCGGGTCGTTCTGTTCGGGCATGCCGTCGCTGGCCACGGTCACGTCCACGATGCCATCGCCGTTCACGTCGGCCCAGACGAGCGAGGCGAGGGTGAGGTCGCCCGAGAGGGTCACCGGCAGCGTGAGGGTGCCGGCCGAGCCGGCGCCCAGGAAGTACGGCGCCTGACCACGGTTTGGCAGCCAGGACACGCCGAGGGCCTCTTGCCATACGAGGTCCACGAGGCCATCGCCGTCGATGTCGACGAAGAGCGCGGAGCCCAGCACGTCCGCATCGACATCGGTGCCGTACAGGTCGACGTCGCCGGCCTCGCGGCGTGCCGTGCCGTCCCCGTTGTCGCGGTGCAGCACCGCCGCCCCGCCGTCCACCGCGCTGAGCACGTCCGTCCGCCCATCGCGGTCGATGTCCACGAACGCGAACGAGGCCGGGTAGGTGGTGATGTCGGCGCCCGCCACCTCCGCCAGAAGCGAGGCCAGCACGGGGGACTCGGTGGTCTCGAACCGCCCGCTCGCCGCATCGACCGACCAAAGGTTGGCCACCATGTCGAAGGCGGTGCAGCCCTCCACGCGGTAGCCGACCTGGTCTCCGCCCCGTCCGTTGCCCACGGGCCGCCAGGTGGCGCCAAAGACATGGCCGCCCCAGGTGTAGGTGCTGACTTGGAGGTCACACACCGGGAACTGCAGCTCCAGAAGCTCGGCCTCCGGCCCGCCATCGAAGTTCACCGCCTGGTGCGAGTAGAAGGCAGGCTCGGTGAAGGTGCGGCCGGTGCTCCAGCCGCCGCTGGTGCCGGTGGGCAACGTCCAGGTGGAAAGGTTGCTGGCGCGGAGCTCACCGCTCCCCCCGGTAGGGAACTGTATGTCCACCGAGTCGGCCGCCGGCCAGGCGTCGGTGTCGTCGGCGTGCTCCATGCAGCGCAGCGACTTCCCGGCGTCGGAGCCGAGGTCGTTCTCCATGCGAACGACCCGCTTCACCAGCGAGTCGGCCGTTCCCCCGCTGCCCTCGTCGGCCGCCCAGGAGGCCTGCTCCGCCGCCACTCCGCAGGCCTTCGCCGACTCATCCGTGTAGACCACCGCGTACCGGGAGGCCAGGGTGCTCCCGCCGCTCAGCACCTGGATCTCCTCCAGGCGGCCGGTGGTCACGCGCAGGCTGTCGGGATCCCCGCGCACCGGCGCGTCCACCCGGCTCGCATACTCGAACTGCACCACGTGGTGGCCGCCCGCGTAGGTGATCGTGTCGAGCAGGTGCCCGTAGGCGTAGTCCCCTTCGAGTCGGGTGCCTGCTTCGAGATCGAGCTCGGCGCCGGACCGGTACCCGTACTGGATGGTGTTGCCCCAGGGGTCGGTCACCGAGCTGAGCAGCCAGGCGGCGATGCCCTCGTCGCTCACGCTGTCGACCCGGGACTCGCAGGGGTGCGACCACGACTCGTAGCCCTCGATCGCGCACCCGTCGTTCCCCTCCCCGTCGAGCCCGCCGTACACCCACGTCCAGCCGTCGCGGACCGCAACCCACGTCTCATCCACTTGGTTGTAGGTGAAGACCCGGTCGTCGTCCTGCTCCAGCCGGTAGTCGAGCGCCGTGTCCGAGGTGTAGAGCGCCTGCCCATCCACCAGGAAGGTGTCGTCGGTGGCAAAGGCTGGCACGCCCTGGCCCCAGCCCCCCTTCCGCTCGACCCGCGAGAGCCCCACGAGCGACCAGCCGCGGCCCAGCACGCCGTCCCCACCGCGAAAGTCGTAGGCGAGCGCCAACTGGGGAACGAGCCCCGCCGGCGCGGGGGGCAGCTCGAGCGGGATGGCGTGCGACCACCCGCCACTCTGCGCGCCAGGGTTGAGCTCGCTACCCGGAGCCGCCAGCGCGGAGGGAGCCACAACGAGCAACGCTGTCAGCGAGAGCCTGGATCGGGGCGACATGGGAGCTCCACGAGGGGTGCGGGGGGAAAGGCATCGAGGGGATCACGCACCCATACGAGAACCCGCGCAAGAGCCCGCAAGATTTTTTGTTCGGCGAGGGGCTACGGTCGCAGGACGTCCAGCGTGCGAAACCGTGGCGCGTGCAGGTGCCGCACGAATGGAGCTCGACCGACGTGGTGCTGCTTCGTCTGGCCGGCATGCCGGCAGCCGAGCGGGCGGGGTTCGAAAGCGATGGCCGCGTGCGGGTTCGCGCGTCGAGGGCCGGCGGCGGCTCCAGCCCGACCGAACCCTGAGCAGCCGCCGGTGAGCCGCCGTTTCGGGCGGCTCGGGCGCCGGAGCCCCGGCGGCGCCGCAAACCGCGCCGGACTCCGCCCCGCCCCGCGGACGGTCGCGGCGGTTTGCCCAAAGCCCGTTGGAAGCCGCGCCGCGACCCACCTCGGGGGTTCCGCGGGCCGGCGCGCGGCTCACGTCCGATGAAACCGCCACTCCAGCTCCGACACGTCCAGCCGGATCACCAACGGGCGGCCCTGGGCGCACACGGCGTGGTCCACGAGGTCGAGCACGGCCTGGGCGAGGTGCCTGCAGTGACCACCGCCCGCGGTGGAACCCGCCCTGATCTGCGATTACAGTGCTGCCGATGACGCCCGTGCCCGCCCTCGACCGGATCACCGTGACGCCGACCATCCTCGGCGGCAAGCCCTGCGTTCGGGGCATGCGCCTGAGCGTGGAGCGCGTGCTCGCCATCCTTGCTGAAAACCCGAGCTGGAGTGACCTGCAGCAGGACTATCCGGAGCTTGAAGCGGAGGATGTGCGCCAAGTACTCGCGTTCGCCGCCGCCCTCGTCGCGGGCCGAATCCGGATGCCAGCCGCCACCGCGGCGTGATCCCCCTCGTGCTGGATCAGGGCCTGCCACGCCGGGCCGCGGGATTGCTTCGGGCCCTCGGCTGGGATGTCGTTCACGTTGGCGAGCTTGCGATGCAGCGCGCCGATGACGCGATCGTGCTCGAACTCGCGAGGGAACGAGGTGCGGCAGCAGTGACGCTCGACGCTGACTTTGCCGCCATCCTCGCCGAGACCGCCGCGTCGTCGCCGTCGGTGATCCACATCCGGCGTGAGCGCGTCGACGCGGCCGTCGCCATCGAGTTGATTCCCCGGGTCGTCTCCGGAAACCTCGGTTCGCTCCAAGCGGGCTCGATTGTTTCCGTGGAGGAGCGTAGGACCCGGAGCCACCGCCTGCCAATCACCCGGAAACCGGCCCGCTCGAAACGATGACCGTCGCCTGCGGGCGAACGCGCCTCGACACCCACCCCTTCCGCGCCTGGGGTGAGCGAGCGAGGCGGCACGACCGCCCCCCGCAGGGCCGGCTGAAACGGTCGGAGGCCGCACTCCGGCGGCGCCGCAAACCGCGCCGGACTCCGCCCGGCCCCGCGGACGGTCGCGGCGGTTTGCCCAAAACATGTTGGAAGCCGCGCCGCGACCCACCTCGGGGGTTCCGCGGGCCGGCGCGCGGCTCACGTCCGATGAAACCGGCGCTCCAGCTCCGACACGTCGAGCCGGATCACGACGGGGCGGCCGTGGGCGCACACGGCGTGGTCCACGAGGTCGAGCTGCTCGACGAGGCCGCGCATGCTGCGTTCGTCGAGCGCCTCGTTCGCGCGCACGCTGGTGTGGCAGGCGAGGGTGGCGAGCACATGGTCGAGCACCCCCTGGGCGAGGTGCCCCGGGCCGCCAGAGAGGAGGTCGTCGGCGAGGTCGACGAGCAGCGTGGGCAGGTCCCGCTTCGCGAGCGGCACCGGTACGCCATGCACCGCGATGGTGCCCCCGCCCAGCGCGGAAACGTCTAGACCGCTGGCCCCAAGCTGCTCCGCGTGCGCGCCCAGCACGCGGGCCCGGGCGGGGCCCACCTCGAGGACCAGCGGCGTGAGCAGCCGCTGGGAGCCGCCGAGGGCCGCGAGGGGGTCGCGCTGCAGCCGGTGCAGCGTGATGCGCTCCGCGGCGGCGTGCTGATCGATGATCACGAGCTCGCCGCCGCCCTCGCAGAGGATGTAGGTGCGGGCGAGCTGGCCCACCACGCGGAGGTCGGCGAAGCGCGCCACGGGCAGGAGCGCGCGGCCGGCGGGGGCGGGCCGGGGGGGTGCCGCTGGGGGCGCCGCTACCGGAACCGGCGCCAGGGCGGGACGGGGAGCGGGCGTAGGAGGCGTGACGTCAGGCGCGGGCAACGTGGCGGGCGCCGTGGCGGGCGGCGGCGCGGGCACCGTGGCGGGCGCCGGCGGCCCCCCGAGCGTGAGCTGCTCGCGCACCACCTCGGGCGGCCGGTAGCGCGACTCGATCGCCACCGGGCGCTGGATGCCGTGGTCCTGGAGCTGCCCCCGCAAGCCCTGCGCGATGGCGTTCTGCAGCTCGAAACCGCTCACGAAGCGCACCTCGGTCTTGGCGGGGTGCACGTTCACGTCGACATCGGCGGGAGGGACCTGTACGTCGAGCACGACCACCGGGTAGCGGTCCTTGGGTACGAGCCCGGCGTAGGCCTGCGAGATGGCCCGGCGCAGCACCTGATCGCGCACGAAGCGCCCGTTCACGTACAGGTAGCTGCTGTTGCCGGCGCTCTGGCGGTGCACCCCCACCGGCGAGACCAGCCCGTGCACCCGCAGCGTGCCCCGGGTGAAGGTGATGGGAACGAGCGCCTCGCCGTGCGGGCCGAGCAGCTCCGCGGCTCGCTGCCGAAGGGAGTCGGTGCGCGGGCAACGCAGGTGGAGGCGGTCGTCGTGGGTGACTTCGAGGTCCACGTGGGGGCGCATCAGGCACTCGCGCGTGATGGCCTCGATGCAGTGGGAGAGCTCGGTCTCCACGGTGCGGAGGAACTTGCGGCGCGCGGGCACGTTGAAGAACAGCGACTCCACCGAGATGTCGGTGCCGGGCGCGGCCCCGGCCGCCTCCACGCCGAGCAGCTTGCCGCCATCCACGCTCACCAACGTGGCCGAATCCGACTCGCGGGTGCGGGTGAGGATGCGAAAGCGCGACACGCTCGCGATGGAGGGCACCGCCTCGCCGCGAAAGCCCAGCGTGCTCACCGAGAACAGGTCCTCGTCGCACCGAATCTTGCTCGTGGCGTGGCGCTCGAGGCACATGAGCGCGTCGGTGCGGTCCATGCCGCTGCCATCGTCCACCACCCGGACGAGGTTGCGGCCGCCCGCCCGCAAGTGCACGCGCAGCTCGGTGGCGCCGGCATCGAGCGCGTTCTCCACCAGCTCCTTCACCACGCTCGCCGGGCGCTCCACCACCTCGCCCGCCGCGATCTTGTTGACGAGGGACTCCTCGAGGATGCGCACGGCCATGGGGCCGGGTTCTAACCGTTGCTCCCCCCCGGCGGCGCCGATGCTGCGGGATACGCCTCCCGCGTGACGCCCCGGCTCCCCCCCGCGCTCGCCACCCTCGCGGCCCTCGCCGTGTGCGGCGCGCTCGCCGCCGCGGACGCGCCGGAGCCGCCCGCCGCCGAGCGCCTCGTGGTGATGGTCAGCCTCGACACCACCCGCGCCGACCGCCTCGGCGGCCCCTACGGCAACGCGCGCGGGCTCACCCCCAACCTCGATGCCTTCGCGGCGGAGTCCGTGGCGTTCACCGACACGTGGGCCACCGCGAACCTCACCTCGATGTCGCACGCCTCGCTGTTCACGAGCCGCTACCCCTCCGAGCTCGGCAAGGTGAGCGGCGAGTTCCACCTCGGCGGCAACGCGCAGACCCTCCCGGAGATTCTCCAGCTCTACGGATGGAAGAACCGCGCGTTCACCTCCGGCGGGCACCTCAACCGCGACTTCGGCCTCGACCGCGGCTTCGACTGGTTCGCCTGGACCCCGTTCCAGGGCTCGTTCTGGCACACCCTGCCCGCGCTGTTCGCCGCGCTCGATGCCCACCCCCCGGCGGGCAAAGAGCTCCTGTTCGTGCACAGCTACGACGCCCACGCGCCCTACCTCGCCGTCGCCCCCTTCGGGCTTGCGTGGGCCGACCCGGCTGCCCCCCGCGACAGCGCCGGCCACCACGCGGTGTCCTCGCGGCTCGGCACCGAGCTGGTCTACGACAACCTGCTCTTCCGCGCGCCGTCGATGCTCGGCTTCCTCGTGCGCCGCCGCGCGGCCCGCCACTGGGACGAGGCGGCGCGCGCCGACACCCGCCGCGAGGCGGCCGCCGTGGCGCTGAAGTCCCCGAACGATGTAGAGGTCTTCTCGCCCCTCGATGCCACCTACGTGCGCGACGCCTACGATGGCGCCGTGGCCTACGAGGATGCGATGTTCGGCGAGCTGGTGGCGGGCCTGAAAGCGCGCGGCCTCTACGACCGGGCCATCCTCGTGGTGTTCGCCGATCACGGCGAGGCCCTCGGCGAGGAGGGGCGGTGGGGCCACGGCGAGTCGCTGGCGCAGGCCGAGCTCCACGTGCCGCTCACGATCCGGGTGCCGGGCATGGCGCCCCGCGTGGTGACCGCACCCACGAGCCTCCTCGACGTGCTGCCGACCCTCGGCGAGCTCCTCGGCGTGGTGGTACCGGCCCAGTCGCGCGGCCAGTCGCTGGTGCCCTGGCTGCGCGGCGAGGAGGGCCCGGCGCACGCCTGGCGCTTCGCCGAAGGGAACCAGCGTCAGTCGATGGCCCGGAGCGCCACCGGGCAGCTCACGTTCGAGGGGGTGGCGCCCGGCTCCACCTTCTACGCGGAGGCCCTGCGCACCGCCGCGCTCGAGGGCCCGGCGTTCCGCGGCACGGGCGATGCCGCCAGCCTGGAGGGGCGGGCCCGCTACCGCGAGGCGATGCTCGCGTGGCAAGCCGGGCTCGACACCCGCGTGAACGCCGAGTCCGCCTCGCCCGAGGCGGTCAAGGAGATGCGCGCCAACGGGTACTTCACCCCATGACGCTCCTGCTCCTGGTCGCCGCCTGCTCGGGCCCCTCCCCCGCCCCTGGCGCCCCCTACGCGGGCGTGTTCGCCGCGCTCGACGACGACCACGACGGTCGGGTCACCGATGCAGAGTACGCGGCCGCCGCACCCAACGTGGCCCCCCCGTTCGCCGAGGTCGACCTCGATGGCGATGGCTCCCTCGCGCCCGACGAGATCGCCACGCTCGTGCACCGGCTCGACCCCGCGAAGTACGACCCCGCCCTGATGCCCGCCAGCGCCGATGGCGGCAGGCAGGCCCCCGGCCGGCGAGGCGGCGAGCCCCCCTCCGCCCTCACCGGCGGCGGCTTCGACGGGTCGGGACCCCCGCTCGCGGGCGGCGAAGCCTCGGCCGCGCCCCACCGCGAAACCCGCCCCGGCCCGGCGGGCAAGGCCCCCCGTCGCCCGGAGCCCCGCCGCCCGAACGAACGTGACGATGGCCTCGGCGATGCGCTCCTCTTCGAGCTCGAGGAGGTGCGCGCGCGCGTGCCGGGCGCCGACGTGCCCACGGCCGAGGAGCTGCGCGCCGCGCTCGCGGCCGACCCGGAGGGCGAGGCCACGGGGGCCATCGCCGCGCGCATCCACGCCGCCGCCACCGCCGCGGGCCTGC
>CAISIK010000172.1 GCA_903885375.1 uncultured Pseudomonadota bacterium
GACCACGGCGGCGGTAGGCGGCAGCGCCGGAGCCGCGGGCTCGGCGGGCGGCTCGGCGTTGGCGGCTTCGGGGGCGGCGGTAGCGGCGGCGGCGGGCGCGGCGCTGATCGACCGGACGGTGGGCAGGTCCTCGCCGTGTTCCGCTGCCGAGGCCACGGGGGCGGCGGGCGCGACAGGAGCGGCGGGGGGAGGCGCGGCCGCGGCCGGCTTCAGCTTCGCCATCCGGATGAGCGTGGGCTCCGGGGCATCGAAGGCATCGAAGGCAGAATCGTGCTGCCCCAGCACGCCCGGCGGCGGCGCGGCGTGCGGCGCGACCTCGCGAGCGGGGGGGTGCGGCGCCGGCGAGGGCGCCTGCGCGGCCGGCGGGGCCAGCACCACGGTGAGCGGAACCCCATCCTGAAAGCAGAACTCTACCCAGTCCTCGTAGGAGTTCTTGCAGAGCGGACAGGCCTTCATGGGTTCAACCGAGCGGAGAGAACGCGGAGCTTACCGGTTTGCGGTGCGGGATGCACTACCCGCCCCCGTAGCTGCGCTTGAGGTGGCGGGCAATCACCACGCGCTGCACCTGGTTGGTGCCTTCCACGATCTGCATGACCTTGGCATCCCGCATGAGGCGCTCCACCGGGTATTCGCGGGTGTAGCCGTAGCCGCCGAGCACCTGGACCGCATCCGTGGAGACGGACATGGCATTGTCGGTGGCGACGCACTTGGCCATGGCGGCGATGTGCGCGTAGGGCTGGCCGTTGTCGCGGAGCCATGCGGCCTTGTGGACCAGCAGGCGCGCGGACTCGATCTTCGCGGCCATGTCGGCGAGCATGAAGCCCACGCCCTGGAAGTCGATGATCGCGGTGTCGAACTGCTTCCGCTCGCAGGCGTAGGCGGCGGAGCAGTCGAGGGCCGCCTGCGCGAGGCCCACACTCGTGGCGGCGATGGTGATGCGGCCCGAATCGAGGGCGCTCATCGCCACCCGGAACCCCTCCCCTTCGGCGCCGAGGCGGTTGCCAATGGGCACCCGGCAGTTCTCGAGGACGAGCTCAACCGTGGGGGAGGCCCGGAGGCCCATCTTTTCTTCTTTCTTGCCGTAGCCGAGGCCGGGGGTGCCCTTTTCCACGAGGAAGGCGCTGACGCCCTTGGGCCCGGGCCCGCCGGTACGCGCCATGATCACGTACACATCCGCATACCCGCCGTGGGTGATCCAGAACTTCGTGCCGTTGAGCACGTAGTCCTCGCCATCGCGCACCGCGGTGGTGCGCAACGACGCCGCATCGGAGCCGCTGCCGGGCTCGGAGAGCGCGAACGCCCCGAGGAGCTGCCCCGCGGCGAGGCCGGGCAGGAAGCGGGCGCGCTGCTCGTCGTTGCCGAAGGTGCTGAGGATGATCTGCGGGAGGCCGTTCACCGCCACGCACACCGCCCAGCTGGGCGAGATGCGCGCGATCTCCTCGAGAACGAGCGCGTACTCGACATACCCCAAGCCCAGGCCGCCCCAGGCCTCCGGTGTGGGCACGCCACACAGACCGGCAGCGCCGAGTGCCGCGAAGATTTCCGGGCGGAAGTGCTCGCGCTCGTCGTCTTCCTTCACGGTGGGGCCGATGGCCTCCACCGCCGCCCCGCGGGCGGCTTCGACGAGGGCCTTCTGGTCGTCGCTCAGGGTGAACATGGCCGCGCTCCGAGAGTGGTGCGCCGCTAACCCCGCGCGACCGGTCCGGCTCGCCCGCTCAGCCCTCGGTCCCCTCCCCGCTTGCCGAAGGATCGCCGCCGGCGCCGCGCACGGCCTCCTCGGCCTGCCGGATCTTCTCCTCGAACTCCGCCACGCGGGCCACGCCGCGCACGAGACCGGGGTGGGTGACCTCGCCGGCCTCCACGAGCTGGCGCACTTCCTTGCCCAGCTTCACGAGCATCTGGTCGCGGTCGGCCCGCACCTGGCGGAGGGCGAGCGCATCCCGACCGTAACGGGCCGCACGCTGCGCCTCGGACTGGGCACGGGTGAAGAACTTGCCCACCAGCTCGCCAAGCTCTGCCGTCGAGTTCTTGTCCGCCATGGAGACCTCTTTGGAAAAACGAAACCGCCCGACGGGTGACCCCGTCGGGCGGTTTACCGAGGTGGTGGAGCTGAGGGGGCTCGAACCCCTGACCCCCAGAATGCCATTCTGGTGCTCTCCCAAACTGAGCTACAGCCCCGGGATGCGGCGCCATCTATGTGCTCCCCCGCGACCGGTCAAGGGCTGGATGCGATCTTGTTCCCAAGCTGCGGTGCCCGGGTGGATGGGATAGCCCCCGTGCCTTCGGGAGCTGGCCGATGATTCTCGTGACGGGTGCCACTGGACGGCTGGGTTCCCAGGTGGTTCGTGTCTTGCGATCCGTCGGGTTGGATGTGCGTTGCCTCGTGCGGAAGGGCAGCGAGTACTTCTGGCTCAACGACACCGGGAGCGCCTACTTCTTCGGCGACCTGCGGGATCCCGCCAGCCTCGGCCGCGCCCTGCGCGACGTAAAACAGGTCATCGCCTGCCACGGCGTTCGTGTGGAGCGGACCGACAACGACCACCGCCGGGTGAACGCGGAGGGCAGCATCGCGCTGTTCGAAGCGGCCCGTACCCGCGGGGTGGAGCACCTCGTCTACATCAGCTGCGCCGGCGTGGAGAGCGGGGGCGATGTGCCGGCCTTCTCCAGCAAGCGCTCGGCCGAAGCCGCCCTCGTGGAGAGCGGGCTCGCCTACACCATCCTGCGGCCCGGCCTGTTCGTGGAGAACTTCGCCGACCTCGCGCGGCGGGTCGAAGCCAACGGCAACGTCTTCCTTCCCGGCGCCGCCGATACGCCGGTGAGCCCGATCTACACCCGCGATCTCGCGCTGATGGCGATGGCCTCGCTCGACCTCCCGGCCGTGAAGAACCGGGTGGTCACGGTCGGAGGCCCCGAGGCGCTCACCGTCGGGTCGGCGTTCGAGCGGATGTGCGCTGCCAACGGCCTCGGCACCGATCGCTGGCAGATGCCGCCGGCCGCGCTGCGGGCCCTCTCCGGGCTCGCCCGCCCCCTCGGCCGTCGTTGGACGAACCACCTCCGCGCCCTGGCCGTGCACTTCGCCCACCCGAGCGCGGTGGACGGCGAGGAGATGTCGCGCATCTTCGGCATCCCCCTCACCGGCTACGACGAGGCGGCCCGCGCCGCCTTCGCGCTGCGCCACCCCTCCGAGGATGCCACCGCCCGCGACGAGAAGGTGGTGCACCGCCAGTTCACGGCCACCATCTACGAGCCCGGCACCATCGCGTGGGAAGACCTGCCGGCCGGCCCGCCGCCCCGGCGCGACTGAGCCTCAGCCCTCGAAGCGCCGGAAGACCAGCGCCGCGTTCACGCCGCCGAAGCCGAAGCTGTTGCTCAGCGCGGTGCGCGGGCGCGTTTCGCGCGCCGTGAGCGGCACGTAGTCGAGATCGCAGGCGGGATCGGGCTCGAACAGGTTGGCCGTAGGCGGCACGATCCCGGTGCGCAAGGCCATCACGGTGGCCACCGACTCGACGCCGCCGGCCGCGCCGAGGAGGTGCCCGGTGACGCCCTTTGTGCTCGACATCGTGAGCCGGCGCGCGTGGGCCCCGAAGACAGACTTCACCGCCTCGGTTTCGGAGACGTCGTTCTGCTCGGTGCTGGTGCCGTGGGCGTTGATGTAGTCGATGGCTTCGGGGGGGATTCCCGCGTTCTTGAGCGCGGCCGCCATGCAGCGCGCCGCCCCGGCGCCACCGGGAGAAGGCGCGGTGTCGTGCCAGGCGTCGTTGTTCAGGGCGTAGCCGGTGATCTCGGCGAGGACTTCGGCGCCGCGCGCCTGGGCGTGTTCGAGGGACTCGAGGAGCAGGATGCCCGCCCCCTCCCCCATCACGAACCCATCACGATCCTTGTCGAAGGGGCGGCTGGCGGTGGCGGCATCGTCGTTGCGCTTCGAGAGCGCGCGCATCACCATGAAGCCCGCGAGGCCCACCGGGCTCACCGCCGCCTCGCAGCCGCCGGCGAGGATGGCATCGGCATCGTCGTACTGGATGGCGCGGAAGGCCTCGCCGATGGCGTGGTTGCCCGTGGCGCAGGCGGTGGTCACGCAGAGCGAGGGGCCCTGAGCGCCGTAGCGGATGGCGATCTGGCCGCCCGCGAGGTTGGTGAGCGCGCGAGGGATGAAGAAAGGGGAGAGGCCCTTCCAGCCCGAAGCATCGAACAGGCGGCTGCCGTTGACGATCTCCTGAAGGCCGCCGATGCCGGTGCCCACGTACACGCCGAAGCGGGGATCGCCGCCCTCCCGGGGGGTGTAGCCCGCGTGTTCGAGCGCCTCATCGGCCGCGTACATCGCGTACTGGGCAAAGAGGTCCAGGCGACGGATGAGCTTCTTGTCGATCCGACGCTGCGCGTCGAAGTCCTTGACCTCGGCCGCGATCTGCACGGGCATGGCCGACGCATCGAACTTCGACACGCGCGCCGTGCCGGAGCGCGCATCACGCATCGCGGCCCAGGTGGAAGCCGCATCGTTGCCACAGGGCGTCACCGCGCCCAGGCCGGTGACGACGACGCGCCGCTTCACGACCTACTTCACTACCTTGTTGCTGATGTAGTCGATGGCATCGCGGACGGTGGAGATCTTCTCCGCATCCTCGTCGGGGATTTCGATGGCGAATTCCTTCTCGATCGCCATCACGAGCTCCACGATGTCGAGCGAGTCGGCACCGAGGTCATCGATGAAGGAGGCTTCGGGGGCCACTTCCAGCGGGTTCACCCCGAGCGACTCGGCGATCAGGTCCTTCACACGGCGGGTGGTTTCTTCGTTGGCCATCTGTTTTCCGGTAGTCCGGGCCGTCTAACCCCTGTCGGGAGCGCTGCCACGGGTTCCTACGGCTCGGTCGAAATCCCGGCCAGGGCGCCCTCGGCGGCTCCGAAGGCGAGGAGCGCGTCGTGGCGGACGGAGGCCACGAGGCCCGCGGCAGCGCAGTTGCGCGCGTACCGGAGCGCGCTCGCCACCGCCCGCGCATCGGCCCGACCGTGCCCCACCACCGCCACACCATCGAGTCCGAGCAGCACGGCGCCGCCCACGCTGTCGTAGGTGGTGCGCTGCCGGAAGCGGCGGAAGGCGCCATCGAGCAGCCACCGCCCGAGGAGGGCACCCGGGTTGCGCCGGAGCTCATCGCGCAGGACGTGCCCCACCACCTCCACGGTACCTTCCACCGTCTTCAACATCACGTTGCCGACGAAGCCATCACACACGAGCACATCACACTCGCCGCGCAGGGCGCCGAGCGGCTCCACGTTGCCCACGAAGGCGAGCGGCAACGATTCGAGCTTGCCGAAGGCAGCGCGGACCTGGGTGTTGCCCTTGCCGCGCTCCTCCCCGTTGGCGAGGAGCCCCACCCGCGGCCGCTCCAGCTTGAGCACGGCGCGGGCGTAGGCCTCTCCCAGCACGGCGAACTGGGCGAGGTGCTCGGGCTTGCAGTCCACGTTGGCGCCGAGGTCGAGCAGCACCAACTGCCCGCCATCGCGTCTTGGCACGACCGTGCAGAGCGGGGGACGGTCCACCCCAGGGATGGCCCCGAGCACGTGCATGGCCGCCGCCATGGCCGCCCCGGAGTGCCCGCAGGTGACCGCAGCCTGGGCCGAACCTTCGGCCACGAGCTCGAAGATGCGCCGGATCGACGCCTTCGGCTTCCGTCGGAGCGGTGTGGAGGCGGACTCATCCATCCCCACGATCTCCGGGGCGTGAACCACCTCGATGCCGCGCGGAACCCTCCCCTTCAGGCGATCGGCATCGCCCACGAGGACCACGGGCACGCCCTGGCCGAGGGCGATCGCCGCCCCTTCGAGGATCGCATCCGGGGCCTTGTCGCCCCCGAAGGCATCGAGGGCGACGGGGCGCGGATCGGCCACCGACCGCTACTCGGCCGCGACGACGTCGTTGTCGGCGAAGATCTTGCGACCGCGGTAGCTGCCGCACTCGCCGCAGACGCGGTGGCGGAGCTTGGAGGCGCCGCAATCAGGGCAGGATTCGACGGCGGCGGTGAGCTTCAGCGCATCGTGCGCGCGACGCTGGCCGGTCTGGGACCGGGACATACGCTTCTTGGGTACGGCCATGGGACTATTCCTCGGAGAGTGAGAGTGAAGTGAGAATGGAGAAGCGGGGATCGACGACGGGGGCGTCGGTCAGGTTGGCGCGGGCGCGGAACCGGGCGCGGCAGGGCGCATCCTCGGCTTCATCAAGCTCGCCGCAGAGGAGGCGCACCGGGCGCTCGACGGTGGCCCATTCGCGCACGACCGCCGCGAGATCGAGGCTCACGCCGTCGTACTCGCCAAGATCCTCCACTGGCTCTTCGAGCGCGATGGGGGGGCGGGGCAGGCCTTCGTCATCTTCCTCGGTTTCGGGCACGGAGGAGATCGGCGAGTAGAGCACGCTCAGCTCGCCACCGAGGCTGAGCACCAGCGGCTCACCGCAGCGATCGCACGGCACCTCGCCCACGAGGTGGATCTCGCCGCGAACGGCGAGATGTTCGGCGTGGCGGGTCACGACGAAGGCGCCTTCGAACGCCTTCACTACGCCGCCGAAACCGGCAGCCGCGGCCGCAGGACCCCACGCGCCGAGCGGAACGCTCAGTCCGTGCGAGGGGACATCTGCCAGGGCCACGATCACCAGAACTCCGCTTGCCAGAAAATAGAAGCGGCGACGTCTATCTCAGCGGGGCGAGGGCGTCAAACCAGCTCGGGGTGTGCGCAATGCCGATCACAACGGCGGATCGCGTCGCGGTGGGCGGCCAGCTCAGCGCTCGTTTCGGCGAGCGGGCCGCTCGCCCGACCGGGCTTGAAGGGACAGACGTAGCCCACGCCGTCGGGGCCGAGGGCGAGCCGCAGCCCACCAAGGTTGCAGCGGCCGGAGGTTCGCGGCGCGCCCGGCCCGGCAGCGTCGAGCCGCGGGAGGGCCTCGGCCGCCACCGGAGAGGTGGACTGGAGCGGCCAGCCGATGGCGAGGGCCGCCCGAACTCCGGCCTGGGCGCTGGCGGAGAGTGATGTGGGGCGCATCGGCCCGGCCAGCACCACGCCATCGACCCCCAGCGCACGCGCGCGCTCGAACGCGGCGGCCGCCCCCGGCGCGGAGGCTTCGCTCACCACGAGGTGGATGTGCACCGTGAGGTTGGCCGCGCGGCTGTTGCGACCGTGCACCAACGCGCGTACGGCGGCTTCGGCCGCCTCATCCACCGCCGCCACCACGAGCTCGCAGCGGGCCATGCCACGGTCGATGAGCTCCGCCGACCGGGCGGGCGTGAGACCCTCGGGGCCCGTGCGCACGGTGACGGGCATCTCCAGGCGATGACAGAAACGAACGGTGTCGGCGAGGAGGGCATGGTCGGCGGAAGCGACCACGCGGACGGGCATGGCGCCGGCCCACAGCAGCAGCTCCACGATGCGCTCCTGCCAGGCTTCGGCGCCCAGCGGTGCGCCGGCCTCCACCCCGTCGGCATCGAAACCATCGAGCCGGATGTCGAGCCGGGCCGGACGATCCGGCCTCCCCACCCGGGCACGTTGGCGGCGGACAGCAGAGGCGGCGCGGATCCGGAGGGTCTCGAGGAGCTTCACGGCCACCCCGATAACCCGGGCGCGTTAACACCACCGGCGTGCGCTCGATCCTGCCGATGCTGCTCCTCGTCCTCGCCTGCGCCGGGGGCCCCGAGGCCACCGAAGCCCAGGGCTATGTGGACTCGCTGGGGCCCGCCCTCGTCGAGAACGGCGCCCTCGCCCAGCGCTTCCTCACGGAGGCCTCGCGGGTGAAGAAGAAGGAGATCGATGGCGGCCAGCTCGCCGAGGTGCTGGCGAAGGAGCTCGTACCGGAGGCCACCGAGCTCTCGCGCACGGTGTCGGCGATCGCGCCGGTCGAGCCCCGCCTCGCCACGGTGCACGCCCTGCTCGTGCACGCCTGGTCGGAGCGCGCCGCGGCCTACACGGCGCTCTCCGCGGCCTGGGCGGCGGGCGATGTCGCCGCGTGGGACGCCGCCATGCGTCAGAACACGCAGGCCAAGCTCGAGGAGGAGCAGTACTTCGCCCAGATCAACGGCGTGCTCGGCGAGTGGGACCTCTCGGTCGTGCAGTATCCGGCGGCGCCGTAGCCGAAAGTACAAGGCGGTCGCGGAGGCAGCGCGGTGCGCGGCGGCGCCCCTCCGACGAGCTGCTGGTCGCGGCGCACCGCCCCGTCCCGGATTAGCTCGGCTCCCCTCCCCGCCGAGCCCATGAGCCACCGCACCCGTTTCGCGCCGAGCCCCACCGGCTACCTCCACATCGGAGGCGCCCGCACCGCCCTCTTCAACTGGCTCCTCGCCCGCAAGAGCGGCGGCCAGTTCATCCTCCGCATCGAGGACACCGACGAGGATCGCAACCGCGAGGAGGCCGTGGATGCCATCCTCGACGGGCTCGGCTGGCTCGGCATCGGGTGGGACGAGGGCCCGCGCGTGGGCGGCCCGCACGCGCCCTACCGGCAGACGGAGCGCCTCGACACCTACCAGGCCATCGCGCAGCGCCTGCTCGACGAGGGCAAGGCCTACCGGTGCACCTGCTCTACCGAACGGCTCCAGGCCTTGCGGGAGGCGGCGAAGGAGTCCGGCGGGCGTCGTGGGTACGATGGCCACTGCCGCACGCTGGGGCTCGGCCCCGAGGCCGGTCCGGCGGCGATCCGCCTGCACGTTCCCGACGGTACGAGCGTGGAGGTCGACGATCTCATCAAGGGGCCGGTCACCTGGGACAGCACCGAGTTCGACGACTTCATCCTCGTGCGGCCCGACGGCATGCCGATGTACAACTTCGTGGTGGTCTGCGACGACGTGGCCATGCAGGTGACCGACGTGCTCCGCGGCGACGAGCACCTGAACAACACCCCCAAGCAGCTCCTGATCTACGCGGCCATCGGCGCGCCGCGGCCGCGCTTCGGCCACATGCCGCTCATCCTCGACGAGCAGGGCCGCAAGATGTCGAAGCGGTTCGGCGATGTGGCGGTGGGGCAGTACCGCGATCGCGGCTTCCTGCCCGAAGCGCTGGTGAACTACCTCGCCCGCCTCGGCTGGGCGCACGGCGATGCCGAGCTGTTCGATGTGCCCGCGCTCGTGCAGATGTTCTCCGTGGAGGGGATCGGGGCTTCGGCCGGGAAGTGGGACATCGCCAAGCTGAAGTGGGTGAACGCCCACTGGATGAAGTCGCTCCCGGTGGAGCGTATCGCGGCCGATGGGCGGCCCTTCCTCGCGGCGCGCGGGTTCGAAGCGGGGGCGAACTGGGTGGAGGTGGTGCGCGTGCTCCGCGACCGCTGCCAGACGCTGGTGGAGCTCGCCGAGAGCGCTGCGGTCTTCTACCAGCCCGACGTCGACGTGGTCGTGGACCGCGAGGCCGTGGCCGGCGTGCTCGCGCCCGCGGCCGCGCTCGTGGAGGCGGCGGCCATCGCGTTCGCGGCGCTGCCGGAATGGACGGAGGCGAGCC
Source organism: uncultured Pseudomonadota bacterium (assembly GCA_903885375.1). Taxonomy (GTDB): domain Bacteria; phylum Myxococcota_A; class UBA796; order UBA796; family SXON01; genus SXON01. The sequence continues at coordinate 9,463 of CAISIK010000172.1, forward strand.
TCGAGGTGGCCGGCAACGCGGTGTGTGCCGAGGCCGGCGTGAAGCTCGGCAAGCTCGCCCAGCCGCTCCGGGTGGCGCTCATCGGCCAGAAGGTGGGGCCGGGCCTGTGGCAGTCGCTGGCACTCCTCGGCCGCGAAACTTCCCTGCGGAGGATGCGCACGCGGTGGTCTTGACACCTGCGGGCGGGCTGCATAATAGAGTGTCGCGCCGGTGAGGCGTGGTGTAATTGGCAACATCCCTGACTCTGACTCAGGAGACTCTAGGTTCGACCCCTAGCGCCTCAACCACCGGCACCGCGCTTGTCGCGCCTCACAACCTGGTCCCATCGTCTAGCGGTTAGGACGGAGCCCTCTCACGGCTCAAACAGGGGTTCGATTCCCCTTGGGACTACCAAACAAACCCCCTTCCGAACTGCGTTCGGGAGGGGGTTTCGCTTTGGGGTTGGCCCCTCGGGACGCCCGATGGGGAGCGCCACCTCCGTGGGGCGGCGGCTGGCGCCCCATGACGGTGGGGAACATGGACACTTCGGGGCTGGCCGCCACCGGATCTGCCGCCCGCAGTCCCGAGAACGGCGTGATCCTCCTCCTTCAACTGGCCTGCAGCAGGGCCACCTACGAGACCCCCGAGCTCCTGCTCGACTCACCGGAGGTGGTGTACCAGGGAGCCGGGCACGAGGGCGACGCCCTCGAGGTGACCGGAGGCGTTGAAGAGTGGAGGGTCGTGGCCGCCGACGCCGCCTGGACGTTGCGGTCCCCGGCAGAGCCCGACCTCGGCCCCCTCGACGGCGTTGCGGCGACCGTGGTGGTGGGCGGCTACGAGTTCGAACAGAGCAGTACGCCGGTGATCGGGGAAGCGGCTTCCTACCGCAGCCTGGTCATCGCTTCGGGCACGTCGGTGGAGTACGAGGCGGCGGCGAGGGAGCCGTCCTCGGAGTACCCGAGCGCGTTCGGCGCCGGGTTCGTGCGCTACGGCGACGCGCTCGGAACGATGGAGGTGGAGTACTGGCTCCTCACCGCACGCGAGCTGGTGTTCGCCGCTGACGATGGCGACGTGGCCATCGGGCCGTCGGAGCCCACCATCCTCGTCGTCGGCGGCAACGAGTACCTCACAACGGTGCTTGCCGCCTGGGAATCCGACATTCTGGACGAGTCCGTGGGCCAGCCGAAGTGCGGCATAATCGGGGACAGGTTCGCCTACGAGATGGTGCGCATCCCCGCGGAGACGGTGCCCGTGCTGCCCTCCGGCCTGCAGGGCACAGGTGACATCGAGGAGTCACCCTGCGGCTGATGCGGGCCTCGCCTGCTTGTCGCCATCGCTCGACTTCCGCGCTACCCTCGCGGCGATGGTGTACTACCGCCCCCACGGCAACGAAGTCTCGGTGTTCGAAACGGCAGCGCGGCGCCGGCTCCCGGTGCTGCTCAAGGGCCCCACGGGCTGCGGCAAGACCCGCTTCGTCCGGTACATGGCCGAGAAGCTCGGGCGCCCGCTCGTGACGGTGGCCTGCCAGGAGGACCTCGCGGCGGCCGACCTCACCGGGCGCTTCCTCCTGGAGGGCGGCAACACCGTGTGGCGGGATGGACCCCTCACCCGCGCCGTTCGAGAAGGTGCGATCTGCTACCTCGACGAGGTGGTGGAGGCGCGCGCCGACGTGATGACGGTGCTGCACCCGCTCACCGACGACCGTCGCAGCCTGCCGCTCGACCGGCTGGGCGAGGAGCTGCACGCGCCCGACGACTTCCTCGTCGTGATCAGCTACAATCCCGGCTACCAGGCGCTGTCCAAGGAGCTGAAGGAGAGCACGCGGCAGCGCTTCGTGTCGCTGAACTTCGACTACCCGCCGGAGGCCGTGGAGGCCGAGATCGTGGCGGCGGAGTCGGGGTGTGCGCCCGAGCTGGCGGCCCAGCTGGTGAAGCTCGGTCGCGGCTCGCGGAACCTGCGCAGCCACGGGCTCGGGGAGGGTGCGAGCACGCGCCTGCTCGTGTACGCCGGGCAGCTCGTGGTGGCGGGCCTGCCGCTGAAGGAAGCGGCGGAAGCCACGCTGGTGGGCTCCCTGACCGACGATGCCGAGATGACCAAGGCCCTCCGAGAGCTCGTCCGCAGCGTGCTCGGATAGGGGTAGGGCTCCCGCATGCCCGCCCCCACGCTCACCGCCGAGGAGCTGCTCGCCGAGACCGAGCGGGAGTACGGCGTGAGCGCGCGCGATCTGGGGCTCGCCGAGGCGGATGAGGAGGAGGCCGAGCTCGCGCTCCTGCGCCGGTTCCTGTTCGCGCCGCCCGGTCGGCAGCTCACTTCGGGGGAGCGGCACGGCCTTCCGCTCGACCGGGTGCACAAGCAGCTGCGGGCGCTCTTCACCATGCTCGACGGGCGCGCCGTGGAGATCGGCTACAGCGACCCGGCCTGCACCGACAACCAGCGCATCTACCTGCCCAAGGCGATGCCCGCGCCGGAGGAGCCCGAAACCGACCTGCTGCTGTTTCAGGCCGCCGGGCTCATCCAGCTGGGGTTCTCGCGCCACGGCCTCCTGTCCGACCGGCGCGTGCTCGGTGAGCTCTACCGCGACTGGGTGCTGCGGAGCAGCTACCACCTGCTCGCCACGCGGTACACGCTGCGTCGATGGAGCCGGGAGTTCCCCGGCCTCGGCGCCCGCCTCCGGCAGGTGCCGCTCCTCGAGAAGGCCGGCCGCCTCCGGGTGAACCTCACGGAAGTGCCGCGCGAGGGGCTGCCCGACGCGTTCCTGCCGCTCTACGAGGGGCTCGTGGTGTGCCTCAACTGGCGTCCGGCGGGCCCCGACGGCGCGGTGGCCCGGGAGGCCATCCGCGCGGTCGACAACTGCGAGGGCCCGGGCATCTCCGCCGTCCTCCTCGGCCAGGCGCAGCGGCTCCGCGAGCACTTCCGTCGCTTGCGGCTCGGGCCCCCTCCCCTGCCCTTCTACGTGGGGATCATCCGTCCCGAGTGGATCCTCTCCGACCTCGCGCGCGACCTCGCGAACGAGAACGAGTGGAAGAAGGGAAACAAGCCGCTCCGGCAGCTGATCGAGGCGATGGCCCGGCGGGGACAGACCCCCGAGACGGGGCCCGCGCCGGAGCCCGAGCCGAACCGCCTGGGGCTGCGGGCGCGTCTCCTCGCCCGGCTCTCCGGCCCCCCCGTGGAGAGCAACGCGCCCGCCTACGGCAAGCTCCGCGACGAAGCGCAGAGCGCCGCACGCGAGGTGCGCTACGGCGCCGCCGCTTGGAGCGCCGGTGCCGATCCCGCCGCGCTCACCGACGGCGACGTGCCGCGCCCCGACGAGGACGGCGGCCGCTCGTGGGACGAGTGGGACGACCCCGCCGGCGTGTACCGCTTCGAAGCCACGCGGGTCTTCACCCCCGAAGCCGCCACGGGCCCGCTCGGCAGCTACGAGCGCATCGTGGAGGCCAACGGCCCCCAGATCAAGCAGATCCGCCGCCGCTTCGAGGCCCTCCGCGTGGATGAGCGGTGGGTGACGGGGCAGCCCGACGGCAGCGAGGTCGACCTGAACCGCGCCATCCTCGCGGTCACCGACATCCGCGCCGGGCAGACGCCCGACGACCGCATCTTCCGTCGGTTCATCCGCGCCAGGCAGGAGGTGGCCATCCTCACGATGGTGGACTTGTCGGGGAGCACCCAGGGGCACGTGATCCACCTCGAGCAGGTGGCGGTGGTCCTGTTCTCCGAAGGGCTGCGGATGCTGAACTTCCCGCATGCGTTCTACGGATTCGGCAACACCCACCCGATGGACTGCCAGCTGAGCCGCATCAAGGGTTTTGACGAGCCCTACGGCGAGCCGGTGTTCAAGCGATTGTCGAACCTGCGGCCCAACGGCGCCACCCGCATGGGGGCCTTCATCCGGCACGCGAGCTGGTTGCTCGCCCAGCGTCCGGAAGCCCGCCGCATCCTGATGATCGTGAGCGACGGCAAACCCGAGGACCGCGCCGAATACCGCGGCCGGTACGGCATCCGCGACACCGCCATGGCCGTGGCCGAAGCCCGACGGCTCGGCGTGCACGTCTTCTGCATCTCGATCGACCCGGAGGAGGCCGCAGACCGCTACCTCACCGATATCTTCGGCGCCGGACGTTTCCTGAAGCTCGACGACATGGACAGCCTGCCGCTCCGGCTCCCCGAGGTCTTCCGCGACCTGGTGCACTGAACAGGCTAGTCCATCCTCATGCGCCCCATCCTCCTCCCGTTCGTTCTCCTCGCGCTCCCCGGCTGCGCGGAGCGGTACTACTGCGGCCCCGGCACCCACGTGGAGGGGGAGTGGTGCGTGCTCGACAAACAGGGCCGGGGGGGTGACACGGCCAACGACACCGCAGACACCGGCGGCGACACGGGCACCGACACCGGCGCAGACACCAGCACCGACACCGGCGAGGACACCGCCGTGGACACGGGCGACCCGCCCGAGCCCGCTCGCCTCGTGATCAACGAGCTCATGGCCAGCAACAGCGAGAAGGCCACCGACGAGCTCGGCGAGTACGACGACTGGGTGGAGATCTACAACGCGGGCGACCGCCCGATGCCCCTCGATGAGCTCGCCCTCACCGACGTGCGCGACGATGCCGCGCCCTACACCTTCCCGGCCGGCATCACGCTCCCGGGGAAATCATGGGTGGTGGTGTGGTGCGACGGGCAGCCGGAGCAGGGCGCCTACCACGCCTCCTTCACGCTGCAGTCCGCCGGCGATCAGGTCTACCTGCTGCGCGACCCCGCCGGCGTGAACGAAGTGGTCGACGCCGTGGACTACACCGACTTCCCCCGCGAGCAGAGCGCCATTCGGATGCCCGATGGCAGCGACACGTGGACGTACAGCGACAACGTCACGCCCGGGGCGGCAAACACCGAGTGAGCGGCCGCGGCGCTCAGGGAGCCGAAGCGCCGCTGAAGACGGCCGCGAGGCCCCCGGGGCCGAGGTCGGCGATGGGGCAGTCCACCTCCACGCGGCCGGCGCGCAGGACCACCACCCGCGTAGCGATCCGCGGGACGAGATCGATCACGTGGGTGCTCACGAGCACGGCAGCGCCGGCCTCCGCTCGGCGAACGAGCTCGCCCACGATGGTGAGCGCGCTCGGCGGATCGAGCCCGTTGAGCGCCTCGTCGAAGACGAGCGCGGGCGGGTGCGCCACGAGGGCGGCGGCGATGGCCACCTTCCGGCGCATGCCCTGGCTGTACTCGCGCACGAGGCGGTCGGCGTCGGCCCCGAGGCCAGTGAGCGCGAGGGCCGCCTCCACGTCGCCACCGCCGCGAACGGCCACCACGTAGTCGAGGGTCTCGCGGGCGCTCAGGTAGCCCCAGCAGTCGGGCTCCTCGGGCACGTAGCCGAGGGCCCTTCGGGCGGCGTCGGGCGCGTCGGCCACGCTGCGGCCGGCGATGGTGACCGTGCCCTCGCCCGGCAGCAGGTGCCCCCCGATGAGCTTCATCAGCGTGCTCTTGCCGGCGCCGTTGTGGCCAAGGAGCGCGACGCGCTCTCCCGGCGCCACGCGGAACGAAACGCCGTCGAGCGCGGTCACCCGACCGAACCGTTTGCGGACTCCTTCGACCTCGATCACGAGAACGCCCCTGCGGCCACGACGAGCACCGCAACCGCAGCGTAGCCTCCGGTCGAGAGCCGGGCGCCCAGCGCCGCAAGCGCCAGCGCCGACAGCTCCCCGCGGAGCAGCATCTCGCCCGCCCCGGGAAGGTTGCGGACCGCCATCGCGATCGGCCCCGCCAGCACGATCGACTGCATCCACAGCCACAGCGCAACGCCGTGCGCGAGGGTCCGGCCCGGGGCCGGGAGGGCGAGCAGCAACCAACCGGGCTCGCGCGCGCGCAGCCGCGGCCCGAGGATGCCCACGCCGGCCGCCGCCGTGAGCATCACCAGCGCCGCGCGTTCAGGCCGCTGCGGGTCGAGGAAGCCCGCCGCCGCCGCCATTGCCGCCCCCACGAAGCCGAGGCTCAGCCACCCGCGCTCCCCTCGCCAACCGTGCCGCAGCACGCGCAGGGTTTCGCGTTGCCAGGCGGCCGGCAGCCGCGGCACCACCCAGTCCATGTAGACGGCCGATCCCTCCTCCGCGGCCTCCGCCGCAGACCACGAGGCCTCCACCTCCCCCAGCACCCCCGGCAGCCGCGCCAGCGAGTCCGCGTCGGTGTGCGCGAGGCGGGCGCCGATGGCCACGGCAACGAGCGGCAGCGCGGCGCCGGCCCAGCCCGGGTCGACCCCAAGGAGCGCCCGCTCGAGCGAGGCCATCGCCCCGAGCACCGACAGCCCCCCGAGGAACAGCGCTCCGGCGGGCGCCCAGAGCAGCGCCGCCTGGGCCCGCGGGTTGGCGCCGCGGAGCGCATCGAGGAGGCCGGCCATCGCCGGGTTGGTGCCCAGACCGGGCGCCGCGAGGTTCACCCCCACACCGAGGCAGACGCCCGCCGCGGCGGCTCCTCCGAGCAGGAGCGCCCCCGCGAGCAGCAGGGGCGGGCTGTCGGCCACGGGAAGGAGGAACATGAAGGCGGTACACGCCGCGGGCAACGCTTCGCGCGCGGCGCGGGCGAGGCGGGCGCGGGCGTAGGCCACCGCCGGCACGGGATGCAGGTCGAGCGTTCCCCGGTCGGGACCGCGAACGACGAGATCGTACCCCCGGAGGGAAAGCACGCCGGTGAGCACGAGCGCAACCCGGGCGAACATGCCCAACGCCCCCGACACCCGGTCGGCGCCCTCGAGGTGCCGGAAGGCGAGGAGGTTCCCCTCGAAGAGCGGCAGGGAGAGGGCCGCCGCGAGCACCGGGACCCACCTTGCCCACCCCGGGCCCCCGCCTCCCCGCGCTGTCGAAAGGGAATCGACGACCGCGATGGGGTTTCGATTCCTTGACATTTTGCGGATAACGTCTATCGTGCGGGCGCCCAGCTGGGCCATTGGAGACCGGATGTCGCTGTTTTTCCTGCTGTCCTTGATGGGAACCGCCTTAGCCGAGGAGTCCGCCGCGGTGCCGGCCGTCTCCGTGGCCGACGATGAGGATGACTTCTTCACGACCCCTCCGCCCAACGCGGAACGCGGCGCCAACGCCGGCGTGCCCAGCTCGGATGCCTTCAAGGAGGAGGAGAGCTTCGACATTCCGGTCACGCTGAGCGAGGAGCAGCTCGCCGCCGAAGCGAAGCTGAAGGCCGCGATCGCCGCCGAGCGCGCCGCCGAGAAGGCCACCAGCACGGCCATGCCGGTCGACACCGCCGGCGCCAAGCCCCTCACCGACAACTGGGCGCCCAGCGTGTCCGTGTCCGACCGCGATGCCGTCGTGGTGGACATGCCGGTGCTCTACGCCATGAGCAAGAAGGACTTCGATGGCACGGCCTACTGGCTCGTGGCCGAGGTCTTCGCCGACGGCAAGAAGGTGGCCGAAGGGCGCACCAACGTCACGAAGGAGGCCGTGGCCGACAAGGGCCCCAGCGTGCAGTTCTTCCGCCTCTTTGCCCCCGTGGGCGCGGCCGCGGGCGTGCTCGAAGTCAAGGTGAGCCGCAGCCCGCAGGGCGGCAAGTCCGAGCTCCTGTTCACGCGCTCCGTGAAGTACCAGACCGCTTCCTGAGCCGGGGGCGTCGGGGCCCCTCACCCATCGAGCGAAACGCGGACCTGGAGCACGCGCTGCGCTGCTCCGGGAAGGCGCACGTGCACGCGGAGCTCGCCGCCGGCCTGCTCCACGCCGACCTGCGCCTCGCCGAGCCCGTGGCGCAGAAGCACTGCGCGGGCCTCGCGCTGGAGCGTGCCTTCGAGAGCCTCGTGCGCCGAGCGGCCCGCGATGGCCTCCACCAGCACCCCTTCGAGCTGCGCCGCGAGCGCCGCGAGAGAGCCCGAAGCGGGGGCGGTCGGGGGCGCACGATGCGGGTTCGTGGCGAGGACCACCCGCCCGCTCGCAGGGCGCTTCACGCCTCGGCCAGCTCGCCGCGCAACGTGTTGGCGAAGCCGCGGATGATCCGCACCTCCACCCACCGGCCCACGAGATCGGGCGACCCGGGGAAGTTCACCGTCTTGAAGGCGCTCGTGCGGCCACACACCACGCCCTCGTCGTGCGCGCTGGGGCCCTCCACGAGCACATGCTGCAGGCTGCCGACCATCGCGAGGTGGGACTCCATCGCGATCTCGCGCTGGCGGGACTGGAAGCGCTCCAGGCGCGCCTGCATCACGCCGGCCGGCACTGCGCCGTCGAGCAGTTTCAGCGCCGGCGTGCCCGGGCGCGGCGAGTAGTTGAAGCTGAAGCTGGCGTGGAAGCGCACGGCCTCGAGCAGGCTCATCGTGTCGTCGAAGTCGGCGTCGGTTTCGCCGGGAAAACCGCAGATGATGTCGGTGGAGAGCACGAGGTCGGGGCGGGCCGCCCGGAGGCGGGCCACCACGTCGAGGTACTGCTCGCGCGTGTAGAAACGCTTCATGCGCCGGAGCACCCGGTTGCTGCCGCTCTGCACGGGCAGGTGGAGGTGCGAGGCGAGCTTCGGCAGCTCGGCGTAGCAGGCCACGACATCCTCGCCGATGTCGCGTGGGTGCGAGGTAGTGTAGCGGATCACCTCGATGCCCGGCACCTCGTGAACGGCCCGCAGGAGCTCCGCGAAGGTGGGGTGGCCCGGAATCTTCAGGCCGTAGCTGTTCACGTTCTGGCCGAGGAGGGTGACCTCCTTCACGCCGCGGTCGGCCAGGGCCCGTACCTCGGCGAGCACCTCACCGAGGGGGCGGCTCACCTCGTCGCCGCGGGTGGCGGGCACGATGCAGAACGTGCACCGGTTGTCGCACCCCTTCTGGATCGTGACGAACGCGGAGATCTGGCCGGCGGCGTCGGGATCGACCTCACTCGGGAAGGGGTAGCCGCTCTCCCCGAGAAATTCGGTGTCGAGGATGCGCTGCGAGGGGGCCGTGGCCACCATCTCGCCGATCCGGGTGACCGCATCGGGGCCGAAGACGAGATCGACCTGGGGGTAGCGCTTGAACAGGCGCTCGCCCTCGACCGAGGCCATGCAGCCGGCGATGCCCACCGTGACCCGGCGCTGCCGCTTCATGGGGAGCACACGACCGAGGAAGCTGTGGAGCTTCTGCTCGGGCTTCTCGCGCACCGAGCAGGTGTTCACCAGCACCACGTCGGCATCCGCGAGGTCCTCGGTGGCCTCGAAGCCATCCTTTCCGAGCAACGCCCGCATCTTGCCCGAGTCATACTCGTTCATCTGGCAACCGAAGGTCTTGATGAACACACGCGGCATCGGCGCGCGCTAACTCACTGCTCGGGCGCAGGCTCGGCAGCGGGGCCTCCGGTGCAGAAATGGGGGCTGCCCGCGGCCGTTTCACAGAGCACGAGGGGGCGTGCGGTGTCCTGCGAGGCGCTCGCGGCGTAGTCGAGCCACTCCCGCGCGGAGTTCTTCGCCAGACCGCGGGCCTCCTCGGCCTCCGCCGCGTTCTCCTCGGTACGGTCGCGCAGGAGCTCCGCCTCGGCGTCGATCCAGAGGCGTGTCGCGGTCTCGGCGCGCAGGCGGTAGAGGTTGTACACCCGGCCCACGAAGGTGGGCCCCTCCCAGCGGCTCTTGTTCTGCAGCGCGTAGTCGCTCCAGAGGAGCACCTCGTCGGCATCGTCGACCGTGCCGTTCCGGGAGAGGAGCAGCGCGTAGCGGAAGCAGAGGTCGGGGTCGCTGCGGTCGACGGAGTCGAGGTGGCGGTACGCCAGGCGCATCCACTCGCTCACGCTGCCCTTGCCATCGGCGTTGGCGAGCAGGACCCGGCTCACCTTGTCGCGGTCGGTCTGGCGGGTGGCGGCGTTGAGCTTCACCTCGAGGCAGGTGAGGTCGTCGGGGCTGAGCGTACCGCCCATCGCGGCCGGCTCGAGCTTCACGAGGTCGTCGCAGGCGGCGGTGGAGCTCTTCGGGGGCGGCGGTGCCACCACCTTGGCCACGCGCGAGCCGCGCTTCTTGCGCTTCTTGCCGGACTTCTTCCGCTCGGCGCGCGCGAACTCGTCGAGGCGGGTTCGGGCGTCGGCCACCTCGGGCACGTTCAGGGCCACGTCGAGGCCATCGACCTGCACCACGGCGAGCTCGTAGCGCGCGATGAACCCGTTGAGCTTCTCCACGCCGGCCGGGGAGGCCACGGCCGTGACGACCGCGATCTCCAGCCATTCGCCGGTGGCCTGGGAGAGCAGCCTGTCCGACGCTTCCCGCACGCGGCGCGCCTTCTCCTCGCGCGCCATCTCGGCCAACGCATCGGCGTCGGGCCCGGCATCCAGCGGGGACCGCGCGAGCGACCAGCGCATGACCTCGGGGCGGGCATCCACCGTCGGGGTCCAGGCGCGGCCGCCGAGCGATCGCGACTGCCTGGCCACGAAGGACTGCGCCTCCTCGAGCGTGACCTCGCCGTTGGCGCGCCCGCCCGTGGCGCCGTCGGCCCACCCGCGGAGCGCGCCGACTGCGAGCCAGGTGAACAGCCCGTGCCCGGTGGCCGGGTAGGCCGCGCTGGGCTCGGCGCCGGTGGTGGAGGCCCAGACCGCCACCTTGGCGCTGGCGGGCGTGGACCACGCGGGAACGCTGGTGGTGGCGAGGCCGAGGGGCTCGCCGCCCCGACCCACCCCGCCGAAGTCGGCGTCGACGATGAAGAGCGTCTGCCGGGCGCGCCCGGTGCTCGCGCTGGCCACCAGGTCCTCCACCGGGGTGCCGCTCACATCGTCGGCGGCGGCCTCGGCCGTGAGGAGCAGGCGCTGCCCGCGCTCCCCCACCGCCCCGTGGCCCACGAAGTACACCCACAGCGTGCCGCCGCCCCGCGCGCTGCGCGTGGCCGCGCTCATGCCGGCGCGCAGCGCGGCGCGGTCGGGGTTCTTCAGCCGCGTGACGCGCTCGATCCCGCGGGTGGTTCCCAGCCAGGCGGCCACGGCATCACCATCGAGAGTGGCACCGCCAACGTCAGGAATGAAGGTGTAGTCCTCCACCGACACCACCAGCGCGGCGTCCTTTCGGGCCTTCCCCGTTCCCGGGATGGGGGTGTCTACGTCGGGGGGTGCGGCCAGCGCGGCAGAGAGGAAGAGCATCGGCGCGGGAGAGCCTACCAGACCGGGCCCACGAATGGGAAAGGGATTAGGATTGAACGATGCCGCCGACCCCACCGCTGCTCGATCCATCGCGGTACGAGGATGCCGGTCTTCTGGCCTCTGGCGGGGCTGCCACGGTGCGTCTCGCTCACGACCGGACCTTGAACCGTTCCGTTGCCGTGAAGGTGGCCAGCTCCGCCACCGAGGAGGACCTCGCGCGGTTCCGGCGTGAAGCGCAGCTAACCGCGCAGCTCGAACACCCCGGAGTGATCCCCGTCCACGACCTCGGCGCCGACTGGTTCACGATGAAGAAGGTGCAGGGCGTCACCTTCGGCGACATGCTGCGCCAGGAGCCCGACCCCATCGTGGCGCACGCGCGCGTGATCGAGACCCTCCTCCGCCTCTGCGAGACCCTCGCCTTCGCGCACCACCTCGAGGTCATCCACCGCGACGTGAAGCCGGAGAACGTGATGATCGGCCCCTTCGGCCAGGTGTACCTGGTGGACTGGGGCATCGCCCAGGTGCGCGGGCACACCGATATTCCCCTCGCCGGCACCACCGGTTGGCTCTCGCCCGAGCAGGCCCGCGGCGAGGTCTGCGATGCCCGCGCCGACGTTTGGGGTGTGGGTGCGCTCCTGTACTACTCCATCTGCGGTCGCAAGCCGAACGGCTCGCTCACCATCGAGGAGCGCGGCGGTATCGGCGTCGAGGCGCGCCCCGTGCCGCTGCCGGTGGGGCTCGCAGGGCGGCCCTCGCCCCCACCGGAGCTCGTCCGCATCGCCATGAAGGCGCTGAGCCTCGACCCTGCCCAGCGCTACCCCTCGATGATGGCGCTCGGGGCCGACCTGTACACGGCCCGCGCCGAGGGGCTCTGGTTCGAGCGGGTCGGGTTCGGTGCCGGCAGCGACATCGTGGTGCAGGGCCAGCCGGCCGAAGCGGCCTACTTCATCGTGGATGGCGAGTGCGAGGTCAGCCAGAACGGCGGCCCCATCGCTACGCTCGGTCCGGGCGACTGCTTCGGGGAGTCCGCGCTGGTGGAAGGGGGACTGCGCACCGCCACCGTCACCGCCACCACGGCGGTCACCGTGCGCGTGATCACGCGGGCGTCGCTCGGGGCCGAGCTGGGTCGAGGGGGGTGGATGGCCCGGCTGGCGCGCAACCTCGCGGCGCGGTGCGTGGAGCTCCAGCGCGACCTCGCCGAGCGCAACGGCTGAGCGCCGGGCTCGCAGGCTACTGCTCAGCCATCCACGCCCGGAGCTGCGCCGGCCGCGCCTCGAAGAAGGTCTGCAGGCAGGCCACGTGGGTGTCGTACTCGGCGGCGGACCAGTAGCGGCGGGGGTCGTTCTTCACGGCCTCGCCGATGAGCGCATCGAGGTCGCGCACGCGCTGGGCGCCGTCGGCGGCCTCGAGGAGGTCGGCGTACTCGGCCACCCGGGCCACCAGCTCGGCCTTGCAGGAGGCATCGGCGTGACAGCCGGCGGCGAGGCTGCCCATCGTGTACTTTCCGATGTCCATGCCGTACTGCCCGCAGTTCGGGTAGCTCCACGGCCGGTAGCCATAGTCGAGGTCCATCGACTGCGTGAGGAAGGTCCACTGGTCCGTTGAAGGCTCGTGGTAGAAAGAGTAGTTGGAAAGGTCGTAGCTGTAGCTGTCCCAGTGGGCGACCACGATCTCCAGCGCGAGGTAGTCGATGAACCGATCCCAGGCGAGCAGGGGCTCAACGGCGGCCCGCCACCCCCCGCCCTTTCGTTTCGAGGCGGCGCCGAAGCGGCCGATGGCCTCGTCGGAACCCTCGTCCGACTGCTCCACCTCCATGCACTGGACATCGTCCACATCGCAGTAGGCGTCGCGGTTCTCGTAGAGGTTGCCGTTGGGGTCCTCGAACCAGGCTTCGAGGAAGGGGTCCTCGTGGGGCTCGGCCACGGTGTAGAGGCCGTAGTCCTTCCCGGCGAAGGTGAGGTGCGCGAAGCTCGTGCGCGAAGCCGGGTAGTTCCACTCCCGGTAGAAGGCGTACGACAGCGTCTCCGACATCTGGCTCGGGTCGTAGCAGTCGTTGTGGAGGTAGAACTTCCGGACGCCGCGGAACTTCTGCTCGGCGTCGATGCGGTTCACGTCGACCACGAGGCTGGGCTTGTCGGACACGTCCTGCCAGCTCGAGGAGCCCTTGATGTGGATGGCCACGGGCCAGGTGCGCCCCTCCCACCCGAGCGTGGCCTCCACGTACTCGCGCCCGTCGCGCTCGAGGGACTGGAGGGCCTCCCGGTCCACGTCGAGGCTCAGCTCCATGATCTCGTCGGGAAGGTAGAGGTCGGGATCGGTGTCCTCGGGCGGGTCCCCCGTGTCGGGCGTGGAGTCGCCCGGCACAAGCTCGCGGCCGGTGTCGCCGACGAGATCGCCCCGCGGCGGCGGGCTCGAGTCACCGCGCCCCTCGCCGCCGCCGAGCGCGATCGAGGAGCTTCCCCCACAGCCCAGGAGCCACAGCCACAACATTGGGTGACTTTAGCCGGGCCGGGTGTTTCCGGTGTCAAACGAGCGTTGAAACCAGCGACGATCCGCTGGGACCCATGCTAACCCTGCGATGCCATGACCCTCTTCCTTCTGCTCGGCTGTACCGAAGAGCCCACCCCGAACCGCCCGGCCCCTGAGGAGTGGGAGCCGTGCACCACGGATGGCGTGGGCATCCCCCTCACCTACTCGCCGAGCGCGCCGGCCACGACGAAGGAAGACGACCTCGGCGTGGTGCACATCTACGCGCAGAACGACTCCGACCTCTTCTTCGCGGCCGGCTACGAACAGGGCCGCCAGCGGCTCTACCAGATCGACCGCGCCCGGAACTCCACCCGCGGCACCCTCTCCGAGCTCGATGGTGAGAGCGCCATCAACACCGACATCATCGCCCACACCTTCAACTTCATCGACCTCGGCTGCCGCACGCTGCGCTACCAGGCCTCCCAGCGCCCCGAGGACATCGGGCTTGGCGTGGCCTTCACCGCCGGCCTGAACCGCTACATCGAGGACCTCGCCGCCGGCAAGGCCGAGCCCCCCACGGTGTACGGCCAGTCGGCCCTCACCTACATCCCCGAGCCCTTCTCGGTGGTGGAGGTGGTGGCGATGGGCAAGCGCATCAACCTCGGGTACTCCAACCAGCTCGACTACGACGTGCTCGTGTCCATCAGCGACGAGCTGGTGAACAACTTCAACGACGTGCCCGTGTGGCAGCCGGCCGTGTCCGAATTCATCGTGTCCGAGGATGGGGGCGAGTCCGCCAGCGAGGCGGCCTCCGAGAGCGCCAGCCGCGCGCCCGACATCACCTCCCGCGGCGGCCCCGACCTGCCGGATGACTTCGGGCAGAAGCTCCACGACCTCGCCTACGCCCACAGCGCCGGCCGGGCCTCGAACAACTGGGTGGTCAGCGGCGAGTACACCGAGAACGGCAAGCCGATGATGGCGAACGACCCGCACGCCACGCTCATGGCGCCCTCGCTGGTCCTCGCCTGGCACCTCAACTCCGCCGACGCGGGCGGCAACTTCGACGTGGCCGGCTTCAGCTTCCCGGGCGTACCGGGCGTGCACCTCGGCCACAACCGCAAGGTCAACTGGTCGGCCACCACCAACTTCGCCGACGTCATCGACATCTTCGACGTGGCCATCGATGCCGACGGCACGGCCGACGTGGGCGGGCGGGCCGTGCCCGTCCGTTCGCGCACGGTGAGCATCAACGTGCTCCAGCCCGATGGCAGCTTCTCCGTGGTGGAGCACGTCGTCACCGATGTGCCCGACCTCGGCGTGGTCATCCCCGACGAGCTCCTGCCCATCCAGTCCAGCGTCTTCGCGCGGGGCTCGGTGGTGGCGGCCTGGGCGGGCTTCGAGCCGGAAACGACCGAGCTCTTCCAGTACCTCGACTACGGGCGTGCCGATTCGGCCGAGGAGGTCCGCACGGCGGTGCTCCAGGAGATGATCGGCCAGCAGAACTGGGTGTTCGCCGATGCCACTACCTTCGGGTACCAGACCCACGGCCACATCCCCGTCCGCCACGGCGATCCGAGGCGCATCCAGGATGCGAGCGACCCCGAGGTGCTCTGGACCGGCGAGTTCCTCGACGACAGCCTCTACCCCTCGCTCGACGACCAGCGCCCCTTCATCGGCACCGCCAACAACTCGCCGTTCGACCACATCCTCGACAACGACCCCACGAACGACGCGTTCTACTACGGAAGCTTCTTCGACGCGGGCTGGCGCGGCGCGCGCATCCACACGCTCTCGCAGGCGCTCGTCGACCGCGGCCAGGTCTCGCTGGATGACTTCGCCGTGATGCAGGCCGATGTGAACAGCGAGATCGCGCTCGATCTGCTGCCCGTGCTCGCCGACGTGGCCTCCCGCATCGAGACCGACGCCAACCTCGAGGAGTTCCGCGGCAACAGCGACGTGGCCTCGGGTGTAGCGCTGCTCGGCGCCTGGAACGGCGACATGGCAGAGGACAGCGAAGCCGCCGCGCTCTTCCACACCTGGCAGGCGCTGCTCGGCCGCCGCACCCTCTCCGGCGACATGGGCGTGCTCTTCAACGCGATCGCCGAAGCGAGCCCGGTCACCGTGGCCAAGCTCAACCTCCTCGCCCACCGCGATGGCATCGAGTCCCTGCTCGATGGCAAGGGGGATGCCGATGTGCTCGCGTCCCTCGCCGAAGCGGTGGAGCTCCTGCGCGACGAGGCGGCAACCCGGGGGGTGGCGTCCCTCACCTGGGGCGACGTCCACACTGCCCGCTTCGGTGGCACCTTCGGCGATGACATCGAGGTGCCCTTCTCGGGCGATGAGAGCACGGTGAACGTGGCCGACTGCCCCGCGTGGGATGGCAACGACCTCAACGTGCCCTGCGCGAGCCACGAGGGCAGCATCTACCGGGCGCTCGTGCAGTTCGGCGATGACGACGTGCCGGAGATGTGGTTCCACGTGGGCTACGGCGGCTACGGCGAGGCCACCGACTGGAGCGAGTTCACCTACGACTACTTCCCCTACCGGGCCGCCGAGGTGGATGCCGCCACGGTTCGCAGCTGGGAAGTCGGCCCCTGATCGGGTTAGCAAGCGCCATGCTGCTCTTCTCCCTCCTCCTGTCCGCCTGCACGCCCCCCACCTGCGATGAAGGCTACACCTTCAACGTGGAGGGCCTCTGCGTGGTCGACACGGGCAGCGTCGCCGACACCGACTCGGGTGGAGACACCGACACGGGCGGCGACACCGACTCCGGCGGGGACACCGACACGGGCGGCGACACGGCGGACACCGCCGACTCGGGCGACACCGCGGCCTAGGAGAGAAAGGGGAAAGCGGGCGTTGCCCCCACGGGCCGGGTCCGCGCCCGGCTCCCGCCGTTTGCGACAGGGCCCGCGCTGGTTCGCCCGCGGGGTTAGACCGGTGCCCCGCCCCGAGCCCGCATGTCCACCGACGAATCCGTGAGCACCCAGGTCAACGCCGCCTTCCAGGCCTCCCGCGAGGTCCGGCCCACCGCCATCACCGGCCGTGAAACCGGGGTGGAGCTCCTGCAGTCGGCCTTCCCCGCCTTCGTGGGCCGGCAGGTGCGCGAAGCGGCGCGCCTCATGCAGAAGTCGATCGACGAAGGCAACTTCGTGTTCACCACCATGTCGGGCGCGATGACCCCGGCGGGCCTGCACCGGAGCTGCATCGTGCCGCTCATCGAGCGCGGCTGCATCGACGTGCTCACCACCACCGGCGCGAACCTCTACCACGACGCCCACCGCATCCTCGGGCACCGCCTCCGCGAGGTGGCCCCCGACGCGGGCGACACCATGCTCCGCGAGGCCCGCATCATCCGCATCTACGACATCGGCTTCCCCGAGGATGTGCTCCTGAAGACCGACCAGCTGTTCGGCTGGCTCTTGAACACCGAGGAGTTCCAGCACTCCATGACCACGGCGGAGATGCACCACCGCCTCGGTCGCCGCCTCTACGAGCTCGAAGAGAAGCTCGGGGTCGACCAGCACTCGCTCCTGGCCACCGCGTGGAAGTATGGCGTGCCCATCTTCGTGGGCGCGCCCCAGGATGGCAGCATCTTCCTCAACGTGGTGAAGCTCCGCGCCGTCCACGGCGAAGCGCTGAAGTTCAACCTCGACATCGCCGCCGACGTGTACGCCATGGCCGCCATGCAGTGGCTCGCGCAGAACGAAGGGCAGACGAGCGTGTGGATCCTCGGCGGCGGCGTGCCGAAGAACTACACGCTGCAGGGCGAGCCCACCCTCGGGCAGATCCTCGAGCTCGAGGCGCGCGGCTTCGACATCGACGTGCAGTTCTGCGTCGATCCGGTCGACAACGGCGCGCTCTCCTCCTGCCCTGCCGGCGAAGGCCACACCTGGGGCAAGGTGAGCGCGGAGTGCGTGGAGTTCAACTCCGTGTACTGCCACTGCGACGTGACGGCGGTTTTCCCCTGGCTGGTGCACGCCCTGTTCCAGGCCGGCGCCTCCCGCGAGCCCAAGCGCATGTACGACCGGCTCCCCGAAGCCCTCGCCCGCCTCGATGTCGACGTGGCCGAGCGCCGCGGCTCGCTGGAGTCGAGCCTTCAGGTGTCGCCCTCGGAGCTCGGCCCGGAGGGCTGAGTTCGGCTGGTGAAGCTCCCCCTCCCCCACTCGCGCCGGTTCTTCCGGGAGCACGTGATCGGCCTCTGGCGCTGGTACGTGCCGGGCACCCTCGCCGTGGTGCTCACGAGCTGGCTGGGGGTGCAGGTGCCGAGCACGATGGCCCACGGCCTCGACCTGCTGCGGGCGGGCCTGCCGGGCGTGGCCGAGGATGCCCTCCTCATCGGCATCATCGGGCTCGTGGTCATGGTGGTCCGCACGCTCTCGCGGGTCTGGTTCTTCACGCCCGGCCGCGAGGCCGAGTCCGCGGTGCGCGACCGCTTCTTCGCCCACCTCCTCCGCCTCCAGCCCGACTTCTACGCCCGCTACCCCACGGGCGATCTGCTGAGCCGCGCCACGAGCGATGTCACCTTCGCCCGCGCGCTCGCCGGCTTCGCCCTCCTCCAGGGGGCCAACGCCGTGGGCTCGCTCGTCATGGGCACGTGGAAGATGGTCAGCCTCTCGCCCAGCCTCACCCTCGGCGTGGCGGTGCCCTGTGTCCTCGCCTACCTCGTGGTGTCGTGGGCCACGCCGCAGTTGATGACGCTCCAGCGCGCCTCGCAGAAGCAGCTCGGCGAGCTCTCCGACGAGCTCCTGGGCAGCTTCCAGGGCGTGGCCACCGTGCAGGGCTTCTGCGTGGAGGAGGTCTTCACCGCCCGGCTCGATGCCCGCGCGGCCGCGCTGCGGGCGAGCAACCTGCAGATGACGCGCCTCCGCATCCTCGCATTCCCGCTGCTCACGGTGGCGGGGGGCGTGGCCACCTGGTCGCTGCTCGCGCTCGGCGGCGGCGCCGTGAGCGCGGGCCGCATCACGGCCGGCGAGCTGGCCGCGTTCGTGGCGCTCGTCGGTTTCGTGATCATGCCGCTCCGCATGTTCGGGTGGCTCCTGCCCGTGTTCCAGCGCGCCGAAGCCTCGCTGGAGCGCATCTACACGGTGCTCGACGAGCCGGTAGACCGGCCCGACACCGCCACGCGCCTCCCCGCACCCTCGGTCGGGCCGGCGATCACGCTCCGCTGCCTGGGCTACGCCTTCCCCGATGCCCCCGATCGCAAGGTGCTGGCCGACGTGAGCTGCGAGATTCCTGCCGGCGCCACCGTGGGTGTGTACGGCCGGGTCGGCAGCGGCAAGAGCACGCTCCTGAAGCTCCTCGCGCGCCTCCAGAACCCGCCCGAGGGCACCGTCTTCATCAACGGAGTGGATGTCCGGCGGCTCGACCTCGACCTCTGGCGTCGGGCGGTGTGCATGGTCTCGCAGACGCCGTTCCTGTTCTCGGAGAGCGTGGAGGAGAACATCGGCTTCGGCGCGTCAAGGGCCGAGGTGGCGGCCGCGGCTGCGGCCGCGAGCCTCGGCCCGGACCTCGAGGCGCTGCCCGGCGGGCTCGACACCGTGGTGGGCGAGCGGGGCATCTCCTTGTCGGGCGGCCAGCGCCAGCGCGTTGCGCTGGCGCGCGGCCTCCTCCGCGGCGCCTCCGTCGTCCTCCTCGACGACGTGCTCAGCGCGGTGGACCACCGCACCGAAGGCGAGCTCCTCGAAACGCTGGCCGCGCGCTCCACCGCCACCCGCCTGATCGTAAGCCATCGCCTGTCCGCGCTCGTCCATGCCGACCTCATCCTCGTCCTCGACGAAGGCCGGCTCGTCGATCAGGGCACGCACGAATCCCTGCTCCAGCGCCCCGGCCCCTACCGCGAGGCCTGGCAGGCCCAGGCCACCTCCGAGGCCAGCGCATGAGCCGCGAACCCGAGCCCACGTGGTGGACCTGGCGGTCGCTCCTCCCCTTCCTCCGGCCCGACGTGCGCTGGTTCGTGGGCGCGGTCCTGCTGATGCCCCTGATCGCGGGCGTCGGCGTGCTCCAGCCCATCCTGCTGCGCGAGGTGGTGGATGAGCACGTCACCACCGGCCGGCAGGAGGGGCTGCAGCTGCTCGCCGGGGCCTACCTCGCCACCGTGCTTCTCGGCTTCGTGGTGGAGGGGGCGTACACCTACGCGCTCGTCACCGGCGCGGAGAACACCATCCTCCGGGTGCGGCACGCGCTGTTCCGGCAGGTGCTCTCGCTCAGCCAGCGCTTCTTCGAGCGACAGCCCACGGGGCAGCTCATGTCGCGCGCCACGAGCGACGTGGAGGCGCTCAACGAGGCCATCTCGGCGGGGTCGGTCTCGCTCCTGCTCGACGTCCTGAGCATGGTGTCGGTGCTGGGTGCGATGTTCTGGCTCGACTGGCGCCTCGCCGCGCTCCTCTGCCTCCTCGGGCCGCCCGTGGCCGGCGTCATCGAGTTCGCGCGCCGCCGCATGCGGGCGCTGTTCGCCGACATCCGCGATTCGCTCGCCGCGCTCAACGCCTACTGCGCCGAACGCATCGCCGGCATCGAGGTGATCCAGCTCTACGGCCTCGAGAGCCGCGTGACCGCGCGGTTCTCCGAGCTCAACCGTCGCTACCGCGATGCCAACGTCACCAACAACCTCTACGACGCCGGCCTGTACGCCTTCATCGATGGCATCGCCAGCGTTTGCGTGGCGCTCATCCTGTGGTTCAGCGTGGCGTTCGACGAGCGCGTGGTGACCATCGGCCTCGTGCTCGCGTTCCTCGACTACATCGAACGCCTCTTCCGTCCGCTCCGCGAGTTCAGCAGCAAGATCACCTTCCTCCAGCGGGCCAGCACCGCGCTCGACAAGATCTTCTGGCTGCTCGGCCAGACCGAGCGCATCACCCCCGGCAACCGGGACCTCCCCTCCCCGCAGGGCTCCCTGCGCATCCGCGACCTGCGCTTCCGCTACCGGGACGACGGGCCGTGGATCCTCGACGGCATCAACCTCGAGGTGGCGCCCGGCGAGGTGGTGGCCGTGGTGGGGCGCACCGGCGCCGGCAAGAGCACGCTCGTGCGCCTGCTCGCCCGCGTGCACGACGGCTACGAGGGCTCCATCGCCGTGGATGGCGTGGAGCTTCGCGAGCTCCGCCCCGAGGCCGTGCGCCGCGCGGTGGGGAGCGTGCGCCAGGAGGTGCAGCTCTTCCGCGACACGCTCCGCTTCAACATCACCCTCGGCGACCCGACGCTCGACCCCGAGCGGGTGGCCGCGGCCGTCCACCAGAGCGGGGCCGACCTCATCGCCGCTCGCTACCCGGAGGGCCTCGACCACCGCCTCCGCGACCGCGGCTCCGACCTCAGCGCCGGCGAGGGGCAGATCCTCAGCCTCGCGCGCACTCTCTCGCGCGACCCTTCGCTCGTCATCCTCGACGAGGCCACCGCCAACGTCGACCCGGTGTCCGAGCGGCTCCTGCAGGCAGCGATCGGCCGCATCTTCACCGACCGCACCTGCCTCGTGATCGCGCACCGGCTCTCCACCATCACCCGGGCCGACCGCATCGTGGTGCTGGCCGAGGGGAAGGTCGCCGAGGTCGGCACCCACGCGGCCCTCCTCGAGCAGGACGGCATGTACGCCGCGCTCTACCGGGAGGGGCTTGCGGCCGACTCGGCGGGCGCGATCGTGGCCTGATCCTGGGGCGGCGCGCGCCCCAGGTCGGCGGGGCGCTTGCGCGCCGGCGGCAGCCAGGGCACTTCGAGGGAGTGGCCTTCGTGCAGGTCACGCAGGAGGAGGCCCACGCAGGGCGAGGGCGGTCCGCCGCCCGCTTGCCCCCGGGCCGCTTCGATGGAGGCGTGCGGCTCCGACTCGGCGCTCAACACATCCCGCCAGGCGGCGTCGGGGCCGAGCGCGCTCGGCACCCGGCCGGCGAGGGCCGCGGCCACGAGGGCCACGCCGAGGGCGGTGGCAGCGGCATCCACTCGGCCTGCCCAGTGCGCGGGGATCGTGCGGCCCGCGCGCCGGGAGACCGCCCAACGGAGGGCGTAGCCGAGGCCGGCGAGGAGCGCAGCCGAGCCCACGCCGAGCACCACGGGGAGGAAGCCGGCCCCCTGGGCGAGCTGGCGCGGGTGGGGGAGGCTGAGGGCGGCGGCGCGCAGGAGGAGCGCGAAGGGCGCGCTCACCGCGAGGAGGGCGAAGAGCGCGCGGGGGCGGCGGAAGAGCAGCAGGACGGCCGCCGCGCCCGCCGCTGCGAGGCTGGGGAGCATCGTGCGGAGCTCGCCGACGGCGGGGCTGAGCAACGCGAGCCGCTCCACGATGGCCGGGCGGGCGCGATCCACCTCGGCGAGCTGCTGCAGGGTGGGAGGGAGCCGGCTCGGCGGGTGGTGCCCCCAGCTGAACGGCGTCTCGAGGATGCCATCCGGCACGGGCCAGACCGAGCCCGCCGCGCGGCCGGCGTCGGCCACGTAGGCGGCCACCACCGACTGCACCGAGGCCCCGCCTTGCGGAAACGCCCAGGGCCCCACCCGCCAGGAGAGGTGGGCGAAAACGAGCGGCAGGCAGGCCCACGCGAAGCGCTCCGCCCACCGACGGGGCGCGCCGGCCCCCGGCACCCGGGCGCCGAAGCCGGCCAGCACGGC
>CAISIK010000173.1 GCA_903885375.1 uncultured Pseudomonadota bacterium
CGAGCCCCGCTGGGCGCGACGCTCCCTGCCGGCGGCCCCGCGCCACGCCGTGGTGCGGATCGCGCTCGGGCTCGCGGCCGCGCGCGGGGAGCGCGTGAGGGTGTCCGTCCCCGTCGACCTCCGCCCGGCCCCCCGCCCCGCCGTGGCCGCGAACCTGACCGGCTTCGTGCGCCTCGACGTGCTCCTCGACGAGGACGTCGCTGCGGTGGCGGCGCGCTTGCGGGCTGCCGTCCACTCGCCGGAGCCCCACGCGAGCCTCCACGCGGCCGACGGGCTGCACGTCTGGCCGGTGTGGTTGCTCGCCGCGCTCGCGTCGGCCTCGGCGAGCGCCCAGCTCCGGGCGCGTCGAGTGCCCGGCACCGCCTCCATCTCGAACCTCGGCCTGCAGGATGCCGCCGTGCTCGACCACGCGGGGTTCCGGGGCCGCGCGCTCTACTGGCTTCCGCCGGCCAACCCTGGCTCGGGTGCCTTCATCACCCTCACCGGACACGCCGGCGGCCTCGAGCTCGTGGTGGGCCTCCCCGCCGGGCTGGCGGAGGGCGGGCGTCTCGATGCCCTCGCCGGCGTCCTCGCCGCCTCGCTCTCCGCTACGGCGGGGGCAGACGCAGCAGTGCCCCGGTGAGGAGGAGCAGCGCCGACTGGTAGGTGAGGCTCACGGCGAGGTCGGCTGCGGGGAGGGGGCGGACGAACCGGTTCACCGCGAGCAGGGTGTCGCTGAGCGCGAAGATCGCGGCGGCGAGGAGCGCGAGCGGCGACACGGCGGCGGCGGCGGCCAGCATGGCGGCGAGCGCCGCGGCGTAGAGGGGGATGGCCAGGCGGAGGCGCCCCCGCACGCGGGGCAGCACGCCGGCCAGCACGAGCACGAACGCGAGGGCGATCCCGGCCAGCAGCCCGGCGGAGGGGGCGCCGGCGGCCCGCGACAGCAGCGCGGGCACGAGGAGCACGTGCGCCACGAGGAAGGCGCCGAGCCCGTGGAGGAAGAAGCGGTCCTTGTCGAGGAGGAGCGCATCGCCCAGGGCGCAGAACGCGAGCGCGAGCGCCGCGAGCGGGGAGGAGGGCCACATCGCCACCGCGAGGAGGCTCGCCGGCACCACCTTCAGCGGCCCCTTGCGGCCGAGCGCCACACGCGCGAGGTACACGGCCGCCGCGGCCGCCGCCCCCCCCCACGCCCAGGGCAACTAAGGGGCCTGGAGCAGCGGCATCAGGCCGCCCTTGCTGTCGAGCGCGCGCAGATCGTCGTACCCGCCCACGTGCTCGTCCCCCACGTAGATCTGCGGCACGGTGCGGCGGCCGGTACGCTCCACGAGGGCGGCGCGTCCCGCATCATCCTCGGTGAGGTCGATCTCCTCCCAGGGCACGCCCTTCCCGGTCAGGAATCGTTTGGCGGCCACGCAGTAGGGGCACCATTCGGTGCTGTAGATGGTCACGGTACGCATGCGGGAGGCATACGCGCGTGCGTGCGGGCGTGCAAGCCGCGGAGGGTCAGTACACGTCGAGCGTGGTGACCGGGCCCTCGCCCACGATGTCCTCGGCCACGAAGTCCACGACGTAGTCGTAGTAGGCGCAGTCGAGGTAGGTGCTCCGGCCCTGCCAGGCGGAGTACCAGGTGTTGCCGCCGTCGTAGTACAGCTCGAAGGCGTCGACCCACTCGCCCGTGGGGCCGTCGTACACGTCGGCGTAAACGGCCACCACGTCGTCGAGGCCGTCGGCGTCCACCACGTCGGCCTCGAACCACCAGACGTCGTCCCGGTAGGCTTCGTCCCAGTAGCAGCTCGCATCGGCCCACTCCACGATCGGCGCTTCGTTCTTCGGGGCCTTGCCGCCGCCTCCGCTCCCCGAGTACACAAGGCAGCCGGAGGTGGTGAGCAGGGAAAGGGCAGCGAGGGCGGAACGCATCGTGATCTCCATGTGTCGAGATTCTGACGATTTTCGTCGTGTGTACATTCAAGTAGAATGCGGTCGTGCTAGTCGGTCGCCACGGGAGAGCCGAACAGAATGTCGAGCAA
The DNA here is from genome assembly GCA_903885375.1 of uncultured Pseudomonadota bacterium. Taxonomy (GTDB): domain Bacteria; phylum Myxococcota_A; class UBA796; order UBA796; family SXON01; genus SXON01. The sequence continues at coordinate 2,007 of CAISIK010000173.1, forward strand.
TCGCCCAGAACCGACCGGATTGAGCGCCGCATTCATGCGCGTGCAGCTCGCGCAAGGCGCGGCGCTGCAGGAGGTATTGGCACGGGCCGCCCGCGTGAAGCGGTGGATGGCCCAGCCCATCGAGCCCGAGCTCGTTGCGCAGCTCCAGCAGGATCGCCAGCGGCTAGCCGAAGAGCTGCTCGATGTGCTCATCGGTTGGCAGGAGCTCGGCGGAACCGTCACGCTCGGCGATGCCTGCCTCGGCGAGGAGCCCACCTGTCCGTCCCTCCCGCGGGGCGCGATCCTGCCCGTGGAGCCCGCGGCCCCGCCGGCCCCCCCGGCCGCCCCGGCCGCCCCGGCCGTCATTTCGGTGCCCACCGGGCGGGTCGTCGTCAAGCCGGCGGCTCCCCCGGCGGTGGTGCAGCCTGCCGCCACGGGCGAGGCGCTGCGGGGTCTGGCGAAACACTTCGAGGTGGGCGGGCAGGTCAAGGCGGAGGGCATCGCCCCGAACTGGGAGGAGAGCGTGGCGCGGATCGCCGAGGCCCTCGGCCCGCTCCGCGATGATGGGGAGGCCGAGCTCACCGCCCTGGCCCTGGCCATTCGGGATGCCGACCGGTGGCGCTCGCTGCCGAGGGAGCTCCAGCGCACGCTCGTCGGTCTGCTCACGGCGCGCCTTCGCCGCGCCCAGGATGAGATCGGCGTGTCCGGCCCGAGGCTCGACGATGCCTTCTCCGCGCTGAGCGCGTGGTCGAAGCGCGAGCAGCCCGGCTGGGTGAACGGCCTGAGCCGTGGCCACGCGCCCACGCGCGGAAGCTGGACGGCGGATGCCGAAGCCTACCAGGCGCGTCTGCCCCGGCAGGAGCCCGCCCCCGCCGTGCGCGAGAACATCGAGCGGCTCCTCGCCGACCTCCGGGCCTTCCTCCCGGAGTTCGAGTCGGCCCCGCCCGAGGCGCGCGAGGCCGTGGGTGCGCAGTACCGCCAGATGGTACGCAAGGCCGTGGAGTCGGGCGTCCGACCGGCCGACCCGCGATTGTTGAAGCTGGTGTCCGCGCGTGCGGAGCTGTTCGATGGGCCGGAGTTCAAGTCGCTTCGCAAGGCGCTGCGCGACGATGCCGAGGTCCCCGAGCTTGATGATGACGAACGCGCCCCCCCGCTGGCGCCCGACTGGGCGTGGTGGGGTCGCACCCGTCGGCGCCGCGGCGTGCTCGTGGGTGGCGATCCGCGCGAGCCCAACCGCGAGCGCCTCGAGCGGGCGTTCGGCTTCGCCGAGCTCGAGTGGGTGGGCACCGAGTTCAAGCGCAACAACCTCCAAACCGTGCGCGACCGCGTGCGGGCCGGCAAGCTCGACATCGTGATCATCCTCGGCGCCTTCGTGGGCCACGATGCCGACGATGTCATCCTCCCCGCCGCCCGCGAGTGCGGTGTCGACTGGGTGCATGTCGACAAGGGCTACGGGATCGTGCGCGTCCGGCGGGCCATCGAACGTTTCCTCGACCCGCTCGCCGCTCGCTGAGCGGGCCTCAGTCCAGCGCGCCGCTCCACCGGGCGATGATCTCCTTCATGATCTCGCTTGAGCCGCCCCCGATGGGCAGGATGCGCACGTCGCGGTAGGCGCGGGCGATGTCGTACTCCTCGGTAAAGCCGTAGCCGCCGTGGAACTGCAGGCATTCGTAGGCCACCTTCTGCGCCAGATCGCCCGCGAACAGCTTGGCCATGCTGATCTCGAGGGTGGCCTCGTCGCCGCGGTTCGTCTTGTCGAGCGCGTGGTACGTCAGCATCTTCGAGGCCTTCACGCTGGTGAGCAGCTCCGCGAACTTGTGGCGCCAAACCTGGAAGTTCAGGATGGGGCGGCCGAAGGCGGTGCGGCTCTTGCCGTAGGCGAGGGCGTCCTGGATCTGGATGTCCATGCCGCTGTTGCACATGAGAGCCCCCGTGAGGCGCTCGCCCTGGAAGTTGCGCATGATGTAGAAGAAGCCGGCGTTCTCCTCGCCGATGAGCAGCCGCTTGGGAATCCGGCAGTTGTCGAAGTGCAGGAGCGAGCTGTCGACCGAACGCGTACCGAGCTTGTCGATCTTCTTCCCCACGCTGAAGCCGGGAGTGTCGGTCGGGAAGATCACGAGCGAGATGCCGGCGTGGCTCGGCCCGCCCGTGCGGACTGCGAGGATGATGAAGTCGGCGAAGGCGCCGTTGGTGATGAAGGTCTTGGCCCCGTTGATCACGTAGTCGTCGCCATCACTCCGCGCGGTCGTGACGAGGTTGGCCACGTCGCTGCCGCACCCCGGCTCCGTGATGCCGAGGGCGCCGAGCTTGTCGCCGGCGAACGCGGGCCGAAGGAACTCCTCCTTCTGCTCGTCGGTGCCGAGGTCGGCGATGACCGGCGTGCTGATGTCGGTGTGCACGAAAATGCTCATCGTCACGCCGCCGTTGCGACAGGCCGCCAGCTCCTCCACCATGGCCGCGTGGGCCCACCAGTCGAGCCCGCCCCCCCCCCATCGTTCCTCGAAGCGGATGCCCAGCAGCCCGAGCCCGGCCATGCGCTTCAGGATCTCCCGCGCGGGCCACTCCCCGGCGTCATCCCACTCTTTACGGAAAGGGTACAGCTCCCGCATCACGAAGTCGCGAACGGTCTGTCGGAGGAGGTCGGTTTCTTCGCTGACGGGAGGGAAGGACATGGCAGCTGTTATCGCGCTCCCATGCTACAATCCCTGCATGTTGCTCCTCCTCGCATGCACCAGCGGCCCCTTGGGCGGCAGCAGCCCCGTGGTGGCGCCGCTGGATGTTCCAGTTGATGAAGACACCGGCAGCGACATCGGCGAGGACACCAGCTCCGGGCGGGACACCGACACCGGCGAGGAGCCCGACCCGATCTACGACGAGCCCGACCCGCCCGACCTGCTGATCAACGAGGTCCAGACCCGCAACGCGAGCACCCTGCTCGTGGCGGGCACGTTCCCCGACTGGATCGAGGTCTACAACGCCAGCCCCGATGTCGTCACGCTCGACCGCATCTCGGTCATGGATGGCAACGACCTGCCCTGGCGCGGCCCCGCCGACCAGTCGCTCGAGCCGGGCGGCTACATGCTGCTCTACGCGGATGGCTCCCTCGACGGCGGGATGCACGCGCCCTTCTCCTTCGATGGCGATGGCGACGAGGTGGTGCTGAAGGTGGATGGGTACGCGGTCGACCGCATCTCCACGGGCGAGATGCCGGAGGATGCCTCCTGGGCGCGGTTCCCCGATGGTGGCGCATGGGCGCCCACGATCACGTGCAGCCCCGGCGAAACCAACGGCGATGCGCCGAGCGAATCGCTCGACCCGGGCGATGCCCTCTTCGACCTCGGCTTCAACTACGTGGGCCTCACGCTCACCGCGGCCGACAAGAACACCCTGACCAGCAACTCGTACGCCGAGGTGCAGGCCGATGTCGACATCAACGGCGCCGAGTTCGGCCCGGTGGACTTGCGGGTGCGAGGCTCGGCCACGCGGCGCAGCTTCGGCCAGAAGGCCTCGCTGAAGGTCGACCTCAACTCCCACATCGACATCAAGTACCGCGGGCTCGAAAAGCTGACCTTGATCAACATGATCTGGGATGGCAGCTACATCCGCGAGTACGTGGGCTACGCCATCTTCCGCGAGGCGGGCGTGCCGGCAGCGCGGACCTCGTACACCTGGCTCGATGTCAACGGCGAGAACTACGGCATCTACCTCTTCACCGAGACCTACGACGACGCCTTCCTCCGCCACTGGTTCGGCAGCGACAACGGCTACCTCTGGGAGGCCAACGGCGACTTCTCGAGCCCCGGCAGCTGGGACTGCGAGGAGGGCTACCCCTGCAACACCAGCCAGATTTCTACGGTGTCGTCGCTCATCTCGGCCAACACCGCCACCACCGCCGGCATGGCCAAGGTCGAGGCCTACGTGGCGCTCGACAACATGATGCGCGAGTGGATCATCGAGAACGCGATCGGCCAGTGGGACGGGTACACCTCCCCCCACAACTTCCGCATCTACCACAACCTCGATGATGGGCTCCTGTACATGATCCCCTCGTCGATCGACTACACGTTCGACAACCCCTACGCCTTCACCGAGAGCCTCTACTACGGCAATGGCGCGCTCATGCGCTGGTGCTTCGCCGCGTCGGACTGCAAGGAGCGCTACAACACCAACGCGCTCGAAGTGGCCGATCTCATCGAGGCGATGGACTGGGATGCGAAGATCGATGAGATGCGGCTCTTGCTCGACGATCACGCCGGTCGCGATCAGGATGACCCGCAGGGCCAGTACACGCTTTCCACCTACGAAACCCAGGTGGAGTACGTGCGCGCCTTCACGGTCGCCATCCCCGAGTGGATCCGCTCGCAGGTGAATTGAAGGTCGGTGGGGCAATGCGCGGTTCCCGGTTGCGTTGGGTCGAAGCGGGCTGGCGCGCATTGCGGCGCCGGGCGTGGCGGCTGCCGTGCCGCTCGTAACGGTGGCCGAAGCCGCGGCGCTCCTGCGCGCGGGCCGCGTCGTGGGCATCCCCACGGAAACCGTGTACGGCCTCGCGGCGAACGCGTGTGATCCTGCGGCCGTCGGTGAGATCTTCCGGTTGAAGGGCCGGCCCGCCGGCCACCCGCTCATTCTCCACGCGCGGGATCCCCGGCCGTGGGCAGAGTTCAGCCCGAGGGCGGAGCGCCTCGCCGCCCTGTGGCCGGCGCCGCTGACGCTGGTGCTGCCGAGCCGCGGCACGGCCGCGGCCGAGGTCACCGGGGGGCACGCCACCCTCGCCGTCCGGTGCCCGGATCACCCTGTAGCGCTCGCGCTCCTCGACGCCGCCAGGGTGCCGCTCGCCGCGCCCTCCGCCAACCGCTTCGGCGGCGTCTCGCCCACCACCGCGGCGCACGTGCTGGCGAGCTTCCCCGAGCTGCCGGTGGTCGACGGCGGGCCGTGCCTCGTGGGCGTGGAGAGCACCATCGTGGATCTGTCGCGGGCCCGTGCCGCGATCCTTCGGCCCGGCGCCATCGATGCTGACGCCGTGGAGCTCGCGCTCGGCGAGCCGCTCGGCGATGCCGAGGGCACGGCCGCGCCGGGCACGCTCGCCTCGCACTACGCGCCGCGCGCC
>CAISIK010000174.1 GCA_903885375.1 uncultured Pseudomonadota bacterium
CGCCCCCGCGCCCGGGGCGCCGCGTCGTGCCCGGCCGCCGCCGCCACCGCCGCCGCCGCCACCCCGCCCACCGACGTCAGGCCGGTGCAGCCAGCCCTCGCGGCAAGGCGCCGAGCGGCGCTCCTGTCGGGCCGTCGCCCCGCCGGCTCGGTGACGGGCCGGGTGGCGGTGCGGGCCGCCCCGACCGAGGCCCGCTTCGGGCCGACGGAGGGGAGGACCGCGCCGACAGGACCCAGCGCCAACGCTCCGTCGGTCGTCGTCGCCGTCCCGCGCCCGCCCGACGCCGCCCCCGCGCCCCGGGCGCCGCGTCCTGCCCGGCCGGCTGGTGAGCACGCCCGACGCCCAGAGTGCCGAGCCCCATACCTGCGTGATAGCCCATCCCATGCGATACCCGCCCCTCGTCGCGCTCCTTGCCCTCGCGGGGTGCGCCGCGCCGGAAGACACCGCCCACCCCTACGGCGAACCGGGCGACCCGAACGAGAATGACAACCACGGCACGCTCGAAGCGCTGAGCCTCGACCCCACGGCCGTGGAGCTGCCCACCACGCGCGACTCGGCGCTGGTCGTCGCCACGGGGAGCTGGTCGGATGGCGCCACGACCGACGTCACCGCGATGTGCGCGTGGTCGTTCGTGGACTACGGCGTGGCCGCGGTCGATGGCGGCGGCGTGGTGTACGGGCTCGGTGTCGGCGCCACGATGGCCACCTGCCAGGTGGAGGAGCAGACGGCCGACATGGAGGTGAGCGTGCTCGCCGTGGCCGGCCCCGCCCCGGGAGACATCGTGATCAACGAGATCCTCGCCGGCGTCCCCGAGGGCGACGACGTGAACGGCGATGGCAGCGATGGTGGCAAGCAGGAGCAGTTCGTCGAGCTGGTCAACGCCTCGCGGTTCACCGTGGAGCTGACCGGGGCCACCCTCTGGGACTCCGACATCGCTACGGCACGGCACACCTTCGGGGCCGGCGTACTGCTCCCGGGTGATTCCACCGTGATCTTCGGTGGGGGCCAGCCTTCGCTCGGCGTCCAGCGGTGCGTGGCGCTCGGCGCCTACAACGACGACGGCGACAGCTCCCCCGGCCTCGCGCTCGACGTGGGGGGCGACACCGTGCGGCTCCTCGGCGCCGAGGGCGGCGAACTCGCCGTGGCCACCTACGACGACAGCTTCCCCGAGGAGAGCCTCGTGCTCGACCCCGAGCTCGATGGCACGGACTACATCGAGCACACGACCGTGCCCGGCAGCGTCGGCGCGTACAGCCCGTGCACCCTGGCCACGGGCGAGGCCTTCCCCACGGCCGAGGAGCGGCTGGGTGAGTGAGCCCGCGGGGGGCGTGCCCCAAGCCACGGCGCCCCGTCACCCCCCCGACTTCGGCGGCGCGGAGCCACCGGCGGTGCTCGACGAGTCCGGGCGGCTCGCGCTGGCCCCGGCGGAAGCGCTGGCCGCCGCACTTCCGCTGCCGCTATCGACCCGCTTCCGTCTCCGTCCCGAGATCACACCGCTCCAGCAGGCGTTCCTCACCCTCCACGGCTTCCTCGTCTTCGACCGGGTGGCCTCGCGCGAGGAGGTGTGCGCCACCCTCGCCGAGATCGACCGCGTGGAGGCCGAGCTGCTCGCGGCCGGCAAGCAGTCGGTGAACGGCGTGCCGGTGTGGTTCGGCCCCGACCCCGATGGCAACGAGTACCTCTACCGGATGGGCTTCTCGAGCGAGTTCAGCCCCTGGCTCAGCCGTTTTGTGCGCGATGCCCGCTTCGAGCCGGTGCGTCGCCTCATCGGCGAGGATGCGCGGATCGGCGAGCGCGAGAAGGACGGCGTGGTGTTCAACCGCTACGTCAACGCCCCGGCCAGCCTGCGTCCCAACCTCGCCTGGCACACCGACTCGCTGCGCGACATCTTCTACAACTGGAAGGTGCCGGGTCCGATGCTGAACGTCGGCCTGCACTTCGACCGGGTCCGCCCCCAGGACGGCGGCCTGCGGCTGCTGCCCGGCACCCACACGCAGGGCGTGCTTGGCTCCCTCTTCCGAAAGATTCCCTTCCTGACCCAGCGGGCCGACCCGAACGAGCTCGCCGTGGAGACCTGGCCGGGCGATCTGACAGTGCACGACGGACGGATGTGGCATCGGGTGGATGCCAACCCCGTTCAAGGCTGGGCGTCCTTGCGACGCAGCATGTACGTACCCTACGTGATGGATGCGGTGCTCGAAAAGCACGCCGCGAGTCCCACGCCGCTGTACCTTCGGGTATTCGACACGATCATCCGCTGGCGGGCCGCCCGCCTGCGCAAACGACTCGGCAAATAGGATGGACGCGCCCATGCTCCGACGCTCCGTTGGCCTCGCCCTCATCGCCCTCTCCACCGGCTGCGGCAGCCAGGCCGCGGTGTGTGACGACGCCGACGTCCCTTCGGTCTTCGGCACCGTCGTCGACGAGGAGGGCAACGGGCTCCCGGGCGCGTTGGTCACCTACACGGTGGACGGGGAGGAGCGCGGCGACTGCACCTTCAACGAGGGGGCCGCCTTCGTTTGCGGGTCGGAGGAGTCCGGCGCCTTCGTCCTCACCGCCTCGTTGCAGGGCTATTACGAAGCCGAGGCCAAGCTCACGGTCTACGCGGGTGCGTGTCACGTGAGCAGCGGCCAGGTCGCCATCCAAATGGTGGCGCGGGACTGCACGGCCGAGGAGGTGGCCAGCGTCACCGTCACCGTGGGCACCGAGTCCGGGGCGCCGCTCGAGAACCCCGTGGTGGCCTACGAGATCGGGGGCGACGGCACACGAACCGCGTGTGCCGGGAGCGGGGCCGACTGGACCTGCGGCACCGAGACCACGGGCGAGTTCACGGTGTACGCCAGCGCCGACGGCTTCGAAGAGCAGACCGCCACGGCCACCGTGGTGCTCGGCGAGGATGGGTGCCACGTGGCCACCGTGCCCGTCGTGATTGCATTTCCCGACGAAGGTTGAAGGCGGGAGCGCGACAGAGCGTTACACTCGCCGTCGGAGTTCTCCTCATGTCCAAGCTCAAGTTCCTGATCTGTCTTTTTCCCCTCCTCGCCGGCTGCTACAAGGCCACCTTCGTCAACGCGGGCGGCGGCGGCTCGCCCGGCAAGACCGAGACCATCTGGGTGAACACGCTCCTCTGGGGCCTCGTGTCGCTCAACACGGTCGACGTGAAGGCGGTCTGTGGCGATGCCGGCGCCTTCAAGCTCCAGACCAACACCAACCTCTGGAGCATGCTCCTGAACGGCGTCACCGCCGGGATCTACTCGCCGGTCATGGCGCACGTGACCTGCAAGTCCTGAGGTCCACGCGGCCTGCTCCCCCGTACGTGGGGAGCAGGGCCCGCTCCGCGCAGTCGAGGTAGCCCGGCGGCAGCTTGTCGTCGGACAGCGCGCTGTCGCTCGTGAGGGTGAGGGTGGCCTCCGCCTGCCCGCACGCCTCCTTGATCTTGCACGCGAGCGTCCGTTCGAAGGCGGGATCGCCCTCGGTGGTCACGCCCGCGAGGAGCTCGGCCGGAGCGTCGTTGGCCAGCCAGTTCTTCTGGGCAACAAAGCTCGCCACTATGCCGAGAACGACGATGGAGGCAAAGGCGAGCAAGCCGCGGCGCATGGACATCCCGAGGAGTGGCCGCCCCCTAATCCGTGGGTGGCCGCCCCGGGATAAGCGGTGCCCATGCCAAGACCGCTCCCCTCTGAACGTGTCCACCGGCACAACCTGCTTCGCGCCGCGCTCCGCTCCGGGGCAATCATCTTCGGGTCGCTCGCAGTGGGCGTCCTCGGGTTGCGGGTCACGGAGGGTACGCCCTGGATCGACGCCCTGCTCGGCGCGGCGATGATCCTCACCGGCATGGGCCCCACCGGGGAGATGCAGACGACGGCCGGCAAGCTCTTCCTGTCGGGCTACGCCCTGTTTTCGGGCGTGGTGTTCCTCGGCGCGGTGGCGCTCCTCTTCCACCCGATCTACGAGCGGATCCTGCACCAGTTCCACCTGGAGCTCGAGGAGTAGCGCCGGGCGGGTGATTTCGGGGGCCACGGACAATCCTCGACCAACTGCGACAACCTCGGCTCCACACCGCGCCTATTCATCCGGGCCATGTCCACTCTCTCTGTCGTGATCCCCGCATTCAACGAGACCGAACGCCTCCCGCCCACGCTGCGCGAGGTCGCCCTCTGGCTCGATGAAAACGCGCTCGACGCGGAAATCCTCGTGGTCGACGACGGATCGGAAGACGACACCGTGGCGGTCGTACGCGGGCTCATCGGCGAGCTGCCGCGGTTGCGCCTTCTGGAGTGCCAGCCCAACCGCGGCAAGGGAAACGCGGTGCGGCGCGGCATGCTCGCCGCGAAGGGGCAGCTGCGCCTGTTCATGGACGCCGACCATTCCACCCGCATCGGCGAGCTGCCGAGGTTGATCAAGGCGATCGAGGCCGGCGCCGACGTGGCCATCGGCTCGCGCAAGCTGGCGGGGTCGACGGTGGCGGTGCGTCAGCCGGCGTGGCGCCGGGCGTGGTCGAATTTCGCGCACGGCCTCGTCGCGTCGGAGCTTCCGGGGATCGTGGACGCCCACTGCGGCTTCAAGCTGTTCACGGCCTCCGCGGCCGAGCGCGTGTTTTCGGCCACGACCACGAACAGCTGGACCTTCGACGTGGAAGCGCTGGCCATCGCCCTGAAAATGGGACTCCGGGTGGACGAGGTGTCCGTCGCCTGGGCCGACGATCCCCGCAGCCGGGTGCGTCCGTGGCTCGATGCCATGAAGGTGACCCGCGAATATGTCCAGATCAAGAGCACCCTTTCGAAGGCCGAGCGTACGCCCCCGGCGCGGGGCGACAGGCGCGCCGACGCCCGGCTTGCCCGCGAACTGGCTTCCGCCGCCATCTTCGAACCGTACCGTCCGGTTCTCGCGCAGATGGTGGTGACACGACGCTGCAACCTCGCCTGCTCGTACTGCGTGGAGTACGACCACACCTCGGCGCCCGTCGCTCGCGAAGTGCTGGAGGAGCGCCTCGATCATCTGGCCCGCATGCGCGCCGTGATGGTCGTCCTCACGGGCGGCGAGCCGCTGCTGCATCCCGAGCTCCCCGCGTTGATCGCGGGGGTTCGTCGCCGGGGGATGACGCCGGCGCTGAACACGAACGGCCTCCTGCTCACCCAGGAGCGCATCCGGGCGCTGGATCGCGCCGGCTTGTACGCGATGCAGCTGTCGATCGACACGGTGCATCCAAACGAGCACACCCAGAAGTCGCTCGACGCCCTGGCGTCGAAGCTGGAGCTGCTCTCCCGCCATGCCCGGTTCATCGTGCGGGTGAACACCGTCCTCGGCGCCGGCCCGCCGGAGGAGGCGCTCGAAGTCGCCAAGGCGGTGCTCCGATTCGGCTTTGAAAGCAAGTGTTCGCTCGCCCGCGACCCTTCCGGAAAGCCCTTCCCCATCGATGCCCACACGCGGGCCATCTACGACGAAATCCGCGCCCTGGAAGGCCGCTCTCCGGGGTACCTGTCCGAGGACTTCCAGCTCCCGTTCGTGGCGGGTCAAACGGCGACGTGGAGCTGCCGGGCGGGCGCGCGGTTCTTCCACGTCTGCGAGAACGGGCTCGTGCACTACTGCGCGCCGAAGTGGGGAACGCCCGGCGTGCCCCTGTCCGAATGGGACGAAGCCGCGATTCGTGGGGCGTTCCACGCCCACAAGCCCTGTGCGGCGCACTGTCCGGTGCCCTACGCACACCAGGTGAGCCGGATGGATTCGTTGCGGCCGCAAATGCGGTCTTGACGGCTGCTGGTTGTGGCGTCGAACGAGTGGGCTCTCGAGGGCCGGCGCGCCGCGACCGGCCGCTGGGGTCACGCGGGCGTGCGCGCGCCGGGACGTGGCCGGGGCCCCACCTCCCTCCGCTCAGCGGTCGGGTTCGTCGAGCCAGCGCACGCCGGGCGGGGCCACCCAGGCGGCCATCGCCTCGAGCAGCGGGTTCACCTCGGCGCCGCTGAGCAGGAAGCCCCGGTGCAGGGGGCGCACGAAGCCCTCGGCCACGGTGTGGTCGAGGAAAGCGAGCAGGGGATCGTAGTACCCGGCCACGTTCAGGAGCCCCACGGGCTTGGGGTGCAACCCGAGCTGCCCCCAGGTGTAGGCCTCGAAGAGCTCCTCCATGCTGCCGAGGCCGCCGGGCAGCGTCAGGAAACCGTCGGACAGCTGCGCGAGCAGCGCCTTGCGCTCGTGCATCGTCCCCACGATGTGCATGGCGGTGAGCCCGTTGTGGCCCACCTCGAGGTCGTGGAGGTGGCGCGGGATGACCCCCGTGACGGGGACGCCGCGGGCGAGCGCCGCGTCGGCGAGGATGCCCATGATGCCCACGCTGCCGCCGCCGTACACGAGGCCCATGCCCCGCTCCGCCAGCGCTTCGGCAAGCGCCACCGCCGCCTCGCCGTAGGCGGGGCGCACGCCTGCGGCGGCACCGCAGTACACACAGAGGGTTCGCACGGCGCGCCTACGCCGGCGGGCGGAGGTCGATCTTGCCGAGGTAGTCGGCCTTGCCGATGTCCACGCCGTTGTGGCGGAGGATGGCGTAGGCCATGTTCATGTGGAAGTAGAACTGGGGCACCTGACGGCTCCACAGGTAGGCGTCGGCCGGCATCTGCCAACCGCCCGGCGGGTAGGGCACGGTCACGAGCCGGCTACCGTCGGCGTTCGCGAAGTCGGCCTCGCTGAAGGTCTCCAGGAACGCGACACACTTCGCGATGCGGGCGCGGAGGTCGGCGAAGGTGGCCTGGTTGTCCTCGTGCTTCTCGTTGGGGCGGCCGGAGAGGTTCGCGGCGGTGCCCTTGGCGTTGTCGCAAGCGATGGCGATCTGCACGGAGAAGGGCAGCATGTCGGGCGCGAGGCGCGCGCCGAAGAGGTTGTTCACGTCGAACTTGCGCGAGGCCGCGTAGGCCTCCGCCTTGCCGAGGCAGGCGTCGAGGTTCTGGAGGGAGAGGATGAATTGACGGACGGCCTGGTAGTACACGGACACCTCGGGCCGGCCCCTATCGCGCCGCGAGGGCCGGCGGCGCCCGCCCACCCCGAGGTGGGGCAGACGGCCCTCGCCCCCACCCTCCCTCAGCGCCGGGAAACGACGGTTTCCGGACCCACCCGCGCCGCTGCGGGCTCGAGCGCCACGCCGTGCCCGCGCTCCAGTCCGGCGAAGGCGGCGTTGTTTACCGACTCCTGCTTCTCGAGGCGGTCCACCCAGCGAAGCGTGCTGCCATCGGGGTGATCGCCACACAGGAGGCGCTCCTTGCGCCCGCGGGTGTCGCGCGGGGGGGCCACCACCCGGAAGGGCGGCCGTGGGCCCTCGCCCCCGAGCACGAGGCGCGAGAAGGTGAGCCCCTGCCAGCGCAACCCGGCGGCGCGGGCTAGCGGATGGGTCCAGCCGGGGAGGTCCACCGGCAGGTCGTCGTGGCACCAGTCCTTCGGGTGGGCGAGCATGGCGCAGCGGCCGGAGTGCGGGCAGGGCGCCGAGATGACACCACCCTCCGCCACGAGCCGGTCGCGCAGGCGTTGCAGCCGTCGTGTGGTGGGCTGCAGGGCGGGCTCCACCACCACGAGGAGCCCCTCCGGCACGAGCCGCTGGCGGGCTGCCGCGAGCACGCCGAACGCCGCGCCGTCGCCGGCCGCCTCGTCGCGGCCGGCCGCGACCTCGACCAGCACCTGGACCAGGAGCACCACGTCGCAGCGGGGCGGCAGCTCGGGCGCCACGTGCACCGTGACGCCGGGGAGCCCGGCGAGGACCGCCTGGGCGAGGGGAAGCGAGGCGGCGTCGCGGTCCACGAGGACCACGTGCAACGCGCGGACGACACCGTGGGCGCGGAGGGCCCGCACCGCGCCGAGCGCGCTCGCGCCGATGCCCGCGCCGAGATCGCCCACCACGAGCGGCGGGCCTTCGCTGCGCCAGGCGGCCGGCGGCGTGACATCGCGGAGCGCGCCCACGACCTTGGCCTGATCGCGGGGGAGGAAGAAGTGCAGCCGGGCCGCGAGTCGGGGCAGGGTCCATGGCAGGGCGAAGTTGCCGCCGTTGTACGCCTCGGACACCTCGGCCAGCGCCGGCCCGACCACGCTGAGCTTCGCGTGGCCGGCCAGCCCGCGGGAGGCGGCGATGCCATCGAGCCGTTCCTGCCAGTCCCGCTCGAGGGGGAGGGTGGTCAGCGGCAGGTGCCCCGGAGGGCAGGGAAGGGTGCGGCTCAGTACATCTCCCGAAGGGTGGGGGTGGGGGCGGCGAAGAGGCGATCGGCGAGGGCGAGGTCGGCGTCGGGCCCGTCGGCGAGGCCGAGGCCGCGAAGGGCGGTGGCGCCGTAGTAGCCGCTGTAGAGGGGGCCGAGGGCGCGTGGGGTGAGGCGCAGGCTCCCCCGACCGCCGCGCGTGACGGTGGCGTTTCCGCCCTCCACGCGGAGCAGCCAGTCGCCGGCATTGTCGACGAGCAGCTCGTCCTCCACGCGCAGGTGCAGCTCGCCCTCGGCGCCGGGCGCCCAGCCGCGCGCGCGGAGGGCGGCGGGCACATCCACGAGCCGGAGCATCCAGCGTTTGTGCTCCAGCACGCGCCAACGAGGCTCCGGGATCATGGCGAGGAGCGGGTCGTGGGCCGCGCCGTACCAGCGCAGCACCCGCGCCATGGAGCGGTGGCTGGCGAGGAGCGCGAGGAGCGTACGGAGGGAGGGGGCCGAGGGGGCGTGGAGGTCGACGACATCGAGGTCCCAGGGCTGGCCTTCGGAGGGCGAATGGCCCAGGAGCACGTAGCCATCCTCTCCGAGGAGCCAGCCGTAGCGTCGGCTCCCGTGGGGCTGCGTGAGGCGGGCCCAGATGGCGGGCGGACGGTCGAGGTCGCCGTGGGTGGGGCGGCTTCGACGGCGGAGCTCCGCCTGGACCCGCACATCGAGCGGCTCCACCGCCACGACGCCCACCTCGGTGCGGAAGCCGGTGAGCGCATCGAGCGGCACCTCGTAGCGCACCCGCTCGCCCGCCTGTTCGTAGCCCACGCTCCGGTACACCCGCTGCGTGGCCGGGTAGAGGCCCGCCACCGGGATGCCACGCACCCGCATCCGCGAGAACGCCGCCACCATCAGGGCGCGCGCCACGCCGCGGCTGCGTGCATCGGGCACCACACCCACGCCAGCCACGCCGCCGAGCGGCACGCTGCGGCCCTGCCACCACTGGCCCATCTCGTAGAGGCCGCAGCCGCCCACGATGCGCTCGCCCTCGTGGGCCACGAGCACGTTGTCATCGCCGAGGCGGTCGCGAAATAGGTCCCATCCCGAGGGGGGCGCGTTGAAGGACTGGGCGAGGCCCTCCACGAGGGCGGGCCATTCGGGCGCTTCGAGCGGGCGGACGTGGATCACGCCCTACTCCTCGCCGCCCTCCGCAGGCGCGCTTCCGGCTTCGGGCTCCTCGTCCATGTGGCCGATCCGCCGCGACCGGGCCGACCAGCGGCCCCCCGCATCGTCGGCCGGCGGCACGGGGAACTCGCCCAGCGCCTCGGCGTTCCAGTCGAGGCGGAGCTCGTAGAGCGCGCGATCCCAGCGGGCGAGCATCGGCGGGATGGCGAAGGGAACGGGGAGGCAGCCGGCGGCCACGGCGGCGGCGCGCACCCGCTCGTCGGCCTCGAGCGGCTCGTGGGTGTAGATCGCCAGCGCGGGGCCATGCTTGTCGAGGTGCATGAGCACGAGGGCGCGGGCGGCTTCGAGCACGGCCGGGATGGCCGTGACGGCGTAGAGCTCGGCCGGGAGCTGCTCGGCGGTACCGAAGCCGCAGAGCTGGTAGAGGGCGACCGTGAGCGCCTCGGTGGGCTCGCCTTCGAGCAGCACGAAGGCATCGGCGCGGGGCGTGGCGAGGCCCTCGTGCTCGCCGGCGATGAAGGCATCCATGTCCTCGACGGGCACGGGCGCCAGCCACCGGACGGCCGGGCGGGTGCGACGACCGCCTTCGAGGGCGAGCGTCCAGTCCTCTTCGAGCGCGCAGTCGGCGGGCAGGGCGAGCGGATCGCCCGCGTTGCAGAAGGCCCACACCCGGAGGCCGGGGAAGAGCTCGGTGAAGAGCGGGCCCGCCGGGACATCGGCGAACCGGAAGCCGCGCATGGCATCCCGCGCGCTGTCATCGGTGAACCGGGCGCCGCTGAGCACGGTGCGGAAAACCGTGGTGGTGGGGGTGTCGGGGATGCCTTCCAGCCAGCGCTCCCGACCGCGACAGAGGCGATTGGGCGCGGCAGTATCGAGGGTGTCGTTGCAGTAGCCGAAGGCACGGACCATGGGCGCGGGGCTAACTCCCCCGATCCCGCACCGCACGCGCCGCGAAGTTAGTGCCTGCCCCCTGCCCGCCGGAGCCCCGTGGCTGAACGCTTCTACGTGACGACCCCGATCTACTACGTCAACGACGTGCCCCACATCGGGCACGCCTACACCACCATCGCGGCCGACGTGATCGCGCGCTGGCACCGAATGAACGGGCGCGACGTGAAGTTCCTGACCGGCACCGACGAGCACGGCCAGAAGGTGGCCCGCGCCGCCGCGAAGCTCGGCCGTACCCCGCAGGAGCACGTCGACATCACGGTGCAGCGCTTCCAGGAGCTGTGGCGCACCCTCCACATCCAGCCCGACGACTTCATCCGTACCACCGAGGCCCGGCATCGCGACATCGTGCGCGGCTTCCTGCAGAAGCTGCATGACGAAGGCCAGCTCTACCGTCAGCCCTACAGCGGCTGGTACTCCACGAGCGCGGAGCGGTTCTGGACGGAGGAGGAGGTGGCGGCGGCGGCGTGGGCGGCGTTGAAGGAGCCGGCATACCCGGCCACCGAGGCCGTGGCGCGCCTGCGGGCCGGAGAGCTGCCGGGCCGGTGCCCCGACTCGGGCCAGGCGGTGGAGTGGCTTACGGAGGAGAACTGGTTCTTCCGGATGGGCGACTACCGGCAGCGCCTGCTCGACTGGATCGTGGCCCACCCCGCCTGCATCCAGCCGGACAATCGTCGCAACGAGGTGCTCGGCTTCCTTCGCAAGGACCTCGGTGATCTGTGCATCAGCCGCCCGGCCGCGCGGCTGAGCTGGGGCATCCCGCTCCCCTTCGACGAGGAGTACGTCACCTACGTGTGGTTCGATGCGCTCAGCAACTACGTGAGCGCGCTCGGCCCCGTGGGGGGCCCCATGCACCAGCGCTTCTGGCCCGCCGACATCCACCTCGTGGGCAAGGACATCCTCACCTTCCACACGGTGTACTGGTTCTCCATGCTGATGGCGCTCGGCCTCGAGCCGCCGCGCCAGGTGTACGCCCACGGCTGGTGGACGGTGAAGAAGGAGAAGATGTCGAAGTCGGTGGGCAACGTGATGGACCCGAACAAGCTCGTGTCGGTCTTCGGGGCCGACGCGGTGCGCTATTTCCTGCTCCGCGAGATTCCTTTCGGCTACGACGGCGACTACTCGCACGCCTCGGCCATCCTCCGGTTCAACAGCGATCTGGTCAACGACTTCAGCAACCTCGTGCACCGCGTGGTGAAGTGGGCCGACGTGCCTTCGAGCGAGTCGGCGCCGCTCGGCGAGGCCGATGCCGCGCTGCTCGCCGTGGCCGAGCGGGCCACCGCTACGTTCCGCAAGGAGCTGGAAGCGCTCCAGTTCCGGCAGGCGCTCGAAGGGCTGTGGGAGCTGGTGCGTGCCGGCAACAAGTACGTCGACACCGAGGCGCCCTGGGCGCTGGCGAAAGCCGGCAACACCGCCCGGCTGCGCGAGGTGCTGCGCGCCCTGCGGGAGGTGCAGCGCATCGTCGTCTCCCACCTGCACTGCGTGAGCCCGATCACCTGCTCCGACGTGCTGGCGCGGCTGGGCCTCTCGGCTCCTGACCTGCGGGTGGCCTTCGACGTGCTCCCCGCTGCCGGCGTGGTGGCGGGTGCCCCGCTGTTCATGCGGATAGACGCCGCCGCCGCCATGGAGGTGCTCGACCCGAGCGCCGCCGAACCGCCCCCCGATCCGGCCCCCGTGCCCCTCGCCAAGGAAAAGCCCATGTCCGAAGTCGCCGAGCTCCCCGCCAACATCACCTACGACGACTTCGCCAAGGTCGCGCTCCGCGTGGGCATCGTCGTGGCCGCCGAGAAGCACCCCAACGCCGACCGGCTGCTGGTGCTGAAGGTCGACATCGGCGAGGCCCAGCCGCGGCAGATCGTGGCCGGCATCGCCAAGGTGTACGACCCCGAGGTGCTCGTGGGCAAGCGCATCATCGTGGTGGCGAACCTCGCGCCGGCCAAGCTCCGCGGCGTGGAGAGTCAGGGCATGCTGCTGGCGGCTGGCGGCAGCGACGTGGCCTCCCTCCTCGCGCCGATTCACGACGTTGCAGCGGGTAGCATCGTGAAGTGAGGCCCTGGGCCCCACTCCACCTGCCGACAATTTGCAAAGAACCTCTTGTCACACCCCCCCCACCCGTGTCGTTAATGCACGCGACCTCGGAGATTCCCCACATGCGCCTGAACACCTCGTTGCTTCTGTCCCTCACCCTCTTCGGCTGCTCGGAGTACGCCATCAACGCGGGCTCCAAGGTCACCGATGATGGCCTGCTGGACGGTGATCCGGACATCGAGGTGGATCCGGTCAAGATCAACTTCGGCGACCTGTCCGTGGGCGAGGGCGAGACCGACTCCCGCACGGTGACCGTGAGCAACGTGAGCACGGAGGAGACCGGCGGGGTCTTGACGATCGACGACGTGTACCTCGCCGACGCCACGATGCCCTACGAGATCAGCGGCCTCGGCGCGATCATCCTGCCCCCCGGCGCGCAGACCACCTTCGTGGTCACCTTCGCGCCGCTCACGGCCGAGGACTACTCCACCAAGGTGCTCATCGACAGCAACGATCCCGACGAGGCCACCACCGAGGTGAAGATCCTCGGCCAGGGCGTGGCCCCGCGCATCGAGCTCACGCCGACCACCTACGACTTCGGCACCATCTACATCGGCTGCGAGAGCCCCCAGCCGATCACCGTGGCCAACGTGGGCAACGCCGACCTCGAAGTCAGCGGGTTCGACTACGTCACCGCCAGCAACGACCTCTCGGTCGACACCAACGAGTCGGTGAACGGCGCCCTCCCCTGGGTGGTCGCCCCGGGCGAGTCCCGCGAAGTGTTCGTGGAGTACGCCCCGCTCGATGACTACCCGGACGAAGGCACGGTGGTCGTGATGTCGAACGACCCCATCCAGCCGGAAGCGCGCGCGCTCCAGACGGCGGGCGGCGAGCTCTACGGCGAGAACCTCGACCTGTTCGAGCAGGCGCTGAAGAGCGCCACCGACATCCTCTTCATCATCGACAACTCCTGCTCGATGGCCGAGGAGCAGTCCAACCTCAGCACGAACTTCACCGCCTTCGCGGAGGAGCTCGAGGTGCTCGACGTCGACTTCCAGCTCGCCGTCATCACCACGGACAACCCGGCCTTCCGCGGCGACATCCTCGACAACAACACCCACGATCTCGTGGGCGAGTTCGTGCCGCAGGCGGTTGCGGGCACCGGCGGTTCCGGTACCGAGATGCCGATGGAGATGGCCTACCAGGCCAGCCAGCGCGGCGCCGATGCCGGCCCGGGCAGCGCGTTCCTCCGCGATGATGCCTTCCTCGCCCACATCTTCGTCTCCGATGAGCCGGACAGCAGCCCCGACAGCTGGGCGAACTACCTGGCCTTCTCGCAGAGCCTGAAGACCGACTCCGACATGTTCATCGCCCACGCGATCTCGGGCGACTGGCCCTCGGGTTGCGGCTCGGCCTCGGCCACCAACAACGTGTACGAGTCCACCGTCGCTACCGGCGGCCTGTACCTCTCGGTGTGTGCCACCGACTGGGCCAGCCACCTCAAGGCCCTCGTGGACAGCTCCACGCTCGACCTCTCCAGCTTCGAGCTCTCGGACTTCCCGGTCCCGAGCAGCATCGAGGTCACGGTGGATGGTTCGGTGCAGACCAGCGGCTGGACCTACGACGCGGCGGACAACTCGATCAACTTCGACGACGACCACATCCCCGCGGGCGGGTCGACGATCGAGGTCTACTACGCGCTCTACGGCAACTGCGCCGAGTGAGCCACCGCGGCAATCAGGCCGTCGTGCGAGGCACGACGGTCAGGTTGTAGGCGATCGACACCCGCGGCTCCGCGCCCGTGTGCGGGTGGACGTAGTGGTACAACGAGGCCGGGAAGAGGACGGTCAGCCCGGGCTTCGGCTTGAAGGCGGCGTTGCCTCCCTGCCCCATGGGGCTCAGCCAGGGCGTGGGGTTGAGGAATTCGATGTGTCCCGAGGGGTCGCCCGGAGGGTTCTCGGCGATGCCCGGAGTGGACACGTAGAAGGAGCCCGACCACTGCAAGGGGAAGTGGTGGTGCGGCGCGTTCCAGCCGCCGGCGCCGAGGACGTTGGCCCACGCGCCCGCGAGCTTGAGTTCGTGCGTCTTCCAGCCGCCGTAGGTGCTCGCGAGCGCGCCCTGGGCGAACTTGACGGCGCGGGCGAGCACCCACGCCACATGTTCGCTGCGATGGCGCAGGAACTCCTCGCCGGAGTGCCAGGCGTTGCGGTTGCTCCGGGTCACCCCGGGGTAGCGCCGCTGCAGCTCGAGGATCTCGGCGAGCAGCGGGGCCTGGTGCTCCTCGAAGCCGGCGATCACGCTGTGGAAGATGGGGAGGGGAAACAGGAGCTGGGGAGCGAAGGGGTCGGGCGTGCTCATGGTCTCGGCTGGCGCTCCTGCACGGAGCGACGTATCGGTGCGAGGTGGACGGCACCAACCGAATCAGCCGCTCCATGCGGCGCACCCTGGGACTGGGCCTCGTGATCCTGCTCTTCATCTGCGCGGGAGCCCTCGCGAGCCCCGCGCGCATCACCCTGCACATTCCCCCGCGGGCGGAGGGCACCACCGCGCCCACGCCCGACCGCGTGGAGCGCATTCGCCGGGACATCGACCTGCTCGCGGTCCAGATCGGGGAGCGGAACCATGACAAGCCCGAGGCGCTGGCGCGGGCAGAGGCGTGGGTGAAGGGCGAGCTGGAGGCCGCGGGGCTCACCGTGGAGGTCGAGGACATCGATGGGGTGGGCCACAACCTCGTGGCGCAGCGGGGCTCCCCGGGGGAGCGGGACATCCTCGAGGTCGGGGCCCACCTCGACACCGCGCCGGGCACGCCGGGGGCGGACGACAACGCGTCGGGTGTGGCCGCGCTGCTTGAGCTCGCGCGCAACCCCGCGCCGGGCGAGCGCCGCGCGCTCCGCTTCGTGGTGTACGGCAACGAGGAGCCGCCCTTCTTCCAGACGGCGGCGATGGGCAGCCGCCGGCATGTACAGGCGTTCCGCGAGCGGGGCGACCGCGTGGTGGGCGCCTGGGTGCTCGAGAGCATCGGCTACTACGACGCCGCGAAGGGCTCCCAGCGTTGGCCGCCGATGCTGGGGGTGTTCATGCCGACGACCGCCGACTTCGTGATGTTCGTGGGCAACCCGGCCTCGTGGCGCCTCCTGCAGGATGGCCTCCTCGCCTTCCGCAAGCACAGCACGCTCCCCGCCGCGGGGGCGAGCGTGCCCGGAAGCATCGAGGGCGTGGACTGGTCCGACCACGCCGAGTACTGGCGCGAGGGCCTGCCGGCCGTGATGATCACCGACATGCCGCCCTTGCGGAACCCGCACTACCACGAAGCGAGCGACCTCCCCGGGGTGGTCGATCCCGCGCGGATCGCTGCGGTGGTGGATGGGCTCGAGGGCGCGCTCCGCTGAGCCGCCACCTCCTCGCGCTGCACGGCGTGCCCACCTCGCCGCGGCTCTGGGCGCCGCTCCGGGAGGCGCTCGTGGCCGACGTGCGCTGGGAAACGCCCGAGCTCGCCGGCGAGCTGGCTGCGCAGGTGGCGCAGGTCACGCCGCTCGTCACGCGGGACACGGTGGTCGTGGGCCACGACATGGGCGGCGTGGTGGCGGCGATGGCCGCGCTCGCGGCGCCCCCTCGGGCGGTGGTCCTGACGGGCACCGCCCTCGGGCCCTGGTGGGCCCTCGTGCGCGCCTCCGCCTGGCCGCTCCTCTGGCGCCCCTTCTACCGGCGCC
>CAISIK010000175.1 GCA_903885375.1 uncultured Pseudomonadota bacterium
CCGGCGAGGGCATCGCGCCGGGCTCCACCGACGGCCTCTACTTCGCGGCAGGCTCCTCGTTCTGACCGGAGGCGTGGGGTTGGGCAACGCGGCGCGACCGGCAGCGTTGGGGCGAAAGGGGCAGGACCGCGTTGCGGCGCTGAGCGAGCTCCGCTGGGGAACGGGCTGCAGGGCGGACTGACCACCCACTCGCTCCATGCGATCGTGGACGCGACCGGCGAGACCCATCGCCTCGCGATACGGTGCGCGGCGCCTCCCCACCATGACGTTCATCCAGACCGAGTTTCTCTGGTTCTTTGCGATCGTATTCACGGTCTACTGGTCGATTCCGAGCCGTGCCATCCAGAACCTGTGGCTCGGTCTCGTTTCGGCCGTGTTCTACGGGTGGGTGCACCCGTGGTTCTTGATCCTCCTGTATGTGTCCGCGATCGTCGATTATTTCTCGGCGATCGCGATGGAGCGATGGTGGCACCGGCGGGGGCGCATCCTCTTCGTGAGCCTGGCCACGAACCTCGTGATCCTCGGGTACTTCAAGTACTTCGACTTCTTCATCGTGAACATCGCGGCGGCGTTCGATGCCCTCGGGGTGCACCACACCCTGATGCCGCTCGGAATCCTGCTTCCGCCAGGAATCTCCTTCTATACGTTCCAATCGATGGCCTACTCGATCGACGTGTTCCGCGGCGAAATCAAGCCCCGGAAAAACCTCCTCGATTACATGATCGCGGTCTCCCTGTTTCCCCACCTCGTCGCGGGCCCAGTACAGCGTGCGGGAAACCTGCTGCTCCAGGCCGAGACGAACCGCCGCTTCGACCTGCAGATGATCCGCAGCGGCTTCGCGCTCGCGATGTGGGGCGCGTTCAAGAAGGTCGTCGTGGCCGATACGGTCGCCCCGTATGTGGACAAGGTGTTCGCGCTCAAGGACGTGTCCGGGCCGCTGGTGTACGCCGCCACCCTCGGCTTCGCCGTGCAGATCCTGGCGGACTTCTCGGGGTACACCGACGTGGCGCGGGGCGTTGCGCGGATGATCGGCTTCGAACTTGTGGAGAACTTCAAGAACCCGTACATGGCCACCAACCCGTCGGACTTCTGGCGCCGCTGGCACGTGTCGTTCTCCACCTGGATCAAGGACTACCTCTACATCCCGTTTGGTGGGAACACGGGGGGCTTCTGGAAGCAGACACGGGCGACCACCTTCGCGATGCTGCTATCGGGGCTGTGGCACGGGGCGAGCTGGAATTTCGTCATCTGGGGCGGGTACCACGCGGTGATCCTCACGGGATATCGACTGGTGACGCCGAATATCCCTGGAGTGCTCAAGACGCAGGTCTGGTCGCACGCGGCCTCGGTCGTGATCATGTTCGCTTTCACCTGCTTCGGGTGGTTGCTGTTCCGCGAGATGGACAGCGCTGCGCTGTGGTCCCACCTCACGAAGTCGCCGTTCGAGGCCCCGCACAATCAGCTTGTCGCCTCGGTTGCCCTGCTCGCAATCACCGGCGCGTGCTCGGTGCCGCTGATCCTTGGCATGTGGATTCAGAAACGGGTCATTCCGCGCATTCAGCACTCCGAGTGGTACCTCCCGTTGCAAGCAACCACCTGGGCGTTCTTCGCGGTGTGCCTCTTCGTTTTCGTCCGGATGAGCGCGATGGACTTCATTTATTTCCAGTTTTGAATTCCTGAACAGGGTGCAACAGCGAAATAGCCGCAGTGCGCGATCCAGCGTCCTGCGTCTCCCGCGGTCACGGCACGCATGGCCGCGTCGATACATCCGGCGGGCGGTTGGGCACGGGTTGGAACGCACGGGCCCGAGGTTGACGGCGATTCGCGCGGGAGCTATTCGACCGCCGCGAGGAGACCACCCTGGGTTCCGCTTCTCTCCCGATCTCTCGAGTGTTGGCCGTTCTCCTCCCGCTCGCGGTGGTCGGGTCGGCGGTGCATTGGCTGGGGGCGGTTGAGGAGCGCCCGGTGTCCGAGGCTGCGCGCGTGGCGGACGAGGCGCTCGCCGCCTCCCCTCCGGGCATCGTCCTCATCGGCAACTCCAAAGCGCGGACGGACTTCGACCCGATCGGGTTCGGGTCGGCGCTCACCTACGCGAGACCCGTCCTCAACTTCCAGGTGCACGCGTCCTCTGCACCGGCCTGGTACGCGTTCCTGGAGCAGCGCGTGTACGCCGGTGGACACCAGCCAGAGTTGATCCTCATCTATGGCTCGCTGGCAGGGATGTTGGCCACGGACGTCGCAGCCGGGTGGGATCGCGCGCGCTTGGAGGACCTCGTCAGCTTCCCGAGCGCGGTGCTGGAAACGAAGGTGTACGGCGGTGAGGCGAGCGGGCTGCTCTCCCGCGCCCGCCAGCGCGGCACGGCGCTTCGCACCTCGCTGCTCGACACGGTGCGGGACGCCGCCGTGGGTGTGCTCCTGGCCTCGCCAACGGGGGCCGGGCGCCTGTCCGACGGCGCCGCGCTGGCCGCGCCTGCCCTGGACGCCGTGTTCGGCGAGAAGGCCGAGCTACGAAGTGTCCGGGCCGCTCGGGCGGTCCCGGTGGTCGAGGAGGAGGTCGCGCGCGCGAGCGAGCGCAGCAACGCCCCGGAGGCCACCCTGCTCCCCGATCTCGTCGCGATCGCCACCGCGCACGGCGCGCGGATCGTGTTCGTACGTGAGCCCTTGCCCGCCGGCACCCGGCACCTCGACTTCGTTCCGCCGGAACAGGAGAAGGCAGCCCTTGAGCTGATCAATCACATGGGGGCCGGCTGGATCGATCTGCGTGGGCTATCGCTGCCCGCCGACGCCTGGAACGACGATCTCCACATGTCGAAGTCCGGCCGGGCGGTGGTCACCCAGGCGCTCGCGGACGCGCTCCTCGAAGCCGACGTCCTTGGGGGGGGGGCGCTGCCGCCCGCCCGGGCCCCGGTGGCGCCAACGTCGGTCAAACGGGAGGGCAGCGTGGCCCCGCTCAACGTGGAGCGCCCGGTGCGTGTGGAGACCGTTCCCTGCGAGTGGAGCATCGGAGCGTCCTCCCTCGCGGCCGTTGCCGACGACACGCTCGTGGGCCGCGGATTCGGCCACGTGAGCCCGGTGGTCGTCAGCGAAGGCGGTGTGCCGCTGGCTGCTCATGCGAAGGTCGTCGGCTTCGGCCAGACCTGCTCGGGAAGCACGATTCACAAGGCGGGGCTCGTCCTCGCCTCGCCAGGAACCGAAACGAGCACGCCCGTCCTCGATGTGCGGCTGTCCGAGGAGCTTCCCCTCACGACGGGCGTCGATCAGCCGACGTGGTGGGTGTACCCGGGCACGAGTGTCGTGCTCACCTTCGACACGCCATGGGATCGCGGAGCGTTCGCCACCTCGCTCCGCGCGAGGGTGCTCGGCGGCGGCACAGCTACGCTATCGGCGGCCGGGGTGAGCGTGCCCCTGACCGCGACGGGGCGTACGTGGACCGCGAAAGTGGAGGGCGTTTCGCCAGCTGTACCCTGGACCATCTCCGTTCGTGCCGATGCGAACGCCTGGGTGGTCATCGACCAACTCTCGGTTGGCGCAGAGGATCCCGCCGACCTCATCGGCAGTCCGCTCACGCCGGTTGACGTCCTGCCCTACGCCGCGAGCACCCGCACCCAACCGCCAGAGACGATCTGGACCGGCCGCCCCCAACCTGCCACC
Organism: uncultured Pseudomonadota bacterium; assembly: GCA_903885375.1. GTDB lineage: Bacteria > Myxococcota_A > UBA796 > UBA796 > SXON01 > SXON01. Next base: position 3,652 of record CAISIK010000175.1, read on the forward strand.
GGAGGCGTTCGACAGGTGGCGATGCCGGGGACTGCGCAGGTGGACAGCGTCGCCACTGCGGAGAGGCTTGGGCGCGCGTGCTCACCGCTACTGCTCGGCCTCGGCGGTGCGTCGCCGACCCGGGTTGCGGCTCAGGGCGCCACCTCCGCCTCACTCGCGGCCGGGAAGCCGGGGTATGCGCACGTGGGCAATGCGCTGCTGGTGGGGACGAACGTCGCCGCGACCGATGACTGGCAGGTGATGCTCGACCCACGGCGGCGCTGCGGTCGGGCGATCTGGCTCTACCCAGGCGAGCCCCTCGCGGTGTCGCCGAAGCGTGATCGGTTCGAGCGCCAGCAGCTCGGCGTCGACGAGATGGAAGTGACCGGCGCTGGCTTCGGGGCCGACCCCGCGGGCAGCACTACCGTGGCCGTGATCCTGCGTCGCCGGGGCGGGAACCGGGAAGAGCTCTCGCGCGCGGAGGTGTCGCTCCCCAACGCAGGCGAACCGGTTCGGCGTGTCGTCCGCCTTGAGCCGCCCCTCCCGGCCGGCACCGTCGTGGATGTGGAGATGGCGGCGACGGACCCGCAGGCCTTCGTCTACCTCGGCAAGGCGATCCTGCGTGAGTCCGAGGGTGGTGGAGGGGTTCCGTAAGTCCCGGCCGCCCGCGGCCGCATGTCGTCACGGAACCAGCGCGGTACGAAGCGGGGCCGCCACACGCTGCCGGACGACGATCTGAAGTGCTACGCGGCGCCTGGCTGGCAGGTCATGGGCGGGGGGGGGGCTCGAGCTGACCGCGGCGACGGCCGTGGCGATCGCGCTGAACGAAGCTGGGATCGACGGACGAACGCGCGCGGCGACCCCTGAAGCGGGGCGCGTGGGGGAGCCCTGATCGACGGTGGGGGTGGCGAACACCCCCACATTGGCGGACGTAGCGCGGTCGGACAGGGGGGGGGCGGCCAGGAACACGATCGCAGGGGCGGCCCGGCAGCGCACGGGGTCGCCTCGCCCGGAGCACCCCCACCGCCGAAAGTGGTAGGCTCCACCATGTTCTTCGCACCCGCGCTGTTGTCGTTCCTCGCCTGCCGCTCGGCGCCTGGGGCGGACGTGCCCCCTCCCCGTGAAACGGGCCGCCTCCCCGACGACACAGCAGGCACCGACGACCCAGCGGACACCGGCGCTCCCCCTGACACCGGCGACACCACGGCGCCCGGGCTCCCCGTCGTGCTCGGCGTCTGGCCCGCGCAGGCAGACCCGGTGGGGGGCGGCGGCGCCATCACCGTGGAGGTGAGCGACGCCACCGACATTCGGAGCGCGCAGCTCGGCGGCGCGTCGCTCGCCAGCCTCACGTTGCTCGACGCCACGCATGTCTCCGGAGTCCCGCAGGCGCACGAGGCGGGGGAGGTGGAGCTGCGCGTGGAGGGCGCGAACGGGTGGAGCGAGCCGGTGGCGTTCGAGTACTGGTCGCCGCAGCAGATGCCGGCGCTCAGCACCTTCCTCGACGCAGCGCGCGGGATCGAGCTGGCCAGCGACGGCTCCGTCTCGGCGTGGGTAGACCAGAGCCCGGAGGCCCGCCGCTTCGAGGCGGTATCCGGCGCGGCGCCCACCTGGGCGGAGGCGCAGTTCGGCACGATGCCGGGCCTCACCTTCGTGCCCACCGACGCGTTGCGGCTCGCGGCCCCGGTGTCCCTCGCCGACGCCGGCACCAGCGCCTTCGCCGTGGTGCGTTGGACCGCCACCACCACCACCGACCCCACCGGCAATGGCGGCAACGTGCCGCTCACGCTCATCGGCGACTCCGTGAGCGCCTATGGCTCCTTCGGCGCTCGCGGCGGCGAGATCGAGTCCAACCACTACGGCGGCAACCCCTACGGCGTGCGCGGCGGCAGCGACCTCAACGACGGTACCGCCCGCCTCATCGGCGCGGCGTACGACACCTTCACCGCCACGCGCATCTACGTGGGCAACGCCCAGACCGCGCCGGACGACATCTCCGCCCCCTTCATCGGCAGCAACACCTACGACACCATCGGCGCCGGCTGGCCGCTCGCCGACGGCTGGGATGGCCACGTCGCCGCCGTCGTCATCACCGGCGGCGTGATGGCCGACTCCGACCGCGCCCGGCTCGACCGCTGGGCGGAACAACGATGGGGCACGCCGACCTCCGCGCCGCTCGACGGCTGGACCCGCGCAGAGACGACGCGCATGCCCACCGCCCCGGATGAATGGTACCCCCGTGACGGCGCGCAGATGGTCGTGCTCGACACCGGCCGCGTGCTCGCGATCGGCGGCTGGAGCCCCTACGACCCGTGGGGCGACCGCACCACGAACGAGGTGTGGGCCAGCGACGACAGCGGCGCCACGTGGTTCCTCCTGCTCGCGCACGACCCCGATCCGCCGCTGAGCGGCCTCGGCGCCCGCTTCAAGCGGGGCCACACCGTCGGTGTCGCCGGGTGGAACGGGACAGCCGTGGTGATCGGCACCGACCCGATGACCCCGCCCTACCTGGGCGAGGTGTGGCATGCCTCCGACAACGGCGCCACCTGGACGCTCGTCGGCAACGACGCGCCGAGTGAGGGCCGCAGCCTCTTCATGCTCGGCACGCTGGGCAGCGACCTGTACCTGATGGGAGGCCAGGAGAACATCTACACCCCGGACACCGGCATCGCCGACCTCTGGCGCTCCTCCGACGGCGGCGTGACCTGGGAGGAGGCGCCGACCCCGCCGTGGGACGCTCGCGGCATGGTGTACCGGCCGGTGGAGGCCGACGGCAAGCTCTACATCGTGGGCGGCGGCCTCTACGGCGACCCCACCGTCGTCACCTTCAACGGCGTGTACACCTTCGACGGCACCGATTGGGAGACCGTGCTCGACGACGGCCACACCCAATTCGAGGCCACCCAGTACAACGCGCTCACGGCGCTCAACGGCCGCTTGTGGCTGTTCAACGGCGTCACGGACGCCTCCGTGGAGCTCTCCCGGGCGCTCTACTCCGACGATGGCGGCCGCACCTGGCAAGAACATCCCGGCGGCTCTGGCGGCTACCCGTCGCACGCCGACAACGTCGTTGCGCTGAGCGACCGCATCCTCCGCATCTCCGGCAGCCTCAACCAGAACATGGTCTACACTTGGTGGCCGCCGGCCCCTTGAGTTGGGGCGCTGCGCTCGCTCGACGGTACCAACGTTGTCCGCATCGAGCGCGCACGGTCGGCCAGAAGCCCCGGGCGGCGGCATTGAGCGGGGGCCGCTTCGCCCGGACGGCCCGGTGACACGGGCGGGCTTGTCGACACCGCCCAGGGCACAGTGCGGCTCGGCAGGGCGTGGGCGATGCGCCCTGCCGGACCCTGGCCTCGGCCTGGAACCGCTCGACCCGCAGCCCAGACTGGACGCTGGGCGTCAGCAAGCGCGGCTCGCGGAGGTCCTCGCAGAGCCGCACCCGGCCCTCGCCCGACGCGGTGCTCCGTGCGGTGACGCCCCCCGCATCCGACAGCCGCGGCGCCCATCGAAGGGACAAGCCGAGCCCGGTGAGCGCCTCGTGGGCGCTGTCGATCCGCACCAGCAACCCGATCGGCGCTTCCATGGCGACCCGCTCGAGCACTGCAGTGGCGGCCCGCCGGCGTACACCCGCTCCGGCGCCTGACGCGAGTCACCCATCCGGACTTGTCCCGACGCGGCAAAGACTATTTCACCCCGGCGACGTCGTTGGGCGGCTCTGGCCGCACGCTTCTTGGCAGGTGAATCGTGAACGTGGTGCCTTTCGCTGCTGACGACTCGACGTCAATTGTCCCCCCGTGGGCCGCCACGATCCTCTCGGCTATATAGAGACCGAGGCCCAGATTGGTGGTTGGAGCAGCCGGTTTGTCGCCCCCGATGCGGCGCATTGGATCAAATATCTTGTTCAACTCATTGCGGGGGATGACGGGTCCCAGATTCTGAACCGCCAATGCAACTTCCTCAGCGTGGCCACGCATCGTGACGTTGATGGGAGTCGTTTCCGAACCGTACTGGACGGCATTGCCAATCAGGTTCGAAAGGGCTTGGCCTACACGGCCTCCGTCCCAATGCCCTTGAAGCTCGCCAGTCGCTTCGAATGTCAAAACACGCTTCGGATGCGACGCGGCTATTTCGTCGATCGTGCTTCGCGCGACCCGCCCGATATCCACATCGGCACGGACAATCGGGATGCCTCCCCCCAATCGGCTTCGCGTCAAATCCAGAAGATCGCCGAGCAGCACAAGCATGCGCTCACCGCTGTCCAAAATATGGGACGCGCCCTCGCGAAGAGTCCCAGGAAGCGCTTCGGCCTGCACCATGACGTCCGCCCATCCAATGATGGCGCCGAGCGGGGTACGGAGGTCATGTGACATCATGCCGAGAAACATCTCCCTCGAATGATCAACATTCCGCGTGAAGCGCAAGACGGATTCAGCCAAGCTCTGATCGATCGACTCGTTGAACCGAATGAGATCCTCGAGGTCCTTGGCAGCCAGTTCCCCCGCTGTGGCAACCCAGAGGCGAGTGACCGTAGCGCGCAACGCACGGTATTCTGAAACCATTTCAATCACGTTGAAGCCGCTCTCTGCTCGACCAACACCGTGCGCCTCAGCTGCGGTGTCGGGAGTTGCGGACTCCGGGTCTGCATCGCGCTTTCCCTCGGACTTGGCAACTTGCTCCGATTTGCTCTGGGCGGTATTCAAGTCCGCTGCGATTACAGCGAGCATCTCGGATGCGTGATCACGAAGCTCGGCGATGTCCATTGCATCTGCATTGGCATGGCGGGTTCGGGCAAACGTGACCCATTCCGACAGGATCTGTTCGCGGTGGCTCACAAGGAATTTCGACAACCGCATCGACTCTCCCGTCGCGCTGATGATCAGTCATGCCGCCCGGGCCAACCGACCGGAGGCGAGGTGGTGTTTCGTGCCGAACTCGTTGACGTGAACGTCCGCCTCATCGAATCACGGATGGGCGCGCTCGCCCGAGGTGCACGATCGCAGCCTACCCCTTCGGGAGTGTTCTGTAGTCACATCCAGTCGTTCGTCAAGCTGTGACTGCAGATCAGACCGCGTCCCCTCCCCCATCATCGGCGCCCACGGCACGCCGCCGCCGAAACCCGCTCCACCAACCGCAAAACGCGCCCTGGCGCGCGTGGTGGCGGTTGGCGAAACATCCTTTTCCAACGTCGGATTCGTCCGGAGCCAGGGAGGACAAACCCCCTGGCGGCCGGTCGTCGCGGCCGCCAGGGTGCCCGGGCATAGCGGCCGCGGAGCCGTTCGTGTTGCCTGTCCCCACCGGCGATGGCATCGCCCCGGGCTCCGCCGACGGCCTCATTTTGCGGCGCGTTCGTCGTTCTGGGGCTTCGCCCGGTAGAGCGGCACCACCCCGAGGCCCTTCAGCTCCTTCGAGAACCGGTCACCCTTCAGGCCGCGCGCCGCGAGGATGGCCGCCACCAGCGGATCGGTCTGGAGCACCTCGGTCCACACCACCTCCCCTTCCCCGGCGGCCCCCTGGGCGCGGGCCGCGAGGTTCACGGTGCCGCCGAAGTAGTCGAGCCCGCTCTGATCGGTGTGGACGGCCAGCGCCGTGCCCCGGTGCAGGCCCACGTTGAGGGTGGGCGGCTGCGCCATGGCGAGCCCGCTGGCCCAGCTGGAGAACTCCGCCTGCATCTCGAAGGCGGCGGTCAGCGCGGAGCTGGCGTCGAAGAACGCGGCCATGACGGCATCGCCGATGGTCTTGACCACGGTGCCGCCCTGCCGGGCGGAGACCGCGCGGAGGATGGCGAAGTGGTCGCGCACCACGGCGAACGCCCGCGCATCGCCGAGCTCCTCGTACATCGCCGTGCTCCCCCCGAGGTCGGTGAAAAGGATGGTCACGGACCGCACACCCACCCGCAGGTCGGGGGCGAGCACCTGATGGCCGAGTCGGCGCCGGAAGCCGTCGTGGGTGGTGAGCAGGCTCGCGGGCACGATCGGCAAGGCGCCACCGAGGCGGGTCAGGTACACGCGGGTGCGGCCCGCCGTCCGGTTCTCGATGTCGAGGTCCACGCGACCCGCCTTCACCTCGGCGGTTCCACCCGACTGCCCGGCCCATCGGAGCGTGCCGGGCCCGGAGGCGCCGGCCTCCACCTCCACGTCGGGCACCGACCCGCCCACGCCGAGGCGCCACTGGCCGGGCGGGATCGGCGCTTCCGTATGCACGCGCTGCCCGGGCAGGAGCGTGAGGACGGCGCGCTGCGAGGGCGCGGCCGCCGGGAAGACGGTGCAGAAGTTCACGTCGAGCGCGCGCACCACGCTCGGATGCGGCGCGAAGAGCACCTCCACGTTCTCGCCGAGGTCGGTGTCGCTCCGGATGCCGCAGGCGGGGCAGTCCACGTGGTCGGCCACATCGGAGAGGAGCCGGCTGCCCGCCACCTGCCCGTAACAACGCACGCAGCGCACCGACCAGAAGAGCTCGACGGCACCGCCATCCACACCGGCCAGCAGCGTTTCGAGCACCGCCTCGCGGTCCTCGCCCCAGCGGTCGGCGAGCACGTAGGCCCGCAGGCGCGCGAGCTCGCCCGGCCGCCCGTTGCGGAACGCATCCGCGAAGCGGTCGACGAGGTGGCCGGGCGCGGCGTTCCGCCAACGGGCGATGGCGGCGAGCGCCTCGGCGTCGAGCGGGCGGCCGCCTTCGGCCTCCGACTCGGGGAGCCCGAGCCGATCGAGCGTGGCCTGCCACTTGCGCTCCATCGCGCCGAGCGAGAGCCCGCGCCGCAGCAGCGACCCCCACCCGGGGCCGACGAGCGTCATCTCCACGACCGGGCGGACCCCGCCCTCCACGGGCACGAGCTCCGCGCGGTAGTCGCTGCGGGCCACAAGCGGCGAGTGCAGGTCGCGCACCTGCCGGAAGAAGCGCTCGGCCACCCAGGAGGACCAGACCTCCGAGAAGGGCACCTTCATGCCGAAGGGGCCGGCGATCTCGCCCTCGAGCAGGGGGAAGCCGTCGGCCTGGGGGCGAACGGCCATGCTGAGCACGCTGCCGTTGCCGCCGGCGCGGTTCATCCAGTCGGTATCGCCCACGAGGCGCCAGGCCCGCTCGGCGGAGGTGACCGGACCTTCAATCCGGAATCGTTCGGCGGCCTGCCCTTCGATCGGCTCGGGAGACCCTTCGGGGTGGTTCGTCATGCTTGGGGCCGCAGTCTACCTGAGCGGGGGGGATTCAGGGGCGGGGCGGCCCGCGCCTCAGGGGGTGATGCCGAGGAACAGCCAGGCCGCCCCCGCAGAAGCGCCGCCCACGTCGTCGCCCACTCCGCCGATGAGCACGTCGCTCAGGCCGTCACCATCGGCATCCCCGCGGTTGCTCACGGCGGTGCCGACGAAGTCCTGCGCGACATCGCCGCGGAGGAGACCGTCGGCGTCGGCCACGACGATCGCGCCACTGAGCGGACCCCGGAGCAGGTACGCGGCGCCGGCGTTCGGGCGCGCCGTGCTGCTGTAAGGCGCCCCGAGGAGCACATCGGAGAAACCGTCGCCATCCACATCGCCGCCGCCCGACACGCTGGTGCCGAGCCGGGAGCCGGCGGCCTCCTGCGCAAACGTGGCCGTGGCCGAGGAGAGGGAGACCACGCCCACGTCGGCGCCCACGAGGTAGGCCGCCGTGCCGTACGGCGCGCCGATGAGGGCATCGTCGAGGCCATCGCCATCCACGTCGCCGGCGCCGGAGACGGCGAGACCGGCGCGGTCGCCGGTGCGTACGCCGAGCCACTTCGTGTCGGCAGCGGAGAGCGACGCGACGCCCGAGACGGGGCCGTACTCGCAATAGACGGCGCCCGAGCGGGCCCCCACGGTGGAGTCGCCCCACGCCCCCACCAGGAGCTCCCCGAAGCCATCGCCATCGAGGTCGCCGACCAGCGCCACGGCGGTGCCGGCGCGGTCGAGGGCGACCTCGCCGTAGCGGATGGCGTCGGCGCTGGTGGTGGACATCGTGCCGGTGGCGGTGCCATCCACCACGTAGGCAGCGCCGGCGCGGTTGCCCGCGGTGTCCTCGTAGGGGGCGCCGATGGCCACCTCGCCCACGCCGTCGCCATCGATGTCGCGACCGGCATCCACGGCGTACCCGGCCAGATCGTAGGCGGCGCCGCCGATCACGGTGAGGCGCGCCGACGACACGGACTCGGTGCCCGACAGGCCGCCGGCGAGCAGGTACACCGCGCCCGCATCCGTGCTGGCCGTGTTCGAGCCCTGCGCGCTCACGATCATGTCGGCGAGGCCATCGCCGTCGACATCCCCCGCGCCCGCAATGGCCCAGCCGACCTGGTCGCCGGCCGCGAGGCCCGACACCTGCGCGGTGGCGCTGGCGGCCGTCCCCTCCCCGCTCGCATCGCCCGGGAACAGGAAGACGTAGCCCGCGTCGGTGGTGCCGCGGTCGTTGCTGGTGGCGCCGACGGCCCAGTCCTCGAGCCCGTCGCCGTCCACGTCGCCGACGAAGGCCACGGCCCGGCCGGCGTCATCGCTGGCGGCCTCGCCGTGGAACCAGGCGTCGGCGCCGCTCATCAGTCGCTCTCCCCAGGGCCCGCACACCGGCGAGACGCCATCGCAGTCGTTGTCCCGCCCATCGCCGCAGACTTCGGGCGCGCCGGGGTAGCTGATCGCATCGGCGTCGTCGCAGTCGTCGTAGTCGCCGACAAAACCCACGGGGGCGGCGCACGCTTCGGTGGTGACGGTGCGATCGCCGTATCCATCGGCGTCGGTGTCGGCGTACCAGGTGGACTCCCCGCTGGCGCCCAGCTCGTCGGTGGCGCCATCGCAGTTGTTGTCCACCCCATCGCAGGTCTCACGGCGGCCGGGGGCGGCGCTCAGGTCGGTGTCGTCGCAGTCCGTACCCGCGCTGACCCACCCCGCGATGGAGGAGCAGCTCCACGTGGCGGTGCCGGCTTCGCCGTATCCGTCCCCGTCGCCGTCGAAGTACAGCCAGGCGGCGCCGAGGGTGGTGCCGTCGTCCACAGCACCGTTGCAGTCGTCGTCCACGTCGTTGCACACCTCGGTAGCGCCGGGGAAGGCGTCGGGGTCGGTGTCGTCGCAGTCGTCGGGCACGAGGTAGCCGTTGCTCGGCTGCGCGCAGGCCGCCCGCGTGTCGTCGCCCGCGTGGCCATCCCCATCGCGGTCCACGAACCAGGAGGGCGCGTCCAGCGCGCTCACCTCGTCGGCGCCCTCGTCGCAGTCGTTGTCGATGCCATCGCAGACCTCGTCGGCGCCGGGAAAGACCGCCGGGGCGCTGTCGTCGCAGTCGCCGGCCTCGGCCACGTAGGAGGCCGAGGGCGAGCAGGCCCGCTCGAAGCTGGTGCCCACGCCCACGCCGTCGCCGTCGGCGTCGAGGTAGAAGATGCTCACATCCTCGGCATGTTCGTCGACGGTGCCATCGCAGTCGTTGTCGAGGCCGTCGCAGTACTCGAGGTCGCCGGGGGAGACGGTGGGGTCGCTGTCATCGCAGTCGCCGCCCTGGTCGGCCCACGCGGCGCCCGGACGGCACCCCTCCACCACGGCGGCGTCATCGCCCCAGGCATCGCCGTCGAGATCGGCGTACCACAGCTCGCCCTCGCAGGGGTCGGGGGGCGAGCCCCCGCCGGTGTCCTCGGACTCGGCGGTGTCGATCGGTACGCTGCCGCCGCCCTCGTCGTCGGTGTCGTCCGGAAGGCCCGTGTCACCCTCGCCGGTGTCGGGCGCGCCGCAAACGCCGAGGCCGTCATCGACCGCGCCGTTGCAGTCGTCGTCGATGCCGTTGCACACCTCCGACACGCTCGGCGCCCGGCCGGCGTCGCTGTCGGCGCAGTCGGAGTCGTCGGCCGTCCACCCGTCGGGGGCAGCACAGGAGGACAGCGCGAGGGTGGGGTCGCCGTAACCGTCGAGATCGGCGTCGGGGTACCACACGGGCGCATCGAGCGCGCCGGCCTCGAGGTCGTTGTCGCAGTTGGAGTCGATGCCGTCGCAGAACTCGTCGGCGTCGGGGTGGACCCAGGCGAGCTCGTCGTCGCAGTCGCCCCCTTCGAGCACGAGGGAGGGGTCGATGCCGGTGCAGCCGGAGGACACGAGCTCGCCGCCGTACCCATCGCCGTCGAGGTCGACGAAGGCCGTGGTGGCGTCGACCGCCGCCTCGTCGGTTTCGCCGTCGCAGTCGTCGTCCACCGCGTTGCACGTTTCGCTTGCGGTGGGCGCCACGGCGGCGTCGGTGTCGTTGCAGTCTTCCGACGAGGTGGAGTAGCCCGGCGGGCCTTCGCAGCTCCAGAGCACGCTGTCTGCCGACCCGAACCCGTCCCCGTCGGTGTCGGGGTACCAGCCCATGCTGTCGGACGCGTCGTCGTCGGCCGTGCCGTCGCAGTCGTTGTCCTCGCCGTCGCACCGCTCTTCGGCCTCGGGGTGGGTGGCGGCGGAGGTGTCGTCGCAGTCGGAGGTGTCGGCCACGAAGCCGAGGGGCTGGCTGCAGGCGAGCACGGTGTTGTCGGGGTCGCCGAAGCCGTCGCCGTCCGCGTCGGCCTGCCAGAGGGTGGCGTCGAGGGCGTCCTCGTCGATCTCGCCGTCGAGGTCGTCGTCAAAACCGTTGCAGAGCTCGGGATGGTCGACGGGGCCGCCGCTGTCGTCGGTGTCCAGCGGGGTGCCGGTGTCGGGCGAGCCGGTGTCGGGGAGGCCGCCGGCGTCGGGGTCCTCGTCGGGCGGGGGCTCGCCGCCGGACTCGCCGGTGTCGGCGGTGTCCTCGTGCGGGGGCGGCTCGGTGTCGGCCTCGCCCGTGTCGGCGGTGTCCTCCCCCGGGAAGAGCCCGCTGTCGGGCGGGAGCTGCTCGGGGCAGCCGGTGTCGGGGTCGATGCCGGTGGTGCCGCCGCTCGGGTGGCCGCCGCCGGGGTGGCAGGGGTCGGGGAGCGGCTCGCGGCCGGGCTCCTCGCCGCCATCCGGCGCGCCCGGCGTGGTGGCCGCCTCGCCCGTGTCGCCCGGCATGGCTTCGGCCGAATCGAGGCCCAACGGCGCATCGACGGCTTCCACGGACTCCACCACCACACTCGGGCGGGAGCACGCGGTCGAGCCCAACAGCACGAACACGAGGAGCGGGGAACGGAGTCGCATGGGCGCGACATCGGCCGGGTCGGGCCGCGCTTGAGGGCGATAGGAGCCCCACGATGGCCAATTCCCGCCCCCCGCTCGCCGAGCGGCTCCGCCCCCGAACCCTCGACGAGATCGTGGGGCAGCCGGCGCTCCTCGCGCCCGACGCGCCGTTTCGCCGCGCGCTCGCCGCCGGGCGCCTCCGTTCGCTGCTCCTGTGGGGCCCGCCGGGGTGCGGCAAGACCACCCTGGCGCGGGTCCTCGCCGATGCGGTGGGGTTCCGACTCGTGGCGCTCTCCGCGGTGCTCAGCGGCGTGGGTGAGCTGCGCGAGGTGCTCGAGCAGCGGCCGGCCCTCGACAGCAGACCGCTGCTCCTGTTCATCGACGAGATCCACCGCTGGAACAAGGCGCAGCAGGATGCCCTCCTCCCGCACGTGGAGAGCGGGGCGCTCGTGCTGGTGGGGGCCACCACGGAGAACCCGGCCTTTCACCTCATCCCGGCGCTGCGGAGCCGCTGCGAGCTCATCCTCCTGCAGGCCGTGCCGCCCGAGGCGATCCGCACGCTCCTCGATCGGGCGCTCGCCGAGCCCGGCCTGCCCGCCAACCTCGAGGTGGAGCCGGCCGCCCTCGATGCCATCGCCCGCGCCACCGATGGGGATGCCCGGCGGGCGCTCTCCCTGCTCGAACGGCTCGCCGACCGCGGCGCCATCACGCTCGATGCGATCCGCGCCGCCGGCAACACCATCTTCCACGACCGCGACGGCGATGCCCACTACGATGTGGTGAGCGCTTTCATCAAGTCGATGCGCGGCTCCGATGCGGATGCCGCCCTGTACTGGATGGCGCGCATGATCGAGGGCGGCGAGGACCCGGTGTTCATCGCCCGGCGGCTGGTGATCTTCGCGAGCGAGGACATCGGCAACGCCGAGCCGCGGGCGCTGCCGCTCGCGGTGGCCACGATGGAGGCCTGTGCCCGCATCGGCATGCCCGAGTCCCGCATCCTGCTCGGCCAGGCGTGCACCTTCCTCGCCACCTCGCCCAAGAGCAACGCGAGCTACACCGCCATCAACGCGGCGATCGCCGCCGTGAAGAGCACCGGCGCGCTCCCGGTGCCCCTTCACCTGCGCAACGCCCCGACCGGCCTCGCGAAGTCGCTCGGGCACGGGGCGGAGTACCGCTACCCCCACGACCACCCGGGCCACATCGTGGCGCAGCAGTACCTGCCCGATGCGCTCGTGGGCACGACCTTCTACACGCCCACCAACCAGGGGGCGGAGAAGACGATCGGCGAGCGCCTCGCGTGGTGGAAACAACGTCTGGGGGGCGGTTAGACCGCGCCGTGCGCACCGACGCCGTCGAGTTCACGGGCCGCCCCCGCCCCGGGTGCATCCTCTACACGTGCGAGCACGCGAGCCGCCGCGTGCCGCGCCCCTTGCGCACCACTGCGCTCGACCGGCAGCTCCTCGCCATGCACTGGGGCTACGACATCGGCGCCGCCTGGCTCACACGCGAGCTCGTCCGCCTCGGGCGCGACACCGGCGTGCTCGCCCGCGCGAGCCGCCTCGTGGCCGACCTCAATCGCAACCCCCTCGAAGAAACCTACATCCTGCGCGACACGCACGAGGGCGTCGTCTCCTTCAACACCACGGTGGATGCGGCGGAGCACGCGCGGCGGACCGCCCGTTTCTTCACGCCGTTCCACGAGGCGGTGCGCGACCGGCTCGCGCTCACCCGGCCGCGGCTCCTCTTCTCGATCCACAGCTACACGCCCGTGTGGCGGGGGCAGCCACGCACCGTGGAGGCCGGCGTGCTCTTCGACCAGCACGACGAGGCCGCGCTCCGGCTGGTGGAGGGCCTGCGGGCGGAAGGACTGCGGGCCGAGCCGAACGAGCCCTACTCGGGCAAGGTGGGCCTGATCTACAGCGCGGCCCTGCACGGGCAGGCAGCCGGCGTGCCCTACCTCGAGCTGGAGGTGCGCCAGGACCTGATCGCCACGCGGCCGCTCGCGGTGGCGATGGCCGCACGGGTGCGCCGGGCGCTCACGGCGAGCGGGTGGTGAAGGGGCGGGCGCTCGCGCTCGGACTCTTCGGCGCCATCGTCTTCCTGTGGCCGGCGCGCGCCGGGCTCCTCGGCAACCCCGGCGGCGAAACCCACAACCACCTCGCGGCCCTTTCGCAGGCGCTCCTCGGCCTCCGGGCAAACCATCCAGAAGGTTGGGAAGTTCCGCTCATGGACCCCCCGAATCTCTTGTGGTTTTCGATGGGCTGGCTCTGGTCGCCGGCGGCGGCGTGGAACCTCACGGCGTTCGCCAACGTGGCCCTCGCCCTGCTCGGCGGGGGCTGGCTCGGCTGGGAGGTGGGCCGCACCCGGACGGGCGCCTTCGTGGGGGCCGCGGCCGTGGGGTTCAGCCCCTTCCTCGGCGGGGTCATCGACTTCGGGGTGACGGAGGCCTGGCCGGTGGGGCTCTACGCGGCGCACGTGGCGGCGATGGAGCGCCTGCGTGCCGCGCCCGACCGGCGGCTCACGGTGGCCGCGGGGCTCCTCCTGGCCGCCTTCGCGCTGAGTGGGTGGTACAACGCGGCCTTCGCGCTGGTGGTGTCGCCGCTGCTCGCGCTGCGGGTAGGGCGACGGGAGGCGCTGATCGCGGGGGCATTCGCTGCGGTGCTCGTGCTGCCCCGGGCGTTGGCCCTGCTCCCGCACCTCGGCGTGTGGGAGGAGCGTGCCGCCGCGCTGAGCGACCCCACCCCGATCCGGGCGTGGCTCTCGGTGGAGCGCTACGGCATCGACCTGCTGCGGTTCGGGCCCACCACGAGCCAGTTCAGCCCCAGCTACAGCGTGTACCTCGGCGTGGTCGTGGTGCTGCTCGCGGTGGCAGGCGGGCGGCGAAGCCTGCCGTGGATCGCGATGGCCGCGCCGCTTCAGGTGCTCGCCCTGGGCCATTGGCTGCGGCTGGGCGGGGTTCCCGTAAAGGTTGAAGGTCCGCTGCTGATGCCCGCGGGATGGTTGGTGGATCACGTCGATACGATCCGGTACATCACCCACTGGTACCGCGCCGCCGGCCCGGCCACGGTGCTGCTCGCGGCCGCAGCCGCCACCGGCGCCGGGGCGCTCGAGCGCCGGTGGGGAGGGCGCGCCGTGGGGGTGATGGGCCCGGCCCTCGCCGCGCTCATCCTCGCGGACAGCCTCGCGTTGTCGGGAACACGGTGGCCGCGCGTGGCCGCGCCGCTGCCCGAAGCGCCCTTCCCCACCCTGTCGGGCCCGGTTCTCGACCTGCCCGTCGACGACAACCGCACCGACCCGGCCGTGTTCAACAGCCGCCGCCCCTACTGGCTGTTCCAGCTCGAGCACCAGCAGGCCGTGGCCGAGAACTACGAAGGCGCCGACAGCGTGCTGGCCCGCAGCGGCGAGGCGCGGGCGCTGCAGGCGGATTGCGGGGGGCTGCCCACGAGCCGGCCCGGCGCCGTTCGCGCGGGGGAGATCGCGGCGGGGAGCGAGGCTGTCACGGTGGCGGAGCTGGGGTTCGCGGAGGTGGTGGTGCACCGGAAGCTCGCGCCGGACGGCTGCGAGGAGGCCGTTCGGGCGCGGTTCGGCGCGCCCGCGGAGGAGAACGGGCTGGCCGCGCGCTGGCGGATCGGCGGCCTGTAAGCCTCCGGCGGCGACCTCAGGGGGCGACGACCCGGCCCGGCGCGCCGTTCCTGCCCTCGGCGGTGTGGCACGCAGCGCACGCGCCGTCTTCCTGCTCGGCCGACATCGACGAGGTGACCCCGTCCCGATCGAGCTCGATGGTGTAGGGCAGGGTGATCGGGTCGTTGGTGTAGAAGTTGCCGGCGCTGTTGGTGGTGAGCTCCGTGAGGTTGCCGTCGGCGTCGGTCACGCGGACGATCACGCCGTCCACCCCGTTGCAGTCGTCGGGATCGCCCATGTCGCCCATGACCGTGCCCGCAAGGGTGAAGTGGGGGCCCTCGCCGCTCGCGTGGCAGGCCACGCAGTCCTCGCCGGGGTTCATCAGCGGAGACTCGTCGTTCCCGCCCGTCCACGTGTGGCCGGTGCTGCAGGCGGCGGGGTCGCCACCGCCGCTGTCGGAGCTGTCTCCCGGGCCGGAGGGGCAACCGAGGAGGAGGAGGGGGATGAAGAAGGGCATGGCATGGACTCCGGGTCCAACGTGGCCCCCGCTCGCTCCACCGACCATCCGGCACATGCCGGAGCACGTCGCCGCGGCGGCTCCACTCGTCCGCCAGCCCGGCGGCCGGCCGTTTGCCGGATGGTCGTTGCCCCCATCGGGCCTTACCCGAAGTCCATGACCACCGCCCACCTGCACCTCCTCGTCAACCACGCCGCCCTCTTCGCCTCGGTCTTCGCCTTCCCGCTCCTCGCGTGGTCGTGGTGGCGGCCGAATCGTGGCGCCTGGGGTTCGGCCGTGTTCCTGCTCACCCTCGGCGCCGGCGGCGCCGGACTCTCGCAGTGGAGTGGAGAGGGCGCCGCGGAGGCCGTGGAGGACCTGCCGGGCGTTCGGGAGTCGGCCATCGAGGTGCATGAGGAGCGCGCCGAGGTTGCGCTGGTGACCACCCTGGTTGCCGCGGCGGTCGGAGCGGTCGGGTTCTTCGTGGGCGGCAACCGGGCGCGCCTCGCCACCGGGCTCACCGCGTTGGGGGCCGCAGCATCGTTCGGCACGATGGCGTGGACCGCGAGCGCCGGCGGCCTCATCCGCCACGCCGAGGAGATCGGCAGCGCCGATGCCCGCGTGGCGTTGCACGACACGCCCCGCTTCCCGGAGCGCTCCCCCGCAGGCTCCGTTCAGGAAGAAGCGCGCGACGACGACGACGACGACGGCAACGCATCGAGAAAGTAGGAGGCGAGCTCCGAACGCCCGGACACGCCCGCCTTCGCGTACACGGCGGCGGCCTGCTGCCGCACGGTGCGTTCCGCCGTGCCGCGCGCCTCGGCGATCTCCTTCAGGCTCACCCCCTTCAAGAGCAGAAGCGCGACCTCCCGCTCGGCGTCGGAGAGGCCCCACCGACTGAACTCGGCCTCCACCGCGGCGACAAAGCCGCGCGTGGCGGCCTCGGCCTCGCGCTGCCAACGCGCGGCGTTCGTTCGCCACGACACCGACTCCGCCCGCAGGCGGCCCACCTCCCCGCTCAGCTGACTTCGCTCCTCGCGCATCCGGGCCAGCACCCGGACCAGCCCCACGCTGGCGAGGAGCACGGTGAGGCCCTCCAGGGCGACGTGCTCGAGCGGCACGCCATCGGTGAGATCGGCGGCAACGTCGAGCCCCACGAGCACCGCGATCGCCAGGAGGACGAGGGCGATCGGACGAAGGGACACGCCGGGCGGACCCGGCTCGTCCACCGCCGGGTGCTCCGGCTCCTCGCCCGCGGAGCGCGGGGCATCGCCCGTCACCGGGGGGCCCTCCCCATCTGGGCTGCCAGGGACACTAGAACGGCAGGTCCGAAACCACGGCCTTCACCGTGCGCCCGGCCGCCTCCACCTCCACCTCGAGCCCCGGCTGCCACGCCGCCTTCCGCAGGAGCGCGATCACCCGTGCCACGCCGCCTTCGCGCGCGCCCGACCGCGTGACGCCCACGACCTTGCCATCGAGCTTCACCTCGGCCTCGGTGGGCGGGATGGCATCCTCTTCCATCCGCAGGCCCCAGAGCTTCTTCTGCACCTGCCCCATCACGTCGATGCGGTTGATGACCTCCTGGCCGATGTAGCAGCCCTTGGTGAACGAGCAGCAGCGCTCCACGAGGCGCATCTCGTGGACGAGCGCGCGCTCGCCCATGTCCACCGGCCAGCGCGCGAGGCCGGCCCGGACGCGCAACGACTCGAGGGCATCGCTGCCGCCGATGCCGGCGCCCGCCGCACGGAGCGCCGACCAGGCCTCCGGCGCCCCCTCGCGGGGCAGCACGAGGTCGACCCCGCCGAAGCCAGTGCGGTCCCGACCGAGCAGGTGCACCTCGGCGGCGGAGGCCACCTCGCCCACCGCCGGCGCCGGCAACCCGGCCGCAGCGAGCACCGCGCTGGCCTGCGGCCCCGCGAGGTGAACCACGGTGTGGCCCTCGGACCGGTCGGTGAGCTCGACATCGTCGAAGAGGATGAACTTCTCGTAGCGCTCCACGAAGTCGAGGGCGCGCACGCCGTCGAGCACCACGAGCAGCCGGTTCTCGGCCACGTGGGCCACCTCGAGCAGCCCCTGCATCTTCGCCTTCTCGTCGCCCATCGCGCTCTGGTTGCACCGCCCCACCGCGAGATCGCGGATGTTGTTGGTGAACATGCCGTTGGCGAAACGGCGGCCATCGGGCCCTTCGAGGGTGAGGACCCCGTGGGGCGCGAGGTCGAAGAGCACGGCGGCCCGACGGGCTTCGGCGGCCTCTTCTTCGACAGTGCGGAAGTTCGCGGGCAGGAGCCAGCCTTCCACGTTGGCGAAGTTGGCGCCGGCGGCCACGTGAAGGGCAAACAGCGGGGATCGGGTGAGTCCCAAGGGGGTCAGTCCTCGTCGGCGGGGGGAACGAACGTGGGCGAAGCGGGGATCACGCGCGGGCTGACGCTGGGTGCCGGGGCGGGAGCCGCGGGGCGGGTGGTGTCGACCACCTCGCGCGGCAGCGTGCGCAGCTGCACCTTGGCGGCCACGGGATCGGCGTTCTCCATGTGGGTGAGCCGCGCATTCGTGCTCGACCCGCGCTCCGGCGAGTCGGGAACGCCCACGGCGGCTTCGGAGGGGCCCCGGCCCCGCATGCCGAGGAGGCCGGCGATGCCGACGACGACCACCACCGCGAGGCAGCAGCAACCACAGCCGAGCGTGCTCAGCATCCCGGTGCCCATGAACTCCATGCGTGATCCTCCGGCGCCCCATATCGCGCAATAGGGGGGCGGGATGGACCTCCCCTCCGCGCCGGACCCTCTCGCCACCTTGATGCTCGATGGGCGGCTCCCCGCCCTCCTCACCGGCATCGTGCTCTGCGGGTGGGGCGCCAAGCTCTACCGGGTGGTGGTGCTGGCCCCCGGCATCCTCGCCGGCGTGTACGTGGGCGCGATCGCGCAGCAGCTGCTCTCCTACAGCGTGACGACCGGCCTCATCGTCACCCTCGTCCTCGCCGGCATGGGCGCGCTGGTCTGCCACTTCGTGGAGGGCCTCGCCATCCGGGTGGCCGGCGCGGGGTTCTTCGGTGCGCTGGCCTGGCTCGGTTGGCCGCTCCTGCACCGCGGCGCCCTGCCCTTCTGGGCGCCGCTCGTGGCGAGCGTGCTCGGGGCGATCGTGTTCCCCTACGTCTACCGCTTCCTCCTGCGCCCCATCACGGCGCTCGTGGGCGCCTGGAGCGTGGCGTGGGCGCTCAAGCGGCCCGACTCCCTGTGGATGATCGCGGGGCTCGCCGTCACGGGCACGGCCATTCAGCTTTGGCTGGATCGCGGCGGCGGCGGCGAGAAGCCCGCGGCCCGCTCCCCGAAGGTGAAGAAGGGCCGGAAGGGCTGAGAAGGGCCGCTGGCCGGGGCCGGGGCGCCGGTGTAGACGCCGGCGTGCGCCAGACCGCACAGGATGGACCGAATGTGGTGGATTCTCGCCCTCGCGGCTTGCGATGGAACCGCGGACACCGAGCCCGGCGGGCACACGGGGCGGCAGCCGCAGGACACCGCGGAGCCCCTCGTGGTGGCACAGGACGTCCTCACCACCGACCTCCGGCTCGATCTCACCACGCTCGCCGGGCACGCCACCGTGGTGCTCCTGCCGGCCACCGACGCCAGGGTGGTGAAGCTCGCCGCGAACGGGCTGAACGTGTCGAGCGTGAAGGTGAATGGCGAGGAGGTCGAGCCCACCTGGAAGGAGGGCATCGGCCACATCCCCGTCGAGAACACCGGCGAGCCCGTCACCGTGGACATGGACTACACGTTCTCCGAACGTTCCATCCTGCAGTTCGACGGGTGGATGCCGAGCCAGCAGGTCTCCTTCATCTGGCCCGACAACTGCATGAACCTCTACCCCTGCAACCCCTCCCCCGATGATGGCGTCACCGTCACCATGGCGGTGACCGGTCAGGCCGCGGGGCTCACCGCCGTATACCCCTCCACGACCACGAGCGATGGCCCCTCCTACATGCCGGGCATCGCCGTGGGCGACTACACCCGCCTCGAGCTCGGCAACACCACTGCCGGCACCGCGCTGGTGGCGTGGCACTTCCCCGGCGAGGCGTCGGCCGCCCGCGCGGCCGAGGGCACTGCCAACCTCGTGGGCGCCTACGACTTCTTCGAGTCCACTTACGGCGCCTACGCCTTCGGGCCCGAGGCGGGCACCGTCGAGGTCAACTGGGGGTCCGACTCCTACGGCGGCATGGAGCACCACCCCTACGTGCACGTGGGCACGTTCGATTTCAGCGACGAGGAGGCCCAGCTCCACGAGGCCGCCCACGCCTGGTTCGGCGATGGCGTACGGCTCGAGTGCTGGGAGGACTTCGTGTTGTCGGAAGGCACCACAACGTACATCGCGGCCCGCGCTGCCGAGGAGGCGGGCGGCCTGGACTTCTGGCCCTACTACGTGGACGGGTTCCTGAAGCCGGCCTGCGACGGGCTCGAGGTGAACACCATCGTGCTCCCCGACGAGACGTGCAACGAGATCGACTTCGAGAACGACGACCTGTGGTCGCTCGCCACCTACATGAAGGGGGCCTGCTTCTACGAAGAGGTGGGCGACGTGATGGGCGTCCAGGAGCTCGACGCGGCCATCGCCGACTTCTACGGCGTGAACGTCAACGAGTCGGCGCGCATGGGCGAGATGATCGACACGATCCTCGCGCACGCCGACGAGGCCGACCACGCCGCCATCGAAACCCTCGCTACCGAGTGGCTCCGCACCTACGAGTGCCCGGAAAACTACGCGGAACGGTGCCGCTCCCGCCAGCCCTGACCCGGCCCGGCCTTCAGCCTCCCGCCTCCAGGCGCTTCTTGGCCTCCTCGAGGTGCGGCGCCCGCTTCGCCGCCTTGGCGACGAACTTCTCGAGGTGCGGCCGCGCCTCCTCCGTTCGCCCCGAGGCGGTGAGCGCCTCGGCGAGGAACCACCACGCATCGGCCGGCACCTTCTTCCCGGCGACCGCCGCCTCCAACGCGAGCACGGCCTCCTCTGCCCTCCCGACCGCGAGGAGCGCCGCCCCACGAACCCGGAGGGCCGCCGCGCTCGTGCCGAGCGCCTCGACCACGCCGAGCAGCAGCTCCACCTTCCCCTGGTGCAGGAGCCGGTCGCCGAGGCGACACACATCGTCAGCCGCTGCAGGCCACCACGAATCGGCCCCCAGCTGGAGCACCGGCTCCACCGCCTCGCGGGTGTTCTCGCGGATGGAGAGGATGCGCCAACCCGCCGCGAGGGGCCCGCGGGCCGCGCCCCGGGGGGTGACGACGATCGCATCGCCCACCCCCAGCACCAGCATCACGTCATCGCCCTTGCAGCCCTCGTCGACCGCCACCGGGTCGAGCCCCGTTCGCACCCACACGCCGGCGGGTTGCGGGAGGGCTTCGAGCCGGAGCACGGTGGCCTCGGCGAGCTCGGCGGTCTTGCGGGTGCACTGGCCGGGCAGCTCACGCGCCGGCTCGAGCGCGCTCAGGTAGCCGGCGTCCGCACAGAGCCGCGCGATCTCCACACGGCTCTCCGCCCGGATGCGCCCATCGCTCAGGGTGGTCACGACCGCCGCCTCGAGGCCGGGCATCAGGGAGGCGCCCCCGCTCGCGATGGTGCGCCAGAGGCCCACCGAGGCCCCGGCGCGCACATCCTGCCGGGGGTCGCGCAGCCCCTGCAGGATGCGCTTGAAGGCCGCTTCGGTGCCGAGACAGCCGCAGATGCCGAACAGGCCGGGGTTCACCACGGGGTCCACGCTTGCCACGGCGCGCAGCCAGGCGGCGCGGGCTTCCTCGGTCACGAGGCTCCGACGCGGCGGCAGGCGGTGCCGGCTCAGGATGTCCGCCGCGGCACCGGCCGCCGCGAGGCGCACGCCGGGCGACTTGTCGGAGATGGCCGTGGCGATGAGCGCATCGATGTGCGCGGGGAGGCCCACCCGGGAGAGGTCGCGCGCGGCGGCCGCCCGCTCGGGGATGTCCTTGGCGCCCAGCGACTGGAGCGGGTCCTTCGTTTCGGGCATCGCAACCTCCACCGCCCCCGTAATCCGAAACCGGGGCCCCGCCGGCCCCATGCCCGTAGTCCGGATAGGCGGGCGCGATGCTGCTCCTGACGCTGCTCGCATGCGGCCCCGACATCGCCTCGCTCTACGCGGAGGAGCGCAAGCACGCCCTTGCGGTGGCCTCCACCGCCCCGACGAGCTGGAAGCCCGACATGATCGTGTCCGCCGGCAACACGGCGGTCGAAGGGCTGATCCTCGCGCACCTGCAGGGCGCCCTCGATGACATCGTGCCGGAAGCGGGGAGCGGCGTGCCCATGCCGAACCTCGACCTGCACGCTCGGGAGGTCGCGCTCAGCGCGAGCGAGGAGTGCCCCTCCTGCCTGCAGATCCGCATCGTGATCGAGGGCAGCGTGTCCGCGAGCCTCCTCGGGGCGCGGGCGAGCCTGCCCGTCGAAGGAACGGTGAAGGGACAGGTGGAACTCGGGTTCGACGAGAAGAAGGTGGTGGTGCGCGTGCGCAAGCTCAAGAACGTGGAGCTTCAAGCGCGCGAGTTCGGCAAGCTCGGCCTCGGAAGCGCGGACTCGCTGTTCGAGGGGCCCGTGCGCGATGCGCTCCTCTCCGCGTTGCCCCCCATCCCGGTGGTCGACCTCGGCGCCGCGAACCTCCCGATCCTGTTCCTTCGCGTAAAGACGCACCCCCATGGTCTCCGCGTGGAGGCGCTCACCAACGTGCCCGACAGCACCCCGGCGCAGCTCGAGGATGTGCGCGGCGTCGAGCTGCGGCTGGGCATCTCCGAGTCGGCGCTCACCGGGCTCGTTCGCCGCGCGGCCTTCGAGCGCGGGCTCATCCCCGAGGTGGAGGTGGGCATCGATCCGCGCCGGCTCGACGTGTCGGCCGATCACTTCACGCTCGACCTCCGCCTGTGGCGCATCGCGGGCGCCGGGTGGTGGCGCGACTACGTAGCCACCGGCACGCTCAACGTGGCCGACGGCAAGCTCCACCTCGATGTGCCTCGGGGCTCCGTGCTCGAAACCGCCGCCTCGCCGGGCGCCGGCCTCGCCGACCCGCTCGCGGCCCTCTTCCAGTCCGAGGTGCTCAAGGCGATCACCACCAACCTCGACCAGACCTTCCCGGCCGCGGTGGGCTCGAAGAACGGCGGGCTCCGCGCGCGCGCCGTGGCCACGGCCGTGCGGGGCGAGGCGGACACGCTCGTGGTCGAAGGGGAGCTGCGGACGGCGGGCGACAGCCGGTGAAGCGGCGGCAGCGGGGACTTCGCGGCCTGCTCGTAGCCACGCTCCTGCTCGGCGCGGCCGAGCTCTGGTGCCGTACCCACCCCCCGCCCAGCCTGCTCGACGTTCCCGCGGCCCAGGCCGGCGACGAAACGCTGATGCGCGGCAACCCCTGGCTCCTGTGGGAGCTCATTCCGGGGGAGCACTTCGAGCAGGGCGGGCACGTCACCGTGAACGCCGCCGGCTTCCGGGACCGGGCGCGCGGCCCGCGCACCCGGCCGCGTTTCCTCGCGGTCGGCGACAGCTCGATCTACGGCTTCGGCGTGGACGACGAGGAGGTGTTCACCTCGCGGCTGGAGGCTACGCACGACGCGGACTTCATCAACGCCGGCGTGCCCGGCTACTCCACCTGGCAGTCGTTGAACCTCACCCGCGGCCGCGCCCTCGCGCTCGACCCCGACGTGCTCATCGTCGGCAACCTGTGGAGCGACAACAACTTCGACAGTTTCGTGGATCGCGAGCTGCTCGCCGACTACGCCGGCTGGATGCAGTCGCCCGTGTCGCGGGTGCGCAGCGCGCTGCAGGCGTCGGCGGTCTTCCGCACCCTCGACTGGCACCTGCGCGTGTCGCGCCGCGCCGAGGCGGCCCGCACCGTGGGCTGGCAGGCGGGCAGCACGGCGCCCCGTTCGGGCAGCCGCCGCGTGTCGGTGCGCGACTACACCACCAACCTCGCCGAGTTCTGTGCGCTCATGCACGAGCGCGGGGGCGGCGTGGTCTTCCTGCTCCTGCCCAACCGCGAGGACATCGTGCAGCGGGCCCCCTCCCCCGCCTGGGGCCCCTACCGCGCCGCCATGCGCGAGGTGGCCCGGGGGTGCGGCGCCCCGCTCGTGGATGGCCCCGCGTCCTTCCAGCAAAGCGGCGCCAGCGCCGACGCCCTCTTCATTGACCAGATGCACCCCAGCGCCGCCGGCCACGCCCGGCTCGCCGAGGCCGTGGGCGCTGCGCTCGCCGCCGCCGGCTGGCCCGGGAGCCCGTTGCGCGTGGGGCCTCGTCCGGCGCTCCTCGAAGTGCCCCCCGACCCCTACGAAGGCCACGGCGGCACCGCCGAAGCGGCCGACGCCCGCCCGGACAGCGTGGCGCTCACGCTGCAGGTTTCCGACGGCCTCCTCCCCGCCACGGTGGCGGTGTTCGACGCCGACCGCGACGAGGGGGCCGAGCCGCTAGGCAGCGCCCCGCTCCGCGCCGATCAGGTGAGCGGAGGCCAGGCCGCACTCACGATCCGCCTCAGCCGCCTGCCGAGCCGCATCCGCGTGGAGGTGGAGGGCGCCGGCCGGCGCACGGGCTCGGCACCGGTGACGGCGGGCGCGGCCACGGTGGACCTGCGCTGAAGCGCTCAGCCCTCGAGGCCATCCCGAAGGGCAAGGAGCGCGCGGCGCCAGTCGTCATCCACCTGCTTGACCAGCGCGGGATCATCGAAGCCGGGGCTGGTGTGGACGAGGTTCACCACCGTTTGTTCGCCTTCGCGCGCGGTCGTGAACGTGAGCGCCGAGCCCTTCCAGGGGCCGGGGCTGAACTTGTCGAAGTGAAGCTCCAGCTTGGAGGTGGGGCGCACGGTGTGGAACCGCCCCGTTTCGGTGAGCGGGCCCTCATCCCCTTCGACGGTGACGGAGAACCGACCCGCGACCGACGGAATCACGGTGGCCTCATCGGCCAGCCAGGACTTCAGCCCCTCGACGGTGGTGAGCGCCGCCCAGATGGCGCGCGGGCTGGCTTCGATGGTGATCTGGCGGCGAATGGTGCTCATCGCGGTGCCCCTTAGCTCGGCGAAGGTCGCCGCGCCGGGCGGTCGGGGCTACGATGCAGCGTGCGAACGGGCCGGACGATCGTGGGGGCAGTCGCCCTCCTGGCGGGTTGCGATGAGCCCGGTGGCGCCGAGTTCCTCGAGGGCAACGAGCCCCCCAGCGCCGACGAGTGGGCGGGCCCCATGCTCGACGGCGGCTTCGGCAGCCGCCTCGCCGGCACCGCCGACCGCGTGTGGGCCGCCTCCCCCTTCGCCGACCGGGTGGACGAGCTCGGCCCCGCCGGCTCGCTCCAGAACCCGCTCACCGGCGAGTCCGGGAGCTTCTTCGGCAGCGGCCTCGCCATCGTCGATGGCGCGCTCGCGATCGGCGCGCCCGGTCGGGGCGAGGTGCTGGTGGGCGGCAAGGTGGTGGCCACGCTCCCCGGGATGGGCGGGGTGCTCGCAGCCGAGGGGGCGCGGTGGGTGGCGAGCACGCCCTCGGGCTGGCGGGCCTCCGACAGCACGCCCGGCACGCTCGGCGTGCGCCCCTCGGCCCTCGCCTGGCTGGGCGACGAGGTGCTGGCCGGCTCCGCCCTCGGCGAGACCGCGCTCTGGGCGGGCTCGCCGCCGGTCGGCACCCCCCGCGAGCAGGCGTACGACGAGCGCGGCTACGCCCTCGTCGTGTGCCCCGACGCCAACGGCCAGCCCCTCGCCTGGGCCGGCGCGCCCGGAGCCGGCACGATCGTGCCGGCAGGGGGCGCGCCGGTGGGGCCCGGCACGGGCCGCTTCGGCGCCGCGATGGCGTGTGGCAGTGAAGCCGGCGTGCTGTGGGTCGGCGCACCGGGCGCCGACGCGCACGCCGGCGCGTTGTACCGGGTGGAGGGCGCCGAGGCGGTGCAGGTGCTCGCTGGCGCACCCGGCGATGAGCTGGGAACAGCCGTGCTCCTCGCCGGCGGCCGCGTCTTCGTCGGCGCGCCGGGCAAGGCCGACGCCACCGGGCGGGTCATCGCCACCCCCGAGTCCGAATTGGCGCCCTGATGTGGATCCTCCTGCCCGGCATCCAGGCGGGACCCGCCGAGTTCCGCCGCCTGTTGCCGCTCCTGCGCGGCGAGGTGCGCGCGCTGCCCCTGCCGCAGCTCGTGAGCTCCGACCTGCGTGAGCATTCGGCGGCCCTCGCGTCCACCCTCCCCGATGGCGCCCATCACTTCCTCGCGGCGAGCTTCGGCGGCCTGCTTGCGTGGGGATTGCCCGCCGAGCGGGTTCGCTCGCTCACCACCCTCGGCACCCTCCCCTGGCGCACCGACGCCGCCGAGCGGAGCGGCCGGATCGGGCGTCTGCTCCCGCTCCTGCCCGGGCTCGTCTACCGTCAGACCTACCGCGCCCGCATCCGGCAGTCCCTCACCGCCGACGGCGCCGACGGCGACGTGCTGGCCGCGGTCACGCTCCCGCCCGCCGAGGTTCTGGCGGGGCGGCTGCGCGCCATCGCCGGGTGGCAGCTGCCCCCGCGGCCGCCGGTGCGCGCCACCTGGATGTGGGGGGTCACCGACCCGTGGGTGACCTGGGACAAGGCGGGCGTGGAGGCGGCGGGGCACGACGCCATCGTGCTCCCCGGCGGGCACCGCCCCCACCTGAGCCACCCGAGCGAGGTGGCGCGGTGGCTGCACGGGAGCGGGTGAGCGGGGCGCTCAGGGGTCCCAGCGCTCGATCCAGTCCCAGCGGTCGTCCACCCACCCCCGCACGTAGTCGACCTCCTCGTCGTACTCCGTCCAGTCGTCGCGCCAGCTCCAGCCGGAGTAGCTGCGGTACTGGTAGTCCCACACGGACCAGTCCTTGCGGGCGGCGCGGTCGATGCGCTCGACGTAGCTGTCGATCAGGTCCTGCATCTCCGCCTTGGCGAGCGGCGTGGCCCGGGCATCCGCAAAGCGGTCGCGCATGGTCTGGCCGAACTTCCGGGAATCGAGCAGGCGGGCGAAGAGGTTGTTCGCGCCGGTGAAGTCATCGGAGTAGTTCGCCGCCTCGCGCTCGGTGCGCCAGGTCTGCCCGAGCGAGTGGTTGAAGTCCCACGGCTCGAAGCGGAACAGCGGCGCCGCCGGGTCGTTGTAGAAATAGGCGTTCTTGCCGCCCGAGTCGTCGGCCTCGGTGAAGAGCACCAGCGCCCACCAGTCGTAGATGTCCTCGAGGTCGACCAGCTCCTCGATGCCGGCGTCGAACTCCGCGTCGCTCGAGGTGGCCACGAACTCCACGAAGGCATCGAGGTCGGCGTAGCTGTCGTCGAGCCCCTCCTTCTTCTCGTAGCCCTGGTGCCAGCTCGACTTGTTGCCCCCGTAGGTGCTGTAGAAGTTGGCCGCATGGTCGACCGACTTGTAGAGGTTGCCATCCTCCGGGTAGCCCTGGTCCTCGAACCACTCGCCGTCGATGTGGTCGCCGAGCAGGTAGAGACCCACGTACTCGCCGTTGATGTAGAGCACCGCGAAGCTCGTGATGACCGGGCGGTCGGGGCTGATGCGGTTCCAGATGTCGAAGCACATCTTCTGGCGGAAGTAGGCGTTGTCGTCGAAGGTGGAGGTGAGCACCACGCTGCGGCGCTTGGGGAAGCCCTCGTCCTCGTCCTCGAACTCGTCGTCGGGCGCGAAGTCCACCCGGTAGGAACGTTTGGGGTAGTAGCTGGAGGCGGCGCCGCGGTACTGGGCTTCGGTGCCCACGAACTGGTGGCCTCGGTAGGTGACGGTGACCGGCTCCGAGCCATCGGCGGGCAGATCGCCGTTGGTGGAGAGGTGGAAGACGGGGATGCCGTACTCGTAGGTGTAGATGAGCGGGTCCGGCTCGACGTTGCCGCGCTCGTCGAGCGCCTCGGCCACCCAGATCGTGCCCTTTCCCGGCTCGGCGAGCTCGCCCTTCAGCGCGGCGGCCTCCACCTTCCACTCCCCGCTGGACGCGAGATCGGTGGCCCACGTCAGCGTGCCGGTGGCGCCATCGAAGGTGGCGCCCTCCGGGCCGCTCACGAGCCGCCAAGCCTCGGCCGTGGCGCTCCCGCGGCAGCGGAAGGTCAGCGTGGCGACATCGAGCTCATCGACCTCCACGTCCTCCGCGCCGGGATCGCAGCCGAAGTCATCCTCCGGCGGCTCGCCGGGGAGCGCGCCGTCGGTTTCAGCAGGGCCGGTGTCCGGGTCGGGGGCGCCGCCGACGTCGGTGGTTGCGTGGCAGCCGAGGAGGAGAGTCAGGAGCGCCATGCGTACAGCATAGCAAATCGGATCGCCCGGCCGCGCGGACGAGCGGAATCAGCGCGCGCAGGCCGCTTCGACCTCGGCCACGGTCTTCGGGCACGCCGCAGTGAGGTTCTCCGGGCCGGCTTCCGTCACGTGGATGTCATCCTCGATGCGGATGCCGGTGCCGCGGAAGGCCGCCGGGGCCCGCTCATCGTCGGCCGGCACGTAGATGCCCGGCTCCACCGTGAGCACCATGCCGGCCTCGAGCTTGCGGCTGGTGAAGCCGTGCCAGTACACGCCGGCGTCGTGCACGTCGAGCCCGAGCCAATGGCCGGTGCCGTGCATGTAGTAGCGCTTGAAGGACTCCTGGTGGATGTTCTCCTCCACCCCGCCGGTGAGCAGCTTGAGGTGCACCATGCCCTCGGTGAGGCGGCGCACGGCCACGTCGTGCATGTCCTTGTAGTTGCGGCCGACGCGCGCGGCCTCGATGGCCTGGAGCTGCGCTTCGAGCACCACCTCGTAGAGCTCGCGCTGGGGGCCCGAGAACCGACCGCTCACGGGCCAGGTGCGGGTGATGTCGGCGGTGTAGTAGCGGTACTCGCAGCCGGCATCGACGAGGCAGAGATCGCCCTCGCGGAGGGGATCGCGGTTGGTGACGTAGTGCAGGATGTTGGCGTTGTCGCCGCCGCCCACGATGGTGGTGTAGCCGGGCCCGTTGCCGCCGTGCCGACGGAACCAGCCGTCCACCACCGACTCCACCTCGTACTCGTGCACGCCGGGGCGCCCCGCCATCATCGCCTGCCGATGCGCCTCGCAGGAGATGCGGGCGGCCTCGCGCAGGAGGTCGAGCTCCTCGGGCTCCTTGCGCACGCGCAGCTCGCCCACGAGTCGGCCCGGGTCGTGGAAACGCCAGGGGATGTCGCCGCCGTTGCGGGCCGCCGGCTTGGCCATGCTGCGGATTGCCGCGAACAGGGAGCGGTCGAGCGCGGCATCCTCGCCGGGGCGGTAGTGGAGCGTGGCGTAGCCGAAGAGCAGCGTGCCGAGGCGGCTGGGCAGCTCGGAGATCGGGTAGGCGGCATCGGCGCCGTAGCGGGCCAGGGCCCCCTCGACGCCCTCGCGGCGGCCGGTCCACACCTCGCGCTCCGGGTCGCGCGGCTGCACGAACATCACGAAGGGCTGCTCGGCGCCGGGGCGGAACAGGGCCACGGCCTCCGGATCGTCCCACCCGGTGAGGTACACGAGGTCGCTCGACTGGCGGTAGCGGTACTCGGTGTCGGCGTTGCGGTGGTGGTGGGCCGGGGCCACGATCAGGGCCGCCTCGGTGCCGAGCGCGGCGAGGAAGCGGGCGCGACGCGCGGCGTGAAATGAACGGTCGGGGTGGGCAGACATGCCACTGGTGCTATCCGACCCGGCGCGCGCGAGCCGGTCGAGATACCGGGGGACGCAGATGGAGCGCTACCACCTCACGCGGTCGTTGAACAGCGAGGGCTTCGAGCTCACCATCGCCGAGGTGGCCGACCACGACCCCTCGCTCATCCCGGTGCTCTCCGAGCTCGACCTGCTCAGCTACGCCGAGCCCACGTTCAGCCGGTACACGCTCGGCGGCCTCATGCGGTTCGGCCGCATCTACGTGATCCGCGCCGATGAGCTGGTGATCGGGGTCTGCCACACCTTCCGCAGCTTCAGCGACCCCGACGAGATGGTCATCTTCAACATGGCCCTGCGCCCGGGCTGGCGCGGCCACGGCCTCGGCTCCCGCCTGCTCGAAGGCGTGCTCGAGCGGATGAAGGCGGGCGGCGCCAAGCGGGTCTCGCTCGCCGTGGCGAGCAACAACCGGCGCGCGATCGCCGTGTACCAGTCCCGGTTCGGCTTCCGCCATCAGGACATCCTCCAAAACGAGTTCAACAACGGGCAGCCGTACCACCTGTTGCGCCTCGAAATGGCCGACTGGGCGCCCACCCGCGACACGGCCCACACGAGCAGCCAGCCGGAGTGAGGGGGTCGCCCCGGGCGCTCAGGCCGTGCGGCGCTCGCGGAGGAGGCGCTCCACTTCGGGGTGCACCTGGTAGACCGTGATCACGGTGCCGAAGGTGTTCTTCCACTGGCGGATGCGTTCGCGGCTCACGCCGAACTCGTCGGCGAGGATCTGGCCGGACTCGGCGGCGGCGAGCGCTTCGAGCAGGCGGCGAAAGCGCACGCGGCCGTAACTCTTCACGAAATTTCGCGCGACGCGTTCGCGGCTGCGGGTTGATGCAATCGGCATGATTCCCTCGGTTTGTGCCTGTTCCACGTGAGGAGCTTCCACCTCACACCTGCAGCATACATCGACCGCTTGACGTGTCAATGCGTCGAGAACCACAAAATGCTCCTCGGATACTCATCAACGGTACAGGATAAACTACCTGTGCTCAACATCCCATATTTCAACGACAATGTCCTTACGGACAAGGGTGTCAATCCACAAGCGCTGCCCATCCCTCAGGGTGTCGGTGGGGCCCTTGATCTCCGCAAAGAACGCCGTTTCCGGGAGACGGCTCGGAAAAGTGTCGGCGAGGGGCGTTCCGAGGCCCGAAAGCACCAGCAGATCGGGCAATCCGCGCGCCGCGGCCCAGCCGAGGCGCAGAATGCGTTCGAGCACGCCCGCCACCAGGCGCCCTTCGAGGGCCGCGCCGACCCGCATGGCGAGCTCGGCGTTCACCAGTCCATCCAGCCGCTCGCCACCCCAGGCCGGGAAGAAGGGGGCCACCCCCTCCTCGCGGAGCCGCGCGAGGATGCGCTCGGCCGGCGCCTGCCGCGCGGCGTAGAAGGCGGGAGTGCCAAGGTCGAGGGGGCCGGCCCGCCGGGCGGTCGGGAGGGTGCCCGGTACGGCCTGCCAGTAGAGCTCGCGGAAGGCGAGCGCGAACAGCGAGGTCCACAACCAGTTCTCGCTGTGCAGCGCCACCCGGCCCGCCGCCTCCAGCCGGGCGAGGCAGGCGGCCTCCACCGGCACCGCCTCCGCCCCCTCCGCCGCCTGCCACATCGGGCGAGGGTCGGGCCCCGGCACGCGGCGCATCCACAACCGCCGCGTACCGGCCTCCCGGAGCGGGGGCTCGGGCGCCCAGCCGAGCCGCACGCGCTTCGCGAGCCGCCGCCCCGTTCGGGCGAGCGCGAGGCCCACCTCCGGGTCGCCGCTCCCGGCCCGGCACACCGCCACCGCCGCCGCGAGCCGCCCCTCCGCCTCCAGCGCACGCACGAGCGCGAGCTCGCACCCCGGGATGCCGGCGAGCGTGTCGGCGGGCGGCGCGGTGGCGAGTACGGCCTCGACGGCGTACCGCCAGGGCGAGCGCCCCCATGGCGGCGGACCGGCCCGGGCGATGGCGAGCGCCTCCTCCGGGGTGAGCCCCCCTCCCCGCGCGCGCTCCCACGTGAGCAGCGCGCGCCGGTCGCGGAAGGCGCCGGCCCCGCCCGTGGGGGCGTAGTCCGCCCAGGTGGTGCCCTGAATGCGCTCGAAGGGGGCCAGCGACCGGTCGAAGCCGCCGAGGCGCTCCACGCGCTGCAGCAAGCCGTGATGCCCCACGAGCACCACCGCTTCGGCGCGCCAGGGTAGCCCGCGGAGGCGATCCTCCAGCGCCGCCCGCGGGCCGCTCCGGGGGAGCCCGAGGCGCACGCACGCCTCGCGGAGCGCATCGGCGGGGAACGCGGGGAGCGCGAGCGAGTCGGGGACGGCGCCGGTGAGGATGCCGGCCTCGTGCAGCTCCACGAGGGCCTCGGGCGTGGCGCACTCGTAGGCGAGCGCGGCCACCCGGAAGCAGGGGCCCACGCGGAGGGACAGGCGCGCGAAGAGCTCGGCGGCATCGTCGGAGAGGGCGAGCAGGGTGTCGAGCACCCGACGCTCGCCGGCGGCGAACAGCGGGGCCTCCCGCTCCAGCGCCCACCGGATGGCCGTGCGGAGGTCGGCGGCGGGGAGCGGGCTGCGGGCGATCATCGTCGTTGGGCCCGCGCCGCCTATCCCCGGGGGCCCGGCGCCGTTAGGTTCGACGGAATGACCCGTCGCACCCGCATCGTCGCCACCCTTGGTCCCGCCAGCCGTGATCCCGAAGCCATCGCCGCCCTCATCGCCGCCGGGGCCGACGTCTTCCGCATCAACTGCTCCCACGCCTCCGCCGATGGCATCCGCGAGGCCGTTTCGCGCGTGCGCCGCGCCGCCCTCGCCGCCGGGCGCGCGGTGGGCCTGCTGCTCGACCTCCAGGGCCCCAAGATCCGCACCGGCACGCTCCTGCGCCCCCTCCCCCTCGCTCGCGGCGATGTGCTCACCATCGTGATGGACGAGCACTACGTGGCGCACGACCGCCACATCGGCACCACCTACATCGGCATGGCCGGCGATGTCATCGTGGGCACGCTCGTGCTCTTCGCCGATGGCGCCCTCTCCGGCCGTGTGTCGGCCATCCGGAACGACGTCACCCCCGCGGAGGTGGACATCGTGATGGACGAGGCGGGCGACCTCGGCTCCCACAAGGGCATCAACCTGCCCGGCGTGGCGGTGTCGGCCCCCTCCCTCACCGAAAAGGACATCGCAGACCTCGCTGTCGGCGTGAACGCCGGCGTGGACTACGTGGCGTTGAGCTTCGTGCGCGAGGCGGCCGACGTGCTCGGCCTCCGCGAGGAGCTGCGCCGGCTCGGGCACCCCGAAGTGCCGGTAGTGGCCAAGATCGAGAAGCCCCAGGCGGTCGACAACCTGCAGGAAATCCTCGCGGTGGTGGATGGCATCATGGTGGCGCGTGGCGACCTCGGCGTGGAGGTGAACCTCGAGCGCGTGCCCGTGCTCCAGAAGGAGATGATCGCGGCTGCCAGCAAGGCCGGCATCCTCGTGATCACCGCCACCCAGATGCTCGACTCGATGGAGCGCAACCCCCGCCCCACCCGCGCCGAAACCACCGACGTGGCCAACGCCATCCTCGATGGCACCGACGCCATCATGCTTTCCGGCGAAACCGCGGCCGGGCTCTACCCGGTGCGCGCGGTCGAAACGATGGATGCCATCGCCCGCGAGGTGGAGAAGAGCCGCTTCATGCGCCGCGGCTTCGATGACATCAGCGTGCTCTCCGGGCCCGCACAAACGGTGGTGCGCGCCGCCTGCTGGGCCGTGCAGGAGATTCCCCGCCCCCTCGTGGTCTTCACGTGGAGCGGCGCCACCGCGGTGCTCGCCTCGAAGTCGCGGCCCCCGGGCCCGATCTACGCGATCACCCCCAACCAGGCCACGTACGATCGCCTCGCGCTGGCGTGGGGGGTCACGCCCGTGCTCGCGCCCAGCGTGTACAACACCGACGACCTCATCGCCATCGGCGAGGAGCGGCTCCTCGCCCTCGGGCACGTGCAGCGCGGGCAGGAGGTCGTGGTCCTGGCCGGCAACACACCGATGAAGGGCGCCACGAACAC
This sequence comes from uncultured Pseudomonadota bacterium, assembly GCA_903885375.1. Taxonomy (GTDB): domain Bacteria; phylum Myxococcota_A; class UBA796; order UBA796; family SXON01; genus SXON01. The sequence goes on from CAISIK010000175.1 coordinate 36,427, forward strand.
GCTGAAGGTGTTCGCGATCGGCACCACCTGACCTACAGCTTCGTGCAGCCGAACTCGGCGTAGTAGGTGGGGTCGTCGCCCCACACCCAGCACTGCGCGCCGCTGTCGTCGAACAGGACGTAGGTGATGTTGCCGGCGGCAGCGATGGTGTCGGTGAACAGGGTGGAGCCATCGTCGGCGTCGTCGATGTCGCTCACGTGCACCACCTCGCCCCCCGTGGCGCCGAGCCCGTGGCAGATGTCGTAGCCGTAGTCGGGCATGCCCCAGGGCTCCTCGCCGAGCACGCACGACTCGCCGAACCAGCCCAGATCGCCCGCCCCGGTCTCGGCCATGCCGAAGTCGTAGCCGCCCGATCCGTTCTCGATGCCCACCACCACGCCCTTCGCGGACCAGCGGAGGGTCACGGCGAGGTCGCCTACCACCACGCCCTCGTCCACCTCCCCATCGCAGTCGTCGTCCTCGCCGTTGGCGCGCTCCTCGGCCCCGGGGTGGGCGTTGGCGTCGGCGTCGTTGCAGTCGGCGCCGTTGTCGGCCGTTCCCCCGGGCGGCTCGCAGGCCTCGACCGGGTCGGGGTCGCCGTACCCGTCGCCATCCTCGTCGAGGTAGTACACCGCGAGCACGCCCTCGTCGGTTTCGCCGTCGCAGTCGTCGTCGGCGTCGTTGCACCGCTCGTCGGCGCCGGGGAAGACGTCGGCATCGTCGTCGTCACAATCGTCGGCGGCGCAGCTCCCATCGAGGTCGGCGTCCAGATCGCACTCCGGCGCGGCGGTGTCGGTGTCGCCCCCGGTGTCGTCGGGGCCCTCGGCGGTGTCGTTGCCGGAGGGATCGCGCGGGCCGCCGGCGAAGCAGGCCGCGAGGAGGAGGAGGGGGGAGCACCAGAACATGCGCATTCCCGAGCCTACCCCGCAGCAGCCCCGAGGCGCTCGCGCTACATCGGCCCCGTGGACGAGCGACCCCTGTACGACCAGATCGGCGGCGACCCCGTGGTGCGGGCGCTGGTGGACCGTTTCTACGACGAAATGAACACCTCGCCGGCCGCGCGCACCATTCGGGCGATGCACCCGCCCGACCTCTCCGACAGCCGCGACAAGCTCTACTGGTTCCTGAGCGGCTGGCTGGGCGGCCCGCCCCTGTACGTGGAGCGCAAGGGGCACCCCCGGCTGCGCGCCCGTCACCTCCCCTTCGCGGTGAGCTCCGATGCCTCTGAACAATGGATGGCGTGCATGCGCGTGGCGCTGGCCGAGCACGTGGCCGACACGCAGCTCCGCGAGGGCCTCGACTCCGCGCTGGATCGGCTCGCGCACCACATGCAGAACCAGTAGGGTGGGGGCGATGGCGCGCGACCGGCCCCTCCTCGAGCCCCCTCGCCCGCCATCGCGGCGCCGGTCAGGGGTTCGGCTGCGTGGGGGTGGCGCATGCTGATCCCCGTTCTCGGCGTGCTCGTCGTGCTGCTCGCGGGGTTCGCGCTGGCGGTGTCCCGTCGGCCGGCGGCCTACCGGGTGGAGCGCGCGGTTGACATCACGGCTCCCGCCGGGTCCGTCTTCGCCGAGCTCAACGACCTCGATCGGTTCTCGGGCTGCCTCGTGCTCTTCGGGCAGCCCCTCCACGAGCTCGACCCGCAGCTGCAGAAGTCGCTCTCGGGCCCGCCGTCCGGCCAGGGCCAGACCTTGCGCTGGAGCGGCAACTTCAGCGCCGGGCGGTGCACACTCACGCTCGTGGAGAGCACGCCCGACCGGGGTGTCGGCATCACCATGGCGTTCGAGAAGCCGATGGTGTCGAAGGTGGCGTGCACGCTCGCCCTCGCGGAAGCGCCGGGCGGCACGCGGGTCGCGTGGTCGATGGCCGGCCGCCACAACATCCTGGGCAAGGCCATGGGCCTGTTCATGGACATGGACATGGACAAATCCCTCGGCGCCGACATCGAGGCCGGCCTCGGCCGGCTGAAGCGCGCGGTGGAAGAGGATGGGGGCGCGGCACGGCCGTTGTGACCCGGCCTCGGGGGGTTGGTCCTCCGACTCCTCCCGGACGACCAAATGGGGTTCTGCGCCGAGCCTGTTTCGACAGCCGAGGGTATCCAGCATGGCCGGCGCGAAAATGGGCGGTTCCGCCGCTTGCCAGCGGAACGAACAGCGGCAGCCGAACGGTCACCGGCTCCGGTCAGTCCCAGAGAGCTGGCGAATAGTTCGCCCGGATGAGCGTGTCTGCGGTGACCAGGGGCGCCCCCTGCGCGAGCGCGCTGCCGACGATCAAGCGATCGAAGGGATCGCGCACCCAGGCGAGCCCCCGGGCCGCAGCCACGGCGCTCGGGAACGGGACGCTCGACAGGGTGAGCCCGATGGTGGCCTCGAGATGGTCGAGCACCTCGGAGCCGGTGCGGGTGATTCGGCCGATCTCATGCAAGAGCTCCAGTTCCAGCGCGACCATCGGGGAGACGACCGGCTGACCACTCGCGATCCGCCGCCGGGCACTCGCGGGGATGCGCGCCCCCTCCCCGCTCGCCAGCCAGATCACCACGTGCGTATCGAGGTGGATCAGAGGTCCCTCCCCGCTTGCCAGAACTGGGACCAGTCGGGCGTGACGAGATCGGCGGGATCACCCACCACGAGATCTCGGCACAGCGCCGGCACCGGCAAGGGATCCTCGCTCATATGGGCCGCCTCCACGCGGGCGATGCGAAGTGTGGTGCCACCTCGCGACACGAGCAGCGGCTGGCCGGTGGCGACCACCTGGTCGAGCAATCGGTACAGGTCGGCGCGGAGCTGCGTGGGGGTAACGGTCATGGACGTACGCTACGCTCGGAACAGGCGTACGTCAAGCGCGGTGCGGCCCGCCCACGGATGCAATGCCGCGGTAATGACCCCCGGCGGTACATACAGGGAAGCCACCCGGAGCACCCCATGTTCACCGCTGCGGGCGGTGGCATCGCCTCCGCCACCGACTGCGATGACACCGACGCCGAGGTCGGCGGCCCGGCTCTCCACGCGGTGGACGAGGATGGCGACGGCTACGGCACGGGAGCGACGGTCGTGGGCTGCACCGGCCCCGAGGTGTCGGCGATCGAGGACGGCGATTGCGACGCGGACGGCGACGGGTTCGGCGCGGCCGGCTCCTCGGTGACTCACGTCGTGGCAGGGAATGCGTGCCCCCCCGACCCCGCCCCGGCGCGGTCCTGCCCGCGTCCGCCCCGCGGCCGGTCGCGCCGCGCCGGCCAAACTCAGCCCAGGACCTTCCGCGCTTCCTCGGCGTGGTCCTCGTGCACGTAGAGGCGCGTGATGTGCCGGGCCTCCTGGTAGCGCGCGAAGATCGCGGTGGCGTTTTCGAGCGGACCCAGCGGCTTGCGGCTCCCGGGGCTGCGGTCCACGACCCAAATGGGGGGCGCGGCCTCGCGCTTCTTGCCCATCGCGGAGTACCGCGAGAGCTTGCCGGTGCTGCCCGCCGCGAGGTGGTCGATCCCGGCGGCGTCGAGGCGGGCGCGGTCGGCGGTGAGGTCGACCTCGCTGGCGTGGCCGTGGCGCTCCAGCACCCGCCGGTAGGGGCGCCGCTCCACGATGCGGCGGGCCCAGTCGCAGCCGGCGGCGCGGAGGTAGCTGTGCATCGCGACGTCATCCAAAGGGAGGTAGGCCTCCACGTGGGCGGGGAATTGCCAGGAGCGGCTGGGCCCGGCGAAGTGGCGCTTGAGCATCTCTTCGTACACCACGCTCTTGTGGTGGAAGTACACCGACATGAACATGTGGTAGCGGGAGATCAGGAAGTCGTCGAAGGCGTAGACCGCGCGCTGGTCGAGCATCAGTGACACATTGCCATCTGCGCCGAGGTGCCAGCCGAGGTTGCTCAGAAGCCAGTTGAGGTCGATCTCGCCGTAGCGGGCGCCCGAGAAGTAGGAGTCGCGCACGAGGTAGTCGAGCCGATCGATGTCGAGCTCGCTGGAGATGAGCTGGCTGAGGATGCGACGGAAGTCGCGCCCCTGGTGCTGGAAGAAGTCGTCGGGGGGCTCCACCTCGCGGGACACGAGCGCCGCCACGTGCTGGCCGCCGAAGGGAAAGTTGGCCTCGATCACCGGGGTGAGCGAGGACTGCGTGAGGACCGCCACGGTGTAGTCCTCGTGGCTCGCGGTGTGCCGCAGGCGATGCGCCACGGCCGCCGGGGAGTATGCGCGCACGTCGAGCGCCTCGAGCGGCGGCATCGCGAACTCGGTGCAGTGCGAGAAGGGGGCGTGGCCCAGGTCGTGGCAGAGCGCGGCGATGCGCACCACGTCGCGAAAGCGGCGGCGCGCCACCGGGTCCCCGAAGGGGTCGGTGCGGAACACATTGTCGAACGCGCGGCCGGCGAGCTCCATCGCGCCGAGGCTGTGCGCGTAGCGGGTGTGCACGGCGCCGGGGAACGGCAGCTCGGAGAAGCCCATCTGCTTGATGCCGCGGAGGCGCTGCACGAAGGGATGGTCGACCACCGCCACCTCCGCGGCTTCGAGCACGATGGCGCCATGGATCGGATCGCGGACTTCCATGTCCGTGCGGTATCGCGCAGGGCGCGCCGCCGCATCGGGGGCCCTTCGGCCGGAGCGGGATAAGGGGGTGGGATGGACTCGATCGCCGGCGCAGACTTCCTCCGGGCGGGCGATGTGGTGCACCACCCGGCGTTCGGTTTTGCGACGGTCAGCGAGGTGGATGACCGCGGGGCGCAGCTCCGCTGGAGCACGGAAGGCGGCCCCTCCCCTGCCCACGTCTCGCGCCATGCGCTGAACACCAGCTGGCGCCGCTGCCGCGCGGGGGGCGTGCTCGCCCGGCAGGTGTCCGACCCGGTGAGCGTGCGCCGCCTCGCCGATGAAGACCCGGTCTCCCTCGTGGGGCTCCTGCTCGCCGACCTCGGGGCGGAGCAGTCGGAGGCCGATCTCCGCGAGTGGCTCGCGCCGATGGTGGGGCGCGATCAGCTGGACAGCTGGTGGAGCACCGCGTGCGTGCTCCTCTCGATCGATGAGCGCTTCGTGCTCGCCGGCGCCCGGGTGGCGCTCGCCCCCGGCGTGGGGGCCGACTCCTTCGTGCAGGGGCCGCCGCTGGCCGAGCCGGCCCCCTCCCCCGTGGCGCCGGGCCCCTCCTCGCTGGAGCCCACCCTCCGCGATGTGCGCGGCTGCCGCGATCTCCCCCCCGCCGCGTGCTGGGACCTCGCGGAGTCCCTCGCGATGGCGCTCGCCGGGCTGCATGCGGGCGGGCAGCGCCTCCTGCGGCGCCACGATGGCGTGCGCTTCGACGGGATGGGCTGGCAGCTCCATGCCGACCCCGAGCGCGCCCTCGCGGCGCTCGATGTCGCCTGGGCCGCGCGGCGCTTCGTGGAGGAGATGCTCGGCGTGGAGCTTCAGGCCATCATTCCGGGCCACGAGCTGGTCGACCTGCTGCCGGGCACCCTCCGCAACCTCGCTCCCGAGCTTCGGGGCGTGCTGAAGCTGGCCCTCGCTCGCGATCCGGCGCTCCGCCCGGTGGATGGGGTCGACTTCGCAGCCCGGCTCGCCACCGCCCGCGCGGTGTGGTCGGTGCGCGAACGCCTGCCGTCGAACCCGAACGCCGAGATCGCCGCCGGGTTCGACACCCACATCGGCACGCTCAAGGCCCTCGCCGGCCAGACCAACCAGGACTCGCTCCTCCTCCTCGGCGACCCGGAGCACGCCTTCCTGCTGGTGGCCGACGGCATCAGTACGGCCACCGCCGGCAGCGGCGACCTCGCGAGCTCCCTCGCCGCGCGCACGCTGAAGCTGCGCTGGCAGTCCAGCCGGGAGGACCTGCAGAACGCCACGCCGGCCGAGGTGCAGCGCTTCCTCTCGGTGGGGTTCGAACGTGCCAACCGCGTGGTGGCCGAGGCGGCGGTGCGCATCGCCGGTGGCGAGCTGCACAACCAGATTCCGATGGGCACCACGGCGGTGGCGGCGGTCTCCGTGGGCGACACCGTGCACCTCGCCGCTGTGGGTGATTCGCGCGCCTGGGTCGTGGGGCGGCACGGCGTGGCCCCGCTCCTGTGGGACCAGAACCTCTCCTCGCAGCGGCTGCGTCAGGCTGCGGCGGGCATGCCCGTCGTCTGGGATGAGCGCGGCTATGCGCTGGTGGGCTACCTCGGCCACTTCGACGAGCTGGGCGATGTGGCGCTCCCGCCGCTCATCCAGTTGAGCGTGCGCCTCCTGCCGGGCGAATGGCTGATCCTCGCGAGTGATGGCGTGAGCGACCACGCCGCCGAAGAGGAGGCCGCGGTCTACGGCATCCTCCAGGCCCTCGTGGCCGAGCACGGTCGCGGCACGGATGCGCGCACGGCCATGCGGCTCGCGCGGCGCATCGCGCTCGCGGCCAACGATGGCAGCGGCGGGGACAACGTCACCGTCGTCACGATCACCCTCGCCACGCAGTCCTCCGCCGAGTAAGGCGCCGGATCGCCGGAGCCTCCTTGCCCGACCAGTCTTTCCGCGAAGCGCTCGCCCAGCGTGTCCTCCTGTTCGACGGGGCGATGGGCACCGAGATCTACAACCGCGGCGTGTTCATCAACCGCTGCTTCGATGAGCTGAACACGTCGCAGGGCGACATGGTGAGCGAAATCCACGGCAGCTACGTGCGCGCCGGCGCCGATGTCATCACCACCAACACCTTCGGCGCCAACCGCATCCGGCTCGGGGCGTACGGGCTCGAAACGCGGGTGCGGGAGATCAACGCCGCGGGCGTTCGCCTCGCGCTGGCCGCGGCTCGCGGGCGCTCCTGGGTGGCTGCGAGCATGGGCCCCACCGGCGCGCTGCTCGCCCCCGTGGGCAAGGTCAGCCCGGCCGATGCGTTCGCGGCCTTCCGCGAGCAGGCCGAGGTGCTCATCGATGCCGGCGCCGACCTCATCGTGCTCGAAACCTTCACGCACGTGGCGGAGCTGCTTCAGGCCGTGAGCGCCGTGCGCAGCGTGAACCCCGACCAGCCGATCGTGGCCTGCATGAGCTTTCCCTTCGTGGGCCCCGGCCAGATGCAGCTCGAAGGCGAAACGCCCGAGGCGGCGGCCCGGGCGATGGCCGACACGGGCGTGGATGCGTTCGGCACCAACTGCAGCAACGGCCCCAAGGGCATGCAGACCGTGCTGGAGCGCATGCTCGCGGTGTCCAACCTCAAGCTCGTGGCCATGCCCAACGCCGGCCTCCCGCAGGTGGTGGAGGGGCGTACGCTCTACCTCGCGGCCCCCGAGTACATGGCCGAGCACGCCCGTCGTTTCGTGCAGATGGGCGCGGGCATCGTGGGCGGCTGCTGCGGCACCACCCCCGAGATGATCAAGCAGATCCGGGCCTTCGTGCGGTCGGTGTCCGCTGAGCGTCGGGTTTCGATCGTCGAGGTGCCCGGGGCACAGTCGCCTGGCATCCCCGAGCCGATCCCGGTGCACGAGCGGAGCGAGTTCGCGCGCAAGCTCTACACCGGTGAGTTCTGCATCTCGGTGGAGCTCGATCCGCCCCGCGGCGTGGATGCCCAGCGGGCCGTGGAGGGCGCCGCCATGCTGCGCGAGGCCGGCATCGATGTGGTGAACATCGCCGACGGTCCGCGCGCGGTGGCGCGCATGGGGCCCGGCGCGCTCGCCCAGCTCGTGCGCGCCCACACCCGCCGCGAGGGCGTTCCAGGCATGGAAGCGGTGGTGCACTACTGCTGCCGCGACCGGAACCTGCTCGGCATGCAGATGGACCTCCTGGGCAGCAACGCCCTCGGGCTGCGCAACATCCTCGCGGTCACCGGCGATCCCCCGAAGATGGGCACCTACCCGGATGCCACCGCCGTCTTCGACATCGACAGCATCGGCCTCATCAGCTTCATCCAGATGCTCAACCGCGGTCTCGACTTCTCGGGCCAGCCCGTGGGCGGGCAGACGGCGTTGTTCGTGGGCGCCGGCTGCAACCCCGGCCACATCGACCTCGACCTCGAGGTGGAGCGCTTCGGCCGCAAGATCGAGGCAGGCGCGGAGTACTTCTTCTCCCAGCCGCTGTTCGATCCCGACATGCTCTTCCGCTTCCTCGAACGCACGGACAAGTTCCCGCGGGTGCCCTTCCTCGTGGGCATCATGCCGCTGGTGTCCTTGCGCAACGCGGAGTTCCTCCACAACGAAGTGCCGGGCATGCAGGTGCCGGAGCCGATCCTCGAGCGCCTCCGCCGCGCGGGCGACCGCGATGCGCAGCGCGAGGTGGGCATCCAGTGCGCGCGCGAGGCGCTTCGGGAGGTCATGAACCACCCCCGCATCGCGGGCACCTACGTGTACCCGCCGTTCGGCTCCTACAAGGCGGTGCTCAACGTGGTGGAGGTGCTGAAGGACCGCAGCGGCCGCACCGCGTTCGGAACCCCGGAGGCCCCCCATGTCCGATGATGCCGTCGCGCAACTGCGCGCGCTCTGTCTCGCCTTTCCCAGCGCCCACGAGGTGCAGACGTGGGGCCACCCCACCTTCCGCGTGGGCGACAAGATGTTCGCCGCCTGTGGGGCCGGCGAGGAGGGCGTGGTGAGCATGTCGTGCAAGTGCACGCGCGACCTGCAGCCCGACCTGCTCACGCGCCCCGGCTACTTCCGTCCGGCGTACGTGGGCGACAAGGGCTGGCTCGGCATCACCCTCGATGGCACGGTGCCGTGGGCGGAGGTGGCCGAAAACCTCGACCGCGCCTGGCGCCTCAGCGCCCCGAAGCGCATCTCGCGCGGGTGGCCGCCGCCCGGCTGAGCCCGGGGCGGGTGCTACCGGCCCAGTCCCCGCCGCGCCGCGCTCACGATCCGCTCGCACACGGCCCCGTTGGCGCCGGCTTGGTTGCCGCAGGTGCCCTCCACGAGCAGGAGCGCTTCGGTGTAGCGCCGGGACTGCACGAGCGCGGTGGCCGCGGTGAGCCGTGCCACGCTGTCGGCGGGGAGCTTCCGGGCCAGCGCCTCCACATCGGCGGAGCGCCCCGCCTTCGCGTAGAGCGTGAGCGCCACCTGCACGGCCAGCGGTTCGGCGGGTAGCAGCGGGGCGAGGAGCGACTCTGCCTCGGCCGTACGACCGGCCGCGATGAGGAGCTCGGCGTGCTGGGCGCGGGCGCGGGCGTCGCGGTCGGCGGGCTTCGCCAACAGCTCGTCCGCGCGCGCCAGGTTGCCCGCCGCGGCCGCGCACCGGTAGGCCAGCGCATCCCACGCGGGGCGGTCGGCGGCCGCCACCGAGGCGCGGGCCTGCCGGTCCACACACTCCGCGGCCTGGCCGGCCTTCAGGAGCCCCAGCAGCACGTTGAGGCGCGCGGTGGTGCGCCCCCGGGCCATCACCGCATCCACCACGGCGGATGGCGCGTTGGGCGCGTCGAGGAAGGCCATGCGCCCGATCTCCTCGAGCACGTCGGTGTCCTCGGGGAAGCGGCCGAGGGTGCGGCTGGCGGCGGGCCAGGCCCCGGTGGCGCCGTTCTGGGCGCTCTCGAGGAGCAGGCGGGCCGCGGCGAGCGGGCCGCACGAGCCGAGCAGCACGTCGAAGCGGGCAAGGGCCTCCTGCGCCTCCTCGTAGCTCCTGGCGGCCACCATCACGCGCACGACGGCCGCACCGGCGAGCCTCGCCTCCTTGAGCAGGCGGGCCGCATCCGCGGCGTGGTCCCCGCGGCGCTTCACCAGAATGGCCGGATCGTAGGGGGCCCCCACCACGTAGAGGCTCGTGAGGTCCTCGCGGGCGGTCGTGCGCTGGGTGCCAGTGTAGCGGCACAGATCGAGGGCGAGGCGCGCGCCGAGGTCGGCCGCCTGGGCATCCACCCGGCGCCGGAGGCCGGCTTCGGCGGTCGGGCACTCTCCGGAGATGGCGAGGATGACGGAGTCGTCGAAGAGGGCGTCGGGGGCCGCGGCGAGCGCGTGGAGGACGAAGAGCAGCACGGCCGGAGTGTCGCACAGGCGAGGCTTCCGCGCGAGCCGGATGGCCCCGTGGGGCAGGAACGATAGGAAGCCGGGGGAGCCCATGATGCGCCTTTTCCTGCTGCTTCCGCTCGTTGCCTGCGCCACGCCAACGGCCGGAACCTACGCCGTGACCATCACGCAGACGGAAACGAGCTGCCCGGATGACTTCTTTCCCCTCGCCGCGCCCGACGAGGCCATCGAGGTCGACGTGAACGCCGCGCTCACCGAGGTCACCCTCGTGCTGGTGATCGAGGAGGCCTGCCCGCTCGACGGTCTGGCGTTCTCCTGCCCCTACACCAGCCAGGACGACGCCGTGGACTACAACGCCGACGGCATCGACGCCCTCTACACCACCGAGGCCGGCATCAGCGGCGAGTGGTCGGAGAGCGACGCCTTCACGGCCGTCACCAGCCTCTCCTCCACCTGCAGCGGCTCGGGTTGCGCGGAGCTGGCGGAGAGCGGAAAGCCCGATTGCACCGTGGCGTGGTACTGGTCTGCTGAGCTTCCCCCCGCATGATCCTCCTCCTCCCCTTCGCCTGCGTCCCGACCGGCTCGATCCAGCTCGCGGCCGACTCCGGGGAGAGTCCCGACTCGGGAACCCCCTCCAGCCTGCCCGGCGGGGGGGAGGACACGGGCGAGGAGGAGCCCGACCACGACGTGGTTCCCGGCAGCGATGAAGACCTGTGGGGTTGCGCCGACATCTTCGAGCAGGACCGGCTCCCCGAGTACAAGCTCACGCTCGACCATCAAACGATGCGGCAGCTCCAGACCGAGTTCGCCGCGCACGACGGCACCAAGGGCTACCACGAGGTGGAGGCCTTCGAGATGGACGGAGAGGCCGTGAGCGGCGTGTCCATCCGGCTCAAGGGCAACGAGGGCTACTCCTGGGTGGGCACGAAGATGCAGTTCGTGGTCTCGTTCACGGAGGTCGACGAGGATCAGCGTTTCCACGGGCAGCGCCACGTGGCCTTCGATGCCACCTGGTACGACCACACCCTGCTCAACAACCGGATTGGCACCCGGTTCCTCCGCCGGCTCGACATCCCGGCCCCCTGCACCAACAACGCGCTCCTCACCATCAACGACGAATTCTACGGCATCTACGCCCACATGGAGCAGCCCGATCGCGAGTACCTCGAGCGCAGCTTCGGCAAGGAGTTCGCCGACGGCAACCTCTACAAGTACGGCTACGAGCTGAAGAACAACGAAGGGGCCGACACCTCGCGCATGGAGGCCTTCTGGTCGGACTACTCGTTCGACTCGATCTCCCAGTACGGCGATCCGGAGCAGTGGGTGGCCGAGTGGGCCGCCGAGGCCACGATGCCGGATTGGGACGGCTACTGGATTTCCGGGCACAACTACTACCTCTACGACCACCCGGAACGGGGCCTGATGTACCTGGCGTGGGACCTCGACGCGACCTTCGCCTACTACGCCGCCCCCACCTACGACCCCTTCTCGGTGTACTGGGACTACGTGCCCCACGAGCGGAGCGTGCTCGGCGAACCCGAGTACGAGCGCCGCTTCGTGGAGCGCATCCAGGAGTACGCCGAGGCCTGGCCGGTGGAGCAGATGGAGTCCGAGCTCACCGAGTGGGACGCGCAGATCCGTCCCTGGCTGGATGCCGACCCCAACAAGTCCTACACCATCGAAGAGCACGATACGGCCGTGGCCGTCACCCTCGGCGTTTTCTCCCAGCGGCGCGACTACCTGCTCACCTGGGCGGAGTACAACCTCCGGCACTGACTGCCGTCCGCCCCGCGAATGGCGCCCCTACTGTGCGGTGGCGCCGTACTTGTGCTGGCAGTCCACGATGGCGAACTCATCGCACGCCGCACCCACGATGCACTGCGCCTCGGGCTCGATCTTGCCGCCCTGCTCCCGCTCGTAGGCGCAGCCCTGCATGCAGCTCTCGTAGCTGGGGTAGGCGTCGTACTCGCAGGTCTGCACCAGCTCCTGGCACATGGTCTGGCACACCTCGTCGGTGGGCGCCTCGGGCGAGCAGGCGACGAGCAGGAGGAGCAGGGACATGGGGCGGCCTCAGTTCGAGAGTACCCCGGTGCCGAGGACACCGAAGGTGGTCAGGGTTTCGACGGTGCTGGCGTTGTCGGGCCGGGTGAACCCCGCCGTGGCGTAGCGGTACATGCCGATGACGAGGAGCGCCCCATCCGGGTAGCCCGTGAGCTCGGCGGCGGGGATGCGGAGGCTGCCGCTGTCGGCATCGAGGCAGAAGAGCTCGCCGAGGAAGGCCGAGGTCTTGGGGTGGTAGACGTCGAGCACGACGGCGAAGGCCGCCGACCCGCCGCTCGACGACCACGTGAAGTCGGCGCGGTTGGCCGGGATGACGGCGGAGAAGGCCTGGCGCGGCTCGGTGTAGAGCATTTCGGCGGGCGTGAGCGCGCTGATGGCGTCGGGGGTGAAGAAGGCTTCGGTCACCGAGAAGGCGGGAACATCCGCGCCGCCCTCCACCTCCACGCGGTAGCCCGCGGTGCGCACGAAGTCCTCGGCGGCGAGCCCATCGGCCACGTACACGTGGTCGGACCCGGGGCGGAGCTCCACGCTCACCTCGGGGTGGTCGTCAGGGCCGTACTCGAGCCAGAGGGAGCTCCCGGCATCGTCGAACGTGGCGCTGGCCGCGGCCGGCGCGGGGTTGGTGGTGCAGGTGCCCTTGGGGGGGAGCCAGGAGAGCCAGCTCTTCGAGGTGGGCGCGTGCATCCCCGCGGTGGCGACCACCTGAAGGTTGCTGGTGTAGCCGAGGCAGCTCGGGCAGGCGATCTGCAGGAGCTGGTACTGCACGAGGCCCCCCACCTTGCCGGCGCCGGTGGTGTTGCCGGTGTCGCCCGTGTCGGCGTCGCCCGTGTCGATGGGCTCCTCGGCGGCCCAGGTGAAGCCATCGGCGAGGGTGGCGGTGCCCTCGTCGGTGGTGACGGTGACATCCACCGTGGTTTCCACGCCGGCGGCCGGCGCGGTGACCACCAGCGTGTGCGCATCCACGATCGTGGCGGTCACGGCCGCGCGACCGAACTCCACCACCGCGGTGCCGGTAAAGCCGCGCCCCGTGAGGGTGACCTCGGTCTCCTCGTCGGGGAGGCTCCACGACGGGTCGAGCCGATCGATGCCCACGCCGGCTTCGGCGGTGTCGAGCACCTCGGCCGCGGAGGGCCGGGTGTCGAGCCCCGAGCTGCCGCAGCCCGCGAGGAGGAGCGGCAGGGCCAGGGAGGGACTACTCCGAGGCGCCATCTTCCTCGGCCGCGAAGTCCGGGTCGTAGAGGAAGTAGCCGATGGCCTGCTTCTCCTCGCCATCCACCTCGTAGAGGTCGGTGATCCAGAGGTGGATGCGGTTGCCCACGCGGAGGGCCTCCACGCCGCTGACATCGCCATCGTCGGTGAGGTTGAGCGGCAGCGGACCCTCCTCCTTCACCCACTCGCCCTGATCCTCGTCGTACATCGCGAGGCCGAGCTTGCTGTTGGTGGCGAGCACGTAGTTGCCCTGCCGCGTCCAGCTCTCAAAACCCACGTAGTACATGTACCGGGTGCCCCCGAGCGAGGCGATTGACATGGAGATCATGCCGGTGCCATCCCACGAGTCGCGTTCGCCCACGGGCAGCACCACCTGGTCGGAGGCCTTCCAGTCCCCAAGGCTGCTGGCGTTGAGCTTGTACACCTCGCACACGTTGTCCCCACCGGAGGACCCCGCCACGTACCCGGTGTAGCCGGACACCTCGCCGAGCGTGAGGTCGAGCGGCCAGCAGTAGTTCACCTCGCGGGCATCATCCTGCCCGAAGTCGAACACGGGGTTCTTTCCGAGGCGCGACCAGCTGCGGCCATCCTCGGAGGTGGCCACGCCGAGGCCGTTGAGGATCTTCGTGGGCACGGGATCGTCGTGGATGCCCTGCCAGATCATCACGTACTGGGCGGACTCCGGATCCCACACCACCTGGTTGCCGGACATGTAGTCGGAGTCGAACTCCTCGGGCTCCCCCTTGTCGAGCACGGGGTTGTCCTCGCTGGCGGTGAACTCGGTGCCGTCGGGAGAGACGGCGTACCCCATGGCGTACGGGGGGAAGCTCGTGCCATCATCCACGAGGCCGGTGTACCAGAGCTGGTAGAAGGGGTGGCCCACCACTTCGGTGACGTTGAAGGCGGTAGACCCGATCTGGTCGGCCCAGTCCTCACCCGTGCTGGTGAAGACCGGATTGCAATCGTAGCGGTAGTACGCCGTGGACTCGACCCGGGTGAATCCGCACTCGGTCACGTCGGCCGGATCGACGTCGGGCGGTGTCGGGTTCACCTCGTAGTCCTGCTCGCAGGCCGCGAGGAGAACCAGCACGAAACAGGTACGCATGGGCCCCACCATAGCCCAGCTTTGGGGGTTAGGCCCCCGGCGCGATGCAGCCCGCCCCCCAGCCCCAAGACTACGCCGCGTTCGCCGGCGAGCTCGAAGCGCTCCGCGCCGATCTCGAAGCGCGGATCGGCGCCTCCGCCCACGCCCACTTGCGGCGGCAGGCCCGTTGGGGGCGTCTCTGCACCCTCCTCGGCTACGCCACCGCCTGGCTCGCGCCCAACCCCGTTTCCGCCGGTCTCATCGCCCTGGGCATGTCCGCCCGGTGGACCATCGTGGCCCACCACACCTCGCACCGCGCGCTCGACCGGCTCGCCGGCGTGCCGAAGGCCGAAACCAGCAAGGGTTTTGCGCACGGCTGGCGCCGCTGGCTCCACTGGCCCGACTGGCTCGAGCCCGCGGCGTGGGACTACGAACACAACAAGCTGCACCACTACCACACGGGCGAAGCCGCCGACCCCGACCTCGTGGAGGAGCAGTTCGAGCAGATGCGCGTGAGCCGCGCCCCGATGTGGCTCAAGTACGTGGTGGTGGCGCTCCTCGCCGTGTCGTGGAAGTTCGTGTACTACGCCCCGAACATCTTCACGCTCTACCGCCGGGAGCAGGCCCGCAAGGCCGCCCAGAAGGAGTTCGACCCCACGGCCACGCAGGCGGATGTGAACCTCGTGAAGGCCTGGAGCCCCTTCCACCCGGAGGGGCGGGCCTTCTGGGGGCGCACGGTGCTGCCGTACGTGTCGCTGCGGTTCGTGCTGCTCCCCGCGCTCTTCCTGCCGCTGGGCACGCAGGCGGCGCTCTTCGTGCTCGTCAACTCCGTGCTGGCCGAGCTCCTCACGGGCCTCCACACCTTCATCATCGTGGTGCCCAACCACGCGGGCAACGACGTTCACCGCTTCGATCGTCCCCCCACCGACCGCGCCGAGTTCTACGTGCGGCAGGTGCTCGGGAGCACCAACTTCCGCACCGGCGGCGAGCTGAACGACTTCCTCCACGGCTACCTGAACTACCAGGTGGAGCACCACCTCTGGCCCGATGGCTCGCCGCTGCTCTACAAGCTGGCCGCCCCTTCAGTCCGCGAGATCTGCGCGCGGCACGGCGTGCCCTACCTGCAAGAGAGCGTGTTTGTGCGCCTCGGCAAGATGGTGGACATCGCGGTGGGCAACACCTCGATGCCCCGGTCGGCCACGATGAGCAAGGCCGAGCGCAGGGCGGCGGAGCGCGAGGAGGCCCACGGTCTCGAGTCGGCCTCGGCTGGCTGAGCGCCGCGCGATGGGAAACGGCATGATCATCGTCGGCGCCGGCCGGGTGGGAACGGTGTTCGCGCGGGGTGGCGGCCAGCTGGTGCGCCGCGGCGAGCCGATCCCGGTAGGTGCGCCCATCGTGGTGTGCACCCGCAACGACGATGTGAACGACGTCATCACCGCCACGCCGGCCGCCTGCAAGGAGGACCTCTGCTTCGTGCAGAACGGCGTCCTCGCACCGGTGCTCGCGCGCCAAGGCCTCGGTGGCGCCACGCAGGGGGTCCTCTGGTTCGCGGCGGCCGACCGGTCGGGCCGCGCCGATCCCGGCCCCCCTTCCCTCTTCTTCGGCCGCCATGCGGGTGCGCTCGTCGGCGTCCTTCAGGGCCTCGGGCTCCCCGCCGCCGTACTCCCCAACGCCGAGGCCCTGCGCGAGGCCATCCACCACAAGCTCCTCTGGAACGTGGTGTACGGGCTCCTCGGCGAGCGATGGAAGCGCCCGGTCGGCGAGCTGCCCGAGGCGGCGGTGCGCGGCCTCGTGGCCGAACTGGCGCCGGTCCTCGGCGTGTCGGCCGACGCCGAGCCGCACCTCGCCTACGCCGCGAGCATCGCCACCTTCCCGGCCTCCCTGAAGGAGTGGGAGTGGCGCAACGGCTGGGTGCGCGAGCGGGCGCGCGCGATGGGCTTGCCCACGCCGCTCCACGAGGCGCTCCTCGCCGAGGTCGGGCGGTAGGGCCCCGGCGCGTCGGTTATGGCCGGCGTATGTCCTCCCCCCGCTTCGCTGCGTCGTTGGTGACCGCTGGAATCCTGCTCGGGCTGGCGGTGGGCTGCTCGGGCGGCGGCGAAGCGCCGCCACCTGCCGCGACCCCGGCGGCGCCCGTGGCGGCGGCGCCCGTGGCGGCGGCTCCTGCTCCCGCGCCGGCCGCGGCCGCGCGCCCGCTCTACTACGACCGCGAGATCACCCCCGCCGACCTCGATGGCCGCACGCTCCGCGAGCTGGCGCTCCTGCGCAACACCATCTTCGCGCGGGTGGGCAACCCCTTCGTGAAACCCTGGCTCAACGAGTACTTCCGCGCCCAGCCCTGGTACGTGCCCGGGGAGCGGCAGGACCTCTCGCGGCTCACCGCGGTCGACCGTCGGAACGTGGAGATCATCGCCGAGAAGGAGCGGTCGATCCCCCGCGAGGTGCTCCTCGCCGAGCGCAGCACGCTCGTGGGCCGCCCCTCGCTCACCCCGGAGGACCAGATCGAGCTCCGCCTCCTGAGCGCGGCGCTGGGCGAGTGGTCCGGCGGCGAGGAGGTGCCGGCCGCCGAGCGCAACCCGCTCGAGGACCCCCGCCTGCTCGATGGGCAGCTCACAGTCACCCAGATCGACGACATGTCCCGCCGCGACCTGCGGCTCCTGCGCAACACGATCTACGCACGCCACGGCCGCGAGTTCAAGTCGCCGGTGCTCCAGATGTACTTCGCCGAGAAGGCCTGGTACACGCCGAACGCCGCCTTCACCGAGGCCATGCTCACCGAGGTGGACAAGCGCAACATCACGCTGGTGCAGAGCATGGAGGACCGGCTGGGCGGCCCGATGAAGGAGTGGGAAGCCCAGCGGGAGGAGGGTTGGTTCGACGGTGCCTGATGAGCGCGCTGCGCCCCGGTGGGGCGCCATGAAGATTCGCCGGGCCACGGAGTCCGACGCGGCCGCGCTCCTCGCGGTGTACGCCCCCTTTGTGGAGGGCAGCGCCGTGTCGTTCGAGGCCGAGGTGCCCACGGTGGCGGAGTTCGCGGGGCGCATCCGCACCGCCAACGACGGGTGGGGCTGGATCCTCGCTGAAGAGGAAGGCCGCCTCCTCGGCTACGCCTACGGCTCCGCGCACCGCGCGCGCGCCGCGTACCGGTGGTCCACGGAGGTGTCCGCCTACCTCGCGCCGGAGGCGCGAGGGGGCGGTGTGGGCCGCGCGCTCTACACGCAGCTCTTCGCCGAGCTGGCGGCGCTCGGCTACTGCCATGCCTTCGCCGGCATCACGCTCCCCAACGAGCCGAGCGTGGGCTTCCACCGCGCGATGGGCTTCGAACCCATCGGCGTGTTTCGCAAGGTGGGGCGCAAGCTCGGCGCCTGGCACGATGTGGCCTGGCTGCAGCGCGAGCTCAGGGCGGCGCCGCCCGAGGGGTAGGGGTCGGGGCGCTAGAAGCTCCCCCACACCCGCGAGGTCGACAGCGACGTCCCTCCGAGGCCGTCCAGCAGCTTGAAGATTCCGAGGGAGTCGGGGTGGAGCGCCGCGGATGCGCCCCCCAGCCCGGCGCGCACGGGCAGTACCCGGGCGGGGAGACCGCGCGTGAGCTCCACCCGCAGGATCATGCCCTCCGATTCACCGGTGCAGGGGCAGTTGAAGAGCAGGTTGCCCAGCCCCCAGGCGATCACGCTGCGGCGCCGGCGCTCCACCTTGCCGAGGACGTGGGTGCCGTGCACCACCACGACGTCCGCGCCGATCCCCACGGCCTCTTCGACCGCGCGTTCGAGGGTGGGGCCAGGCAGGTAGGACGGGGGGCCGGTCACGTGGAGGCTGATCACGGTGAACACTCCGGTTGGACCCACGTCTCCGGTGTCCAGGTGGTAGAGGGCATCGTGCTGCTCGATGTCGAGTGCCACGAGTCTTACGGCCGTTTCCCCCGCAACGAAGGTTGCCCCTTCGGGGTCGGCGGCGGCCAGGCCCGCCCGCGTGAGGGCGTCCCGCGTGCGCGCCTCCCCTTCGGCTCCCGCGTCCCCGGCGTGGTTGTTGGCGATGGAAACGGCGCGAATGCCCAGCGCCCGCAGGCGGTCGCCGCTGTCGGCGGGATTGCTGAGCACCACCTCCCCTCCCCGGTCCTCCGCCCCGCCCGGCCCGGCCGCGATCGGCCCCTCGAGGTTGACGACACCCACGGCACCCGCGAGACTGGCCGGGATGTCCCCCAGCCCCACCTCGCCCGACGCCCCGAAGTGCACGTCCCCGCCGAACCAGAGGGCGTCGGGGGGTGGCGCATGGATGGGTGGGTCGTCGCGGGTGGAGGTTGGGGTCGTCGGAATTCCCGCGCAGCCGAGGAGCGCCAGCGCCGCCAGCAGGAGTCCCGCCGTCCCGCTGCTCGCGCTCCTGTGCGCCTGCGCCTCCGCCGGCGCCGTCGAACCGGCCGGGGTGCCACCCGCGGCGATGCCCCCGATCGTGGAGCACCTGCTGCCGTGGTCGACGGATCGTGAGCGCCTCACCGTGAGCTACCTCCGCGCGCATCGTACCGCGCCGCTCACGGGGAACGCCGAGGTGGACACCCGGATGGTGCCGCGCGCGATCGTGCTGCACTGGACGGCCGGCCCCACCGCATCCAGCGCATGGCACACCTTCGCCCCCGCGCTGCTCGCCGGCCGCGCCGACCTCGCCGATGCCGGCGCCCTCAACGTGGGCGCGCATTTCCTCGTGGACCGCGACGGCACCATCGAACGCCTCGCCGATGAGACCCGCATCCTCCGCCACTGCATCGGCCTGAACCACGTGGCCATCGGCATCGAGAACGTGGGCGGTGGCGTAGAGCTGCCGCTCACCGAGGCGCAGGTGGCCGCCAACGCGGCGCTCGTGCGCGGGCTCGCGGCGCGGCACCCCATCGAGGTGCTCCTCGGCCACCTCGAGTACCGCCGGATGGAGTCCAGCCCGCTGTTCGAGGAGCGCGACCCCGCCTACCGCACGCAGAAGCCCGACCCCGGCGCCGACTTCATGGTGCGGGTGCGCGCGGCGGTGGCCGACCTCGGGCTCGCCGCCCCGCCGCCTCAGCCGCCGTAGGAGGCGATGTAGAGCCGCTCGTAGAGCTCGGCCGCGCGGCTCCACCCCGAGTCGCGCCGCATGCCGTTCTGCTGGAGCTTTGCCCAGGCATCGCGGTGGTTCCACCAGGTGTGGAGCGCCCAGCCGATGGCCTGCACGAACGCCTCGGCCGTGAACTCGCGGAAGGCCCAGCCGGTGCCCTCGCCGGAGGAGGGGTCCCAGGTGGGGACGGTGTCGGCGAGGCCGCCAGTGGCGTGCACAATGGGCACGGTGCCGTAGCGCATGGAGTAGAGCTGGTTGAGGCCGCAGGGCTCGAAGCGCGAGGGCATGAGGAACAGGTCGGCGCCGGCTTCGATGCGGTGGGCGAGCGGCTCGCTGAAGCCCACGATGCCGCGCGCCCGGTGGGGGGCCTCGCGGGCCAGCCGCCGCACGAAGTCCTCGTAGGCGGCGCCGCCGCTGCCGAGCACCACGAGCTGCACGTCCTGGTGCAGGAGCCATGGCGCCGCGCCCATGAGGAGGTCGATGCCCTTCTGGTGGTCGAGGCGCGCCACCACCCCGAAGAGGGGAACCTCGGGGCGCACGGGCAGGCCGAGCTCCCGCTGCAGCGCGGCCTTCTGGAGCGCCTTGCCGCCGAGGTCGTCGGCCGAGAAGGGGTGTTCGAGGTGCTTGTCGGTGGCGGGGTTCCACTCCTCGCCGATGCCGTTGAGGATGCCCCAGAGGTCGCGCGCGCGGTGGGCGAAGAGCCCTTCGAGGCCGAAGGCCTGATCCTGGCAGAGCTGGCGCGCGTAGGTGGGCGACACGGTGACCAGCTTGGAGGCGAGCACGAGGCCCGCCTTCAGGCAGCTCAGCCGACCGGCCATGTCGGCGGCGGGCCACCAGCGGGTGCTCACATCGAGGCCGGCGAACTCGTGGGCATCGAAGGTGCCGTGGTGGCCGGCGTTGTGGATGGCGAGCACGGCCGGGGTGCGCGTGTAGCGCCCGGCGGAGCGGTAGACCGCCTCGAGAAAAAGCGGGAGGAGCCCGGTGTGCCAGTCGTTGGCATGGAACACGACGTCCTCGCCAAGGAGCTCGCCGTTGAGCGGCACCCGCAGCGGGGCTTCGAGCGCGGCGCGCGTGAGCAGCGCAAAGCGGAAGAGGTTGTCGCCGTACACCCCCCGGTCATCGCCGTAGATGCCCGGGCGCCGAAAACTCGGGTGGTCCACGAACAGGTGGTGCACGCCCCCCTGTTCGAGGTGGAAATACCCGACCTCGTGGGTGTGGCCGAAGAGGTGGATGCGCGCGCGCACGCCGGTGTCCCAGGCGTTGGCGTAGTCCTTGTAGCGGGGGGCGATCGCGAGCACCCGATGGCCGCGCTGGGCGAGGGCTTGCGGCAGGGCGCCGCACACATCGCCGAGGCCGCCGGTCTTGGACCAGGGCGCCAGCTCCGCCGATACCTGAACGATGTTCATGAGCGGCGCTAACGCGGCAGAACGGGGCTATCATTGCGCCATGGTTCGCCCCCCCTGGTTCCTCCTGTGCGCCGCCGTGATCGGCTGTGACACCTCCTCCGAAGACACGTCCCCGCCGGTGGACACCAGCCCGGCCGATACCAGCACCGCCGACACGGGCGACACCGACAGCGACACCGGCGTCGACACGGGCGACACGGGCGACACCGCCCCCGTCAACGGGCTGCCCACCGCCCCCGTGCTCCACTTCATCCCGGCCGTACCGGCCCCGGGCGTGGCCTTCGCCGCGGTGATGGACACCCCCTCGGTCGACCCCGAGGGCGACGCGGTCACCTACACCTGGGCGTGGACCGAGAACGGGGTGGACGCCGGCCTCACCGATGGCAACGTGCCGGCCGAACGATCGGTCCTCGGCGCCGTGTGGCAGCTCACCGTCACCCCTTCCGATGGGAAGGGAGCCGGCGAGGCCGCCCAGCTCACCACCACCGTGGGCAACGAGCCGCCGAGCGAACTGGTGATGCACCTGTCCCCAGAGGATGCCGTGGAGGGCGATGATCTGGAGATCGTCGTGGACACCGTCCCGGTCGACCCGGAGGGCGATCCCATCGTCTACACCGTGAATTGGACGAGCAACGGCGAGGACGAGTACTGGTTCAAGGACGAGTGGGACGTGGACGGCAAGTACGTCGAAAACCACGACACCTGGTCGGTGACGGTGACGTGGAGCGACGGGTACCACACCCCTGGCAGCATCACCTCCACGGTAACGGCCGAGTACACCTGCAGCCGCCTGCCCGACGAGGCGCTGTCCGTCTCCAACCTCACCAACGCGCGGGCCTACCACGGCATCGCCTTCTCCGACAGCGATGCCACCCTCGTGGGGTGGGATGGCAGCGCGATGATGAAGAGCACCTACGCCGGCTCCCGCTCGCTCTTCGTGCCTGGCGTGTCCAACGCCGAGCAGTTCGACCGGCTCCCCAACGGCGACATCGTGTACGCCGACAACTGGAACGGGGCGCTGGTGCGGGTGGAGCCCGATGGATCCACCTCCAACATCGCCACCGGTCTCGGCAGCGTGTACGGCGTCACGGTCGGGCCCGACGGGATGGTGTATGTCACCTACAACTCGATCACCCGCGTGGACCCCGACACCGGCGAGAAGACCACCATCTACGATCCGGGGTTCAGCAGCAGCATCGGCACCGCCCACGCCGTGAACTTCAACCTCGACAGCACCAAGATGTACATCGCCACCATCGGGGCCGGCACGGTGTACCAGATGGACCTCGACGCCGACCTCAACCCCACCTCCGACCCCTACGCCTTCTACACCGGCATTGGGGGCTGGATGGATGGCCTCGAGTTGGACGAGTGCGGCAACCTCTACGTGCCGAACTACTCCGACAGCACCCTCTGGCGCATCACGGCCGATGGCACCACCGCCGACATGATGATGACGCCCTCCTCCACCGACTACGGCCACGGCGTGATGTGGGGCACCGGCGCGGGCGACTGGGCCGAGGACACCCTGTACCTGCCGCAGCCCTACAACGGGTACACGGTGCGCGAGGTGCGCATCGGCTTCAAGAGCGGCGACACCGTGCGCACCTGGAACGGGGTCCCGGTCGTCTACTGAGCAGGGCATCGGCGTGGCCGCCTTCCGGCTTAATCGGCCGTCACCCACCGCAAGAACGCCGGGTTCGCGGCCTCGAGCGCGGCCGCGTCGACCTGCAACTGCGCGAGGGAGCGGTCGAGGAGGTACGCCGTTCGTTTGCGGGGCGGGTGCTCCCTCGGGAGCGAGGCGGGCGGCGTGCCGTCGAGGCACTCGCGGTACACGCGGTCGAGGGTGCCGCCGAGGTCGCGCACGTAATCGTCAAACCGCACGACACAGCGGCGCACGGGGCCGGGGGCGGTGTACCAGGCCAGCTCCGCCTCGTTGTAGTCGAGCTCCGTGCGCACCAGCGCGGCCGTGAGCCAGGCCCAAGGGATGGGCCCGAGCGCGGCATCGCCGGGGTTGCTGCGCATGTAGTTGATGGCGCTCTGCAGCCGCGTGGCGGGCTTCCGCACCACCGTGAGGAAGCGGGCGTCCGGAAAGCGGGACGCCAGAGCCGGCGCGGCCGCAAGAAAGTGCCCCTTCACGAACAGGCGGTGTCCCGGGCCGGCGTCGAGCAGGCACTTGCGCCCGAGCCGGTCCACGAAGAGCGGAAAGTCGCGCTCCCACATGTCGCGGTTCTGCGGCGCCGCCCGCCCCATCGCGAAGTCCTCGGCTGCCACCGCCGGCCCGGTGGCGAGGGAGAGGAAGTTCAGGTGCGCGCCGAAGATGGCCACGTCGAAGGTGTCGGTGCGGAAGGGGTCGAGCTCGTGGCGCTCCACGAACTCGGGCGGGAGCGCGTGCTCCACCTTCGCGCGCACCTGATCGGGGGTGAGGAAGCGCCCGAGCGTGGCGGCCACGAGCTTCCACAACCAGCGGTAAGGGAAGAGCGTCTGCAGCATCGAGGGGGCCACGAGCGCGGGGTCGTCTTCGAGGTAGCGCGCGAGCTGCGTGCTGCCGCTCCGCGCGGCGCTCACCTCGAAGAGCGGTTCCCGGACCGCGACGGCATTCATCGCGCGGCCGTACAGCAGCTCGTCGAGCAGCCAGGCGGAGCCCCAGAGCGGCACGACGCCGGCCTTGCGGATGAGCTCGCTGGTG
The DNA here is from genome assembly GCA_903885375.1 of uncultured Pseudomonadota bacterium. Lineage (GTDB taxonomy): Bacteria > Myxococcota_A > UBA796 > UBA796 > SXON01 > SXON01. The sequence continues at coordinate 59,792 of CAISIK010000175.1, forward strand.
AGCCACACCCGCCGCGCCAGCGAGGTGCCCGGGTGCGGCGCCGAGGGCCCCCACGCATGCCCGAAGTAGCGACGGAACTGCGCCCACCGCGGCACGTTGGGCGGACGCCCGTAGGCCATCACGAGGGCGCCGTAGGGCAGCCACAAGGGGAGGAGTACCTTGGCGAGGAGCGTCATGCCGAGGAGCCGGCCCAGCACCCGAAGGGCCAGCGCCGGCCCAGTGGACCCGGTGCGATCGGGCTCCCCCGGCAGGTGCTCCGGGATGCGCGAGAGGTCCCCCACGATCCCGCCCTCGACGACCCCTGACATTCGACCTCCCGCCCGGCGAACCCTATCCCGACGCCACCAGCACCGTTCCCGCGGCGGCCAGCGCCACCAGCGCCCACCGGCCGGCCGAGAGCGACTCGCGCAACGCCACGCTGGCGTAGACCACCGTGAGCAACGACGACAACGACGAAGGCGGGCTCACCACCGCCACCGGCGCGAGGCGGGTGGCGAGCGTGAACGCCACGAAGCCGAGGCTCTCGAAGAGCGCCATCCCCAGGAGCGCGCCATGCGCCGAGCGCGGCGGCAGCGCCCTCACCTCCTTCCGCAACAGGAACGGCAGGAGCAGCACCCACTGGGCCATCCACACCCCGGGGACCACGCCGATGTCGCCGAGCGCCGGGCGCAGTCGCGCCGTCCCCGCCACCATCACGCCGAAACCGAGGGCGCTGGCCGCCGCCCAGACGAGGGCCCCGCGCGCAGCGCGCCGGTCGCCTTCGCCCGACCCCAACGTGGGCGCCAGCATCCCGTTGCCCACCGCGCCGACCACGATCATCACGCCGCCCACCGCCTGCCGCGCGCTCGGCCACTCGCCCGACCAGAGGACGCCCGCCACCGCCGCGGGCACCGCCCAGGCCGTGATCATCGGCACCACACCCGAGAGGCTCCCGCGGGCGAACGCCACCACCATGGCGTAGTACCCGAGGGCGCTCCCCGCCGCGGTGATCGCGAGGTCGGGGAGCGACGGCATGGACGGCGGACCGTCGAACCACAGCGCCGGTGGCAGGAGGAGGAGGCAGCCGAGCCCCTGCGAGTACAACAGCGCGCGGAGGCTGCCCAGCGCGATGCCCGCCCGCTGCACGTACACGTTGGCCAATGCCCAGAGGGCCGAGCAGGCGAGCGCGAGCAGCACCGCGAGGAGCGTCGGGTCGGGAAGCACGGCGCCGCGTAGCGCGCCGGAGGAGGGGGTGGGCGTTACATCCTCCCGATGGGCACCCCCTTCGACCCCTACGCCGAGCTGCTTGCGCTGGGGCGGGCCCTCGATACCGCCGGGCTCGAGTACGCGCTTTGCGGCGGCCTCGCCCTCGCCGTCTACGGCGCGCCCCGGGCCACCCGCGGCATCGACCTCCTCGTTGCCCCCGCCCAGCTGGATGCCGTGCGCGAGGTGGCGCGCAGCCTCGGCTACACGTTCGCGGCGCTGCCCATGCGGCTTCAGGGGGAGATCACCCTCTGGCGGCTGACGCGCCTCATCGGACCGTACCCGCTCATGCTCGACCTGCTTCTCCTCCCCGAAGGGCTCACGGAGGTCTTCGACCAGCGGGTCCGCATTCCGGTGGAGGGTGGCTCCTTGCAGGTGGTCACGCGCGAGGGCCTGATCGTGTTGAAGACCACCGCCGGCCGGGCCCAGGACCTCGTGGACATCCAGCGGTTGATGGAGTTGGAGCGTGATTGACCTCGGCGCCGAGGCCGTTACCCGTCGGCTCCGCGAAGCCTGTGCCCACCTCGCACGCCTTCCGCCCGTCCGCGACCCCGGTGCGCCCACCCCGGCGGAGGCGACCGAGCGGCTCCGCGAAGCCGCCGCCCTCTGGGTGATGTGCGCGAAGCTGGGTATGCGGTCGCCGTGACGACCCTCCTCCTCCTCGGCCAGCTCTCCGCGTGCGGTCCCGCCCTCGACGAGGACACCCGACCCCGACACGCGCGAGCCGGGGCGGGCGCCGGGGACACCGCGGCCGACACCGCTGCGGACACGGCCGCCGACACCGCCGCGGACACCGCCAGCAGCGACCCGGGCCCCCTCACCGGCATCGACGTGTCGGGCTGGAACCCCGGCATCGACTGGGAGGCCGCCGCCGCCGACGGCGCCCGCTTCGCCTACATCAAGGCCACCGAGGGCAGCTACTACACGAGCGACGAGTACGCCGACCAGTGGGCCGGCGCCGCCGCCGCAGGGCTGTACCGCGGCGCCTACCACTTCGGAAACCCCTCCTACAGCGGCGGCGCCGAGCAGGCCGACTGGTTCGTGGACCACGGTGGCGGCTGGGTGGACGACGGCATCACCCTGCCCGGCGTCCTCGACTTCGAGTGGAACCCCTACGATGGCGATGACTGCTACGACATGTCCCCCACCGAGCTCGCGCACTGGATTCGCGACTTCAACGGCCAGTACGAATCCCGCACCGGGCGCGCACCGGCCATCTACACCTCGGCCAACTACTGGGCGGCCTGCGTGGACCTCGACACCTTCGGCGAGCTGCCGCTCTGGGTGTCGGACTGGGATGAGACCGAGCCCGTCCTGCCCACAGGATGGACGGACTGGCTGTTCTGGCAGGTGAGCGCCGAGGCCGAGGTGGCCGGCGTGGGCGCCGAGGTGGACCTCAACCTGTTTCACGGCGGCGAAGCCGCGATGGCGGAGTGGGCGCGGTAGCGCGCTCCGACGCCGAGGTCAGTCGCCCAACGCCAGCCGGACCTTCTGCAGAACCTCGCGGTTGTGCTGCAAGGCCGCGTTGTGAATGAGGAACAGGTCGATGAGGCCCCACAGGCCGCACGTGGCCCAGTTGAACAAGAACATCAGGACGCCGAGTCCCACCTGCCCCACGTACATCCGGCCCACCCCCGAGATGCCGAGCAGGATGAGGAAGGAGAGCCCCAGGGCGGTGCCGGGCTCCTTTCGCTGCGAAAGGTAGGACATCTGGGCCGTGGCTCGGCGATCCGCCGGCAGCCCCTGGACCCACTGGATCATCTCGAATTCAACGCTGTCGGCCATGGGGCCCTCGGGAGGTCGCCGAGCGTAGCACAACCCCGGAGGCGCCGCGAAGCGCGCATGCCCGCGCCCTCCCCGAGGTGGGTCGCGGCGCTTCGCCCCTTTTCCTCTCGTCGTTCCGGATGGCCCGGGGCCCGAACCCTTGCTACGTCAAGAGCTCGCGGCTCGCCGGATGACCCCGGCGCGGCCGCGGGTCCTCTCTCCCCTGCATCGGGCGCCGACATGGTCCTTCTTGCCGCCCTCGCCCTCGCCGCCGACCTCACCGCCCTCGCGCCGGGCGCCTTCGATGGGTCGTTGCCGCTCCCGCCCGCGGCCGTCACCGCGCTGGGCGAGCGGCAGCACGAGGCCGCCGCCACCGCGCTGCTCGCGGTGGATCGCAAGCGCCTCTCCCCCGAGGTGGCCGACGATCTCGCGTTCGTGCTGGCGTGGGAGCTGGTGCACGCCCGTCGCGGGGCCGAAGCCGCCTCGCTCCTCGAGGCCGCCACCCGCGCCCCGACGCCGCCGCCCGACTACGTCGCGCTGCTTCGGGGCGAGGCGCTGCTCGCGAGCGGCAACGCCGTGGAGGCCGCCGTGGCGCTCGAGCCCGTGGCCGCCGGGGAGAGCCCCATCGCCACCCGCGCCCGCCTCGCCCTGGCCGATGCCCACGTGAAGGCCGGCCGCGATGCCGATGCGCGCAAGGTCTACGAGGCCATCGCCGCCCGTCCCGATCCCACGCCCGGCAACGAGAAGGCGCTCGGGTGGCTCGGCACGCGCCTCGGGGTGTCCTCGAAGGATGCCGCCCCGCTGGTGCGCCGGCTGTACCGCTACTACCCGCGCTCCGCCGAGGAGCTCGCCGCCACCGCCACGTTCACCCCAACCGTGGAGGACCGCGCCTGGCGCGCCGATCGGCTCCAGGAGCGGGGCCAGTACGCCGACGCCGTGGCCGTGCTCAAGGACGTGATCGAGGGGGCGGCCGCCGATGACTGCGTGGCCCGCTACGCCTGGGGGCGCGCGCAGCACAAGCAGAACAACCTCACGCTGGCCGCCGCGATGCTCGACCCGCTGGGCAAGGCCTGCCGCACGAAGGACCCCGACCGCGGCGCGAAGGCGCTGTACCTCGCCGGCAAGAGCTACGAGCGCATCAAGCAGCAGGGCAGCGCCGCGAAGGTGTACGCCGCCATCCCCGAGTGGTACCCCGAGCACAGCATGGCCGACGATGGCTACACGCTCGGCGGCATCGCCATGCAGGAGAGCGGCAACCTCGAGGGCGCGCGCAAGCTGTGGGCGGCGGGCATGGAGAAGTACCCCACGGGCGACCTCGCTGGCGAGAACGGCTGGCGGCTCGCGTGGGGAGCCTGGCTCGCGGGCGACGTCAACGGCGCCATCGACTGGGCCGACTCGGCCTCCACGAAGCTGCCGCTCGCCTCCTCGCCTACGGATGTGCTGGCCTCGATGTACTGGGCCGGCCGCTGGCGGGCCTGGCCGAAGGACAACCAGCTCTCGAGTGATGCGGAGGCGCGCAAGGTGGCGGCCGACCGCCTCGAAGCCGTGGCCACCCTCGCGCCCTGGCACTACTACGGCGGCCTCGCTGCGGCCCAGCTCGCGCGGCTCGACCCGGCCCGCGCGGCAAAGCTCCCCCGTCGCCAGCTCGACAAGGACGATGCGCCCTGGCAGGTGCCTACGTCGTTCCTTTCCTCGCGCTCCGGCCAGGCCACCCTCGCGCTCGCGCGCCTCGGCCTCGTACGCGAGGCGCTCGCCGAGCTGGAGTCCACGCCCGAGCTCGAAACGGACGCCGCGCTCTCCGCCATCCGCATGCTGATCGACACCCGCGCCGGCAACTTCCTCGTGGCCCACGATCGGCTCCGCGCCTGGCTGAAGACCCACCCGCCCACCACGCTCGGCCCCAACGAGGGCAAGGTGCTGCGGGTGGCCTACCCGCTCAACTGGTGGCCCGAGGTGCAGGTGGCCACGAAGGGGTTCGCGTGGGATGGGCGGCTCTTCCACGCCCTCGTGCGCGAGGAGTCGAACTTCAACGATCGGATCGTGTCGCATGCCGGCGCGAAGGGGCTGAGCCAGCTCATGCCGGGCACCGCGAAGGTGGTGGCCAAGCAGATGGGGCGCTCGTACAGCGCGGGCCAGATCACCGACCCGACCACCAACCTCGCCATCGGCGGCTACTACCTCGACTCGCTGATCAAGGACCACGGCGGCGACCCGATGCTCGCCCTCGCCTCCTACAACGCCGGCCCCGGCAACACCCAGCGCTGGCTGGAGGCGCTCCCGGCCAACTCCCCGGTGGACACCTGGGCCGAGAGCATCACCTTCCGCGAGACCCGCCACTACGTGAAGCGGGTCACCAGCACCTGGCTCACCTACCGGATGCTCTACACGGATGCGGGGCCGCCTGCGTGGGACAAGTTCGTGGTGGACGCCGATCCGGGATAGGCGGGGCAACCCATGCGCCCTGAGCTCCCCCCCGCCATCGCCGCCTTCGACGACGCCCAACGGCGCGCCATCGCCCTGCTCGCCGACGTGTGCTCGCGCCTCGAGGCCGGCATGCACGCCCGCGATGTGGAGGACCTCGCGGTCACCCGCCTCGGCGACCACGGCTTCACCACCTGGTACCACCCCCCCGAGGTCGACATCGATGGCGACATCGGCCGCAAGGGCCTGATCCCCCGCATCGGCAAGGGTCCGGCCATCCAGGCGGGCAGCCTCGTCGCGATCGACCTCGGCCCCGCCACCACCGATGCCTACGGCGATGTGGGCGTCACGCGCGTGTTCGGCGGCGGCGAGGAGCCCTTCGTGGTGCACCAGGCCCGCGAGTGCACCCGCGCGGCATGCGGCTTTGCCAGCCGCTTCAAGACCTGCGGCGAGATCTTCATCGTGAGCCAGGCCTGGGCGGTAAACAACCGCCTCAAGCTCCGCAACGAGAACGCCGTGGGCCACCGCCTGCTCACGCGCGATGGCCTCATCGACAAGGGCTTCCCCCGCTCCGCCCACCTCGCCACGCTCCTGCCCCGCAACCGCCTGCACCGGCTGCACCCCGTGCGCCTCGATGGCATGTTCGCGGTGCGCCCGGTGCTCACCGACGGCACGCAGAGCGCCTCGTTCGAGGAGGCGCTCTACATCCACGAGGGCATCAAGGTGGTGCTCGGCCGCGACTCGCTGGCCGATGTGGGCACCCTGCCCGGCTGAGGTGGCGGCAGGCCATGAGAATCGAACTCACCGGGCAACCCCTTCCGAGGCGCCCCGACCGGTTTTGAAGACCGGGGCCGGCACCAGCGCGGCACGGCCTGCCACCCCCCTCCTATCGTGACTCCCGCTCGCGGCGCTACTTCCAGCGCTCGTGAAGCCAGAGCCAGCCGTGCGGCCGCGCCGCGATCTGGCGGGCGTAGAACTGGTTGATGGCGGCGGTGACGGCGAGATCGTCGCCTTCGGCCCCCGCGACGTCCAGCCGTTCGAGGTGCAGCCGGTGCCGGCCCGTCCCCTCACGCCACTGCCAGGCCCCGTAGATCGGCGCGCCCGTCTTGCGGTGGGCCACCGCCGCGCCGAGCGAGGTGCGGGCCTCGCAACCGAAGAAGGGCACGCCCGGGCCGCGGTTGTGGCGCTGGTCCTGCACGAAGAAGACGTTGCGGCCGGCGGCGAGCGCCGCGTACGCCGCCGACATGCCCGCCCCCGTTTCGAGGCGGTGCACCCCGTGGGCATCCCGATGGCGCGCCAGCCAGGCCTGCACCCAGCGGCTCTTCGGCGTGCGCAGGAAGATGCTCACCGGGAAGGTGCGGGACCAGGCGAGGAGCGCGAGGTCCCAGGCGCCGCCATGCCCGGCCAACACGATGGCGCCGGCAACGCCCTCCGTTCCCGTCACCTCGACCGCCACGCGGTCGAACTGCACGAGCTCCACGTAGCCGAGCACGAGGTCGTGCATCATGCGGGGGAGCACGCGACGGGGGGGCGCTTCCGGCAGGGAGCGGGCGAGATTGTGGACGGCGACGCGCTTCCGGATCGGCGCCCCCCACCACCACGCCCACGCCACCAACCAGGCCGCCGCGCTCGCCACCGGAAGGGGGACGAAGGAGGCGAGCGCCGCCGCCGCATTGAGGAGCGCCGCCCCCACCCCCGACGGGGCCGCATCGCGCGCGGGGTCGAGGGGCTCCGCGGGCGGGGCCGGGCGGGGCGGCGGGAGCGTCATTCCGGCTCCCGGTAGCCGAAGGCGCCGAGGCGCGCGGCCAGCGCCGCCTCGCCGCTCGTGATGCGGAGGCCCACCTCCAGCGCCCAGAGGCCGAGGCCCTCGGGGAGCCGGGCGGCGTCCTTCTCGGTGACCACCACCACGAAGTCGTCCTTCCAGGCCTCGATGGCCTGCAGGTCGCGCCAGCCGAAGCGGTGGTGGTCCTTGAACACCCGGGTCTCGGCAAGCGGGAGCCCCATCCGCCGGAGCAGGCGGAAGAAGCCGCTCGGCCGGGCGATGCCCGCGAGCGCCGCCACCGGCCGCGCCGGCAGCGCCGAGAGCGGCAGGCGCTGGCCGCGGTGGCGCCACGCCACCGGCACCAGCGCC
>CAISIK010000176.1 GCA_903885375.1 uncultured Pseudomonadota bacterium
CTCGCATCCAGGCCGGGCGCCCACCTCTCCCCCCACGTTCGGATGATCCACGCCGCGTGCACCTCACGCTCGCCGGCGAACCCGTCCGCCTCCTCGCGGACCGCGCGCTCCTCTGGCGGGGAATCCTCCACGTGGCCGACGTGCACCTCGGCAAGGGCATCCCCGCGAACTTCCCGAAGGGATTCCGCACCTTCCGTCCCTCGGCGCGGTCCATCGCCTTGAACCAGGTCGGGGTGAGCGCGTCGAGCGCGCCGGTCGCCTTGCTCACGGCCACGGCCTGGATGAGCCCGCCGCCACCCGGAGCGAGCGCCGCCTCGGCCGCGCGCTCGATCGCCGCCTCCACGGCCTGGCGCTGCCAGCCGTCCATCTCCTGCCCGACCTCGGCGCGGCGGAGGGCCTGGTCCACCTGCTCGGTGACGATGACCGTGCGCAGGCCGCCGGCGGCGCGCCCGGCGGCATCGGCGTCCGTGAGCATCGTCCGCAGCACGCGGGCAGCCACGACATCGGAGGGAGCGGCCACGTCTCCCTCCACGGGCGTCGCGTCGGCCGCGACGGTCATGCCGGCCGGGAGTACCCAGGTCCGCTCGGGGGCGTCGCCTTCGCGAACGGCCTTGGTCCCGCGCGGGGCCAGGGATGCGATCGGCTCTTCGACCGCGGCGTACTTCGCCTGCGCGCCGTAGAAGTCGGCGATGCCCCCGGCCGCCTCGGCGATGGCGCGGCGGACGTCGTCGTCCGCGAAGGCCTCGGCCATCTGGTCGGCGAGCTCCTGCCCGCCGCCGGTGTCGTCGTCCTCGGCGTCGAGGAACTCGTCCTCCTCGCTGCGTCCGACGCTCTCGTTTTCGCGCTCGACCTCCTCCACGAGGTCGGCGAAGGTCCACGCGGCCTGGTCCTGGAGCCCGTCGCGTGCCGCGTTCATCGGGTAGCCCTTCTGCCCGTGCCGGATGGTGGTGGTCAGGTCGACGGTGACGTCGGCCTTGAGCGCGCCGCGTTGGGCCGGGGCCTTGTACTGGAAGAGCCCGCCGCCGAGGCGGATGTAGTAGGCACCGCCGCGGTCGCCGGGAGGGCGACGGTACGCCTTCACGGTCGCGGTGGTGCCCTCGCCCCACGAGCCCTCGACCGACACGCGCGAGCCGCCCCGGCGGCTGAACATCGGCTTCACCTCCTCCTGCCCGAAGTAGAGGCGGAGACCGGGGAGATCGTTGGCGGCGAGCAGCTCGCGGAGGCGGTCCTCGATGCCGACGTAGGTGCCGCGGGCTCGGTCCCAGTAGCGGACGAAGTCGGGGTCCACGTCGTAGACGGTGAGCACCGTGCCGGCGCGCATCGGGGCGTCGTAGACCTGCACCTCGGCGTCGGCGCCGTCGGCCACCGCGAGGTTGTCCCGGGTGTGCATCCGCCATCGGAACGACCGGGAGACGCCGAGGATGACCGCCTTGGCCACGCCGAAGCCGCCCGCGGCCTCGCCGGAGTCCACCGCGTCGCGCTTCCCGCTCTCGCCGATCGACAGGAACTTCCCGATGATCGTCTCGGCGTCCATCCCGATCCCGTTGTCCTCGAACGAGAGCGACCGCTCCTCCGCATTCCAGGTGACGCCGAACCATCCCTCGTCGTTCTTCAGCTTTCGATGCCGGATTGCGGCCTTCACCGCGTCCGCAGAATTCTGAAGCGCCTCGCGGGTGGCGAGCCAGGGGAGGTCGCCAGATTTGTAGACCGCCTTGGTAAAATACGACCAGAGCACGGACACATTTGCGGATGGACGACCGGAGGCCTTGGCGATCATCGCCTCGCGGATCTCGGGGACGCCGCCGAGCTCGCGGCGGAGGGCGGCGCGGTCGAAGGTGAGCCGGCCGGCGAGCTTGGGGAAGGCGCCGGGGGCCGGCAGGGCGTGTTGGCATGGACAGGTCACTGGGCCCTCGCGGTGGTGGGGAGAGTGGGGTATAGAGCGGCGTGCGAACACCATTTCCGGAGAACGTCCCTGGCGACTGGTATGTCGAGAAGGACTGCTGCATCATCTGCGCGGTCCCGCTCGTGGTCGCTCCCGACCTGTTCAGCTGGGCGATGCGGCCCGACGGAAGCGAGGTTGACCACTGCTACGTTTCGCGCCAGCCGCAGAGCGAGCCGGAACTGGACCGGATGATCGAGGCCGCGTGGGGAGCCGAAGTCGAGTGCATCCGGTACCGTGGCCTTGATGCGCGGGTGCGAGCCCGCATCCGAGAGCGCCAGGCGGAGAACGCGATCGACGTGCCGGATTGGATGCTGAATCGCTGAAGCGAGGGGCATCACGCTGCCCTCTTGTCGATCACATCGACGACGTGGGCGCGGAGCCGTCCGGCGTGCCGCAAGACGAAGCGGTCGATGTCCTCCGCCCCAATCCCCCGCGGCGGCCGACCCCGCACCAACACGACGGCTCGAGCCAGCACCCGGTCTGCGAGCGCGCCGAGCGCCGGTAGGCTCTCCCGCACCGTCTCCGCTCCCTCCTCCGCCGCCCGCACCGCCCGGGCGACGACCGCGGCGAGCACCGGCGGCACCGCGTTGCCGACCTGCCGGTACCGGGCCTCGACGTCGCCGGTGAAGGGGTAGCCCTCGGGGAAGGTCTGGAGCGCCGCGCACTCGCCGAGGGTGAGCTTCCGGCGCGCGCCCTTGGTGGCGATGGCGAGCGCGTCGCTCGCGTTGTTGAGCTTCTTCCACCACGACGGGTCGGTCGGGCGCCCCTTCCACTCGTTCGTCATCACGCAAGGAGCAGGCTTGTCGTAGGCAACGCCGATGGCATCGCGCATCGAGCGCCGCGGCTCCGACCGTGGCGGAGAGACCGCCAGCGGCCCGGCGATCACGAACAGCCGGGTGCGGCTCTGGGGGACACCGTGGTCGGCCGCGTTGAGCACCCAGATCACGACGTGGGCGAACAGCTTGCGCAGCTCGGGGACGACGGTGCGCTCCACGTAGGCGCGCGCGTTCTTTACGTTCTCGAAGATGGCCCACCGGGGGCGGACAAGGCGGACCACCCGGAGCGTCCACGGCCAGCCGTTGCGGTCCACGTCCTCGGCGCCCTTCTGGTCGGCGTGCTGGTTCGCCTTCGACCACGCCTGGCACGGGGGCGAGGCCCACAGCACGTCGATGGTCCCGGCGAGGCTCGCGTAGTCGAGGTCGCGCACGTCGGCCTCCACCGCAGGGAAGCCCGCCGCCCGGAGCGTGGCGGCGGCCGAGGCGTCCCGCTCGACACACGCGACGTGCTCGAAGCCCGCCGCGTGGAGCCCGAGCGCGGCGCCCCCGGCACCCGCGAACAGCTCCAACACGCGCACGGGGGCGCGGGCGGGGAGCGTGTGGGGGTGCAGGGAGAGCATGGTTGACCGTCTCAAAAACGAACGCAAACGCTTCGCGACGACGCCTCAGAGGAGGCACCGGAAGCCGCGTTCGGCGGGTTGGGAAGGGGGTGATGGCCCTCGCGGACAGGCGCGCCTGGAAAGGCTCCCAGACGCGTCTGCCGCGAGGTGGCTCAGGCGTGGAGCGGACGCGCCCCGCGGGTGAGCCGGAGCACGCTCGGGCCCTGGAAGTGGAGCCCCCAGACGACCTCGATGAGCAGGTCGATGAGCGCGGTCTTCGCCGGGTTCTCGATCCAGTTCGGGATGTTCGGGAGGTCCACGGACTGGGCGGCGTGGAGGAGCGCGGCACGCACCCACGCCTTCTTGCTCTCGCCGGTTCCGGGGCCGAAGAGCTCCTCGGCGAGGTCCATGAGGTTCTTGGTGGCGGGCATCAGCCAGCCGGGCAGCTTGATTTGGGTCAGGTCCATCGCGTTGGTTCCTTGCGGTGGGAGGGTTGGATCAGGCGGCGATGGAGCCCGGCAGCGCCACGGGCAGGTCACGGAGGGTGGGGTCGGTGAGGATGTCGCTCGACCGCTTGGTGATGAGGTCGTAGAGGCTCCACGGCTTCGACGGGGGGCCGGTGACGGCGTGCCAGACGCCGCTCACGCTCACGCGGCGGGTCCGGTAGTTCCCCGGCCCGAGCTCGCTCCACTCCGTCGCCACCGGCGACCACCAGATGTTCCCGTCGTCGTTGTAGTTGCGGCGTTCGGGCGCGCTAGTCCGACGGAACTTCGACGCGCACATCCAGGCGTACTGGGCGACGACGTCGAGCGGCACGCTGGGTCGGCGGCCCGGCTGGTCCGCGTACCAGGCGACCAGCCGCTTGGCGGGGCCGAGCGCGCCGGTGGCGCCCTGCTGGACGGTGCGGTTGTAGTAGAGCGTCATCGCCCGCTCGGAGCTCACCCCGAGCAGCCGGGCGATCTCGATCGCGCCGGCCATGTACTCGGACTCCGCCGCGACGCGGGCCTGCACCTGCTGGAACGCCGCCCAGCGCCCCGCGGCGGCGAAGCGCGACACCCACGGCTCGGCCCATAGGGCGACGCCGTCCACCCCCTCGAGGCTGGCCCGTCCGGTCACGTCGAGGAGCTTCGCCCAGCTCGCGCCGAAGATGCGCCCGAAGGCGATGGGGTCGGCAGCAGCCATCTCGCGGAGCAGCTTGCCGAGCGAGCCGGACTTCTGCGTCCACTGGAGGATGCCGAAGCTCACCCCGTTGCCGTCGAGGTTCTTCTGCACGGACCAGAACTGGCCTTCGTGTTCGCTCGTCTTGCGGAGCAGGGTCGGGATCCAATCGTTGATCAGGGTTTCCACACGTTCCTCCAACTGTCGCGCGCTGCGACGGGCCGACGGCGACGACGCCGCGGCGAGAATGAGCAGCCCCAGGGCGCCGGCGCCAAGGAGCAAGGGGGTGTTGTTGGGGCGACTCATCCCGCCCCCACGCGCCGCTCGAAGGGCAGCACCGCCGACGCCGGCGACACGACGATCTCCTCCTCCTCGGGCTCCCCGGTGAGGAGGTTCCGCGGGATGGTCCGGCCCCACCACCACCGGCCGGCCTCGGCGAGCTCGCCGAACTTCAGTCCGGAGCCGGGAGCCTGGGCGAGGAACGCCTGCCAGCCGCCCTCCGTGGGCGGGAGCACGGTGACGCCCGCGGTGCCGAACGCGGCGCCGGCGTTGACGATCCGGAGCCCCGACGGCGCGACCACCGGGATCTTCTGGACCTGCTGGTTGTAGTAGCTGACCTTCGCCAGCGCCCCGAGCACGACGGTCTCAGCGTGCGGCCACATGCGCTCGACCCAGGCGTCGGGCGCGTACTGCCAATTCAGCCCCGGCCAGTCGCCGGAGTAGCGAAGGCGGTCGTTCGCCACGGCACCGATCGCGCGGACGGTGGCCGTCTCCTCGTCGGGGCTTTGCCCGACAATAGGAAATTCGTGCCTCTTTCTCGGTCAAGCTGATCCATTTCTCGGTCAACCACCATCCAGCCCCCCGATTTTTCGGTCAACCTGCATCTCGACAGCCGTGCGCGTCCCTACGAAGGGTTGTTGGCCCCTGGCACCCCGCCATCAACTCTCCGAGCAGTCTGGCTCCGGAAGCGCGACTTGGTCGTTGGTCTCATCGCACTGGCCCGTCGAGGTCGTGGCGGTGATGGACACCTCACCTCCGCACGTGGGCGCCAGCGGGAATGAAACCTCGAAGGCCACGCTGGTGCCACTGGCAACGGTGCCGATGTCGACGCTTCCCAACGCCGCTCCATCCGCGGCGCTCGCCGTGAGGACTACAGACTCAGCGGCTTTCGGACCAGCGTTGCCCACGGTGCCCGTGACTGAGATGGTGCCAATTTCCGGCCAAGTGGAGGACTGGCAGGTGTCGGTGATCTCTACGACGATGTCCGCACCAGGGTGTTCTCCCGCAGGGTAACCGCGGAACAGGCCACCGTTGTCGAGCCAGTAGTGAGGGGGCGTTGAGGGTACCTCGCCCATCGGACCGATGTTCGTGGCGTGGTACTGCTCCACGGGCCACGAGAGTGGGCCCTGGGGGAGAAGGCCATCGGGGTGTCCCCACACCTTGATCGCAGGATCTCCGTGGGAGACCATGCTCGTCACGACGATCTCTGCTGAGCCGTCACGGTCGATGTCGGCAACGAGTGGGCCAGAAACGGTCGCTTCCTCATAGCGACCCCCATCCTCGAAGAGCACGGCGCCCGTGCGCCCATCGTAGACGGTGAAGTTCTCTCCGTCGTTGTTTAGTATTTCGTAGGCGCCGTCGTCGTCAACGTCCCATGCCATGCACGGGCTGCCGTTCACGAGGTACGAAGCTGGTGCAGACCATATCTCCACGAGGTCCCGGTCCCAGGCCCGAATCTCCCCCCCGCGTGCCGCTACGAAGTCCTGGCGTCCATCGCCGTCCACGTCTGCAGCGCAGGGCCGAGCGGGCCATTCGTAGTCCGCTTCCCCGAAATCCGCGGCGTTCTCCGCCAGCCGCGTGCCGTCGGTATCAGCCATCACGAGCCCGCGGCTTGTTACCATGAGAAGCTCGGCATCAGCGTCGTCATCGCCCTGAACCACCATCACCCATGACTCACGCGCGCCGAGGTTGAGGTCCCATAAAACCGATCCGTCGCTGTCGCGTAGCGTAGAGGCCATCGCCACCTCCTGATCCCCGTCGAGGTCCACGTCCGCCACCGCGACGTTCCAGTAAAGTGTGGGGTTAGGTGGCTCGTCAAAGGCCGCGAGCTGTGCGCCGTCGGCCCCTTGAAAGATACCTCCTGGGGTCACGATCTCGGGCAGACCGTCGCCATTTATGTCCACACACTCTGGACTCTGGAGGTCTACCCACATGTGATCCAACAGCCAAGTGTTTTCGGATTCCCAGCGAATAACCCCCGTACGCGGGTCTCGGGATTGAAGCGCCCAAGCATCTTTGCCGCAATGGTCGCAGATCGCCGCCTGCACGGCGATGACATCTATCTCCCCGTCCACATTGGCATCGCAGAGCGCCGCTCCAAGCATGCCGTCATCGCCCCTGGTCCTCCAAAGTAGACTACCGCCCTCAAGGTCCATCGCGACCAGCTCGCCGGAGGCGCCCCTTCCCACGTCCCACGATTCATCGTCAATGTCTACATCGCCATCACCATCGGTGTCGGTCAAGGGGGCGAGCAGCGGCAAATGCCAGTCCTCGGGGGCGATGTCTGGGAAATCCGCGTGGATGGCTTCGGTTCTCAGCGCGGCGAACAACGCCACGGGTGTAGGAAGTATGCGCTGACATGAGGAGACAGATTCCGTGGGCAGAGCCACCGCGGCATCCGGCATGCAAACGGCATCGATACAATCGGCCGTGCCGTCGGCGTCGCTGTCGGCCCAGCCCTCGTCTACTGCCCCATCTGCATCGTCATCCACACCGTTGCACCGCTCAGGCGGGGGAGTCATGGAGCCCGGGTCCGCCTGCCCTGAATCCGATGCTACCGGTGGCGCTTCGGCCCCGCCGAGCAGATCGTAGTCAGAGCAGGCGAGTAGTAGAACCAACATGGAGACTTCCGCGTGATGGAGCGTGGAGATCACATGCGCTCACCCGATCACACTACCACGGACAATTGTGGTCGTGGCTGGTGGTCTCGCAGGTACCCTCGGCGAAATCACTCACGTCGCTGGCGCCATTACCGCAGGTTGACAGCCCATAGGCACCAAGCCCCTCGATGACGATGTCGTTCTCCGTGCCGCCGTAAACGTTGTCGTCGCCCGCCTGACCGCACACCCAGTCCTCATCAGCGTCCCCAAACATCTGGTCATTGCCATCACCGCCTTTGAGCTTGTCGTCCCCGACGCCCCCATCCACGATGTCGGGGCCGTCGTCGCCCGACAGCGTGTCGTCGCCCGCCTCCCCGTAGACTTCATCCGTCCCCGGCCCCCCGTAGCACGTGTCATTCCCTCCGCTGCCGTAGATGAAGTCGATGCCGCCGAGCCCGAAGATGGTGTCGTTGTCATCGCCCCCAGTGAGATCGTCTTCGCAAACGGTGTCGGGACTGCCATAGATTTCGTCGTTGCCGCCCAGGCTGTGGACGTACCGCACCATGCGAGCCACGTAGGCGGTCTGAGCCTCGTTGTTCATCGAAATGAGGTCGGCGTAGCCATCTACCCCGTCCACAGCGATGAAGTTCGAACACGACGTGCCCGCCTCGGCCACGTCGTTGAAGGTGCCGCCCTCGCAGCAGTAAGCGTTGTTCTCCCCGTCGGTTCCCCAAATCTGGATGGTCGTTGCCGTCGGCGACTTCGCGTAGAGCGTTCCGCCCTGCGTGGCGGCTCCAGGGTCGAGGTCACAGGTGATGTCGTTGGTGGTCACGGTGCAGGGGCAGTAGGTGGCCGAGCCCCCGTTGGGGCACGCTGCATCGGCGGCACTGGGCATCACAGCGGAGAGCAGGCCCATCGCAAGCGCAAGGTTCACGATTCTGTTGAGGTACGTGTTCATGTTCTACTCCAGTTCTGTTTCAGGACGCGGTGCACCGTGCACCGCCGTTCCGAGCATAGCAAACAGGATCGCAGTTTGCGATCCCGGGCAAGGCGCCATCCAGGCGTGAAAGGCCGTGCACGGACGCGCCGCGAGTGCGCCATGAGTAGGTGTGGTGCGGCAGATCGCCACATGCGCGGCGCTCCGAAAAAAGTGAAAATAAAATTCGACCCCGCCTCCATCACCTCAGTGAAACCGTCACGTCTTCGCCGGATATCCAAATACTCCATGCTGGCGGCGACGCTCGTCTTTGGCATGAAGGCACGAGGCCGTCTGCTTCGCCCCTCAGCCTTCACCGACGCCTCGATGACCCCCAGCTACAGCCTCTTCGCCCCAGCCAACCGCGCCAACCCCATCACCAGCTCCCGATCGCCCTCGCTGCGGACAGGAAGGATGAACGCTCTCACCGAGCACGCACCCCGCCACCTTGGCCGCGCACCGCGCCGTTTCCGCATTTGCGGTCCCGTGAGCGCACCTCGGTCCTCCGCCCCCGCGCGCGGGCTACCCGCTACGCCTCCCGGCCGGCGCCCCGGTTGCGCCGCGGTGCGCCCCTGCCCGCGCCCGACGAGGTGCCGGGCCC
>CAISIK010000177.1 GCA_903885375.1 uncultured Pseudomonadota bacterium
CCCCCGCGAACCCCTGCTTCCCGAGCCACCGCTCGCACGCCAGCCCCACCTCCACCACCAGCGCCTCGATGTCGTCCGTCGTCGGCGCGGCCTCGAAGAAGCGCAGCGCGCCATCTGCCCCCCGGTCGAACACACCGTCGAGGTGGATCACATGAAAGTGAAGGTTCAAGTTCAGGGCTGAGCCAAACCTCTGGATGGCGGTGACCGACCCAGTCTTTCCCCCCTTCCGACCCGTCGCCTGTCGGTACCACCGCCCGATCGCCCGCAGCGAAACCCGCAGCACCCCGTCCGCGAGGTCGGAGCGCCGCGCCAGGAGCCACCGTCGTGAGCGGTAGAGGTGCTCGGCCTGGGCGACGACGTCGTCGGCGCGCCCGGTATACCGGGGCTCGAAGACGGGCGGCTTCCGGCGAAGCCCATCGATGAGCTGGCCGGCGCGGTCGTACGCAGACAGGAAGCGCTCGGCGCCCGTGGTCCCGCCTCGGGCGAGCTTCACCAGCTCGACGTTCGCGTGCGGGTTCCCGTTGGTGGCTTGCCACGCCGTGAGCGCGGTGTGCAGCTCCGGCCAGAGCATCGGCGGCTCCTCCGCGTTCTCGGCCGCGACCAGCGCGAGGTACTTGTCCACGCGCAGGCCGAGCAGGACCGCCGACGCGAGCTCGCGCGGGAGGTTCGTGACGTCGGCCTCGGTGACGCGGGTGACGCCGATCCGGCCGGTCGCGCCGCCCTCGGCGGCCTGCCGACCGAGCGTCGGGAACGCGACGACCTTGCAGTCGCCGCACACCGGGCGCTCCACGAGGTCGGGGAGCCGGGTGAACTCGCCCTGCACCTGGTAGCCCCAGCGGGGCTTGGCCGTCTGATCGTCCTCGCCGTGGTCCTCGCCGACTTCGCGGCCGAGGATGTGCCGGGGGAACTCCTTGAAGTAGCCGCCGCCCACGATGCGCTCGTCGGCGCGGTCGATGGCGTCGAGCTCGCCGCCGCGCGCTCGGAAGAACAGGAGGTCCGTCACCAGCATCGCGCCGGGGAAGATGGCTTCGCGCCGCTTCTCGTTGATGCTCGGGAGCCGATACGCGGCGGCGAGGTGGTGGCGACGGAGCACCTTCGTCCGGAGCTCCACGAACTGCGGCGTGCGACTGGTAAGGAAGCCGCCGGGGACGAGGAAGACCCCGAGGCCGTCGGGCGCGAGGAGGTCCAGCGCGCGACGGAGGAAGTAGTGGTAGGCGAGCTTCTCGCGGTACGCCCGGTCGGGGTCCTCGGCGATGGAGGCGCCACGCGCGCCGTAGGGCGGGTTGCTCACGACGAGCCCGAGCCGACCAGCGGCCCCCGGCCCCTTCTCGCGGACCCAGCGCTCGAACGGGGCGTTGGTGAGGTCCAGGTCGGGCCGCAGCGCCTTCAGCATGAGCGACGAGAGCGTGGACCACTCGACCGCGTGCCACGTCAGCCCGGGGACGGCCTCGAACGCGCGGATGAACCGACCGATGCCGGCCGAGGGTTCGAGGGCGTGGACGGTGTCGCCGTCCATCGGGAGCGCGTCCACCAGCGGCCCGACGACGCGGGCAACCTCGCGGGCGACCTTCGATGGAGTGTAGAACTCATGGGAGAGTCTCCTATTGCGTAACGGAGACGATCCCCGAGCAGCGTAGAACGCGAGGTATCAGGGGCCGCATTGACGCGGGGGATGTGGTCGACTGAGCGGCCGCTCGTGGGGAGCGCACCCTCGACCGGGCCGCGAGTTCGCCTCAGCAGCCGCCCGTCGCGCCAGCGATAAGGCCGCTCACCCGTCATCGCGTGTCCCGTGGTGCCCCCTGGAGTTCGCAGCTTCTTCACGAACCACCGGGTGCAAACCAGCGCCGTCGGCTAAGATCATCCTCATGAGCACCCCGGTCGCCCTTGAGCCCTTGGAGCGCGAGGCCGTTTTGCGGATGAAGGCGGAATGGGATCTCGCAGTGAGCCGTGTGGAGGTGGCGAGGCACCGGTTTGAGCGTCTTGTTGAGACGGTCGCGCGAACCCACGGGATCGAAGGAGAGTTCGAGATCAACGTCGATCAGGGGACGATTCAATCCAAGAGCGGCAACGCCGCCAAATAAGGAGTAACATGGCTGATATTTCCACAACTGGCAACCCCAATCTTCGTGCGCTCATCAACTCGTCTGGAGGTACGTCCGGCGACTTCCATGTGCGTGATGCCAACCTCAGCACGAACATCTTCTCGGTTGCGACCGGCGGTGACGTGACCCTCACGGGCGAGGTCCACGAGGCGGGCACGATCGTCCTATACAACTCGAGTTCCGGTGCCTCCGCCCTGGTGGACCTTTACCAGAATGCGACCTTCGGCGGAAAGACCAAGCGAATCGAGTTGGTCTACGACGGCACGAACTCGCTCGCGAAAATCAAGGCCAGCACGTCAGGCCACGCGATGCAGATCGAGGGGGACACGGCGGATCTCAATACGACGAACGCGACGGGAACCGTTGTAAAGTTCAAGACGAACGGCACGACCCGGCTCACGATGGAGTACACGTCGTCCAAGCCGAGGCTGACGGAGGTGACGAGCGCCGATTACGAAGTGACCGGTGCGACAAGCGACCTTACACTCCTTGCTGGCGAGCACGTCATCTTCAAGTTCGGCGTCTCGGCGGCTGGTGAATGTCGGTTCCTGGGCGGCGGCGGCACGACGCTCACTAAGGTAGACGAGAGCGGTGTCTGGACGTGGAACGAGAGCAGCGGGACGGCAGAGGCACGCCTCACGCCGAACGATGGCGTCGCGCCGCCCAACGCCATCTTCGAGATCGGCCTGTCCGACAGTGTCCGGGGTCAAATCGTGATCAAACGCGATCCTGTCGGTGGCGGCAACAACCGAGCGGGCGTGCTCGTCCTGGAGGCCGAAGACGGCACTCAGGGCTTCCTATGGGTGCAGGCAGCGGGCGCGGGCGTCTACAACCTCCGCGGTGCCATCGCCGATCCGGGTACGAACGACGCCGCAGGCATGCTGATCGGGCGAATCGCGTAGGAGGTCACGTTGATGCTGAGTTTAGCTCTCGTAGCGTCCTCTGCGTGGTCAGCGGATTGGACGGTCGCTTTGGATGGAAGTGCGGATTTTGCCACGCTTTCCGATGCGTTGGATGGCGCATCGGCTGGTGATACGATCCGGCTGTCGGCCGGATCGTACGCCCCGTCTACGGGCGAGCGACTCCCCTACTATTTCCCCAGCGGCATCGTTATTCAAGGCGGCGGTCCGGATGTGACTGTTATCGATGCCGAGGGCGCGGATTCGTTCGGCCGAGTCGTGCAGCCGGGCGTGCAGATAGCGGGGGTCACGCTCAGAGGTGCGCGCGACACGGCCATCGTTGTGGACTCCGACCTTGCGCTTAGTGACTGTGCTTTCCACGACAACGGAGGGAATCAGTACGCCGCTGTGACCGGACACAGCGTCACGGTGAGCGACTGCGCCTTCAGCGGCAACTTCGCCGCCGACGCGAACGGGGCGATTCTATACCTCGATTCCGGCTCAACGCTTCAGCGGGTGAGCGTTGTCGAAACGGTGTCCGACGGACAGCTGCTTGTCCAGGTCGAAGGCGCGGTGTCTTGCAGTGTGTTTTCGGGTGGGGGCGTTCGGGTCGACACACTTGAGAATAGCTTGGTCATCGGAGGGCACGGCCAGGAAAATACGGTGGACGACGGCGCGTGCGTGTCCGCCGCGGAGGCAACGAACAACACGATCGTGGGCTGTAGTACCGTGCGAGCGCTCGATGCCACGGCCCTCGCCCTCAACAACGTCATCGCTCACAACGCCGGCGCCGGTCTTGACGGCGCATACGCCGCTTACAACCTTCTGTACGACAACGTAGGCGGCGATTTCGCAGGTACTGACTGGACCGGACAACTGGGGAACATGACGGGGTCCGACCCGCTATTTCGTGACTTTTCTGATGATGGAAACTGGGAAAACGACGATTTCCGGCTCCTCGACGGTTCGCCTGCGCTCGACGCCGCCGCCGCCGACTTCCCTGCGGCAGACATCGCGGGGGTACCGCGCCCACAGGACGGTGACGGCGATAGCATCCGTCGCGCCGACATCGGGGCCTACGAGTGGGGCGAATTCGATGCGGACGGCGATGGCTGGTACCTCGACGGCGGCGACTGCGACGACACAGACCCAGACGTCCACCCGGGCGCCGACGACCGGCCCTATGATGGGATCGACCAGGACTGCGACGGACGCGACCTTACGGACGTGGATGCGGACGGCTACGATGCGACCTACGTCGGCGGCGACGACTGCGATGACACCGACCCCGGCATCAACCCCGGTGCTTGGGACATCCCCAACGACGGGATCGACCAGGACTGCGACGGGGCCGACGCGGTGGACACGGACGGCGATGGATGGCCGGACGACCAGGACTGTGAACCTGCGGATCCGACGGTGCATCCGGGGGCCGACGAGGCCTGCAACGGACTCGACGACGACTGCAACGGCGAGGTGGATGACGGAGCGACCTGTGACACCGGCGGTTCTGACAGCGGCGTGCAGGTAGTCCAAGGCAAGCAATGCGCCTGCGTGGGTTGTCGGGCGACGGAGCCGTCTTCGGCCCTGCTTTTCCTGCCCCTTGTTGGGCTGATTCGTCGGCGCCGGCAGCGTTGAGTTGTTCGTTTTCGGCCCCGACTGCCGTCCGAGAGGTAGGGTCGCGGGCTCACGCCGCGGCGGCGGCCCAGTCGCTCCAGCCGCCGGGAAGCGACGCGCTGCTGGTTTGTCACGAGGTGCCGTCGGCGAGCGCCGCAGCGCGACCAACTCCCCGTTCCCCCGCCGCCAGCCCCGCCCGCAGCACGTACTCCCACGCCCCCGCTGTCGTCCGCAGCCCGAGCCGCTCTTTCATCGCCTGTAACCTGCGGTACAGCGCAGACTCGACGCGCACGCACACGTCCTTCCGGTTCGCCGCCGCCGCGTCGTAAGTCAGCGGGTTCCCGACGGCCTCGACCAGCCATGCGGGCACACCGCCGGTCGCCGCCGGGGCCATCTCCAGGCGCGCCAGGATCGCGGCGAGCACCGCCGTGGGCACCTCCTGCGTCCCGCGAGGCGGCTCCGCACGAGCAAACACCGTGACGCGCGGCGGGACGGGCGCGGCCCCGGTGCCCGCCTCCTCGACCACGGGGACGACCTCGGGCTGGGCAACCGTGCCCGCAGACACCGTCTTCCACTCGACCGGCCCCGCGGCCCATAGCGTCCCCCCTCCGCGTCGCTCCGCGGCATCGGCCTCGGCGCGCGCACGGACCGGATCAAGCATCGTCGTCCCAGCCACGGATATGCACGGCGGACGCTGCAAGGGCTGCCAGCGGCGGCAGCGTCGTGTCCGGGCGGACACGCGCCCACACCACGCCCGCCAGCGACTCGACGCCCTGGATGAACTCGCGGGTGCGTCCGCGCCGGGGGAGCGTCCACACCGACTGGCCCTGGTTCAGCGCCTCGCGGACCTCGTCGGTGCGCGGGAGTGGGCCTGGGAGATAGGAGAACCCGCCGGCGTGGTTTGAGGCATCGTGGATCGTCGAGGCGTCGTGCAACCACTCCTTCTTCGGGACGGCGTCGATGCGAACGAGCACGATGTCGGTGTTGGCGGGCGTGGACCGGAGCATGCGGATCAGGTTCGCGAGGAGAGGCAACATGAACGCTCTTCGCGAAGGTACACCCCGCCACCGTACCGCCGCTCGCGGTACCGCCGCAAGCCCATCGGCGTAGAACCACCCTCG
>CAISIK010000178.1 GCA_903885375.1 uncultured Pseudomonadota bacterium
GGTCAAGAAGGCCCCCGCCGAGGCCTGGGTCACGGGCACGGTGCGCTGGCCTAGCGGCGAAGTTTCGCGCGGCTGCCCCGTGAGCGCGAGCCCCAGCGGCGATGGCCGCGTGTACACCGATAACGCCGGCCACTTCCGGATCAACCTCCTCGAGGAGTACCTCCAGGTGCTCTACATCGACGGGAACACGGCGTGGAAAGGCAACCTCCGCTGCTACCACGGCTGCGATGTGAACCTCGAACGCCGACCCTGATCGCGATTTTCGAAAACATCCCTCAAGGTCGCCCCCCCGGGGCCGATCCGGGTGTGGGCGGATCGGCCCCGGGGGAACCTTGCGAGCGGAGCGGTTGGCGAAGCGCGGCGCGGGGGAAGGCTGATGTCGCTGGCGCATGGCCGCGATGTTCGGGGGTTGAGGCCCGATCTGCCGAGCCGCCCGCGTTCGGCGCCGCCGCTGCGGGCGCGCCTCGCCCAGGGCCGCGAGGCCCTGCTCGCGCTCGGCCCGGCCTGGCGTGCGCTCGACACCCGTGCCGCGCAGGTGCCCGCCCCCTACGACCTGCTCGTTCAGGCCTCGGGTTCCCTGTCCGCCAGCGCCCCGCTGCTCGTGCTGGTAGAGTCGGGGGATCGCCTCGTGGGCGCCTGGCCGCTTCGGGTGCAGCGCTTCGGCCCCGTGTCGATGGCCACCCGCCTCGGTCGGGCCATCCAACCCTTCGACGGCCTCACCACCGACGCCCACCACGATGGCGCCGCCATCGCCCGGGCCGCCTGGGCCGCCCTCGCGGCCGATCGCCCCGTCGACGTCGTGGCGCTCCCCCATCTGCTCCCGGAGTCCCCGCTCCTCGCCGTCGACGAGCTTCGCCACCACGCTGCGGTCGCGGGCACCACGATGGGCGTGGACCTGTCGGCCTACGACGCGCCGGGCGAGTGGGCCGAATCGCGCTCCCGAAGCCAGCGGCGCACCCTTCGCCGCAGCCGGGAGGCGCTCGCCCGGATGGGCGAGGTGCGCTTCGAGGTCCTCGACGCCCCCTCCCGTCGACGCAGCGCCTTCCTCGAGGCGCTCGCCCTGAAGCTCGCGTGGGCCGACGAGCGACAGGAAGTGGCGGCCACCCTGCGCGCGCCGTGGTTCGCGGCCGCGTGGCTGCGGGCCGTGGCGGACCCCCACCTCGGCGAGTCCGTCCGCGTCTTCCGCCTCTCCGTGGATGGCCGGACCGCCGCGGTCGAGGTCGGGCTCGTCTGCCGCGGCACCCGCACGTTCCAGTCCTACCTCGGCGCCTGGGCCCCGGAGTTCGCCGCCGCTTCCGCCGGCCTGCTGCTCACCGCCGACACGATCGCCTGGTGCATCGGCGCCGGGCTCGAGCGCTACGACCTGCTGCCGCCCGTCTCCGAGTTCAAGGCGCGCTGGGGGGACGACCCGCGCGAGGTCCGGTCGAGCCTCGTGGCGTTCTCGCTCGCCGGTCGCCTCGTCGAGCCGGTCGTCCGCGATGGCCGGGAGCACGTCCGCGCGATGGTTGGCCGGCTCCCGGACCCCGTTCAGGCGCTCCTCCGGGTCGCGGTGTCCAGAGCGGGGTGAGGGGGATGCGCGTTTGCCCCACTGCCTTGGGGCGAAGGGCGTAGCGGCGCATCCCGGCGCGGTCGGGGTTTTCTGTCGCGGCCGGTTGACCCCCTCGCGCGAGGGGCGTATCGTCCTCGCACTTTGGAGTGATCATCGTGTTTGCCCCCCCCCAGAATTTTGTCTGCGCGCCGCGTGCTCCATGCCAGTGACAACAGGGCGCGCGCCCTTGCCCTCGCCGCCAGTGTGATCGCGTTCTGGCCGGGTTCGGCGCGCGCCGCCTGCCCGGCGTGGAACGACGTGGATGGCGATGGGTACGGCAAGGTGCCTTATGCCGGTTGCCCGGCGCTGCTCGACTGCAACGACACCCAGGCTGCCACCAACCCGCTGCAGCTCGAAGATGTCGTCAACGACCGTGACGACAACTGCAACGGTCGCAGAGATGCGATGCAGGTTTATTTCGGCGATGGGGCCTTCCCGTCCGCCCAGTGGACCGACACCGGCAGCGTGCTTCACTCGGGCAGCGGCGTGCGTGTCGGCATCACGACGACGGCCGCGGTGGCTTCGACGGTGCGCTTCATCACGAAGCCCGTGAACACCGGGCTGATCGCCGCGATCGACGTCACCTCCGTGAGCGGCCCGGGCTGCTCGGTCCAACTGGGCACCACCCCGGCCGGCGCGCCGGCGACCCCGATCTCCTGGACCACGGGCCTCACCGTCAACACCACCGCCGGCGTGCAGCTCCTCGACTTCACCCCCTACCTCTCCCCCGCCTACGTCGTTCGCCGGGTGAAGCTGCAATGCCCCGCCTCCACGCAGATGTGGGTGGATTGGGTGCAGTTGCAGGACTCCACGGTGGTGTTTCCTCCTCCCGAGGATGTCGACCTCACCTGGAAGGACACGGCGATGCCGGGCGGCGGCCACACCACGGCGCTCCTGCGCGATGATGGCAGCGGCACCTTCTACATGGCCACCGACATGAACGGGGTGTCCCGCTACGACGGCACGTACTGGACCACCTCCAACGGTTTCGGCGCCGACTCGCTGCTCGCTTCGGGCGACCTCGGCGTGGCGGAGCTCCTGCCGATGCAGGATGGCTCCGACGAGGTGTTCGTGCTGCTGGGGGACACCAACGGCGACGACGGGTTGGGCGGCCTGTGGTGGTCCGACGACCGGGGCGACAGCTGGACCGAGCTGGCCTCGGGGCTCGACGACTTTCCCTCGGGCTCCGGCTCTCCTGCCGATACGAACGACGACGTCGCCGGGGACCCCCGCCAGAGCCATTGCAACGCGGGAGGCGCCTCGGGGTTCCAGCAGGCAGGCGGGCACCTGCTCGTGGCGCACTCGATCCCGGCGCAGAGTGGCGACGTGGTCTACATCGGCAACGCGGACGCGGCCGTTCGCGGCGTCAGCATCTGGGACGGCTCGGACGCTTGCGTGATGCCGCTCGCGGCGGGCTCCGATCCGCTGCCGGCGGACTACGTGAGCGCGCTCTTGCGGGTGGATGCGCTGCCCAACGGCACGGAGCTCCTCGTGGTGGGCTACCGGGCGCGCTTCGGCGGCGCGGCCAGCCTGTTTCTGTGCGAGCTTCCCGTGGGCGGCCCTGTGTGCGGGGGTTCGGGAGCCTTCTGCGAGGAGGTGACGCTCGGCTCGGGCGGCACGGACGTGCGCGACCTCGAGGTCGACGCATGGCTGCAGGGCGAAGAAGAGACGGACATGGTGGGCGTGCTGGTGGCCGACGGCGGCTTGCGCCCCGTGGATGCGAACGCCGACGGCGAAGCCGATGCGGCCTGCGAAGCCTCCGCAGGCAACGTGAGCGAGCTGCTCATCAGCGATGCGGGTGGCACGCTCACGATCGCGGTCGATCTCGATGTGGTGGACGCCACGCAGCTCGCGACGTACTCGGCCGGGGCGCCCATCACGGGCATCAGCTTCGACCCAACGGCGGAGTACCTGTTCATCAACTCGCCCTTCGGACCAAACCTCCGGTATGACTTCGACAGCATCACGAGGGTGAACGCCGACAACCTCTTCATCGGGGGCGCGCCGGTATTCGAGGGCTTGAACTCCACGGGCGTGGACCTTCGCGAGGAGGGGGTGTACGAGGCGGTGCGGCGGGTCGGGGACACCGACTTCTCAGGCGGTTGGCTGGAGGTGGACCTCAACGGTCGTCCCTACCCCTTCGCCGCCCGTCACGCCCCGGGCGCGGCCCCCGACCTGCACTGGTACTGGGAGGTCGTGGGTGGCGCGGCGGTACGGGTGGCTACGGCCATCAACGGCAACGAGGCCTGGCGCATCGATGGCCTCGCCGACGATTGGACCGACAACGAAGCGACGGAGCCACCCTGGGACACGGACGCCCAGCCCGAGGGCGACGTGTTCTTCACCTTCTGGCCCGACATCGACCTCGCCACGCACCAGACGTCGCAGTCGGTCGTCACCTTCGACACCACCATCGCCCCGGATGGCCACGTGTGGACGGCCGTGGGGGACCTCGGCCTCACCCACTGGTATCCCTACTCGGCGCCGTTCGGTTCGGAGGTGGACTGCCTCTTCGCGGGCTGGGGTGCGGCCGCCAACAGCATCGATTCGGTGGAGGCGATCGAGCCGACCGACGAGGGGGTTCCGGTGGTGTGGCTCACCGTGCGGGACGCGCGCACGACCGGGTACAACCACGAGAACGGCGTGATGCGCACGATGGACAACGGGAGCACCTGGGAGTATGCGGGGGCGGGGTTTGCCAGCGAGCCGGGGGTGGCGGCGTACGCCCTGGTCGAGGAGTCGGAGGACCCTGATTTGGTCGGCAGCCCCGACGATGCGGGCTACGGCCTGCGCGCCTGCGATGATCTCGACGCCACCCACGTGGCCAAGCCCTTCGACGACGGCGACATCTACAACGACGACTATTCCCCCGCCCACGCGTTCGCTGCAGAGTCCCGACCGGAGTACGCCCAGCTCACCACCAACCCCGTCCTCGGCCAGACCAGGCACATCCGCGCGCTGAACGAGCGCGCGGCGGTGGTCCTGCTCGGCCCCGATGGCGACTCCGGGGCGGCCGGCGGCTTGTTCCTGACCACCGACGGTGGCGGCCACTGGACCGCGCTCGACTACGACGCCGGGCCCGCAAACTGCGTGGAGGCCACCACCATGAACGGCGGGAGGTTCGAAATCTTCCACCCCGGCACCGACAGCCGGTGGGTGGGACAGTCCGGAGATCCGACCCTGCTGGACGAGGTCACCTTCGAGCTGGTGCTCTCGGTCGTCAACTCCGACTACACCGGCACGGAGGGCCTGCCCGGGATCACGCAATGCTCCATCGCGGTAGTCTCGATCTACGCCGATTCCACCGGTTTCGTGGACACCTCGTGGACGTGGCATACCCTCCCGTTCACGAGCTACACAAACCTCGACACCGCCAACGCCTGTGGGGTGGCGCCAAACATTCTCACGAGCGCAGTGCCGGCCGACTGGTCGGATGAGGTGATGTTGACCGGCCGATACCGCCGCACCCTCAATGGTGCCAAAAACGCGGTCGTCAACGTTCAGGGCGGCGCCTGCCTCTTCAACCTCTCCACCGGAGCGATGAAGATGGTGGTCGACCCTCGGAAGTACACCGCGGGGGTCGAGGCGGCGGCGGCCCACCCGCAGATCGCCGATCTCTGGGCGCTCGGGACCGCGCCGGACGAGGCACACTGTGCCAAACTGTACGCAGTGTCGCCCTCGTCCTACCCGTCCTTGTACCTCGGCTGCAGCCTGCCCACGCCGGTCCTCGTGTCGGGCACCAGCGCCGCGTACACCGTCCGGAACCTCACGGACACCTACCCGCACAACGCCAGCATCGACGTGGAGTGGTCGCCGTTGAACGTTCCCGATGAAACGCTGGAGCAGGAAGGCAGCTACCTCATCGTGTCCACCTACGGCGGCGGCACCTGGCGCGGGGAGGTTTCGTGGTAGCGCTCCTGCTGCTGGGGTGTGCCGGCCCGGGCAAGCCGGCGGACACAGGCGCGGCCGACTCCGGGCAGGCGGCCGACA
>CAISIK010000179.1 GCA_903885375.1 uncultured Pseudomonadota bacterium
CGCCCCCGCCCTCGTACTCCTCCTCGTCGCCCCCCACACCGCCCACGCGGCGTTTCCCGAACGCCTGTCCATCCTCGCGATGGAAGACTTCGGCGGCGCCCGAACGGAGTCCTTCGAAGGCGAGGATTACGTGGCCGCCGGCTGGAAGGAGGTCGCGCTCGAGCTCGGCACCACCGTGTCCAACAAGCCCATCGCCCCCGCGCGCACGCTCGGTCCGGCCGGCTTCCACGTGGACATAGGCACCACCTTCGCGCACCTGCCCGGCCGCTGGCTCGATGGCAGCACGCCCGATGGCTGGGAGCTGATGGACCCGGATGAGGAAGCCCCCGCGCTCCTCTACATCCCCACCGTGCATGTGCGGAAGGGCCTCCCCGCCTCGCTCGAGGTGGGCGCCAACTTCGGCTGGATCGGCTCCACCGAGACCGGCGTGGTCGGCGGCTACGGCCGCGTCGGCCTCCTCGAGGGCTACCCCAAGTTCCCCGACGTGTCCCTGCAGGCCGGCTACAGCGCCTACATCGGCAACGACGAGTTCGAGCTCGGCGCCATGGATTTCTCGGCGAACGTTGGGTACACCCTGCCCTTCGGCCCGGTGGAAGGCATCCACACCGCGAAGTTCAGCCCCTTCGTGAGCGCCGGCCTCACCCGCGTGCACGCCGCCCCCCGGGTAGACCTCAGCGAAACCCGGCTCGATGGCCGCCTCGTGGAGCTCACCGGCTTCGAGGGCGACACCTTCGATGAGACCCTCGCCCCCTTCACCTTCGCCGGCGGCTTCGAAGTGCAGTCCGGAACCTTCACGTTCCTCCTGAGCAGCGGCTACGCGGTGGGCGGAGCGGTCACGTTCAACCTCGGCACGGGTTTCACGTACTGAGGCCCGATCCTGGGGCGGGGGGTGTCCCCCCGCAACGCCCCCCGATCCCCCGCTCCCCGGGCCATCGGGCCCACCAGTGCTGACCCTCCTCGTCGGGCTCGCCGCCGCGGGCGGCGCCGTTTCGGGGGTGGTGAACCCCGCACTCGATGGCCTCGCGGCCACCGTGGTGTGCACCGGCCCCGCGGGGAGCTGTCCCCTCCCGCTGGTGCGCCCCGTGCTCGGCGACATCGCCATCCAGCGTAACGGCCCCGGCTGGCCCGACGCCGGCGAGCAGACCCTCACCGTGGAGAACGGCGTCTGGTCGGTGCGCACACGCCTGCCCCGACGCTACGGCGACACCGCCGCCCTCCCCCGCGAGGGCCTCTGGAGCAACGGCACCTGGATGCCCACCGTGGGCGGCGCCGAGCCCTGGGAGGTCTCGCTCACACTCCCGCCCGGCACCGTGGGCGTGCTCAACGGCGTGGTGCGCGAGGCCGACGGCGCGGGGCCGCTCGCCTGGTCGGGGGTGGCCGACCGGTTCGCGCTGGCCGTGCTCCCGGCGAAGCGCGCGCCGGTGAGCCGGCTCGCGGTCGCGGGGGGTACGCTCACGTTCGTGGGGCGCGCCGCCCAGCGCCCCAACGTGCAGAAGCAGGTCCGCGCGCTGGTGGAGTCCGACTGGCCCTTCCCTGCACCCCCGAACCTCGTGCTGGTCAGCGACCACGACCGGGAGCGGCTCGCCACCGCCGGGCCGGGCGTGGTGTACCTCTCCGACCGCGCCTTCCGGCTCTCGCCGGGCCTCGCCCGCTTTCACGGCCCCGCGGTGCGCCGGGCCATCTACGCGGCGGCCCTCGGCGAGCTCCCCGCCTGGGACGCCGCCTTCCTCGCCACCCTCCTCTCCGAGGACCGCCCCGCCCCGAGCGTGGACCGTGCCCTCGGCTGGGCGGCGTGGAACCCCATCATCGACGAGCTCCTCACCGACGGCACCCTCCCCTTCTACGGCGACACCTTCAACGAAGCGCGGCCCTCCCCGCCCGACCCGCTCCTCGCGCATGCCCGTGCGCCCCGCGAAGCCGCGCTCCAGCTCCGCGACCAGCTCGGCGCCGCCGGGGCGCGGGCCTTCGTGGATCACGCCCTCGCCCACCGCGGCGCCGCCGGCGGCCCGGCAAGGGCCGCCGCGGCCGCCCTCGGCGTGGACGGGGCGGTGGTGGCCGGGTGGGCGGGGGCCTCCGATCCGGCGCAGGACTACCGGATCGAGACCGAGGGCGGCCGGCCCGCGCGCGTGGCGCGCGCGGGCGGCGGCGCCACCGAGGCGGTCGTGGTGGAGGCCGATGGCCAGCCGAGCGTCTGGCTCGCACCCCCGGGCCCCGCCGCGCTCGACCTCCCGTCGGGCACCCGGCGCGCCGCGGTCGACCCCGCGGGGCACGCCGAGGATGCCGCCCGCGACAACAACCGCGGCCCGCCCCGCTGGCACACCATCGCCACCGGCTGGGTCACCGACATCTCGCCGAGCCAGGGCTCGTTCACCGCCTGGGCCGATCTCGCCTTCCGCAAGCAGGGGGACACCCGCAACGTCTTCCTCGTGGGCGCCCGCCACGACCCGCAGGACCTCCTCTCGATGAGCCTCGGCTACGTGCGCGCCTTCGGCCCGCTGGTAGACCGCCGCTCGCGCCAGCACCGCATCTACATCAGCGGCGGGCCCTCGCTCCTCGACGGCGAGTACGGCAGCACCGCCGACGGCCAGTACGTGCTGGGCGGGGGCGTGGGCTACGCCTTCGACAGCCGGGCGGCCGACACCTACTCGATGTCCGGGCGGCGGGTGTCGGTGGGCTTCGGCGGGGGCACGCGGCTCAACGCGGCGGAGTCGTGGGCTTCCGCGGGCGCGGCGTGGGTGGAGCTGGTGCCGATCCACCCGCGGCATGTGGTGGCCACCCGGGTGCGCGCCGGCTGGTCGAGCAGCGAGGTGGTGCACCGGCTGCTCTCGCTCGGCGGCGCCGATGCCGTGCGCAGCGTGAGCGAAACCGAGGTGCTCGGGAACGAGCGCCTCGTGGGGAACGTGGAGTACCGCTGGTCGGCCCTGCGCGACCTCTCCGTGCCGCTCCCGCTGGCCTGGCTGAGCGAGGTGCAGGTGGTGCCCGGATTCGATGGGGGCGCCGTGTGGATCGATGGATCGGAGGCCCCGGCGGTCGCGTCAGGCGCTACACTGGGTCTGTACAGCGTCTTCGACATCCTCGGCGCCCGCCCCACCCTCGTCGGCGCCGTGTGCGCCTTCCCGATCTCGCCCGTCGCCTCCGCCGTACCCCAGGTCTACTTCTCGTTCGACCACGCCTTCTGAACCGGAGCCCGCATGTCCCTCCTCCTGCTCACCCTCACCGCCTGCGACCTCTTCAACCCCGAGTCGGTGGGCGCGTACACCTGCGACGAGTACTGCGGCGAGGTGGTGTCGAAGACCGACGAGTGCGCGGAGCAGGCCTGCGCCGACGACCCCGACTGCGCGAGCTACAGCGATGCCGAGATGGCCGACTACGCCGCCCAGGGCCGGGATGACTGGGCGGGCGCCAGCCGCGACGAAATGCTGGCCTCCTGCGAGTCCGACCTCGCCGCCGCCGGCAAGAGCGACACCGAATGCCAGACCGAAACGGCGGTGCTCAACAACCTCTCGTGCGACGACCTGCTCGGCCTCCTCGGCCAGATCCGCGACGGCGGCTGAGCCCCCTCACCGAACGAGCACCCGCCCGGACCTCGCCGGCAGCGTGACCCGCTCCACCGGGCCGAGGTCGGGGTCGGTGGAGGCGGCGTCGAGCGCCACCTCGACCGCTTCCTCCGTGGGGTTTACCACCACGAGACCGCCGGTGTAGTCACGCAGCCACACGCCGCCGCGTGACTCGGCGGGGCCGGTGGGCACGCCGACATCGGGCGCCCAGTCGGGGCCCCAGGGGTCCTCGCCGTCGCCCCAGTAGCCCCACGCCGAGGCGCGGGTGCCGTTCCAGGCGAGGAGCCAGCTCGCGCGGCCGTACCTCTGCCCCTCCACGCTCCCTTCCTCGCCGGGGCCGTACGTGAGCGCGAGGTAGTCCACGCCGGCCTCCTCGGCGATCGTCATGGTGGCCAGGGTGTCGGACCACTCCCCCCCGCCGAAGTTGGCGGAGTCATCCCACCGCATCCAGTACTCGCGCATCCAGTGCGTGATGAACGGGAGCATGGCGCGCGACTGGGCGAGCATGGTGTCGTCCCAGGGGTTCATCGCGATGTTGGGGGCCACGGCGAGGCCCGCCTCCCGGAGGCCGGGGCCCACGGCGGCCATGAAGCCCACCACGGCATCGCCATAGGCGGCGTCGGTGGGGTACTCGGCGATGGGGGTGCCGAGCGAGCCGAGGCAGTGGCCGGGGAAGGTGTTGGTGTCGTCCATCATCACGCCGTCGAACCCGTCGGCGAGCAGGCGCTCCCGCACGGCAGCGAGCCACGCGGCCCGGTACCCCGGACTGCCGGGGTCGGCGGCCCACACGCCGTCGTAGTCGCAGTAGATGAGCCGGTTTCCGTCGGCGTCGTGGAGGAACCAGGACTCCTCGGCCTGGTCCACGCGCAGGCCGGTCGAGGGGCGGTCGCCGCCATCCTCGCGCATGCCGCCCACCTTCTGGTAGGCGAACAGCAGCGCCTGGGGGTTGGCGGCACGGATGTCGGGCAGGAGCGCGCCCATCGACGCCTGGAGGAGGATCACCCGGTACTGGCCCGCGCCGGCGCCGAGGGGCAGCTCGGCGTGATCCCAGCTCTGCGCCACGAGGAGGCCGCGGGGGCCGGCGAGGGGCTCGGGGGCGGCGGTCTCCCCCGAGGCGGCGGTCTCCCCGGAGATGGCGCTGTCCATCGGCGGCTGGCACGCCGCGAGCAGGGAGAGCGCGAGGAGGGAGGGCGGCGCCGGAACGGAAGCAGGCACACCCTCCCGTAGCCTGCCCCCCGGCGGCCCCCCAGGGCGCGAGACTGTCGTTTCTCGTCCGTTGCATGCGACACCGCTGGATTGCGACGACGACACCGATTAGTCGCGGCGCCCCGATGGACCCGGCCCCGCCGCAAGCCCCCGCCTCCGCGTTCGCGCGTGTCCGCGCGGCCGTCCTCCGGGTGTGGGCGTACCTTCTGCCCGAGGAGCGCGCGCTTTTCTGGGTGGCGCTCGGGGCGGCGCTCCTGTGCATCTCCACCGGTACGGGCTTCACGGTTCGGCGGGTGGCCAACGGCTACGACAACCTGTTCGCCTACAACCTCGCGATCATCTTCATCGCCTCGCGCGGCATCTACTGGTGGCGGCAGGCGCGTCCGCATCCGATGGCGTGGAACGATGCGCCCTCGTTGCGGGCCGACCTGTCGATGATCCGCGCCACGCTGTTCCTGATGGCCTACCTCACGGTCTACACCAACTTCAAGGTGCGGATCCCCATGCTCAATCCCGACAAGCACGATTGGGGGCTGCGCATGTTCGAGCGCTGGCTGTTCTTCGGGGTGGATGCCGTCGAGCAGTTCGGCACCCTACAGGAGCACCCGGCCATCATGGAGGTGCTCGATGGTGTGTACCACCACGGCTACCTGTTCATGGCGCTGTGCACGCTGCTCCTGTACGTGAACCACGGGCCGCGGCATGTGCGGCACCTCGTCACCTCCATGGGCTGCCTCTACATCATCGGCATCGCCGTGACCGCGCTCTGGCCCACGGTCGGCCCCTGCTTCTTCGAGCCCGGATCGTACAAGTGGCTGAAGCAGCTTGGGCTCGAGTCGGCCACGAGCCAGGGGATGCTGCGCGGCCAGCAGAAGGCGGCGATGGATGCCTTCGAGCTCGCCGAGGCGCGCGACGTTCGCGCCTTCACCGGCATCGCGGCCCTCCCGAGCCTGCACGTGGCGCATTGCATGCTGCTCGTGCGCTTCGCGAAGCACTACTTCCCGAAGCTGAACTGGCTCTTCGTGCCGGCCACGATCCTCACCTGGGTGGCCACCCTCGCCATGGGCTGGCACTACATCTCCGATGGCCTCGTGGCGCCGATCTTCGTGGCCGTGGCGTGGTGGTGCTCGCAGCAGTTGATCTTCGGCGAGCAGAACCCCCTCCGGTACGACCCGAAGCCCGAGCCGACGGGGTAGACCACCCCGTGACCCCCTCCCTGCCCCGGCCCCCGGCGTGAGGTTCGGCGCCCGGCCGCTCGCCGAGCTCGAACGCGCCATGGCCGCGGCGGAAAGCTACGCCGAATGGCGAGCCGCCGCCGAGGCGCACGACCATCGCTCGGGCGCGGCGGAGCGGCGCCACGAGGAGGAGAGCCCCTACTACGACGCGAGCCTGCTGCGCGAGGACATCGCCGAGCTGCGGGCGTTCCGCGAATCGGCCAACGCCCGCGGCCTCATCCGCGCGCTCACCGCCAGCGTGTACCGCCACCAGGCCGACATCGGCGCGCCGGAGCTGTACGACGAGGCCCTGTGCGGCACCCGGCACCTCGTCACGGCCTGGCTGGATGAAGCCGAGGCCTCCCTGCGCTGGCTCGCCGCCCACGCCGTTCCCGGCATGCCGGAGTCCGAGAAGCTGCGCCGCTTCGAGACGGCGTGGATGGTGTACGGGCGGTCGGCGCTGATGCTGTCGGGCGGGGCCACCTGGGGCTTCCACCACCTCGGTGTCGTGAAGGCGCTCTTCGAGGTCGGCTCCCTCCCGCACATCCTCTCCGGGGCCAGCACCGGCGCGATGGTGGCGGGGGGCATCTGCAGCCGCACCGATGTGGAGATCGCCGAGCTGTTCGCCCACCCCGAGCAGATGCGGTTGGATGGGCTCCTCCCCGTGGGCGCCCGGCGCGCGTGGCAGGCCGGCGCCTGGCTCGACCCGGAGCGCCTCCTCGAGGTGCTGCGGCACAACGTGGGCGAGCTCACCCTCGGCGAGGCCTTCGCGCGGAGCGGGCGGGCGCTGAACATCTCGGTGTCGCCCACGCGCACGCGGCAGAAGCCGCGTGTGCTCTCGCACCTCACCGCGCCCGAGGTGCTGGTGGCCAACGCCTGCCTCGCCTCGAGCGCGCTGCCGGGGCTGTTCCCGCCGGTGGTGCTCGAAGCGCGCGGGCCCGACGGCGTGTACCCCTACGTGCCCAACGAGCGCTGGGTGGATGGCTCCCTTTACGGCGACCTCCCCAAGCTCCGCCTCGCCCGCCTCCACAACGTGAACCACTTCATCGTGAGCCAGGCCAACCCGCACGTGGCCGTGGTGGGCGGCCTGAACCGGAAGCGGGGTCTCGCGCCGGCGATGGCGGGCGCCGCGGTGTCGGCGGCGCGCACGCAGGGCACCGCCGCGGCGGCGTTCGCCCGGAAGGCCACGCCCGCTTCGGCGGGGCCGCTCCAGCAGCTGATGGAGCGCAGCCACGCGCTGATGAGCCAGGACTACGGGGGCGACATCGTCATCCACCCTCGCTTCCGCCCCGAGCTCATCCGCAACCTCGTGGTGAACCCCACGCCCACCACGCTGCGGAGCTTCATCCGCGAGGGCGAGCGCTCCACCTGGCCGACCCTGCCGCGAGTCGTGGACCAGACGCGGTTGGGGCGGGTGTTCCGCGAGTGCGTGGAGAGCTTGAGCCACGGTCGGGCGATGGGGTAGGCCCGGTGGTGCTGCGCGTGCCCTCGCGCCCCATCGCGGCGCCGCCGTCAGGCGAACAGCGTGCGCGCCCCCTCGACCACCGCGTGGATCGCCGGATGCCGGATGCGGCGTTCGGAGCTGATCGCCCAGAACCGCTCCCGCACTTCCTCGGTGCCGCCGAGGGGGACGACCTCGTACTGCCGGGCGACCTCTCCGGCCACCGCCGTGGGCGCAGCGAACACGCCCACGCCGGCCTGCCCGAACGCCTTGATCAGGCCGCTGTCGCCGACCTCGCCGATGATCTCGGGGGTGATGCGCAGCCGGTCGAACCACTCGTCGAGGGAACGCCGCAGGGCACACCCCTGCGCCGGCAGGAGCATGCGGACGTGGTTGAGGTTGCCGGGGAACGCGCCCCGGAGCGTCGGCGCGAGGCTAGCGTGCGCAAAGAACGTGACGCCGCACTCGCCGAGCGCGTGGCTGTACGCGCGGATGCCGCTGCCGGAGGGCAGGGGCGCGTCGGTGAGGATGAGGTCGAGCCGATGGGCGCCCAGCTCGGCGAGGAGCGAGGGCACGTCGCCATCGCGGATGTCGAGGCGGGTGCCGCCCTCCAGCTCCAGCACCGGGGCGAGCAGGCGGTAGATCACGAGCTTGGGCAGCGTGTCGGCCACGCCCACGGCGAAGCGGAGCGGCCGCCCCGCCGATCCGCCGCGCACCGCCTGCAGCAGCTCCTGGCCGAGCCCGAATATCTCGTCTGCGTAGTGGTACACGGTCCTCCCCGTGTCGGTGAGCTCCAGCCGGCGCCCACGGCGTTCGAAGAGCGGCTCGCCCAGCATGTCCTCGAGCTGCTTGATCTGGCCGGAGAGCGTGGGCTGGGCCAGGCGTAGCTTCTTCGCCGCCGCGGTCATGCTGCCCTCCCGCGCTGCAGCGTGGAAGTAGAGCAGGTGGTGGTAGTTCAGCCAGGCCGGTACAGACATAGGCCATGACTATCCTGACTGTCCATCCATAGCCCTGATCGAGGCTACCTCACCCCCGGCGTTCTCGGAGCCGCGCGATCCGACGGGAGAGGGTACGCGCCATCCGGGCCACGACGTCGTGGATGACGGCGTGGGGGTCGCTGCCTACGGCCTCCACGGTGAGGGAGCCGCCGGTCCGCAGCTGCACCTGCACGCGGCAGCGCTGGTCCACCCCACCGCGGGGGCCGTTCTCATCCACGAGGCGCAGGCTCACTGCCGCGATCGCGGTCGTGAAGCGCGTGAGTGCGAAGCGGATCACGCGGTCGGCGTGGTCGCGGACGGTCCCGCCATCGGTGGCGTGCGGAAGCTGGATGATGAGGTTCACGGTGGACTCCAGGGAGGGTCGGGTGTGGGTGCAGACCAGGGGGCTGCGGATGCGCGGCCCCAGGGGCAGGCCACGACGACGGCGGAGCGTCGTGGTCCCAGCATGTTCCCCGACCCTTGCAACGACAAAGAGGTAGTTTCTTCGTTTCGGCCCGAAAAAACCAATCATCGGTTTTTACGATGCGAACAATCGTCTTTATCTGGCTTTCCTTCGAATTAACGGCGGATAGCCTTGGGGTCTCAACTGGAGTGTCCGCCGTGGATGTGTCTCTCTTCCCGCTCGCAGAGTACTGGTGGTTTTACGTAGGCTTCCTGCTCTTTGTCCTCACCATGCTCGCGCTCGATCTCGGAGTGTTCCACCGCAAGGCACACGCGGTCACCTTCAAGGAGTCGGCGGCGTGGACGGCGGTGTGGATCAGCCTCGCGCTCGTGTTCAACGCCGGCCTGTACGCCTACGCCCAGACGGCCTTCGCCTCGAATCCCCGCCTCCTCGCCATCCCGGGCTTCGACCCTGCGGCCGCCGCCGAGCGCGTGGGCCTCGAGTTCCTCACGGGCTTCGTGATCGAGAAGGCGCTCGCGGTCGACAACATCTTCGTGTTCGCCGTGGTCTTCTCGTACTTCGCGGTTCCCGCCGCGTACCAGCACCGGGTGCTCTTCTTCGGCATCCTCGGCGCCCTGTTCTTCCGCGCCATCTTCATCGCGTTGGGCGCGGTCTTGATGCAGTACCACTGGGTCGTGGTGCTCGCGGGCGTGTTCCTCGTGCTGACCGGGATCAAGCTGA
This sequence comes from uncultured Pseudomonadota bacterium, assembly GCA_903885375.1. Lineage (GTDB taxonomy): Bacteria > Myxococcota_A > UBA796 > UBA796 > SXON01 > SXON01. Next base: position 9,540 of record CAISIK010000179.1, read on the forward strand.
TGTTCGGCCCCGAGAAGCCCATGGAGCCCGACCGCAACCCGCTGGTGAAGTTCGTGCGGCGTTTCCTGCCGATCACCAGCGGCCACGAGGGTGAGCGCTTCTTCGTCCGGAAGGAGGGCGTCCTCTACGGCACGCCGCTCCTGATCGCGCTCATCGTGGTGGAGTTCTCGGACATCATCTTCGCGATCGACTCGGTTCCCGCCATCTTCGCGGTCACGAGCGAGCCGCTGCTCGTGTTCACCTCCAACATCTTCGCCATCCTCGGTCTGCGCTCGCTCTACTTCATGCTGGCGAGCGTCATCGACCGGTTCCACCTGCTCAAGTACGGCCTCGCGCTGGTGCTCGTGTTCGTGGGCCTGAAGATGGCGTGGCTCAACCAGGCCCTCGGCGGGAAGTTCCCCATCGGCTTGTCGCTCGGGATCATCGGCGCGATCCTCGGAGTGTCCATCCTCGCGTCGTGGCTGCTCCCGACCCGGCGGGTCTCGCCCAGCGAGGCGTAGTCAGGCTGCGGCGGTCCGGGCGCTTCGCGGCGCGCCGGGCCCCCTCCCCCGCTACCCCGCTGGAACCGCCACATCGCCGGCGGGGCATCGTCGCCGAAGGTGGCGGCCACGTAGATGGCGCCGGTGGCCGCGCCGCCCACCGCGGTGAGGTACGAGTCTTCCCCCGGGAACGACTCGGCCTCATGGTACCGGTACACCCAGCCGTCGTCGGCGAGGTCGTGCAGGTCGCCGTCCACCCACCAGGCGCCCTCCTCCGACCTCGTAGCGGCTCCCGGGGATGTCCGCGTCGTCGAGGTGGTTGTCCACATGCAGGCCCCGCGCCGACACCGAGGCATGAATGCCCATCTCGCGATCCGCGGCGACCACCCCCGTCTGCGCGCATCCCTCCGCATCCAGCTCCAGCGCCCGACGCTCGGTCTGGCCCACCGCCCAGACCCAGGCGCGGTCGGCGCTGGCCGGGTGCACCACGAGCGCGTGGCCGATCCCCTCGGGTTCGCAGCGGTAGCGCTCCACCCCGGCTGCATCGACGGACACGAGCTCGGTGAGCCCCACCTGGAGGAGCGCCTGGCCGGCATCGTCCACGTCGAGGTCGAGCACCTCGGCCGCCACGAGCGTACCGGTGAGCGCGCAGTCGGCGCCCGCCTCGCGCGTGTACCGCCAGGCATCCCGCTCCATCGTGATGAGCCACACGTCGCCATCGGGGGCGCTCTCGATGTCGGTGACCCGATCGACGAGGGCGGGCGCCCGAGGGGACGGGATCAGGGGGCGGGTCAGTCCACCGCCTCCACCTTGAACCGGGTCCCCTTGATGCGACCGGCCCGCAGGGCCTGGAGCGCGCGCTCGGCCACCTCCGCGGCCACGGCCACGTAAGCGAAACGGTCATGCAGCTCGATCTTGCCGATGCGATCCCCGGCGATCGCCGCGCCCCCGGCCTCCGCCGGGCCGGTGAGCGCCCCCACGATGTCGCCCGGGCGCAGCTTGTGCTTGCGTCCGCCGCCGATGAAGATCGTGCGCATCCCAGCCTCCGCAGGCCGCGCGGCGGGCGGCGCCGCGGGCAGCGGGAGCACCTCCACCGTGATGCCCAGCTCGTCGGCGAACCCCTGCAGCCGGAGCGACTCCCGCTCCGACACCAGCGCCACCGCGAGGCCCACCTTGCCCGCGCGCCCCGTTCGCCCGGCGCGGTGCACGTAGGCATCCGAGCGCGGTGGCAGCTCGTAGTTCACCACGAGGTCGAGGCCGGCCACATCGATGCCCCGCGCGGCCACGTCGGTCGCCACCAGCACGCGGACGCTGCCGTTGCGCAAGCGCGCCATCACCCGGTCCCGGTCGGACTGTTCGAGGTCGCCGTGGAGTTCGCCAGCGCTGAAGCCCGCCGCCGTGAGCGCGGCGGCCACCCGCTTCACGCTCTCCTTGAGGTTGCCGAAAACGATGGCGGAGGCCGGGCGGGTCTCGGCCAGCACGGCGAGGAGCGCGGCCTCGCGCACATCCGCGTCGGCCCGGTACGCCACGTGGCGCAGCTCCAGCGGCTCGCCCTCCACCACCACGCGCTCGGGCGTACGCTGCCACCGTTCGCTCATCGCCTCGATGCCGCCCGGGAACGTGGCGGAGAAGAACGCGGTCTGCCGGTCCTCCCGGAGCGCGCCGAGAATCTGCTCCACCTGGTCCTGGAAGCCGAGGTCGAGCATCCGGTCGGCCTCGTCGAGCACGAGGTAGCCGATGGCGTGCGGGCGCATGACCCCCCGCTCCAGCATCTCCAGCACCCGACCGGGCGTGCCCACTACGATGTGAACACCCTGCTCCAGCGACTGCCGCTGCGCCCATCCCTGCTGGCCGCCACACACCTCGAGGATGCGCACCCCGGCCATCGTGCGCGCCACCTTGCGCAGCTCGCCGGTCACCTGCGTGGCCAGCTCGCGGGTGGGGCAGAGCACCAGCGCCTGGAGCCGGCGGTCCTTGGTGTCGGGGTTGAGCGACTGCAGGAGCGGCAGCCCGTAGGCGAAGGTCTTGCCGCTCCCCGTCTGCGACTGCCCGATCACGTCGCGACCGGCGAGCAGGAGCGGGATGCAGGCCGCCTGCACGGGCGTGGGCTCCACGAGGCCCAGCGCGGCGAGCGAGGCGCGCAGGGCGGGAAGGAGGGGGAGTTCGGCGAAGGTGGGCGACGACATGGCGGCGGCATAGCTCCGCGCGGAGATACGTGCCGGAGGCCGATGTCGACCGTGACGCCCGAACAGCCCCGCAACCCGCTGCACGGCCTCACCCTCGCGGCCATCCTCGAGGAGCTGGTCAACTGCTACGGATTTGAAGAGCTGGCCTTCCAGCTCCGCTTCCAGTGTTTCGGCGAGAATCCGAGCCTGGCGTCGAGCCTCAAGTTCCTCCGCAAGACGCCCTGGGCCCGGGAAAAGCTCGAGAGCTACTACCTGTTCCACCTGCGCGAGCAGAAGCGCAAGGCCGCCCGCACCCCCTGATCGGAGTCGATCGGGGCGATGGGGTGGGCCCGTTCGTGCTACCAACCTCCCTCGCCCCCCATCGCGGCGCCCCCGGGGCGGCGAACCGGGGTGGGGCTCAGGGCGCCGGCTGGGAAACCGCGCGGTCGCGCCCCCCTCGCTTCGCCACGTAGAGGGCGGCGTCGGCGCGGTGGAGCAGCAGCTCCGGAGTGTCGCCGCCGGTGCAGGTGCTCACGCCGCAGCTCACCGTCACGGCCTCCTCGAGCGGGGCGACGATCATGTCCCGGAGGGAGTGCACGAGCCGCTCGGCGGCGGTGAACGCTGCCTCCAGCGAGGTGGAGGGGAGCATCACCACGAACTCCTCGCCGCCGATGCGGGCCACGAGGTCGCATTCGCGCGCCCCGGCCGCGAGGGCGAGGCCGACCCGACGGATCACCTCCTCGCCCGCGGCGTGCCCGTAGGTGTCGTTCACCTGCTTGAAGTTGTCGATGTCCACCGCGATGACGCTCAGCGGGTCGGCGTAGCGGCGGTGGCGATCGAGGTGGTGCTCGAGCTGCTCGTCGAGTCGCCGGCGGTTCGCGAGCCCCGTCAGCACGTCGGTTCCGCTGAGCTCCCGGAAGGACTGCTCGCTCGACTGGAGCTGCCGGTTCTGCCGGTGAAGCGTCCGTTGGGCCTCCGCGAGCTGCTCGTTGAGCCGGAGCGCCTCCTCGGCGAGGCGTTCGAGGCTCAGGACATCATGCTCGGCCACCAGCAGCACGTCCTGCCCACTCCGCGTGATGGACCCGTGCAACGTCCACCCCACGGCGGTCCCCGAACCGACTTGAAGGGGCATGGGGGGCGATGCCGCCTCGGCGGCGCGCGTGTGCAGCTGGATGAAGGTGGGATTGCGGAAGAAGGCCGCGACCGGCGCGCCCACCGAAGCGCCGGCCCCCAACAGGCGCAGAAAACCCGCGTTGGCATCGAGCAGTCGACCGTCGGGCGCGACGAGCGCCGCCACGACCGCATCCATGCCCCGCAAGAGCGGCGGAATTCCGCTCATCCGGGAGCCAACCGACCGAGGGCATCGACCGCCCAGCCATCCGCGCCGAGCTTCCTCCACAGTTGATCGGAGCGGAGGGTCACGAGCCCGCCCACCCAGATCGGCGGGCAGTCATCACCCAGCGTGTCGCGCAGGTCGCGGATGGCATCGCGGGTGGGCGCCAGCTGCTCCGGCAGGCTGAGCGAGAGGGCGATGAGGTGGGGGCGGCGCATGGAGGCGAAGGCGAGGAGATCGGCGTTGGGCACGTCGGCGCCGAGGAAACAGGCTTCCCAGCCGCCGATCTCGAGGGTGTCGGCCACGATGCGGAGGCCCACGCTGTGGCGGTTTCCCTGCACGCACGCGAGCAGCGCCCGGCGCCCGTTGGCCGGGAGGTAGCTGGCGCGCAGGGAAGCCTGGGCGAGGACCCGCTGGGTGATGGCGGTGGCAAGGTGCTCCTGGGCCACCGACACCTCGTTGCGCTCCCAGCGCCGCCCCACCTCCTGGAGCGCGGCCTGGACGATCTCCACGGCGGCATCGGCGTGGCTGGTGGCGCGGGCGGCGGCCTCGAAGACAGCGGACGCCGTGGCGAGATCACCCGCCAGCGCCGCGGCGGCGTAGGCGACCGCCTCCGGCGTGAGCGGGGGGCGGCAGCGCCGCCGGCGCCGGGGGGCGCGCGACGCAACGGAGCACAGCCTCGACGGCCTCGGCTTCCCCCTCGGGCAGGCAGCGCTGGAACAAGGGGATCAGCTCCCGCAAGCCCTCGTTCAGGCGCGCCCGCGGCTGGCCCCGGCTCTGACGCATCGCCGTCAGCCAGCCCACCTGGCGCGCGAAGAGCTCGGGCTCTCCGGCGTGGACCGCGGCATCGAGCTGGACGGTGAGCGCGTCGACATCCTCCTCGAGCGCGGCCACCTGCGCCTCGCGCCCGGGGCCCAGCGGGAGGGCCGCGGTGAGCACCCGGAGCAGCTCGCGACGGCTGGATTCGAGCAGGTCGGGACCGAACGTCGGCATGCAGGGAGTCCAGACTGCTTGATGTGGACGGGTAGGTGTACCACATTCCGCGGCGCGGAAGTAGGAGGCGCGATGCCCCGTTTCACCACCGTGTCCTCGCTCCCGGTGCCCCCGGAAGCCGTGTTTGCCCTCATCGTGGACCTCGACCAGTGGCCGCTGTTCACCGGCTACGGTCCCCTCCCCGGCATCCGGGCGGCCTCGCTCCCGCCCGGCGAGCCCGTGGCGCTCGGCGCCCGCATCCGGGTCGACGACGCCGACGGCACCCACCACCACGAGCGCGTGGAGGTGTTCGAGCCCGGGCGTCGCCTCTCGCTCCGGATGGAGCTCACCCCGCCCGCCTCCTTCTTCATGGCCGACATCTTCGAGGAGATCACGCTCGCGCCGGAGGGGAGCGGCACCGCGCTGTCCCGCACCTTCACCGCCAACCCCCGCGCCTGGTACACCTGGCCCTTCGCGTGGCTTTTCGGGGGTTTCCTCTTGCGGCGCGCGGTCGATCGCCACAATGCGGCGGTGGCGGCCCGATCGGCGCGGTAGGCGCGTGCCGGGGTCCGAACGTGCCGCCCCGGCCCCGACTCTGATACCCTACGCCCCCTTCCCCGGTGCACCTTGGATCCTCGCTCCGCCCGCGTCATCGCCGACCTCCGCGAGCTCGCCGCCCTCACCACCGATGAACGCGGCGCCCAGCGCGTGGCCTGGGGCCCCGTGTGGCGCACCACGCGCACCTGGTTCGCCGGCAAGCTCCGCGAAATCGGCATCGAGCCCGAGCTCGACGGGGCCGCCAACATGTGGGGCACCATCCCCGGCCGCACCACCGGCAGCCTCGTCATCGGCAGCCACCTCGACTCCGTGCCCGGCGGCGGCTGGCTCGATGGTGTGCTGGGCGTGATCACCGGCCTCGAGGTGCTGCGCGAGGTGAAGGCCTCCGGCGCCGTGCCGGCCATGACGATCCGCGTGGTGGACTGGGCCGACGAGGAAGGGGCGCGCTTCGGCCGCAGCCTCGCCGGCTCCTCCGCTTCCGCCGGCACGCTCGACCCCGAGAAGGAGCTGGCCCACCTCGTGGACCGCGCGGGCGTAAAACTGCCCGACGCGCTCGCCGAGAACGGCGTCACGCTCGCCTCGATGCGCACCGCCGCCGCCTACTTCCAGGCGCTCCACCCGGTGGCCTACCTCGAGCTGCACATCGAGCAGGGCCCCGTGCTCGAAGAGATGGGCGAGCCCGTGGGGGTGGTGCTGGGCACGATGGGGGTGGAGCGCCACAGCCTGCGCTTCATCGGCCAGGCGGCCCACTCCGGCGCCGCCCCCATCCACCTCCGCAAGGATGCTTTCCTCGCCGCCGCCGAGTTCGCGCTCGCCTGCCGCGACATCTCCGTGCGCCACTCCGGCCCCGAGCCCCGCACCCGCGTGGTGGCCACCTGCGGCGTGGTGAAGGTCGAGCCCAACTTCGTCACGGCGGTGCCGGGCGCCACCGAGATCTCCATCGACATGCGCGCGCTCGATGCCGGCGTGCTCGCGAAGATGTACGCCGAGGCGCAGGAGGCCGCCGCGAAGGCCGCGCGCACCCACCTCGTCGAGGTGGTGTGGACCCGCATCTGGGACATCCCGCCGCGCCTCTTCGACGAGACGCTGCTCGGTTTCGTGCGCAGCTCCGTGCGTGAGGTCACCGGCCGCACGCCCGAGCTCCCCTCCGGCCCGCTCCACGACGCCGCCGAGATGGTTCCGCTCGTGCCCACCGCCATGGTCTTCGCGCTGAGCAGCCCCGGCATCTCGCACACGAAGATCGAGGACACGCCCGAGCCCGCGCTCGACCTCTCCATCCAGGCCTTCCTCCGCACGGTGGACAAGACCGTGGCGCACTTCGGCGCCTGACCGGGTGCCGCCCTACGGGGCGGAGAACACCGGGACTCCGCCCACCCAGGTCTGCAGGACCCGCGTTTCCGAGAGGTCGGCAGCGGGCCGCTCGCGCGGGTCCCGGTCTACGACGATGAAGTCGGCCGGGGCACCCACCGTGAGGGTGCCGGCGCCGGGCACGTCGAGGGCGCGCCCGCCGTTGAGGGTGTAGGCACGCGTGAGCGTGTCGAGGTCGAGCGCCTCCTCCGCGTTGAGCGTGGTGCCGGCCACCCCGTCGGGGTCGCGGCGGGTGATGCCCACCTCGATGGCGGGCCAGGGGTTCAGGGTGGAGACGGACCAGTCGCTGCCCGCCACGACCGTCGCCCCGGCCTGCAGGAGCGAGGCGAAGGGGTACAGCCGCGCCGCCCTCGCCTCGCCCAGGCGGGGGACGGTCAGGACGTCGATCCACGCATCCCGACAGGCCCAGTACGCCTGCAGGTTGGGCCACACGCCGAGCCGCGCAAAGGCCGGAAGGTCCGCCGGCTCCACGGCCTCGATGTGCGCCACGAGCACCGGCCGCGCGCCCCGGCGGGGGCCCACCGCCTCCACGGCGGCGAGGAGCTGGTGCACGGCGCCATCACCGATGGCGTGGGCGTGCACCTGCAGGCCGGCGCGGTCGGCCGCGCGGAGGATGCGCACCAGCTCGGCGTCGCGGAAGAGGAGCTCGCCGTTCTGCCCGTCTGCATAGGGCTCGCGCATGGCAGCGGTCCCGCTTTCCATCACGCCGTCGAGGTAGAGCTTCACGGCGTCCACCCGCAGGTGGGGGCGCAAGAACCGTTTGCGGAGGGCGGCCACGCGGCGAACGCCGGCGGCGCCCTCCCCCGGCGCCACCTCCACGGCGGCGTGCACGGAGATGGGCAGCGCGCCGCGTTCATCGAGGGCGCGGTAGGCGCGGAGCGCGCCGCGCGAGGCGTTGGCATCCACCACGCGGGTCACCCCGTTGGCGGCGAACTGCAGCAGCGCCGCGCGCGCGGCGGCTTCGAGGACCTCCCCCTCCGGCTCGGGAACCAGCGCCCAGATGGCATCGGCCGCCGTTTCCCGCACCACGCCGGTGGGCGCGCCCGCGGGGGTGCGCTCCACGCGTCCGCCGGCGGGGTCGGGGCGGTCGAGGAGCTTCGCCCGGCGCAGCGCGGCCGTGTTCACGAAGGCGGAGTGGCCGTCCACAGAAGCGAGCAGCACGGGGCGATCGAGCCCGAGGGCGTCGAGCGCCGCGAGGGGGGCGGCGTGGTCGAGGAGCGTGGGCGACCAGCCCGCGCCCAGCACCCAGGGCGACTCGGGATTCGCGAGCGCCCAGGCGCCCACCGCCGCCACGAGGCCGGCTTCGTCCACCACGCCGGTGAGCGATGCGTACGCCAGCTCCACGCCGCCCTCGGCGGGGTGCGCGTGGGCATCGATGAAGCCGGGCAGCAGCAGCCCCCCCTCCATGCGCACCACCCGCGTGTCGGCGCCCACACAGGGGAGCGCCCGGACCTCCGCCTCCGAGCCCACGGCGACGACGCGCCCCGCCCCCACGACCATGGCGGTGGCCGCCGGCGCGTCGGGGTTCATCGTGAGGATGGGCACACCGAGCACCAGCAGGTCGGCGACACACGAAGGGAGGGGCAACATCGAGGCGCAGCCTACCCGTTAGATGATGCCGATGCTGCTCCTGATCCTCACCGCGCAAGCCGTGCTCCCGCTCCCCGCGTACCCGGAGTGCGGCGAGGCCGACCGCCCCGACCTCTGCCCCGTCGACCTCGCCGAGCGGTGGACCTTCCTCTCGTACATTCCGGCCGCGTGGAAGGGCACCGTTCGCGCGCAGGAGACCGCCACCGGAGCGAGCATCGACCGCGCCTGGCGAACCACCACGGGCCGCACCGACGTGGTCATCTCCGTGATGGACAGCGGCATCGACTGGGGCGCCGACGGCATCGTGCGCAAGACCGCGCTCAACACCGCCGAGCTGCCCCTGCCGCCCGGCCACGACACCTACGATGTCGATGGCAACGGCGTGGTAAACGTGAGCGACTACGCCGACAGCGTGAGCCCGACCGCCGGCGTGGAGGCCGCCGACGACCTCCTCGACCCCTCCGACCTCATCGCGACCTTCTCCGACGGCATCGACGACGACGGCAACGGTTTTGTCGACGACATCGCCGGCTGGGACTTCCTCTGGAACGACAACGACCCCTACGACGACACCGACTTCGGCCACGGCACGGGCGAGGCCGAGTGGTCCACCGAGGAGGCCGGCAACGACGGCGGCGTGGGCTCCTGCCCCAACTGCATGGTGATGCACCTCCGCGTGGGCGATGCCTTCGTAGCGGATGCCGCCGCCTTCGCCTCCGCCGTACTCTACGGCACCGACAACGGCGTGGACATCGTGCAGGTGGCCATCGGCTCGATCACCCGCCCCGCCTATGCCCAGCTCGCCATCGACTACGCCTGGGATCACGGCGTGCTCGTGGTTTCCAGCGCCGGCGACGAGACCGCATGGCACTCGAACCCGCCCGCCAACCAGGGCCGCACCGTGTACGTGCACGGCATCACGTACACGGGCGACTCCGAGCGGGAGGCCAGCTCCTTCATCGCCTACGAGAACTGCACCAACCACGGCGCCCGCCTCGACTTCTCCGTGCCCAGCGACGACTGCTCCTCGTACGCCACGGGCCTCACCGCCGGCGTGGCCGGCCTCGTCATCTCGGCGGGGCGCGATGCCGGGCTCACCCTCTCTCCGGCCGAGGTCACCCAGCTGCTCACGCGAAGCGTGGAGGACATCGACCGTTCCGCCGATCCGGCCCCCGACGTTTACCCCTCGCAGCCCGGCTGGGACAGCTACTTCGGCGAGGGTCGCCTGCAGGCCGAAGCGGCCGTGGAGGCCGCGCGCGCCGGACGCATCCCCCCCACCCTCGAAATCACCGCGCCGACGTGGCTCGCCTACCTCGACCCCGCCGAAACGCCGGTCGTGACGGTGTCGGGCCGCGTTCTCGCGCCGCGTGGGGCGCTGGCGAAATGGACGCTCGACGTCGGCGCGGGACTCGAGCCCACCGTCTGGGCGCCGATCGCCTCCGGCACCGCGGCCACCGAGACGCTCGCGGACTGGACCCTCCCCACCGGCGACTGCGCCCTCGCCGACCACCCCCCTGGCACCACCACCGTGGAGCGCGAGGAGGCGATGAACGTGTGTACGTGGACGCTGCGGCTCACCGGCACCGACACCGCGGGCCTCGCCGCGGTCGCGCGCCGCACGGTGTACGTGCAGCACGACCCCGACGCCCTGCCCGGCTTCCCCCAGCGCGTGGGCGATGGCAGCTCGCTCGAAGCCTCGCCGCTCCTCGTGGATGTTGATGGTGACGGCATCCTCGACGTGGTGCAGGCCAGCGGCGGCGGCTGGGTGACGGCGCTCCGCGGCACCGGGGAGGAGCTCTGGGCCGCGCACGTCGAAACGCTCGAAGAGATCGACGACGCGCAGCCCGCCTCGCACGCCGGCGCCCCGGCCTACGACACGGTGGGGCTCGCCATGTACGCCCCGATCGCCGCCACCCCCGCCGCCGGCGACCTCGACGGCGATGGTGGCGTGGACATCGTGGTGGCCTCGATGCGCGGCGCCGTGCACGTGTTCGATGGCGAGGGCGTGGCCCGCCCCGGCTTCCCCGTGCTGCTCGACCCCATCGCGAGCACCGACCCGGCCACGCAGGTCGACGATGGCATCCTCGGCGCGCCCGTGCTCGCCGACCTCGACGGCGATGGTCGGCTCGACATCGTCGTGGTGGGCTTCGATGGCAAGGTGTACGCATGGACGCCCGACGGCACCCTCCTGCCCGGCTGGCCCGTCATTCCCCGCTGGGAGGCCGATCGGGCGGGCCGCGAGCACATCATCTCCTCGCCGGCGGTGGGCGATCTCGATGGGGATGGTCTCCCCGAGGTGGTGTTCGGCACGAACGAGGCGATCGACGACGAGCACGCCCCGCTCTTCGCCTACCACGGCGATGGCACCCCGGTCGCGGGCTGGCCGGTGCGGATGTGGGGCTACTCCACCGACGTGCTCCCCATCGTGGGCGAGGGCATGCCCCAGGCCGTGGCCATCGCCGATCTCGAGGGCGACGGCGTTCCCGAGGTGATGGCCCACTCCATCGGCGGGGCCGTTTCAGTGTTCTCGCCCGCCGGCGACACGATCCTCGAAACCGACACCAGCCGCTCCACCTACGGCGAGGGCTCCAACACGAGCGATGCCTCCGTGCTCCCGCTCATCAACTCGCC
>CAISIK010000180.1 GCA_903885375.1 uncultured Pseudomonadota bacterium
CCAGCTCGCCACGGCGATGTCCACCGGGCGGGCGCAGGGCAACCAGCTCCTCAACGAGGAGCTGGCGCGTCTGGTGACCGGGGGCTCGGTGGAGCTCTCCGAGGCGATGGCGCGCGCGGTGGACAAGGCCGATCTCGCGCGGCGTTGCGGCGTTGCGCCCGCCGCGCGCTGAGCGTCAGACCTCGACCTTCACGATCTTCCGGATCATCGTGCCGCCGATCACCTGCAGGGTGACCATCAGGAAGAGCATGGCCCAGCCGAGCGCGGTGGTCCACAGGCGGGAGATCAGCACCGGGTCGATGCTCCAGAGCGCGAACGTGAGCACGAAGGGCATGCACACGATGATGACGCCCTGCGCCACCCCCTGTGCGGTCAGCGACTTGACCTTGCCCGACACCTTCTTCCGCTCGCGGATGGTGTTGGCCACGGTGTCGAAGGTCTCGGCGAGGTTGCCGCCGGACTGCCGCAGGATGTTGATGCTGGTGACGATGATCTGCACGTCCTCGGTGCCGACGCGCTTCTCGAGGCCGAGGAGCGCATCCTCCAGCGGCATGCCGAGGCGCTGGTGGTTCAGGGTGAGGGCGAACTCCTGGCTGATCGGGTTGGGGAGCTCCTCCCGCACCATGTCCATGCTCTGAAGCAGCGAGAGACCCGACTTCAGGCCGTTGGACATGAAGGCGAGCGCATCGAGGAGCTGATCTTCGAACTGGTCGATCCGGCGCTGCCACATCCACTGCACCACGAATTTCGGCAGGTTGTAGCCGGCCGGCATTCCGAACGGCCCCACGGCGAGGATGCCGACCACCAGCGCGCGGATGAGGTTGTAGCCCACCGCCCAGGGCAGCTGGCTCGTGAGGAAGAACCCGAGCGCCGCGAACACCACCACGCTCGACAGGATGCAGAGCACGCAGAACGCCGAGGACACCTCGAGGAACATGCGGTCGAACTCGGCCTGCATCCACCGCACGTAGCCGCGCGTGATGTCGTCGATGAGGAGCCACAACTTCGGCGCGGCAAACCAGCCGACGGCCGCCCACGCCACCAGCGCCACCCCCAGCGCGACGAGGCGCCCGAAGGTGAGGAAGTCCCACCAGAGCGGCAGCCAATCGAACATCTAGGCGCGCCCCCGCGGCACGTTGACGCGCTCCGGCGCCGCGAAGACGTTGCGCGGCAGCTCGATGCCGAGCTCGCCGAGCTTCGACACGAACTTGGGCACGAACCCGGTGGGGCCGAAGGTGCCGAGCACCTTGCGGTTGGCGTCGACCCCGGTCTGCTTGAAGGCGAAGACCTCCTGCAGCGTGATGGTCTGCGCCTCCATGCCCGATACCTCGCACACCGAGAGGATGCGCCGGCTGCCATCGCTCAGGCGCGACACCTGCACGATGATGTGGATCGCGCTCATGATCTGCTCGCGGATGGCGCGCGAGGGGAGGTCGAGGCCGGCGAACATCACGAGGGTTTCGAGGCGGGCGAGGGCATCGCGGGGGGTGTTGGCGTGCACGGTGGTGAGCGAGCCGTCGTGACCGGTGTTCATCGCCTGCAGCATGTCTACCGCCTCGGCGCCGCGGCACTCGCCGACCACGATGCGGTCGGGCCGCATCCGCAGCGAGTTCTTCACGAGGTCCCTGATCCTCACCTCGCCCACGCCCTCGATGTTGGCGGGGCGAGACTCCAGCCGAACGATGTGCGGCTGGCGAAGCTGGAGCTCGGCGGCATCCTCGATGGTGACGATGCGATCGTCCTCGGGGATGAAGCTCGAGAGCACGTTGAGCAGCGTGGTCTTTCCGCTGCCGGTGCCGCCGGAGATGACGATGTTCAACCGCGCCTGCACGCAGGCGCGCAGCAGGTCGGCGAGGTCGGCCGTGAGGCTGCCGAAGCGGATCAGGTCGGGGACGCCCAGCGGCACCTTCGCGAACTTGCGGATGGTGATGCTCGGGCCATCGATCGCCAGCGGCGGGATGACGGCGTTCACGCGGCTGCCATCGGGAAGGCGGGCGTCGACCATCGGCGATTTTTCGTCGATCCGGCGGCCGAGCGGCGTGACGATGCGCTCGATCACCGCGAGGAGCTGGGCATCGTCGGTGAAGGAATACTCGGTGCGGCTGAGCTTGCCGCTGATCTCGGCGAAGACGTTGTCCCGGCCGTTGACCATGATCTCGGTCACGCGGTCGTCGGCGAGGAGGTCCTCCAGCGGGCCGAGGCCGAGCGCCTCGTCGCAGACCTCCTTCACGATGCGGCGGCGCTCGTTGCGGTCGGTGACGCCGGCGCCCTCCTCGTCGAGGATCTTCGCGATGGCCGCTTCGGCGCGCTCGCGGAGGAGCTTCTCCTTGTCGGGGCGGGTGCCGATCTCGCGGTCGAGCCGCTTCAGGTCGAGCACCTCGGGCATCCGCTTGTGGATGAGCATCTTCAGGCGGGTGCGACCGTCGAGGTCGGTGCGGGACTTGCCCCGGTTGCCGCCGCGGGCCTTCAGGAAGCCCTCGATGGCCTTGTCCTGCTCCTGGGTGACCTCCACGGAGCGGTGGCCCTCCACGGCCTGGCCGCGGCCGCGCTCCACGGCGGCGAGCTGCTCGAGGATGCCCTTCTCCACGAGCTGGCGGGCGAGCGCATCGTAGGTGCGGGAGAGCAGCGCGCGTGGGGCGTCGCTCACGAAGGGGGCGCCGCGCAGGGCCGCATCGAGCGTGGTGGACTGATCGCGCGGCAGCACGACCAGCGCCGGGCGGCCGAGGCGGGAGGCGATGGCCTCCTTGGTGAGGGCGCCGGCTGCGTCGTGGTCGTTCACCACGAACTTCACGAGGGCCTGGGGGAAGTGGAGCGTTTGCAGGTGGTCGGCGAACCGACGGGTGGCCGCCAGCGAGGTGGGCGTGGCGGAGGCCACGAGGAAGATGCCCGCGGCGCGCTCCATCGCGAGGACGTTCACCGGGTCGACCCCGGCGCCGGCATCAACCACCACGTAGTCGCAGAGGGGGCCGGCGAGGTCGAGCACCTTGCGCACGCCCGCCGGCGGCAGCTTCATGGCGGCCTGGGGCGTAGCCGCGAGGGGGAGGAGTCCCACCCCGCTCGCGTGGGCCTGGATGTAAGGGCCAAAGCTCTGCGGGGTGAGCTGGTCGACGTAGGGGATGAAGTCCGCGATGGTCCGGGCCTCGGTCACCCCGAGGAGCGCCGCGGCATCGCCCACCCCGGCGGCGTCGAGATCGATCAGCAGCACGCGCTGCCGCGTTTCTTTCAGGAGGCTCAGCGCGATGTTCACCGCGAAGGTGGACTTGCCCACGCCGTCGCGCGCCGCCGCGACCACCACGAAGCGACAGGCCATCTAGTCGCGCACGTCGGTGAGGTTGAACTTGTCCTGGATTTCTTTGTTCGCCGTGGTCGTGGACTCGTGGATCTGCGGCGTGACGAACACCAGGAACTGCGACTTGGCCTTCTTGTAGTCCTTCGACCGGTACAGCGTGAAGAGCGAGTCGGGGATGCTCGCGCCGTCGGGGACCTTGTTGTAGTTCACGCGGTCGCTCACCCGCTGCAGCCCGCCGATCACGATGCTCTCGCCGCCGCGGCAGTACTGCGAGGTGGTGATCTCCGACTGGTCTACCGCCTGGTAGCCGGTGGAGGTGAGCTCCCCGAGCGAGCTGACTTCCATCTTGATCTGCATGTCCACGTCGGTGCCGGAGGCGTAGGCGGTGACGTCCATCTTGATGCCCACGTCGATGAACTCGATCACCGTGCTGCCGTTGTCGTTGTACACGAAGGGGATCTTGCTGCCGGAGAAGATGTGGGCGGTCTCGCCGCTCTTCACCGACACCGTGGGGTTCTCGAGCACGCGGACGAAACCCGTGGAGCGCGCCTCTTCCAGCTTGGGGAGGAGCCCGGTGATCTCGGCGGTGGCCGCCCCCGACACTTCGCTCCACTTCCCGCCGCTGAGCGTGGAGCCGAGCTCGAAGGTCACGCCGGGGGAGGCGAGCGGCGTCCACTCGATGCCCCAGTTGTCTTCGAGGCTCTTGGTCAGCTCCACGAAGTGCACCACCAGGACGATGGTCTTGGCCTCGCCGGGCACACGCTCCACCTCGCGGATCTCGAGCACGTTGATCACGTCGGGGAAGTAGGCCTTGGCGATGGCCTCCGCCCGCTGGCTGGCCGCTTCGGAGTGCACCACGCCCTCGAGGAGCAGCTTCCGGCTCACGAGGCGCACGTTCACGCCAGGGGTGGCGATCTCCTTCTGGATCATCGCCGCGAGGAGGCGCTGGCTCACCGGCGAGAGGGTGACCATCGATTCAACGAGGGCCTCCTTCGCATCGAGCTCCTGCACCCGGCGGATCTCCTCGTCGAGGCTGACCTCGCCCTGGATGTACACGCGGTCGTTCACCACGGTGAAGGAGAGGCCCTCGATGTCATCGAGGAGCACCTGCACGTTCTTCATCACCTTCGCGAGGTTGGCGGGGATGACGGTGATCTCGAACTGGTCGCGCCGGGCGCCCTTGGTGTCGTAGAGGATCACGTTGGTGGTGCCCACCGTGCGGCCGGCGAGGAGGAGCTGCTTCTCCTCACGGAGGGGCACGACCTTCACGATCTCGCTGCTGCCCACGCTCACGTCGCCGAAGGCAAAGGGCACGTCGATCGCTTCCTGGTTGTTCAGGATGACGATCTGGTCGGGGATGGTGTCCTCGGCGTGGGCGGGCGCCGCGGCGAGCGCCATCATCACGACGGGGGCGGACCACTGGCGCATCTCAGCCTCCCTCGATCAGGCGGTAGCTCGGACGACTGCGGTAACGAACCTGCTCGGGCATGCCGAGGGTGCTCTGCACGGTGGCGGGCGCGAGCTCCATCTTCCCCTCCGACTCCCACAAGGAGCGCAGCACGAGCGTGAGCCGGCCGAGCTCCTGGGCCATGGCGAGGCGCTGGGCGGCGTCGGGCGCCACGGCCACGGTGATGGTGGCCGAGGTCATGAGCGTTTCCGAGGGGGTGGGCGGAGCTTCCTCTGGAGCGGCTTCCACCCCCTCCGGCGGGAGCGACCGGACCTGGCGCGCCGTGATGGTGCCGATGTCATCCACCACCGAGAGCACCTGCACGTCCTGCATGATGGTGACGGTGCGCAAGTCGCTCTTCTCGCCGGAGCCGAAGTCGAAGTTGCCGAGGATGTCCACGTGGTTGCCGGCCTTGATGTGCCCGCCCACGGCGTTGAACACATCCACGCCGAGCGCGATCGCGCGGGTGCCGGTGGGCACGTAGTAGGCGAGGCCAGCGTCATCGGCGGTCACGAGCTTGGTGGCTACCACTTGCTCGCCGGCGAAGATCGGCACCGAGGTGATCTGGCCGATCACGTCATCCACCTTGGTGAGCGCCTTCGGCTGCTGCCAGGTGCGGGGCACGTCCTTGCGGACCACCATTGTTTCATCGAGCCGGACGTGCGGCGGGATGTCGCGTGTGGCCACCAGCGTGGGCAGCGGCTCGGAGTCGTACAGCAGCGCGGTTTCGCGGCTCTGGACGTACCGGCACTGCGCGAGCGTGGCGAGGAGCGCCACGATGAGGGAGAGGACGAATCCGCGGGCGTTCTGCATGGGTTCCGGAGTCTACCTCATGTCGCCGCTGCCGTCGGACTCGCCCTGGGCAAACAGGCTCGACACGTCGGTGCCGAGCTCGCGCACGCCACGCTGGAAGTTCGGCAGGAAGGCGTAGGCGGCCACCAGGAGCCCCGCCACGAGCATGGAGACGAGGAGCATCCACTCGACGGTTGACTGGCCGCGACGCATGCCCACCTTCTACCAGAGATCCGGCCACGCCTGCAGGCGCGCGACCACAATCCCGGCCGCGATGACCGGCCCGAAGGCGATCACGGTGGTCTTCGACTCCCACTCCTGCATGAAATCGCGCAGCGGGCGCCGGTAGATCAGCGCCTTGCCCAGGGCCACCACGAAGCGACCGAAGTGGGCGAGCCGGCCCCGCAACAGCAGCACGGTGAGCGCGAAGGGAAAGTTGAGGAGGAAGCCGATGAGCATGCCCCGGAGCACCCACTCGGGGCCGCCGACGGCTCCGGCCGCCATGACGAGCTTCACATCGCCCGCCCGGTAGGCCCCCCCGAACTTCCAGAGCACCACGCCGCCCGCGAAGCCGCAAAGGAGCCCGAGCGCGCCCTCCCACACGTGGGGGGCCACGGCCGCCGAGAGCAGCACGCCCACCAGCATGGTGGGGAAGGTGAGCCAGTTGCGGATCTTGCCGGTGGTGATGTCCGTGAAGCACGCCACGGCCAGGAGCACCAGCATCGCGACATCGCGCACCTCCCAGGCCATGGCGCTCAGGGGTACGGCATCTGGACGGTGCGCCGAACCGCGTCGAACCCGCCGCTCACACCCTCCGCGAAGATCACCCAGCAGGCCGCGAGGCCGACCACGAGCACGCTCACGGTGAGCATGTACTCCACCACCGACTGTCCCCGGCGGCTCACGCGCCCCCCACGAGGTCGGCGATCCAGTCGAACAGCGGCGTGGTTTGCAGGGCGACGGAGACCTCGTGGACGATGGGCAAGAGGCGCTCCATGTTGAGGGAGGCGGCAGCGAGCACCGCGAGGCACACCACGCTGACCGTGATCAAGGGTATCACCGTGGAATCCTCGCGCCCGGCCATGCCGGCCTGCTAACCGCCCCCGACCGCGCGGATGATCTCCACCCGATCCTCCGGCGCGAGCGGCGTGGATTCCTGCCGCCCGCGGGGAACGACCTCCCCGTTGAGCGCCACGGCCACCGCCTCGGGGTTGGCCCCGAGGAGCAGCACCAGCGCCCGCACCGTGGCGCCCTCGGGCACCTCCTGGGGCTCGCCGTTGACCTTCACCCGCATGTCAGCGCCGTGGCGGGGTCGGTGGACGCGGCGCGCCCATCGCAGGCACGTCGTCGAAGAGCTTGGGGTCGTTGGCCAGCTGCATGGCCGCCTCGCGCGTAATCTTGCGGTTGAGGGCGAGCTCCTTCACGGCCATCGCCATCGTCTGCTGGCCCTCGCCACGGCCCGCCTGGAGCATGCTGGGAATCTGGTAGAGCTTGTTTTCGCGGATCAGGTTTCGGATGGCGGAGGTCACGATCATGATCTCCTGCGCGGCCACCCGACCGGGCTCGAAGGCCTTGCGGATGAGGGCCTGCGAAACGACCGCCATCAGGGAGGCCGAGAGCATCGTCCGCACCTGCTGCTGCGCTTCGTGGGGGAACGCGTCGATCAGCCGGTCGACCGTTTCGGGCGCGGAGTTGGTGTGGAGGGTGCCGAAGACGAGGTGGCCCGTTTCGGCGGCGCTGATGGCGAGCTGGATGGTCTCAAGGTCGCGCATCTCGCCGACGAGGATCACGTCGGGGTCTTCGCGGAGCGCGCTGCGGAGGGCCGCGGCGAAGGACTTCGTGTCGGTGCCCACCTCGCGCTGGTTCACGAGGCAGCGCTGCGGGGGGTGTACGAACTCGACCGGGTCCTCGATGGTGAGGATGTGCTCGGCCCGGTTGCGGTTGATCCAGTCGATCACGGCCGCGAGCGTGGTGCTCTTTCCGGAGCCGGTGGGGCCCGTCACGAGCACGAGGCCGCGCTTGAAGCCCACGATGCGCTGGAAGACGGGGGGGAGCCCCAGCTCCTCCATCGTGAGGATGCGGCTCGGAATCTGGCGCATCGCGCAGCCCAGGCCGCGCGTCTGCGTGTAGACGTTCACGCGGAAGCGGGCGAGGCCCTTGAAGGCCACGGCGAAGTCGGTCTCGAGGTTGTTCTCGAAGAGGATGCGCTGCTTCTCGGGCATCATCGAGTAGGCGAGGCGCTTGGCGTCGTCATTGGAGAGGACCGGCACGTCGAGCCGCACGATCTCGCCGTCCTTGCGGATGGCGGGCTTTTCGCCGGCGGCGAAGTGCAGGTCGCTCGCGCGGTTGTCGATCGCAAACTTGAGGAGTTCGTGGATGCGGAGCGCCATGGGTTCCTGGACCGTCGGGAAGTATCGCACAGCGCGCGGCATGAGGGGCTTCAGCTCGCTGGCATCGCGTTGCTACGCCATGGCGACGCCACCCCGGAAAGTGGAGCTTGGCGGCAGGAGGGCGCGGCCCAGCGGGAGAAGGAGCGGCCAGCACCCCCCGCGCGTTTCCGGTTAGTACGCGCCCGCCATGGGTGGAATCAGCGGAATCCTGCACGCGCGAAACGACCTCGACGAGGCCGATCGGCGGGCCCTCGCCTCCGGGCTGACCTTCCACTCGGCCGGAGTGGGCCTCAGCGCGCGGCCGCGCAGCACCCGCGCGGAGGACGATGACTTCGTCGTGATGGTGTCCGGTCACTTCAACCGCACGCCCACCGCCGGCCAGTCCGCCGCGGACGTCATCCTCGAAGGTTGGCGCGCCCAGGGAGTGGGCGTTCTGTCGCGGGTGGAGGGTGAGTGGCTGGTGATGGTGTACGAGAAGGCGGCCCGCCGGCTCCACCTGGCCCGCGATCCCTTCGGCGTGCGCCGCTGCTTCTGGTCCTTGCGGGAGGGCCGGCTCGCCTTCTCGAGCTCCCTCCGCGGGCTCCTCGCGCTCCCCGGCATCAGTCGCGAGTTCGCGAGGGAAAACCTCGCCGAGTTCCTGTGCTTCCGGTACGTCCACGCCCCGCGAACGCTCCTGCGCGAGGTGCGGGCCCTCCCCCCGGGCGCCCTGCTCGTGGCCGAGCCGGGCTCGCCCCCGCGCGTGGAGCCCTGGTACCGCCTCAAGTACGCACCGCCGTACAGCCCCCGCCCGGCCGATGAGGAGAGCCTCGCGGAGGTCGAGCGGCGCCTCTTCCGTGCCGTGGCCGCGCGGGCGAGCGGGCGCGAGCGCGTGGGCGTCTTCCTCAGCGGCGGGCTCGATTCGAGCGCGATCACCTGGTTGGCGTCCCGCCTCGGCCCCGTCAGCACCTTCACGGTGGGGGTGGAGGGCGCCGAGGATGACGAAGCGCCCTACGCCGGCCGCGTGGCTACGCTCCTGCGCACCCAGCACCATGTGGTGCGGGTATCGGCCGACTCCATGCTCGGCGCCTTCGAGGGCGTGGTGGGCGCCACCGACGGTCCGGTCACCGACCCCGCGGCCATCCCGCAGTACCTGCTCGGCGTGGCCGCCCGCCAGTCGGTGGATGTCGTGCTCTGCGGCGATGGCGGCGACGAGCTCTTCGGCGGGCGCATGGTGGGCGCGCTCGCGAGCCAGCTCCGCCTCTCCACCTGGATCCGCCGCCTCCCCGGCGCCGGCCGCCGCGTGGCGAGCCTCGCGTTCGGCGATCGCCGGCCCGAGCTGGGCGACGATGGCACCCCCTTCGGCCTCGCCCG
Organism: uncultured Pseudomonadota bacterium; assembly: GCA_903885375.1. Classification (GTDB taxonomy): domain Bacteria; phylum Myxococcota_A; class UBA796; order UBA796; family SXON01; genus SXON01. The sequence continues at coordinate 9,269 of CAISIK010000180.1, forward strand.
CGCGGTGGGGGGCGTCGTCGCCTTCGACGCCGACGCGCGCGCCGCCCTGATGCGCGATCCGGGCTGGGTGCGCGCCGGCATCCGTCGGAGCTGCCTCGAGCCCTTCTACCGCGAGGTCGTGAGCGACCCGATCAACGAGATCCTCCACGTGTACCTGCGCGGGCGAATGCCGGAGGATGCGCTCGCGCGTACGGGGGCGGTGGCCATGCACGCCGACCTCGGCCTGCGCGCACCCTTCCTCGACGTCGACCTCGCCAGCTACTGCGCGCTGCTGCCGGGCTCGTGGAAGGTGCGGCCGGGGGTGTCGGGCAGCATCACCAAGTGGCCGTTGCGCGAGCTCCTTGAGCCCGTGCTCACGCGCTCCCTCGTCCACCGGCCGAAGCGTGTGCTCCCCGGTCCGTGGCGCCGCTGGTTCCAGGGTCCGCTGGCGGGTTTCCTCGCGGAGCGGATCGGCCGGCTGGAGGAGGACCCGCTGCGCCTCTTCCTCCCCGGCTCCATCCGCGCGATGGTGCCGCGTCTGGCCGAGCCCGGCGTGGCCGAGCGCCTGTGGACGCTCATCTTCCTCGACGCGTGGATTCGCGAAGTCGGCGCGGAGTAGTCGCCGGCGTGGTCAAGTACCTCGGCAGCAAGCGGCTCCTCCTGCCGGCCATCGTGGAAACCGTACGCGCCCTCGGCGATGTGCAGAGCGTGGTCGACGTCTTCTCCGGCACCTCGCGGGTGGGCCACGCGCTCAAGCGGGAGGGCTTCCAGGTCCTTGCGAACGACCACAACGCCTACGCCGCTGCGTTGGCCCGTTGTTACGTCGAAGCCGACGCCGAGGCCGTGTCGGCGCAGGCCGCCGCACTCCTCGCTGAGCTCAACGAGCTGCCCGGCGAGCCCGGCTACTTCACCGCCACCTTCTGCGAGCGCAGCCGCTACTTCCAGCCGAAGAACGGCGCCCGGGTGGATGCCATCCGGGCCGACATCGCGCGTCGGCGCCTGCCCGCCGCGCTCGAAGCCGTGCTGCTGGTGTCGTTGATGGAGGCCGCCGACCGGGTGGACTCCACCACCGGCGTGCAGATGGCCTACCTCAAGCAGTGGGCATCGCGCTCCGAGCGTGATCTCACGCTCCGCCTCCCCGAGCTCCTCCCCCGCGCGGCGGCGGGCGCCGGTCGCGCCACCCAGCTCGACGCGCTCGAGGCCGTGCAGACCACGCCGGCCGACCTCGTCTACCTCGATCCCCCGTACAACCAGCACAGTTACCTGGGCAACTACCACATTTGGGAAACGCTGGTGCGTTGGGACGCGCCCGAGACCTACGGCGTGGCCCAGAAGCGCGTGGACTGTCGCGAGCGCCGGAGCACGTTCAACTCACGACGCGAGATCGGCGCCTCGCTGGCCGCCGTCGTGCGTGCGGTGCAGGCCCGCTACCTGCTGGTGTCGTTCAGCAACGAGGGCTTCCTCACGCGCGAGGCGCTGGAGGCGCTCTTGTCGGAGCGCGGCGAGGTCACCGTCGTGGAGCACGACTTCAAGCGCTACGTGGGCGCCCAGATCGGCATCCACAATCCGGCCGGTGAAAAGGTCGGCACCGTCGGCCACTTGCGGAACAAGGAGTACCTGTTCCTGGTGCGGGTGGCGCGCTGAGCGCGAGGGCTACTTGTGCCGGAAGGTGATCCGACCCTTGCTGAGGTCGTAGGGGCTCACGGCCACGGTGACGCGATCGCCGAGCACGACGCGGATGCGGAACCGACGCAGCTTGCCCGCGAGGTGCGCGTGCACCGCGGTTCCGGCCTCGGTTTCCACGAGGAAGGCCCCACCAGGGAACACTTCCTTGATCACGCCGTCAATCTCGATCAGATCGTCACTCGCCAAGCTGGCCTCTGGGGTCGGGGCGCGGGCTAACCCGCCGAGGCTCCCGAGACAACCGCCCGAAAGTAGGAGGGGGCGAATCGCGGTTCCCCGTCGCCCGGGTCCGAAGGGCGTCGCGGCGATTCGCAGCGCCGGGGCGATGCCGTAGTGCCGCTTCCGGCGCGCAGCCGCGGCGCCGGTGCTCCCGCCACCGCCGCGCCGCCGCCGCCGCCCCGCCCACCGCCCTCAGGCCGGTGCAGCCAGACCTCCGCGGGCCGGTGGTGTGCGGCGTGCTACCCATCGCCGCCGACGGTCCGCCCTGGCCTCGACGTGTGGGTGACGGTGCAGTTCCGCCCGACCGAGGCCCGCTTCGGGCCGACGGAGGGCGGGACTGCGCCGGCAGGACCCGGCGCCGTCGCTTCGTCCCGTCCCCGACCGCCCCCGAGCCGCCCACCGCCGACCCCGCGCCCACGGTCGCCGCGTCGTGCCCGGCCGGCTGCCGAGCCGCTACGCGACCGCCGACACGAGAGAGCTCAGGCGAAAGGCGCCCCACGCACGATGACGTCATCCCGCCCGGGCCCCGTCCCGATGAGCGAAATCGGCACCCCCAGCAGCGCTTCGATCCGCCCGAGGTACGCCTTCGCCTCCGGCGGCAGCGCATCGTACTCCTGGATGCCGTCGAGCGGCCGGTCCCAGCCCGGCATCTCCTCGTAGATCGGCACCACCGAGTCGAGCGCGGCGGCGCCCGCGGGCACGTCATCGAGGCCGACGTAGCCGGTGCAGATGCGCAGGTGCGACATGCCCGAGAGCACATCGAGCTTGGTGAGGGCGAGGCTCGTGAGCCCGTTCACCATGACGGCGTGCCGCACCATGGCGGCGTCGAACCAGCCGCATCGGCGGGGGCGCCCCGTGGTGGCGCCGAACTCGTGGCCCACGGCGCGGAGGCGTTCGCCGAGCGCGTCGGTGAGCTCGGTGGGGAACGGGCCGCTGCCCACGCGGGTGCAGTAGGCCTTGGCGATGCCCACCACCGCGCCGATCGTGGTGGGACCCACGCCCGCGCCCGCGCAGGCGCCGCCGGCCACGGTGTTGCTGCTGGTCACGTAGGGGTAGGTGCCGTGGTCCACGTCGAGGAAGGTGCCCTGGGCGCCTTCGAAGAGGATGCCCTCCTCGCGCTGGCCGGCCTCGTGCAGGAGGCGCACGGTGCTCCGCGCGAAGGGGCGCAGGCGCGCGGCGAGGGGGGCGAGCTCGGCCTGGATGCGCGCGGCGTCGAGCGGCTCGGCGCCGAACCACTCCACGAGGCGCCGGTTGTGCATTGGGAGGTGGGCTTCGATGTGGGCGGCGAGCGCGTCGGCATCGAGCAGGTCGGCGATGCGGAGCCCGCGACGCCCCACCTTGTCCTCGTAGGCCGGCCCGATGCCGCGGCCGGTGGTGCCAATCTTCCGGTCGCCGGCGGCGCTCTCCCGCGCGAGGTCGAGCGCCTTGTGCCACGGCATGATCACGTGGGCTTCCGTGCTCACCACCAGGCGGGCCGGCGATACGTCCACCCCGCTCGCCCCGAGCATCGCGAGCTCGTGCACCAGCACCTCGGGGTCGATGACCACGCCGTTGCCGATCACGTTGACCGACCCCTCCTGAAGCATCCCGCTCGGCACGAGGTGCAGCACCGTCTTTCGGCCGTTCACCACGAGGGTGTGGCCCGCGTTGTTGCCCCCCTGGAAACGCACCACCCAACGCAGCTTCTGGGCGAGCAGGTCGACCACCTTGCCCTTGCCCTCATCCCCCCACTGGGCGCCGACGACCACGACGTTCTGCATGCTCGCGCGGTAACACAGCGCGCGCCCGCCCGCGTTGGTCAGTTCGCGGCGGCGGCGGCTCCGGCCCGCAGCCCCGACCACCACGCGGAGGTGACGGATCCGTTGAGTCCGTAGCCGATCGCGGGCGTGCCGAGGAACCCGCACACCTCGCCCGCCGCGTACAGTCCGGGAATGACGGCGCCGCTGCTGTCGAGCACGGCGCCTTCCTCGTCGGTCTGCAGGCCGCCGAAGCTCTTGGCGCGGCCGAGCACCAGCGGGAGCCCGTGGAAGGGCGCATCGGCGAGCGGTGCGAGCGTGGGCGTGGGCTTCCCGAACTGGGCGTCGAGGCCCGACGCCGCGTCGGTGTTGTACCGCTCAAGGGTGGCGGCGAGCCCGGCGCCGTCGATGCCGAGCGCGGCCGCCAACGCATCGGCGTCGCCGCCTTCCGCGGCCCCGTGCTTCTCGGCGTACTCCGGCCCGAGCAGCTCCAGATCGTCGGGCGCGCCCTCGTAGTTGAAGCCGCGGCCCTGGATGCGGGTGGCGGCCCAGAGGTCGTCGTCGAAGATCGCGTAGAAGGGGCCCTCCGTGAGGAAGCGCCGGCCCATCGCCACCGACCCGAACAGCCGCTCGTCGGCCACGCGCCGGCCCGCCGCATCGACCACGAGCGCGGTTTCCAGTGCTCCCACGACCATCACCTCGGGCTGGCCCACCCGGGCGTCCTCCACTGCGTGGCTGTACAGGCCGAGGTGGTCGAGGTTCTGCGTGCCGGCGTCGGCTGCCGCGGCGAGGGTGAGCCCGTTGCCGTCCATCCCCGGCCAGGCTTCGTACCAGACGGCCTGCGTGTCGAGGGCGGGCACGGCGCTGAGCACCATGGCGTCGTTGCGCGCGAACCCTCCGGTGGCCACCACCGTGGCGCCGGCGTGGACCCAGGCTTCAGCGCCCTCCGCGGTCGTCACCCACAGGCCGGCCACGCCCGCGCCGTCGAGCAGGAGCCCGGTGGCGGTGGTCTGGTACAGGATGTGGTCGGCGAGCAGCGCGGCGAGCTGGATGGGCGGCGGATCGGCGCCGGAGATGAGCATGTGCATGCGCGGCACCGATCCCGTGTCGGCAGGAACGTTGTCGCCGAGACGGAAGCCGACGCCCACTGACTGCAGCCACGCCACCACGCCCGCGGACGCCTCCACGAAGGCCACCACGGATGGGTCGGTGGCCTCGCCTTCGGTGAAGGTGGCCCACTCCGCCAACGCCGCCTCGGGACTGTCCACGATGCCGGCGGCGGCCTGCTCCGGCGTGCCGGCCGCCCAGTAGTTGCCGGCGTTGTTGCTCGCGCCGCCGGGCCGCTCGTCCCGCTCGATGACCAGCACCGAGGCACCCGCCTCCCGCGCGGCCCAGGCAGCGCCGAGGCCGCCCGCGCCGGTGCCGATCACCACCACGTCCACCTCGGCGAGCGGGGTGCTGTCCGGGAGGCTGCCCGTGCCGGTGTCGGCGCTGTCAACGAGGTCGGCGCTGTCGCCAACGAGACCGCCGGAGTCGGGCGTTCCGGGCGCGGGGACGCAGCCGAACGTAAGAAACAGCAAGGACATGGTGGGAGGATAGCCCGCGCCGAGCGATAGTAGGGGCCGTGTTCCGCACCCCCGCCGCTCGCGTCCTCCTCCTCGCGCTAGGCGCCTGCGTGGAGTCGCCCGATCCCGACGCGCTCGGCGGCAAGTTCTTGCTCACGCCCGGGGAGAACATCGACACCTACGTCACCGCCGCGTGGAAGGCCCCCGGCGCGGAGTCCGCGCACCTCGAGTTCGCGGTGGATGGGGAAACGCAGATCGTGTCCGATGCGGTCGAGGGCGAGGAGGGTGTGAACCTGCCGATCCTCGGCCTGTGGTTCAACCAGGAGTTCGAGGTCTCGCTGGTCGACGAGGCGGGAAACGTGCGCGCCACCGACACCTACACCACCGGCGCGGGCCCCGTCACCCTCGCCGGGTTCGACGTCACCGGGCGCCCCACCTGGAACCACTACGTCATCTCCGCGCTCCTGAGCTCCGACCCGCCGAGCGTGGTCATGTTCAGCCCGTCGGGGCGTCCCACCTGGTTCTGGGAGAACTTCGGGCCCGAGTTCATCGTCCGCACCCAGCCGCGCCGCGATGGGGCCGGGGTCTGGGTGCTCCTGATGCCCTACAGCCCCACCGGCGCCCCCGGGCGGCTCCTCTCGGTGGCCTGGGATGGCTCCCTGATCAGCGATGTCACCCCCTACGGGCACGAGGGCGAGGGCGTCACCCACGACTTCGTGGAGATGGAGAACGGGAGCATCCTGCTCATCGGCTACGACACCCGCGAGTACGAAGGCGTCGAGTACACCGGCGAGTCGCTCTACCAGCTCGATCCCGATGGCACCGAGCGCTTCCTGTGGTCCTTCTGGGACCTCTACACGCCCGACCCCGACAACACGCCGGACCCCACGAACTGGACGCACGCCAACGGCCTCCGGTGGCACGAGGAGCGTGAGTCCGTCTGGATCAGCTCGCGCGGGTACAACTGCCTCGTGGAGGTGAAGCCCGAAGAAGGCAAGGCGATCACCGTGCTCGGCGGCCCCGCGCCCACGGTGGACTTCGCCGAGGGCACCGTGCCCCCCTACGGTCAGCACCACTTCGACTTCCGCGAGGACCGCCTCCTCATCCACGACAACCGCGACGTGATGCAGGGCAGCCGCGTGGTGGAGTTCACCCTCGACTTCGGCGATCGCACCGAGGCCGCCACGAGCTGGGAATTCGTGCCCTCTCCGGTGCTGTACGACTTCGTCCTCGGCGATGCGGCCTACGCGAGCGAGGAGGACATGCTCGTCACCTGGTCCACGGCAGGCCTCCTGGAGCAGCGCAGCTTCGCGGGGGAGGTGCCCTGGTCGGTGTCCCTGCTGCTCGGCACCGTCTATGGCTACTCCGAGCTGGTGCCGTCCGTGCCGGGCACCACCTTCGTCGGCAACTAGCCGTGGAGTTGCGACAGGTCGAACCCCGGGGGTAGGGTGCACCGGAGACCGAACCCATGACGCGCATGATGCTGTTGATTCCCCTGCTCTTCGGCGTGGGATGCCCCGCGCCCGTCGCGGAGGACACCGACACCGGCCGGCCGGACACCGGTTCCGGCGATACCGCGGCCGACACCGACACGGGCGGCGACACCGACACCGGCACCGGTTCGGACACCGCCGACAGCGGCGCCGACACCGGCTCGGACACCGGCAGCGACACGGGCGGCGACACCGGCACCGACACCGCTGACACCGGCACCGACACCGCCGATAGCGGTGGCGACACGGCCGACACGGGCGACACCGGCGACACCGGCAGCTCCACGAGCTGCACCGACGCCGATCTGGTGCTCACCGCCGAAGTGCGCGATTCCGCCGGCGTGGCCGGCACCAGCTTCGGCGTGCGCGACTCGCTGAGCATGGTGGCGGTGCTCACGAACCCCTGCACGAGCGACGTGAGCGTGAAGACGGCGTCGGACTGCCTGTTCACCGGCTGGAGCGTGGAGGACAGCCGCGGCTCGGGCAGCGGCGTCGCCGTGGCCTGCAGGCCCGTCGTCACCACCTGGACGGTGCCCGCGGGCGGCTCGCTGGAGGAGTCGCAGTCCTGGGGCACGCTCCGGGCCGACAGCTACGTGCTCACCGTGACCGCCGACGTCCCCTCGGGCTCGGCGGCCGTGAAGTTCAGCGTGATCTGAGGCGCCCCTACCCGCGCTCGCTGCGCCGGCCGCGCCCTGCGAGGTCCCTCAGCACGTCGAACACCGGCTTGCCCTCGTAGAGCATCCGGTACACCTGCTCGGTGATGGGCATCTCCACGCCCTCCCGCTGCGCGAGCTGCCAGGCGCTCCGCGCCGTCACCACGCCCTCCGCCACCTGGCCCAGCTCGGCGAGCACCTCGTCGAGCGACTTGCCGCGGCCGAGACCGAGGCCCACGCGCCGGTTGCGGCTGAGGTCGCCCGTGCAGGTGAGCACGAGGTCGCCGAGGCCGGCGAGGCCCATGAGGGTGAGGGGGTTCGCGCCCCGGCGCGCCGCGAGACGCGAAATCTCGGAGAGGCCGCGCGTGATGAGCGCGGCGCGGGCGTTGGTGCCGAGGCCGGCACCGTCGGACACGCCGCAAGCCACGGCGATCACGTTCTTCAGCGCTGCGCCGAGCTCCACGCCGATAACGTCGTCGGTGTCGTACACGCGGAAGAACCCCCCGTGCAGGGCCTCGGCGGCGGTGTGGGCGGCGGCGCTGTCGCGGCAGGCGATGACCACGGCGGTGGGCATGCCCATGGCCACTTCTTTCGCGAACGACGGGCCACCGAGCGTGGCGAGCGGTTGCCCGGGTGGCAGCCCCTCCACGAGAATCTCGTCCATCGTCAGGAGCGAGTCCACCTCGATGCCCTTGGTGGCGCACACCACCACGGCGCCCGGCTCGATGTGCTGGCGGATCGCCGGGAGCACCTCGCGCAATCCCACGCTCGGCACGGCCTCCACGACCACGACGGCCTCCGCGAGCACCCACGCGAGGTCTCCGCTCACGGCCAGCGACTCGGGGAAGGTGCAGCCCGGCAGGTAGCGGGCGTTCTCGCGCGCCGCCTGCATCACCGCGGCACGATCGGGCAGGTGGTCCCACATGCGCACCCGATGCCCCGAGCGCGCCGACTGGATGGCCAGCGCGGTGCCCCAGGAGCCGGCCCCCACCACGGCGACGTTCATGAGGACTCCCAGTCTTCGAAGAAGCTCACGCGGCGTGTATCCACCGAGGCCGGTCGCGCACGCGGCCGGGCCCAGTCGCGCAGCTCTTTCAGGCGATCGTCCATCGTCACGGCGAGCGGAACGCTGTCGCGGGCCACGCGCAGGAGGTCCTCCTGCGTGAGCTCGCGGTCCATGGAGAAGGCGGTGAACATGGCGGCCACGATGAGCTGCTCGAGCTCGGCGCCCGAGAACTTCTCGGTTTCTTCGGCCAGTTGGAGCAGGTCGTAGGCTTCGACCGCGCGCCCCCGCCGCCGCACGTGGATTTCGAGGATCTCCAGCCGTTCGTGTACGTTCGGGAGGTCCACGAAGAAGATTTCATCGAAGCGCCCCTTCCGGAGGAGCTCGGGAGGCAGCGAGCGGACCTCGTTGGCGGTGGCCACCACGAACACGGGCAGCGTCTTCTCCTGCATCCAGGTGAGGAAGGCGCCGAAAACGCGACCAGTGCCCTGATCCTGCAGGAACGCCTTCTCGATCTCGTCGATCCAGAGCACCACCGGCGAGAGCGACTCGGCGATGCGGATCGTGTCGCGCAGCCCCTCCTCGGCCCGACCGGTGAACAGCGCGGCCACATCGAGCCGGAGGAGGGGAATGCGCCAGAGGTCGGCCACGGCCTTGGCCGAGAGCGACTTTCCGCAGCCCTGCACGCCGAGCAGGAACAGCCCCTTGGGGGAGGGGAGGCCGAAGGCCCGGGCCCGGTCGCTGAAGCCGGCCTGGCGGTGCACCAGCCACTCCTTGAGGTTGCCCATCCCGCCCACGTCGAGCAGGCCCGCGTCGGGCTTCACGAACTCGAGGTAGCGCGACTTGCGCAGGAGGCGCGCCTTCTCGTCGAGCACCAGCTCCACGTCGGCGGCGGTAAAGCCGTGCCCATCGAGCAGCACCCGCGCGTAGGCCCGCTTGATCTCCTTCTCGGTGAGGCCGAGCGAGGCGGTCACGAACTGCTCGAACAGGTCCCGCTCGATGTCGAGCTTGCGGGCCTGGGCGAGCACGGCGAGCAGGCGGCCGACCTCGTTGCGGTTGGGCAGCGGAACGTCGAGCACTGCGAAGTCCTTCTCCAGCTCGGGCGGGATCGCGAGCAGGTGGCTCAGCACGATCAGGGCCTGCTTGCGGGCGCCGAGCACCCGCTCGAGATCTCGCAGGCGGCGCACCACGCCGGGCTCGCCCAGCGCATCGTGAAAGTCGGCGAGGAGGAACGCGGCGCTGCCCTCCACCTTCGGGATGGCGGCCAGGAGGCTCAGCGGCGATTCCGTGTCGGGCACGACCTCGCCGCTCGGGGACTGCAGGCCCACCGTGCGCCGCCATCGGTACACCGCGATGCCCGACGCCTGCCCCACCTTGTCGAGGCCCCGCTCCACGCGCTCCTCCTCGGGCGAGACGATCCACAAGAGCGGGTACCGCGCAGCGAGGAGGTGGGGGATGCGGGAGAGGACTTCGTCCACGGGGCGAGGTTATCCGAACGGCATGCGGCTTGTGGTCCTTGTGTCGAGCGTGGCGAGCGTGTCGGCGTCGCACACGACGATCCACCTGCTCGCGGCGGCACTGGCGAGGGGGCATGCCGTGCGCGTGGTCGAGCCCTGGGACATCGACCTCGACGAGCGCGGACGCGTCCAGCTCCGGGCGTTCGTCCTTGATGGTCTCGGTCCCGACCGCGAGGCGCTTGTGGAGACCTTGCGCATGCGGAGCGCACCCCGGCGCACCGTTGCCGCCAACGATCACGATGTGCTGCTCTTGCGCGTCAATCCGCTCGACACTGCAGTCGTCGCGTTCGCCCAGCACGCCAAGCGCGCCGGATTGCGCGTGCTCAACGACCCCGACGGCCTCCTCGCTACCACCCACAAGAGCTGGCTTGCCTCGTTGCCGCCGGAGGTTCCCCGCCCCCGCACGGTCGTCACCCGGTCGGGCGCGGTCGCCGAGCGCTTCGCCACCACCGAACGGGGCGGCGTGGTCGTGAAACCCGCGCGGGCTTCGGGCGGGCGCGGCGTGGGGCTCGTGCGCGATGGGCTCGGCGAGCTGGCGTCGGCGTTCGACGCAGCCAGTCGCGCGGGCGACGGATGGGTGGTCGTCCAGGCGTACATCCCGGAGGCCGACGAGGGGGAGAAACGGCTGCTCTGGCTCGATGGCGAGCTCATCGGCGGCTACCGACGGCTGCGGGCCCCGGGCGACTTCCGCCACAACCTGCGGCGCGGCGCCTCGCCCGAGGCCGCCGAGGTGGACGACGCGGATCGCCGCGCGGTGGCCGCCCTCGACCCCCACCTGAAGCGGGCCGGCGTGTGGTTCGCCGGCATCGATCTCATCGGCGGCCGACTGGTGGAGGTGAACGTGCTGAACCCCGGCGGGGCCCACTTCACCACGCTCCTTGGGGGTGTGGCGGTGGGCGAGCGCCTCGCCGTGGCGCTCGAACGGCTTGGAGCTGCCCCCGCGCCGGATTATCAGCGGGGATTGGAGGCGACTCGATGACGCGGCCGCGAAAGACCGGGAAGACTTCCCCTCCGGCGGGGGAGCGGGATGACTTCGAGGAGGTGCGCAGCCTCTCGCGGAAGCAGGTCGTCGACATGCTCCGCAGGGGCGAGAGCTTCGAGGAGGCCGACCTCCGCAGCGCCGACCTGGTGGGCGTGTCCTTTGATGGCGTGAACCTGAGCAACGCCAAGTTCGCCGATGCGAACCTGCAGCGGGCCAGCTTCCGCGGTGCAAACCTCACCGGCGCGAGCTTCTGGAACGCCAACCTGCGCGAGGCCTCGCTCGAGGGCGCCCGCCTTGAAGAAACGGACTTCGACTACTGCAACCTCGATGGCGTCAACTTCAAGGACGCCAAGATCCGGAAGGCCACCTTCCCGACCAAGCGGCTTCCGCTCGAGATGATCCAGCGCTCCGTGCGCACGGGCCAGCGCGTGAAGATGGAGCCGCTGGGGCACGAGGAAGAAGAATGACGGAACCCGGAGCCCCCGTGGGTGTCCGTTCGGGGGGGTAGATCCGCGTGGAGTTGTTGTTTGCCGCCATCGGGCTCCGGTCCGTCGCCCCCCTCCGCGCCAGCGCGGCCGTGGCCGACGCCGAGCTGGTGGCGCGCTTCCAGGCGGGCGATCGGCGCGCGTTCGATCAGATCGTGCAGCGCTACCAGGCCCGCATCTACTCGCTCTGCCTGCGCTGGCTCGCCGATCCCGAAGCGGCGGAGGAGCAGGCGCAGGATGTGTTCGTCGCTGCCTTCCGCGCGATGGGCGGCTTCCGGAACGAATGTTCGCTCTCCACCTGGCTGTTTCGCATCGCCGTGAACCACTGTCGCAACCAGCGGCTCTACCGCATGCGGCGCGCCTACGGGCGCCACGAAACCTTCGACGCCCCCCGCGATGAAGACGAGGGCCCCACCCGGCAGCTCGCCGACGAGAACGCCGATCTCGCCGACCGCAGCGTCCACCAGCGCGAGGCCGGCTCGCTCGTCCAGGCGGCGCTCGCCGAGCTCGACGAGGAGCATCGCCAGATCCTCATCCTTCGCGACGTGGAGGACCTCGCCTACGAGGACATCGCCGATATCCTCGACCTTCCCCGCGGGACCGTGAAGTCCCGCATCCACCGTGCGCGTGCCGAGCTGGCCCAGAAGCTTGCCCGCCGCGTGCGCGCCTCGGACGTTTTGTGATGGACGCCTTCTTCGCCCGAAACCGCCTCAGCGCCTACCTCGACGGGGAGCTGACCGCCGCGGAGGCCCGCGATGTCGAGGCCGCCCTCGCGCGCGATCCCGAACTTCGCGAGCAGCTCGATGCGATGCGTGGCGCAATCGAGATGCTTCGCGATGGCGGCATCGTGGAGCCGCCCCCCGGGTTCGCCGACCGCCTCTCCGCGCGGCTGGAGCAGGAGGCCATGCCGGTCGGCTGGCGTCGCTGGGCGCGGCAGATCCGCCCCGAGGGCGCGATGCTGGCGGCCGCGGCCCTGCTCGTGGTCATCTACGTGGGCAACCACGAATCGCTCCCCGATCTCGAGCTCCCGGAGGAGGGGGTCGTGGCAGCCCGCACGTTCGACAAGGGCAACGGCGCCGATGCCACGGCCGCCGCCGATGCCGCGGGCAGCGGCGCGCCGGGCGGCGCCGATGAGGAAGTCGCCCCCGATGAAGCCTCAGCGGCAACGCCCCGCGAGTACGGCAACGATGCGCCTGCCGCCCCGAGCGCCTCCGCGGACGGGGTGCTCGGCAACGAGGCAGCGAAGGTCGCGCCGCCGCCCGCTGCCCGCACCGAGTCGATGGTGAAGAAGTCGATGCCGTCGCCGGTAACGCGCGGCAAGGTCCAGTCCGCCGCCGAGGTCGAGCCGTGGAAGGCCGCCTGGGAACAGGAAATCAGCCAGGACAACACCGCCCCGCAGGCGAAGTCCGACAACAGCACCACAGTGCAGTGGAGCTCGCCGCCGCCCTTCCGCTACCGCGTCACCGCGTCGAGCGAGATGGCCATGAAGCAGCTCGCCGCGATCGCCGCCGAGCTCGGCGGCACCCTGCAGGATTCGCGCGGCCGCCCGCTCGCGGCCTACCAGCTCGATGCGGGCGAGGCGCGGTCCATCCGCGTGTCCGTCCCCGCCCACAACGCCTCCCGCCTCGCGGAGCGCCTCCGCGAGATCGGCGCGGTCGAGACGATCAAGGAACCCGGCAACCTCCTCGCCGACCCGAACACCGCAGTCGGCGTGCAGATCGAACTGCGAAACTGAGCGGAGGCGCCGCCGCCAACCGCGCGGTGACGCCCCCACCCCCACCAACGTCAGGCCGATGCAGCCAGACCGTCGCGGGTCGGCGATGTGCGGCGCCCCCCCGCCCCCGTCGTCCCGTCGCCGCCATCGCCGCCCCCGCGCCCCCGGTCGCCGCGTCCTGCCCGGCCGCCTCGCGCCCTCATCAACGTCAGGCCGGTGCAGCCAGACCGTCGCGGGTCGGCGCTGTGCGGCGCTCCCCGCCCCCGGCGCCCCCCGGTCGCGGTGACAGGCCGGGTGACGGTGCGGGCCGCCCCGACCGAGGCCCGCTTCGGGCCGACGGAGGGGAGGACCGCGCCGGCAGGACCCCACACCGACGCTCCGGTCGTCCCCGTCGTCGTCCCGTCGCCGCCATCGCCGCCCCCGCGCCCCCGGTCGCCGCGTCCTGCCCGGCCGGCTGCGGATCGGAGCCGCCTCGTGCCCGGCCTGGGGAGCTCACGGCGTGGGAACGGTACGGAGCAGGTCGGCGCTGCTCGGCGAGGGGGGGGCAGCAGCAACCCAGTGCGCGCCGATCCACCCCGCGATGACGCCCTGGAGGGTGGGGTCGCGGAGGAGAAGCTGCGCGCCGCGCCCCCCGCGCTCCAGCAGGCGGAACTCGTGGTCGCCGAGCGCCTTCGCGTCGAGCACACCGGCCGCCTTGGTGCCGGCGCGGTCGTCGGCCGCGGCGATGAGGAGCAGCGGGCGCGCGCCGTACCGGGGGACCGCATCCGAGGCGATGATGCCGCGTAGCTCGAGCCCGGGCGAGAGCAGCACAAGGGAGACCACCGCTGGCTCGGCGATCGCCGCATTCACCACGAGGTTGGCGCCGAGCTCGGCGCCCACGAGGGCGATCGACTTCACGCCCTGCGCCTTGAGCTGGGCGATGCCCGCCGCCACATCGCCCTGCATGGCGAGGTAGTCGGCGGGGGTGGTGACCTGCCCCTCGCGTGCGTTCGCGCCCTGGGTGCGGAGGTCGATCGCGAGCACGGCGTTGCCCTCCCCGAGCAGCGCCTTTCCGAGCCCATCCCAGTCCTCCTTGGCCCGACCGTCCTGGTGGATGAAGAGCACCCCCCGGCTGGCCTTGGAGGGCACCGTCATGGAGGCGGCGAGGCGCACGCCATCGGCCGCCGTGACCGTGGAAGGACGCGGATAGCTGCTGCCGGCGAGTGCGGCAGCCACGAGAAGAACGGCCCAGCGCATCAGGTGCTCAAACCCTCCAGCTCGTGGATCAACTCCCCGAGGGCGAAGCCCTCGGCGGCGGCCGCCTCGGCCAGCGACTCGTCGGCACCCACGGGGCAGTCCGGGCAGCCGGGGAGGCCCCTCGCCCGGAAGATCGCCGCCACCTCCGGGTGGCGGGCGTGGGCGGCGTGAACCGTCATCTCAGGGCGGAACGGCCCCGGGTCGAGCCGGCTTCGGGCACGGACCAGCGCATCATCGAGTTGATCGAGCGGGGGGAGGGCGAACGTGAGCTCCTGGCGCACCGGATCGAGCAGCTGCAGCCGCGGCCCGAGCTCGGCGCCCACCCGCTCCACCAGCCAGCCGCGGAATCTTGCCGCTTCGGCCGGACGAGCCGCAGCGAGGCGCGGCAGCAGGGCTTGGAGGGACACGGGCACGGCCCCACAATGTAGCGCGCCGCTGCCGACTGCGGTTGACGGAGCGGCGCCCCGGTCATAGACGGTGGCGCTTGCGCGGGGAAGCCTCGTGCCCGGTTCTTTGAAACAACCAAATGAGTCTCAAGAGCGCGATGCAGCCTGGATGCTGCAAGCGCTGCAGGTGGCGGCCCAGGCGGGTCTCCGCGGCGAGGTCCCCATCGGTGCGCTGGTGGTGATCGATGGCGCGCTCATCGCCTCGGCCGGGAACACCCGGGAAACCCAGCATGATCCCTGCGGCCACGCCGAGGTCAATGCCATGCGCGCCGCGGCGCGCGCCCGAGGGCACTGGCGTCTGGATGGGGCAACCGTCTACGTCACCCTCGAACCCTGCGCCATGTGCGCGGGGGCGATGGTGCTCGCCCGGATCGATCGCTGCGTCTTCGCAGCCACGGATCCGAAGGGCGGCTTCCTCGGTACCCTCGGCAACCTCGCCCACCACCCTGGCCTGAACCACCGCTTCGCGGTGCAAGGCGGGGTCCTGCAGAACGAAGCTTCAAACCAGCTTCGGGCCTTTTTCAAGGCGCTGCGCTCGGGAGACTCGATCTAGGAGGGGTGGCCGAGTGGTTGAAGGCGCCAGACTCGAAATCTGGTTTAGGGTCTCCCTAACGTGGGTTCGAATCCCACCTCCTCCGCCATACCAAGGACAGGTGACCGAGTGGTCGAAGGTGCACGACTGGAAATCGTGTGTATCGAAAGGTACCGTGGGTTCGAATCCCACCCTGTCCGCCATCCACCGCGCCATGCGCGGAGGTGATGGTCGGGTCCCATGACTGCATTCACGTGAATCCCGCCAGGTCCGAAAGGAAGCAACGGTAGCGGCGAACGCGGGGTGTGGGAGTGCCCGGCCATCACCTCCTCGCATGGTGTGTGCTACGCCTGCACGAGGAGGCTCCCTTGGCCGACGCGTACCTCGCCATCGCGCGCAAGTGGCGCCCCGCAACGCTCGAAGAGATGGCGGGCCAGACCCATGTCACCCGCACGCTCGGCAACGCGCTCAAGAGCGGTCGCCTGCACCACGCCTTCCTGTTCACGGGGGCCCGCGGCGTGGGCAAGACCACGGCGGCGCGGGCGTTCGCGCGCGCGTTGAACTGCGCGGAGGGGCCGAACCTCAACCCCTGCGGCGTGTGCGCCTCCTGCCGCGAGGTTCCGCTCGGCAGCAGCCCCGACGTGATCGAGGTCGACGGCGCGAGCAACAACTCGGTGGAGGATGTGCGCGATCTGCGCGATGGCGTGCGCTACCTGCCGTCGTCGTCGCGCTTCAAGATCTACATCATCGACGAAGTGCACATGCTCTCGAAGGGGGCCTTCAACGCGCTGTTGAAGACGCTCGAAGAGCCGCCGCCGCACGTGAAGTTCATCTTCGCCACCACCGAAGTGAACAAGATCCCCGAGACCATCCTCAGCCGGGTGCAGCGCTTCGACTTCAAGCGCATCCCCCACCCGGTGGTGGTGGAGCGCCTCCGGCTCATCAGCAAGGCCGAGGGGGTGGAGATCAGCGAGGCGTCGTTGCGGATGGTGGCGCGTGCGGGCGAGGGTTCGATGCGCGACAGCCAGAGCCTGCTCGATCAGGTGATCAGCTTCGGCGGGAACGCCCCCTCCGATGAGCAGGTGGCCGACATCCTCGGCCTCGTCGACCGGAGGATGCTCTACGCCATGCTCGAGGGTCTGCTCAGCGGTGATGGCCCCCGCTGCCTCGATGCGATCGCCGAGGTCTACGAGTCCGGCTACGAGATCGCCCAGTTCACCAGCGAGCTCCTCGAACTCGTGCGCGATGCGGCGCTGGTGGCGCTGTCGCCGTCGGCCGTGCGGCACATGGAGGCGCCGGCGGAGGAGCGGGCGCGTTTGGGGCAGCTGGCCGAGGGCGTGCCGGCCGAGCAGCTCGCGCGCACCTTCCACGTGCTGCTCGAGGTGCACGACCAGGTGGCGCGGGCTTCGCGCCCGCGGATGGTGTTGGAGATGGCGGTCGCGCGCCTCGTGTCCATCCGGCCGGCGCAGCCGCTGGCCGGCCTCGTGGACCGTCTGGCCGACCTCGAGCGGCGGATGCGGGCCGGCGGCGCGGTGCCCATGCGCCGCGGGCGCGAGCCTGCCGACAGTCCGGAGGAAGAGAGGTAGTCGGGGCCCGCACCGCTGCGCCGGTGGCGGCTCCGATTGCGGCTCCGTCCGAACGGCCGGTGCCGCCGCCCGCCGCGCCCACGCCGGCCCGGCCGGTGCCGACGTCCGCCGCCG
>CAISIK010000181.1 GCA_903885375.1 uncultured Pseudomonadota bacterium
AGCGCGGCCGCCACCGCACCGGCGAGGTCGGCCGGGGTGGCGGCGAGGTCGGCGGGAGCGGCGGCCCAGGCCGCCGCGTTCGCCGCCACTTCGGGACCGCGCACCAGCGGGCAGCCGGCCGCGAGCCCCTCCGCGGGGCTGTGACCGCCCACCGCGGCGGAGAACGTGCCCCCCACGAACGCGGCCCGCGCGCGGGCGTAGAGCCCCGGCAGCTCGCCCACCGTGTCGAGCAGCAGCACCTGGAGGTCGGCGGGCACGGCTTCGCCGATGCGGCTGCGGAGCCCCCACCGCAGCCGGCGCGCGCCGAGGAGCGTGGACACGGCGTGCAGCCGCGCAGGCTCGCGGGGGGCGAGCACGAGGAGCGGCGGGGTGGGGAGGGCGGACCAGGCGTCGATCAGCGCGGCCTCGTCGCCCTCGCGGGTGCAGGCGCCGAGCAGGGCCTCGCCGCGCCAGGCGAGCTGCACCGGCGGCGGCAGGGCGAGGCCCTTGAGGTCGGCGGCGGGCACGATGGACGGGAGGTCGAACCCCAGCGCCGCCGCGAGGCCGGGGATGCGCCGCACCCGCGCCTCGCCGGGGCCGGCGCGCGGGGCGAGGCGCACCACGGGGATGCCTCGCCAGCGGCAGCCTGCGAGGAGCGCCGGCCAGAGCTCGGCCTCCACGAGCACCAGCGCGCGGGGCCGCACCCGGTCGAGCCAGGCGAGCACCGAGGGCAGGCTGTCGATGGGGGCGCACACCATCGGGAAGGTGTGCGGCGCGGTGCGGGCGGTCGGGCTCGCGCAGGAGCGCAGCACCTCCAGCTCCGGCGCCACCTCGGCGAGCGCAGGCGCGAGCGCGCTCGCGATGCGGCCCTCGCCGAGGCTGGCGGCGTGGATCCAGAGCGCCCCCGGGTCGACCTCGGGCTGGAGGAAGCCGAGGCGCTCGGCGGCGTGGGCCCGCAGCCGCGGACTCACGAAGACCAGCGCCGCCCACAGCGGCCACCCGAGCGTACCGAGCACGAGCCACCCGAAAACGAGCGCACGCCCGATCATGACGGCGGCGGAACCCAGCCGAAGCGGCCCATGGGCACGGCCTCCCCGACGAACTCCACCTGCTCGGCCTCCAGCAGGTTGCGCTGGATGAGCACCCGCACCGGATCGCCCTTCGAGGCGAGCGTGCCGACGCTGTGGATGACGCGGTGCCAGGGCACGTCGGTATCGCCGGGGAGCGCGGCCATCGCGTAGCCCACCTGCCGGGCGGCCCCCGGGTTGCCGAGGGCGCTCGCGACGTGCCCGTAGCCCATCACGCGCCCCCGAGGGATGCAACGCACGAGCGCATACACACGCTCGCGGAAGTTGGGCCGCGGGGAAGGAGGCACGCACCGTGCGTATCCCGTCGGGTTAGGCGGCGGCCGGAGGGTTGGCCCATGACCGAGTCGCAGCGCTACATGCTCGACGGGATTCGGCGCGCCATCATCGGCGAGGGCCGGGTGCTCGAAACGCCGTTCGGCCCGCGGCGGGTCACCTACGCCGACTACACCGCATCGGGCCGCAACCTGAGCTTTATCGAGGATTTCATCCGCGACGAGGTGATGCCGCTCTACGCCAACACCCACACCGAGGCCAGCGGCACCGGCGCCCAGACGGGCCGCTTCCGCGAGGATGCCCGACAGATCATCCACGAGGCGGTGGGCGGCGGCGAGGATGACCTCGTCATCTTCGCCGGCTCGGGCGCCACGGGCGCGGTGAACAAGCTCGTCGAGATCCTCAACCTGCGCATCCCGGCCGACCTCGATGCCCGCTACTCCCTCTCCGCGGGCATCCCGGCCCACGAGCGCCCGGTGGTGTTCATCGGCCCCTACGAACACCACAGCAACGAGCTGCCCTGGCGCGAGAGCATCTGCGATGTGGTCACGATCCACGAGGATGCCGACGGCCGCATCGACCTCGCGCAGCTCGAAGCCGAGCTGGTCACCTACAAGGACCGCCCGCTGAAGATCGGGAGCTTCTCCGCGGCCAGCAACGTGACCGGCATCGGCAGCCGCACCGGCGCCATCGCGGCGCTCCTGCACAAGCACGGCGCGCTCTCCTTCTGGGACTTCGCAGCGGCCGGCCCCTACGTGCGCATCGAGATGAACCTGAACGACGGCTCCGAAGAGGGCCCGCTGCAGTACAAGGATGCCGTGTTCATCTCGCCCCACAAGTTCGTGGGCGGCCCCGGCACGCCGGGCATCCTCGTGGTGAAGCGCGTGCTCTGCGCCAACACCGTTCCCGGCTCGCCGGGCGGCGGCACGGTGCAGTACGTCACGCCCACCGAGCACCGCTACGTCACCGACCCGGTGCGTCGCGAGGAGGGCGGCACGCCCTCGATCATCGAGTCCATCCGCGCCGGGCTCGTGTTCCACTTCAAGCAGTCCGTGGGCTACGAGCTCATCCGCGAGCGGGAGCACCTGCTCATCGAGCGCGCGATCGGCCACTGGCACGCCCATCCGCGCGTTCAGGTGCTCGGCAACCCCGACCTGTGGCGGCTTTCGATCGTGAGCTTCATGATCCGGCACGGCGAGGGATTCCTCCACCACAGCTTCGCGGTGGCGCTGCTCAACGACCTCTTCGGCATCCAGGCGCGGGGCGGCTGCTCCTGCGCGGGCCCCTACATGCACCGCCTGCTCGGCATCGACAGCTCCACCAGCCAGAGCTTCGAGTGCGCGATCGACGAGGGCGTGGCCGCCGTGCGTCCGGGGTGGGTGCGGCTGAACTTCAACTACTTCTTCAGCGATGAAACGTCGCAGTTCCTGGTCGACGCGGTCGACTTCGTGGCCGAGCACGGGTGGGTGTTCATGCCGCTCTACGAGCTCAACGCGAAGAGCGGCACCTGGAAGCACCGGAGCAGCACCGCCGAGCCGCTCATGCGCCTGCAGCAGGTGAAGTTCAGCCCCGGCGGCGCGGAGTACCGCTCCCGTCGGAGCCACGAGCCCGAGTCGGTGCTGCCGAGCTACCTCGAAGAAGCGCGCGCCCTGGCCGATCGCCTGCGCGCCACGGCCCACGAGCTCACCGCGGTCGACCCGGTGTTCCCCCCGCGCGCCGAGGCGCTGCGGTGGTTCCCCCTCCCCGGCGAGGCGCTGCGCGAGCTGCGCGGCGAGTCGTCCTGTTCGCTGGCGCGCAACCCCCTGCACCCCGAACACGGCGCGTAGGCAGCCCGCGTCGAGCCGTCGGTCTGCGGCCAGAAGCGATGGCTCACCGTCGTGGGTCGGGCGGGGACAAAGTGGGCGCCCCCGGCCAAGGGCCGGGCCGGGCTGTCGCTTCGAGGCGGAGCCTCTCCGCTCCATCCCTGGCGCGGCGCTGGGGCGGGGGCGGGCGCTTGGGTCGCCCTTCTCCACACACAACCGCGAGCTACGCGTCCTGGCCACATCGCGTTCATCGATGCGACCACGATGGAGATGGTCGACTACTCCACCGCGATTCCCGAGCTCGAGGACACCGGCTGGCACGACGCCACCATCTCCTCGACCAGCGCCCCCGACTCCATGATGGGGTTCACCGGCGCCACGGGGACCATCACCAACGTCCACGACATCAACGACGTCGAGCTTTCCTGCCCGTGAGGTTCCCTTCCGACACGACGTGAATGTCGCGTCGGCCGGTGCCCCGGCGCGAAGCTCGCCGAGGCGAAACCTGCGGGTTTCCGGGCTGGCACGCGCGTTGCTGTTACCTCTGGCACACTGGATTCCCCCATGGCCTTGATCCTTTTCCTGCTCGGCGCCTGCTACCTGGGCGGCATTTGCGACCCCTGCGTGGAGACCCTCGAAATCGCCGTGTACGACGACGCCGGCGAGCCCGTCGACACCTTCTCCGGCGAGGTCCAGCTCGGCTCCGCAACGGTCAAGTTCTCCTGCACCAACGGCGCAGCGGGCGAGGACGACTACACCTGCCGGGGCAACACCGTCGTGTTCTCCACTTCGGAGACGCCGGGAGAGCTGGAGATCGAAGACCCCGCGGGCAACATCTTCACGGGATCGCCGCAGGTGGAGACGTTGGACCGCGGCAACGGCGATTGTGGCTACTGCGCGATGCAGGTGGTGGAGGTCGAACTGGAGGGTTGTGGCGACTGCGGCTGAGCACCGGGCGCCCCCCGAACGCGCCCCGGCGCGGTCCTGCCCGCGCCCGCCCCGCGGCCGGTCGCGCCGCGCCGGCCAGGCTCCCGCTCGCGCTCCCCGCTGATACCCACGCACAGCTCTACGGCGACTACGTCGAGGAGGTGCATGAGGGCCACTTCGGGGGTTCCCCTTCCCTCGATCCGGGCGGAAGCGCGTGGCGCAGGTGATCCACCACGGCGGGGGTGGCAAAGCGCGCTTCCACAGGCCACGTTGACGCAGGGGCGCGTCATCCCAGCGCGGGTTCCCGCCCCAGGGGTGCGGGTGGAGCAACACTCGCACCCCGCCACCGAGGCCCGCCCCGACTACCCCGGGTGGGTGCTCGCCGGCCACCACCGCGACCTCACGCGATGCTCGCCGGAATGGGGCGGGTTCGGGGCACTGTCCGCACCTCCCGCCTCTCCGTGGCGTGCTGGTACCCCCTCGCGATGCACCTGCCGCGATCGTGCTCGACGTGGCGATGTTGGCGCCGGCCACGCGGGTGTACGCGGCCTGGAGGATCATCGCGCTCCTGGTCGCGGTCTTCCCCGCCAACATCTACGCCGCCATGGCGGACATCCCCGGCCGCGGCGCTGAGCGAGGCCGAGCTCGCCATCACGGCGTCGACGCCGAGCGCTCCGGAGGCCGCCACCGCACCGTGATCGGCTCCCCGCGGCGGGTCATGACGAAGGTGAACCGCCGGGCCGACTTCAACGACCCGAGCATGAGGGCGTTCAGCCCCCAGGTCGCTTCGACGACGTACGCGGCGGGCCAGCCGTTCACCCGCCAGAGGATGTCGCCCGTGCGAAGTCCGGCCTGGCGAAGGGGGCTGCAGCGCGGGAGCCGGAGCCGCGCCCCGACCCGTCGGGTGGTGGCGTCGCGGTGCTCCGAAGCCGCGCCGAGCTTCAACAGATCGCCACGCCACGCGCTCAAGCGGGCCGGGTCCACCGCGTAGACGTTCTCCTCAAGTAGCGCGATCCCGGGCTGCTTCGCGCAGGGAGTTGGCTCGCGATGCGAAGCCTCCGGCGCGAGCTCGTCGCCCTCGGGCCCCTCCAGCGCGTCCTCCGCCGCGGTGGGTTCGCTCGGAACCGGGGCCCGCGGACTCACGGAGTCGGCCGCTTCGGTCTACCCATCCTCGGCCACGGCACCGCCGACCATCCCGGTCGAAAGCGCGACGACGCCGCACAGCCAGCACGTCCGGACCAGGGTGAGCGTCAGCATCCGCATCGCGCCACGACGGTAACCCGGCGGGGGAGACCACCCGAAGCCGAGAGGGGCGGCCCTGGCAGTCGTGCGGGACCGCCTACCCTCGCGCTGCCGCCATGAAAGAAATCAGGACGGCCTGTACGACGAGGCGCCCGACAAGGCCGTACGCCGCGCCGCGCTTCATCTCCGCGTTCTGGGAGAGCCAGCGAGCGCCGAGGAAGCCCCAAAGCCCCAGGACCAATCTAACAAAGACGCCGGTACCGAAGCCGCCCTCCCCGGATCTCGGCGGGGCGGTTCGGTCGCGGAGCAAGCCCTCGCGGTCGGCCTCGATCCGGTGCCGATCCTCGTCTGTCACCGCGGCGTCGCCGCGGATCTTGCAGGAGGGGCAGACCCCGGCCGAGTCGAAGAGAACCAGACGCCCACAATGCGGACAGTTGGCGAGCGCACGCTCCCACTGGGCTGGTTTTTCATCGTGCATCGTGTCAGCTCCGGCAAGCGTGGACGGCCTGACGGTGCAGCGGCAGGCTGGGCGGCGGAGTTTAAATCCGCGCGGCGAGGCCCGGCAAGCAGGGACCCCCGACACTCGGGTGACCCGTCTGGGCACCCCGCCCGCTGCACCCAGGCGCTCGCCCGGGTCTCGGCCGCCGGAGCACGGCCCGTAGGCAGCCGAGCCGCGCGGCGGGCGAAGGAACCCCCGAGGTCGGTCGCGTCGCGGCTCCCGACCGGATCACTCGGGAAAGCGGCCGAGCGCGCTCCAGGCGAGCGGGATCGGCGCCGTGGGGAGCTCGGTCCCGGTCACGCGGAACCAGCCGCCCTCGGGGCCGGCCACCACGTGGAAGTCCATGGCCGGCATGAAGCCCTGCGCGGCGAGCACCCAGGCCGCGCCGGAGGGCTCGCGCGCCACCTCCATCACGAGGACCGCGTGCCCCGGCGAGCCGGGCGCCACCAGCACATCGCCGGCAGCGACGTCGGCCCTGGCCACGGAGCGCACCTCACGCGCCAGCGAGCGGGTGCCGGCGTAGGTGAAGAGGTTGGCGAGCCAGGCCTCCCAGTTGGCCTCGTCGGTGCCGCGACGCCCGCCGCTGCTCTGGGTCACGCGGCTGCCCGACACCACGGGGCGCTTCCCCGCCGCCCAGGCGCTCCAGCGGGAGAGGTAGCCGCTCGTGTAGTGGAAGGCCGGGTCGCGGCCCTGCTCGCGCTCCCAGACGGCGCGGAGACGGAGCACGGAGTCGGCGCACTGTTGGAGGTCGCCGGGCACGAGCGGGAGGTCCACCACGCGCGCGGCGGGCAT
Organism: uncultured Pseudomonadota bacterium; assembly: GCA_903885375.1. Classification (GTDB taxonomy): domain Bacteria; phylum Myxococcota_A; class UBA796; order UBA796; family SXON01; genus SXON01. The sequence continues at coordinate 6,603 of CAISIK010000181.1, forward strand.
CGCGAGGACCTCGCCGCGATGGCTCCGCACCGGGGTGCCGGCGGGCCGGAGCGGGCGCTCGCCGAGCCATGCGCCGAAGCCCTCGACGGGGGCGCGGGAGGCGCCGGCGGGTGGAGGGAACCCCTCACGGACGGTCTCCGCGATCGCGGGGGCGAAGAGCGTGAGGGCGAGCAGCATCGGAGCTCAGACCCCCGGCCACGGGAGAGGTTCCCGCGCAGTCAGGGCGCCTCGCACCGGGCCCACGCTTCGGCCACGCTGCCGAGACGATCGAGCGCGCGGAGCGCCTCCACGTGCGGGCGGGCCGCATCGCACTCGCCAGCGGCGAGGCGGAGCTCGGCGGCGAGGCGGTGCAGCTCCTCGGCGCGGGTGACCGTTTCTTGCGAAAGCGCGGTCTCTGCCGCGGAGGCGGCCTCCGCCGGGCGGCCGGCCGCCACGAGCGTTTCGGCGCGGAGCGCGAGCAGCTCGGCGGCGATGGCGCCGGGGGGGGCGGGCAGGGCGAGGGCCGCATCCACCTCGCCAAGGAGCGCGTCGGGCGAGGCGGAGCCCTGCACCGCGAGGATGCGGCGCAGCGCGCCCGCGGGCGTGGTGGGGAGGCAGACGCGGGACTCGCCGGCACCGAGGAAGGACTCCCCTCCCCGCACGCAGTCCACCCGCACCCGGCCGTGGCGCACGGTGACGGTGGTGCCGAGCGGCCCGCGGTCCACATCGAAGCCGGTGCCGACCACGTGAACGCGGCCCTCCTCGGTGGCCACGTCGAGGGATACCCCCTGGTTCGGCTCCACCTCCACCGAGAGGAGCCCCCGGCGCCACGACAGCACCATGGCCTCCTCCGTTCCCTCCACGCTGCCCTCGCCGGCCGCCGCCACGACCACGTTCTGGCCGAGGGCCGCCGACGGGGCAGCGCCGAGCTCGCCCGTGACCACCACGGGCGGGCGCAGGAAGAAGAACACGGCCGCCGCCGCGAGGCAGAGCCCCGCCGCCGGACCCACCCAGGCCGGACGGGCCCGGGCCGCCTCGCGGCGCCGCACCTCGGCCTCCACCCGGGCGAGGGACTCGGGAGAGGGCCGCAGGGAGTCGCGGGCCTCGGCAATCAGCTCGTCGTAGTCAGGCATCGAGGATGTCCTCCTGAAGAGTTTGCACGCCGAGGCCGATGCGCTCGGCCTCCGTGCGGAAGGCCGCGCGGGCCAGACGCAGTCGACTCCTGACGGTCCCCTCGGGGAGCCCCAGAAGCTGGGACACCTCCGAGGCCGCCCGCTCCTCGAGGTCCATGAGCACGATCACCTCGCGGTGGGCATCCTCAAGGGCCGCGAGGACCACGTGCACCTGACGCACCCGTTCCCGCTTCTCGGGGCTGTCGTCGTCCGAGTGGCCCGCCCGCTCGACCGTGACCCCCGGCACCCACCGCCGCCACCACGCGCGACGCCGGTGCTCCTTCACCACCCGAACGGCCACCCCCCAGGCAAAGGGCTCGATCGGAGCGCCGGCATCGACATCGTCGAGCCGGCGCAGGATGACCAGGAGCGCATCCGATGCGGCCGCTTCCGCATCGATGCCCCCCGCTCCCAGGCGGACACACCACCCGGTCACGAGGGGCACCAGACGCCCGAAGATGGCTTCGCGGTCGGAGCGCACGTTCTCTTCAGCCTCCGCAGTTGCCGAAGGAGAGGTTGATCGCGCCGTAGGCATCGACCACCGCCACGTCGCCGCAGCCATCGGCGTTGGGGTCGCCCACCGCGAAGCCGCCCGAGCCGTAGTAGCCGGGGAGCAGCTCGACGTCGACGGACTGGGTCTCCGCGAAGCCGTCGCCCTCGCGGAGCGTCGCGGCGATGCGCAGCCCGGTGCTCGACGAGAACTCGTCGTACTCGTAGTGGTAGAGGCTCTCGATCGCGTCCTTGTCGCCATCCCCGTCGAGGTCGTAGCCCTCGAGCGCGAGCGGGTAGCTCTCGAAGTCGTTCAGGCGCAGGATTTCCGCGTGCCCCACCTCGGAGTCGAAGACCTGGAGGCCGTCCATGCTCTGGGAGATGAGCTCCTCGGCGCCATCGTGGTTGATGTCATCGCCGAAGCCGTACATCGTGCCGTCGTTGCTGAAGCGGGTCAGGTAGCCCGTCCCGGCGGTGAGGTAGTCGGTGCCCCAACCTTCCACGAGCTCGGCCTGCACGTCGTAGCCGTACCCCGACAGGAAGTCGCCGAAGACGGCGCTCTCGCGCCCGTTGCCGTCGAGGTCGACGGCGATCATCGAGTAGGCGTAGTAGGTGCCCGCATAGGCGGTGAACGTGGTGGTGAAGACGCCGTCCACCCCCGCCTCCATCAGGCTCATCTGGCCGGACCGCAAGCGCGCAACGTAGGAGAGCACGGCGAGCTCGTCCACGCCGTCGCCGTCGAAGTCCGCGACGCCGAGGGACTGGTTGTAGCTGCGACGGCCGCTCCCGGTGGAGGTGACGACGGCGTCGGCGAAGCCGTTGTGGTTGCCGCGGAAGAGCGCCACACCGTCGCTGGCGAGCACGGCGAGGTCGAGCTGCCCGTCGTCGTCGAGGTCGGAGAGCACCGGCGACCAGTAGGAGCTCATTCCCACCGGGCTCCGGGTCACGCTGGGGGCGTCGAAGCGACCGTTGCCGCGCCCCGCGTACATGGAGACCTGCACGTAGTAGTTGTACGAGCTGTCGTAGGTGTTGCGGACCGTCACGAGGTCGTCGAGGCCATCGCCGGTCATGTCGGCGAACCAGAGGCCGGCCAGCCAGCTGTACTGGTCGGCTTCGATGAGCTCCGCGAACTCGCCGAGGGCCCAGCTCGCGGAGTCGGGGTCGGGGCCGGGGTCGGTGTCCGCGTCGGCGTCCGCGTCCGCGTCGGCGTCGGCGTCGGCGTCGGCGTCCGCGTCCGCGTCGGCGTCCGTGTCGGCGTCCGCGTCGCCAGCGGTGTCGGCGGCGGTGTCGCAGGGCTCGTCCTTGTCACGGCCGTGGGGGATGTTGACCTCAACCATGCTGCAGGCGGGGTAGGCCAGAACGAGAAGCAGGGACATTGTGGGCTCCAGGGTGGGGATTCGGGAGGCCCTTTCGCCTCCACACCCCCTCTTGGCGGCGCTCCACAGAACCGATCACAAGTTCACGAAAAAAGACGCTCGGGGTGCGCCCGCGCTCAGGGCGCCTCGGGACGGCACAGCCCGCGCACGAGCCAGGGCTGGTACATCCCGTCGAGGACCACCGCATCGGCGCAGTCGTCGTCGTCGAGCTGGGCCGCCACGAGGGTGGCGCCGAGGAGCGCGCCAGCGGAGGCATCCACCACGAAGGGTGCAGCCGCTTCGAGGGCCCCGCCCCGCGCGAGGCTCGGCTGGAGCCGAAGCTCGGCGTGTGCCGCGTCGAGGCCGCGGGAAATGAGCTCCAGCGCATCGTTCGCGCCATCACCATCGAGGTCTACCCGCGTGAGGCCGAGCACGTGCTCCTGCGCGGCATCGCCTGCGCGTACCTCCCGGACCGCGGAGAGCGCCGGGTTCCAGGTGTAGAGCCCGGTGAGACCGGTGGACACCACCTCGCTCTGGCCGTCTGCATCGAGGTCCTCGCCGAAGGCCGCCACCATCGGGCAGCCCATGCAGGTGTCGCGAACGACGTCGAGCTCGGCGAGCACCGGGCGCTCGTTCGCGTGATCCCACTGGACGTAGCGGGTGGAGCTCGAATCGGGGCGCGCTTCGGCGAGGAGCCCCACGGAGCCCGCGTGGCCGGCCAGCGCGAGCGGCGCGAGGCTCATCGGCGGCAGCACCCCCGGCCCCAGATCGACGGAGCCCACCTCGGAGAGGCCCTCGTTGGACCCGCCCGCCCAGACCATCAGCATCGTGGTGGCGCCGGCAACCACCGTGACCGCCTCGGCAACGCCATCTCCATCGAGGTCCGCCGCGCCGAGCACCACGACACCGGCCGCCTGCTCCACCTCCTCGGGCGGGGTGAAGCCCCCGGGCCGCCCGGCGAAGAATTGGACCACCGCGCCCGTGCTGGCGAGGAGGTCGGGGTGACCATCGCCGTTGAGGTCCTCGACGAGCGCGCTGGTGCAAGCCCCGGCCAGGGGGAGGGTCATCGACGGGCCCGGGCCGACGGGGGTGCCGGGCCAGATGGTGAGCTCGGACCGATCGCCGCTGGCCGTGACGTTGAGGTGGATCACCTCCAGCCGCCCATCCCCCGTGAGGTCGGCGAGCATCACGCGGCCCCCGATCGAGCCCTGGAGCGCGCGAAGCCGGGTGGGCGTGCGGCCCGACCAGGTCCACACCTGCACGGCCTGCTCGAGGATCTCGCCGGTATCGTCGGGCAGGTCGTAGACATCCTCCACGGGCACGCCGGAGTCCCCCGGGTCCTCCTCGCTGGTGTTGGAGCCCTGCTCGTGGCCGCCGTAGAGCGGATCGATCACCTCCTGGTCCAGCGCCACGTTGAGCGAGATGTCGGCGCAGCCGCCCGCGAGGAGGAGGGCCACGATCATGCGCCCACCCGCAGCCCGAGCGCGACGCCACCGGTGAACCGCGAGGGGGCCTCGGGCAACGCGTCGATCACGAGGGACTGGGCATCCCAGCCGCCCTGCAGGGTGAGCTCGAGGGCCACGGGGCCCCACAGGGCACGGTCCATCCCCACGGCGGCTTCCACCCCGAAGCCGGCCGCGGCGCGGGCCCCCGCGAGGTCCACCACTTCCCAGCGCTCCGCCACGACGCCGGCGCCCGCGAAGCAGCCCCAGCCCTCCAAAGGCTCCACCCGCGCCCCGCCACGCAGGGCCAGCGTGGAGAGCGCCAGCGACCCCGCCTCGAACTGCGTGGCGGCGAAGGCCTGCCCGCCCGCCTCGATCCAGCCCGCGCCGCGCGCCACCCGCGCGGCCACTGCCCCGCCGGGATTGGCGCCGAGGCCGGGGCGAAGGACCCCCACCGCCCCCACCGCGGCGCTGACCCGCACCGCGGGGGGCGCGGCCTTTGCCAGGGAGGCCGCCTCCGGCGGAGCGATGGCGGGCCCCGCCGCCGAGGGCGCCCGTTCCGCGAGCGGGCTGCCCGGTTCGGCCGCGGCCGCCGGCGCCACGCGCGAGGGTGCTTCGGGCCCGGACATTGCCATGAACGGCGCTTCGGCCTCTGCGGGCCCCTCCGGCGCGGGCGCGGCGGAGGCTGGCGGGGCGCTTGCCGCAGCCACCACCGGCGGCGCTTCGGGCGCCGGGCTCGCCGAGGGAGCACGTGGCGCACGGCGCGGCGCAGGCGCCGCCGACGAAGCGGCAGCGGACGGAACGGACGGCGGCGCCGCCGCGGGCAGGGCGGACGCCCGCGTGGCGCGCTCCCGACTCTGCCGCATCAGGCTCGCGGCCACGATGGCCACCTGCTCGCGCTCCTCGGCGTTCCGGGGCGCCGACACGGTGGCCGTGCGCTCGCCGCCCGCGCTGGCGTACCGCAACCGCCACGTCGCGCCGCCTTCCACCACCACGCCACCCGGACCGAGCGTGAGCCCGGCCACCTCCAGCGCCGGCGCCCAGTCGGCCGCGCGCTCACCGGCGGGCAGGGCCAGATTGGCGGCCCACCCGAACGACACGAGGAGCAAGGGACCGAGCACGCCCAAGCATACCGAACACCCGACGGAACGCCAACCACTGCGTGCAAGGAAACTGCAGGCCGATCGGGCCTTCGACGGTTCGTGGCCGCGGCGAGGAGGCGCGCCGGGCGGAGGCGCGCCCCACCTCGCCTCTCACCCCACCCGAGGCAGGGTCGTGTCCGGCGGGCCCTCCGCCGCGCGGAGCCCCTCGCGCGCGGCGGCCACGAGCGCTCCGGCCGCCCGCGGGTTCTTCCACTCGAGCGCCCGGCGCGCCGCGATCGCGAGGAATGTAGGCCAGAATCGAGCCACGCCCCGCACCCCCCGATGCCGACGCACGAAGTACGCCGTGTTCCGGAAGCGCCAGCGCTCCCCACGCAGCGCATCCTCCACGCGCACGCCGCCCGACAGCGCGCTGAGGTGCACGAGCTCCGCCGCGGCTTTGTAGCGGAGGCGCCACCCCTCCACGAGCACGCGGTGGGAGTAGTCGCTGTCCTCGAGGAGCGCGGTGCCGATGTAGTTCCGGTCGAAGCCGCCCACGCGCTGCGTGGCCGTGAAGCGGTAGCTCATGTTGGCGCCCTTGAGGCCCAGCACGTCCTGGGACTGCGTTCCCCACTGGTTGGTGAGCGTTCGGCCACCGGCGCTCAGGTGCGCCGCCACGTAGTCCACGTTCGGCCGGACGCTCCGCTCCACGATGCGCCCGGTGGCGCCGCCCACGGCGGGATCGTCGAAGGCGCGGGTGTGCGTCTGGAGGAAGTCGGGGTGCAGCAGGATCACGTCGTCATCGAGGAAGAGCACGATGCGGCAGTCGAGCCGCGCGAGCGCTTCGTTGCGGGCGTTGGGGAGGCCCTTGCGATCGATGTGGAGGTAACGGAGGCGCGGGTCGGCCAGCTCGGCCACCAGCGCCTCGTTGGCGGCGCGCGCGGCGGGGTCGGACTGGTCGATCACCCAGAAGTCGAAGTCGGCGTGCGCCTGCTGGAGCACCTGCCGCACGGTGTCGTGAAACAGCTTCCCCCGGTTGAGGGTGGGGATGACGACGGAGAGCTCAGGCACGCGGGTACAGCTCCAGGAGGCGGTCCACGCTGCGCGCCCAGGTGAAGCGCTCGAGGACGGTTCGCCGGCCTGCCGCACGGACCGCCGCCATGGGGGACTCCATGCCCTGCGAGAGCGCCGCGCGCAACGCCGGCACATCCTCCGGCGGCACGAGGAGGCCGTTCTCGCCCGGGCGGAGGTACTCGTCGCGCGCGGCTTCGACCGCGCTCGACACGATGCAGAGGGCGCCGGCGTACATGCCCTCGAACACCACGCCGCCTACCGTTTCGCCCCGGCTGGGGAGCACCACGAGGTCGGCCGCCCGAAACAATGCCACCTGCTCCGCCCGGGAGCGCTCCGTGAACACGATGTCGGGGCAGCCCGCCGCGAGCCCCCTCACCTCCTCGGCGAACGCGGGCTCGTTCACGGGGCCGGCGATCACGAGCTTCCAGCGGCCGGGGTGGGCCTCCAGGAGCGGCCGGGCGGCGGCCACGAGCAGGTCGGCACCCTTCTGGCGGCTCAAGCGGCTCGGCGCGAGGAGGATGCGCGCCGAGCCGAGGCCGAGCGCCGCCCGCACGGCATCCACCTCGGCGGGGCCGATGGCATCGAACTCGGCGGGGTTCACGGCCATGCCGATGTGGGCGCGGACATTCGACAGGTCGAGCCGCTGGCGCAGGGCCGTGGCAGCGGCCTCGGAGTCGGCGAGCACGACGTCGGCCGTGGCGAGGGCCGGCCGGACCCAGCGCCGCCAGTAGGCCGCGCGCACCGATTTGTTCATGCCCCCCTCGCCCGCGAGGATCTCCGTGAGGAAGTCGGCGGTGATGTAGTTCTGCACCACGAGCGGGGTGCCGATCATGCGCTTGCGGGCCACGAGCGCATCGAGATGGAGGCTCGGGAACCCCACACAGACGAGGAGGTGGGCCGGCAGCCAGGCATCGCGCGCGAAGGCCGGCGTGACCGCGTTCTTCTCCAGCGGATTGCGCCCCGGCAGCCAGCGCGAGGGGCGCCGATGCACGTTCACGCCGTTCTCCACCGCGCTGCCCCTCGCCACCTCGGTGGAGCCATCCATGTTGGTGAACGGCGTGGTGTGTACGTGAACCTCGTGCCCCCGGCGGGCCAGCTCCTCGGCCTGGTTCTGGAGGATCACCTCCCCGCCGCCAATGCAGGGGGCGTAGAAGTAGCTGAAGAAGCGGATGCGCACGGCCGCTCCTAACCCTCACGACGATAAGCGGAGGCCATGCTCCTCAGCCTCCTGCTTACCGCCTGCGCCTCCGGCAACTCCTGCGCCGACTACGTGTCGGCCCTCGAGGCATGCGCCGAGGAGAGCGGGGGCAGCGCCGTCTACGATGCGGACACCATCTGTGGCGACTGGACCGCGGAGCAGGAGGAGCTGTTCGGCGATTGGTACCAGTGCCAGGCCTCGGCCTACACCGCACAGGAGTGCAAGTCGGCCACAGAGCTGAACGACGCGGAGAACGCCGCCGCCACCTGTCCCCAGCCCGCGGCGAGCTGACGGTGGCCCAGGGTGAACCGGCCGCGCCCGCCGAGGTGATCGCCGCGGTGGCCGGCGCCCTCGCTCGGGGCGACAGTGCCGCCGTGGAGGCCCACCGCGCCGAGCTGCTCCGGCTCGCGGTGTCCGACGCCGAAGCCGCCTTCCTCGCCGGCGAACTTCACGCCCGCGGCGTGGCCGTGCCGCGCGACCGGGTGCGCGCCGAGTTCTGGTACCAGGGCGCCGAGGCCATGGGCCACGCCGAGGCCACCTTCGAGCTCGCCCTGCTCGACACCGACCCCGCCCGTCGTGCGGCGCGCCTCCAGACCGCCGCGGCCGGCGGCTCGCACCGGGCCATGCTCAAGCTGGGCGACGAGGCCCGCGCCACCTCCGCGGAGGCTGCCGCCGACTGGTACCGGCAGGCCGCGGCCGCGGGCAATGGCCGCGCCGCCGCGTCGATCGGGCGCCTGCTCGAAGCCGGCCGCCTCCCCGCGAGCGAAGGCCCGGCCACGCGTTGGTTCGTGCGTGCGGAAGCGCTGGACTGCCCGTGGTGGGAGTTCCCCGAGTAGCGGCGTCCCACGCCCGCACGGAGCCCTTCAGACCGCGATCCCGTGGGCCTGCGCCGCCTCGCCGAAATCCCGCACAGTGGCGGCCGAGAGCGCCTTCCCCTGCTGCCACGCCGTCGGCCGCTCGGCGAGCACGGCCAGAAGCGGCTCGAGCAGGCAGGCGTACACGTGCCCCACGCCGTAGCCGGCGGCGACATGGAAGATCCACGCCCACCCGTCGCGCGACCAGCCTTCGGGCAGGGGCAGCCGCTCGCCCGGCACGACCGTCACGCCGGGGGGCGGCGGACCGCTCAACGTGGGCGGCAGGGCGACGTCGACGAGGGTGGTCCCGGGGGCGAGGCGCGAAGGGTCGACGGTGGCGCCGGTGGTGTGGCTGCCCACGAGCACCGGGAAGGCGCGCAGGTCCTGGGGGTCGGGCACCGCGCCGAGCAGCTCGCAGAGCGCCCGCCCCACGGTGCCCTTCGCGCCGATCACGCCCACCTCGCGGCCCGCCCGCAGCCGCTCGGTGATGCGCCAGGCCGCCCAGGCCGTGGCCGCGTTTCCGGTGGTGACGGGGATGCCGCAGAGCTGCTGGAGGGCCGACCCCCGCCCCGCCACGACGGAGAGCACGCTGCCGAGCCCCACCGCGCGGACCGGGCCGGCGATCTGCACGGCGCGCTGCATGCAGCGGAGCGCCCGCTCCTGATCGGCGAGCAGCTGCTCGGGCAGCATGGGCACGCCGACGATGACGCCCTCCACCCCGCGGTAGCGGAAGCGCGCCAGCTCGGCGCAGTCGTCGGGGTCGGTGCCATCCCGCTGGCCGAACGCGAGCCCAAGGCGCGCCATGCGCAGCCCCATCAGGGTGCGGGCGGCGGGGACGAGCGGGTGGACGAGGAACGCGAAGCGCGCGGGCCCCGCCCCCACCGAGCTCAGCCCGCCGCCTTCTGCGCGAGGAGGCCCTGCACGATGTTGTAGAAGGTGCCGACGCGCAGGAGCGTGGCCACCTCGGACACCTTCAAACCCTGACGGAACTCGGCCGCGGGCACCTCCGGCATCGCCTCGGCGAGGCGCGCCAGCGCGGCCGGCGTGAGCATGCCGCCCACCTCGTAGGGCTCGCCCTGATCGAGCCCCTGGCGCGAGGTGGATTCGATGCCGCCGCGCGGAATGCGGATGTCGAACGCGCGCTCGAGGCGGAAGGCGATGTCGAGCAGGTCGAGGCTCTCGGCACCGAGGCCGCTGAGCACCACGCTGTCGAACTGGACCTCGTCGCGCGAGAGGCCGAGCGCGTCGGCGAAGGCGCCGCGGACCTTGGTGAGCACGGCCTCGTCGCACTCCGCGGCGGTGGCAATGGGCTTGAACATTCGGCGATCCTCGCCCGCGGGTTCTAGCCGCGGCGCCGAAGGCGCGCCACGCAGGGAACGTCAGGAGAGCGTGACGAGCCCGGCGGAGGGCGGTCAACTCCCCGGTCGGCCAACCAGCCTTCCAGCATCGAGAGCAGCGCGGGAACGCTGCCCACCTGATCGGCCCGACCCAGCTCCAGCGCGCTGCGCAACCCCGCGCCTTCGTCGTCGGGGCCGACGAGCACCACCCGGGAGCCGAGGTCGCGAAGTGCCCGGATGGGCGCGAGCGCCCACGGGCCGAGCAGCACCGTGTCGATCACCACGAGGTCCGGCACGCCGGCCGCCAGCGGCGAACGGATGGCCGTGAGCTCGCTCGCGAGGCGGATCGCCGCCCGCTCCCCGAAGTACGACCGGAGGCGAGCGCGCGCTTGCGGATCGGCATGAACGACGAGCAGGCCGGCCGGCGCGGGATGGGTCGGCGGGTCGCTGTCGTCCTCCTCGTCGGGCTCGAACCCCGGCCGGGTGACCGCGCGGATGAGGCCGCGGTGGAGCCGCTCTGGCGGGCGGGGCGCGGGCGGCAGCACGCGCACGAGCTCGTCGGTGGTGGTCCGCCCAGCGATGGCGTGCGCCACCATATCGACCTGGAGCGTGCGGTTGGCGACGCGCAGCGCGTCGCTGGCGAGGTCGCGCACGGCCACCCGGTTCACGATGGCCCGGGAGAGGTCGGGGTCGTTCTCCACGAGCTCGAAGATATCGTGACGGTGTCACCGCAGATATGCATTCCCGCGCCTCGGGTTGAGGGGGGATGCACGGTTCAGACACGACGGCCGGCTCAGCGGCTTGCGACGACCAGACCCGAGCCCTCGAATCCACGCCCGCCGGCGAGCGCCCGCGCGAGGGCCACCGGCACCGTGGCCGCGCCCAGCTCCGCCTCGCCGGCTCGCGCCTCCGGCTCCCGCGGCACGCCGGCCCGGATCGGCCACCCCGGACCTGCGAACAGGCCAACGGGTGCGAGCACGAAGAAGGCTGCCCCCTCCGCGCAGGGCCGGCCGAAGATGGCCTCGGCGCCCACCAGCGCGTCGGCCCCGCCGGCCACCGCGAGGTCGACCCGACCCTCTGCCACGGCGTGCACCGCGTTGCCGATCGCCACGACGCCGCCGAGCCGGCCATCACACCAGTTGCCGTTGTCGCCGCGGAAATCGAGGAGCGCGCTGGCGTAGCCGAGGACGTTGTTGGACAGGCCCTTCACCAGCCAGAGGGGCGGCACCAGCGGCTCGCCGCGCTCGGCGAAGGCCCGCAGGTCGGGCACGGGGCCCGCCGCCTCGAGCGCCGCGGCGAGGTCCTCCACGTCGCCCTGCTGGGGCGAGGCCCCCACGAACAGCCCCCGGCGCTCGGGCGGAACGGACTCCCATCCGGATGCGGCCCGCGTGCACGCGAGGACCGAGGCCACGCCAAGCTGGACGGCCCGGGTCATCGTCTTCAGCGACTTGCGCGGGAGGCCCGCCGCCACCGGATCGAACCCGGCCACCGACACGGCCGGCGCCTCGGGCGCGAGGCAGGAAAAGGAGAGCACAAGGACGTCGCGCACGCGCCCGCCTAACCGAGCCGACGCCGGCGGCGCGCCAACAGCAAGCTCGCGGCCGCCAGCGGAAGCAGGGCGGCGCTCCCGCCGACGTCCGCACAGCCGCACGGAGGGTCGTCCGGCCGCTCGCCAGTGTCGGCGGGGAGCTGGCAACGCCCTCCCCCGAGGGCAGACGCCGCCCGCCAGGAGTCGGAGTAGGGCGCGCAGGTCTCCGTCACGCACGCAGCCGCCTCCACCTCCTCGAGGCAGAGCTCGGGCGAGAACGACACGCCATCGGTCGTGGCGGCGATGTCGAAGCCATCCACAAGGTGGTCGGTGCACACGAGCGCACGGCCGGGCAGCGCGAGCCCACATCGTAGCGCCGGGGCCTCCAGGCTCACCTCCTCGAAGGAGCCGCCGGCGTCCACGCTCCGCCACGTGCGCGCGCCGTACCAGCTGCCGATCAGCACGGTCCCGCCGCCGCCGGTCACGAGAAAGCCGGGCGTGGGGTCGGTGTAGTAGCCGGTGGTGAAGGTCGTGGTGAAGGAGGCGCCGCCGTCCTCGCTCCGCGCAAAGCCCGGGAGCGTGGCCTCGGTGCGGGGGCGGAGCCAGGCGTACACCGACGCGCCCTCCGCGTGGATGACGCGCGGATCCACGTCGCCCTCGGGCCAGGCGTGGGCCACGGCGAACTCCTGCCCGTCGGTGCTCGTCCACAGCTCGGCCGCGAGCCCCTCTTCGCTGCCTGTGTGCACCACCGTGGCCCAGACCGTGTCGCCATCGACCACGATCGACTTCGGGAAGAGGCCGGCGCCCACCAGCGAGGTGGCCACGCACGATTCCGGGCCGCAGCGGTACACCCCGCCCGACTCCGAGCCTACGAGCGCCACCATCGCCTCCTCGCCGCGCCGGGCCAGCGTGAGCACGAACCCCTCGGGGAGCCCGCCGACGCTCTGGCCGATGCAGGTGTCGTCGACCTGCAGGAGCCCGTCCACCGTGCCGAGGAGCGCGCTGCCCTCCTGCCAGGCGAGCACGTCGTACACGGCGGTCGAGCCGATCGCCTCCTCGCAGAGCCAGCCCCAGCCCTGCCCGCCATCCTCGGAGTGAACGAGGCCCCACCCGTCCACCACCCCCCAGAGCTCCTCCGGCGCTTCCGGCCGCGCCGACAACCGCACCAGCTCGAAGGAGTCGCCGTGGGCCAGCGCGGCGGCCACGAACAGGAGCCCGGTCACGGCGCACCGAAACAGAGCGCGCAGTTCTGCCCGCCGAAGCCGAAGCTGTTGCTCATCACCACCCGCGGCGCGAAGGGGCGGCCCTCGCGCAGCACCTCGCACCGCATGGCTGGGTCGGGCTCCTCGCACCCCACCGTCCCCCAGGTTCGGCCGAGGCCGAACCCGAGGATGCACCAGGCCATCTCCACGGCGCCCGCCGCCGCGATGCAATGGCCGAACGCGCCCTTGAAGGAGCCGGTGGCCACGGGGCCGAGCACCTCGTGGATCGCGATGGACTCCGCCACATCGCCCACCGGGGTGCCGGTGCCGTGGGCGTTGACGTAGTCCACGTCGCCCGGCTGCAGCCCCGCATCACGCAAGGCCCGCCGCATCGCGAGCGCCGCGCCGCGGCCCTCCGGGTGCGGCGCCGTCACGTTGTAGGCATCCACGCTGGAGCCCGCGCCGAAAAAACGGGCGAGGATGGGGGCACCCCGGGCGCGCGCGTCGGACTCGCGCTCCAGTTGGAGCACCGCGGCGCCTTCGCCGATGAGGAACCCATCGCGCCGGCGGTCGAAGGGGCGCCCCACGGTGGGCGAGAGCGCGCCGAGGACCACGAACGAGAGGTAGCCGAGCGGGTGGAGCATGGAGTCGTGCCCGCCCGCGAGGGCCACATCCACATCCCCGCGCGCCACGGCCCGCGCCGCGGCCGCGATGGACTGTGCCGCCGCCGCGCAGGCGGAGAAGTTGGTCTCCCCGCGCACGGCGCCGAGGCGCGCGGCCAGCACGGTGGTGACGCGCTCCGGCTGGTGCCGCCGGGGCGCCGGACGACCGGGCGCGAGGTCGCGCGCCAGCCACTCCCGATCGAAGCTCGTGCCGCGCAAGGAGGGGTACAGGTCGCGACGCAGCTCGTCGGGCGTGAGCGAGGACAGGCCCGTGCCGAGGAACAGGCCCCGCCGCCCTTCCGGGAGCGCCCCCGCCAGCTCCCCCACCACCGCGGCCGCGAGGCTCCCCTTGCGGTCGTCGGGGAAGTCCGGGTCGTCGGCCACCCCTTGCACCCGCGCAACGAGGGGTACGTCGAGCGCGGCGGCTTCGACGTCGGGGCGGGCCGAGGCCACATCGGGCGGGCCCGCCGTTCGCAGCGCGACGGCCGTGACGACGACCGCGGCGCGGCTCACTTCTTGCAGGCCTTCGTGTCGGCGTCGAAACAGGTCCACGTGCCGGCGGCGGGCGCCTCGACCTCCGCGCGCAGGCGGGAACGATCGGGTTTGACGAGGGTGACGAGGCAGGTGCCGGCCACGGGGCCCGGCACGACGACCTGCGCCACGCCCGTTTGCACGCCCGCGCCGCAGTCCGCGCTCATGGAGCGGGCATCGGCGGGACCGGTGAACACGATGTCGGTGGGCGAGGCGGCCACCGGCGCCGCGAGCACCGCCGCGGGCGAGACCGGGGCAGCACCCGGCGCAGGCGCTGCGGAGGGCGCCGGCGCTGCCGAGGGCGCCGGCGCTGCGGACGGCGCCGGCGCGACGGACGCCGACCCGGTGGAGGGGGTTGGCGTGGCCGCCACGCCCGCGGGCGCCGCCTGCTGCGCCGACCAGTACAGGTAGCCCACGTAGCTCCCGCCGAGGGCGAGACCGAGCAGGCCGCACAGGGCGATGACCCCCACGAAAACGAGCACCCCGGAGCGCGAGCCCGAGCCCGCCTCCTCGAAGTCGACTTCCGGCTCGGGGGGCCGCGCGCGAACCGGCGCCGGCGCGGGCTTCGCAGCCGCCGCGGGCTTCGCGGCCGGCTTCGGCGTGGCTGCGGCCGGCTTCGGAGCGGGAGCCGGCTGGGCCGCCGGCTTCGGCGCGGGCACGGCCGCCGCGGGCCTCGGCGGGGGCGGCGGCTCGAGCCCGATGGGGTACGTGACGTTCCCCATGGTGGTGGGGTCCTCTTCGTGCTCCAGATCGGGGACCATCGTGAGGTTCGCCCGCATCCGCGCCAGCCCGGCCGAGACCTCCTCGTCGGAAGGTGGGGCATCCTCGGTGGGGATCATCGTGGGCGCCGAAGGAATCCCCTTGGGCTTGAGCTCCTCCGCCGAGGGAGGATCGAGGAGCTCGGCCCGGATTTCCGGCAGCATCGCGAAGGGATGCGGTGCGGGCACCTCCGGCCGGACCTCCGGCCGGACCGTGGGCTCCACGCCCAGATCGGCGGGGGGGCCGAGCTCCTCGGGGTCGAGCGTGGGGCCGGAGCCGGGCACGTCGGCCGCGGGGG
>CAISIK010000182.1 GCA_903885375.1 uncultured Pseudomonadota bacterium
CCGCCCGCGCCGCCTCGATGGCCGAGGAGGCCGCCGCCATGGAACGGTTGATGGCCGAGCGGATGCTGCCGCTGGCCGAGGAGCGCGCCCGGCTCACCCGCCTCGGGTTCGAGGCCGGCGCCGGCACGCTCGAGGTCTGGCTCGCGGCGGAACGCGAGCTGGCCCACGCGCGGTTGCGCACCCTGGAAACCCGCGCCGAGCGGCGCGGGGCGGAAGCGATGGTGGCCATGGCGCGCGGCCAGCGCGCCGGCATTCCCGAGGAGTCCCCATGAAGGTCCCTGTTCTCCTGCTCCTCGCCCTGACCGCCTGCACCGGCGGGGCGCCCGCGCCCACCTCTCCCGAGGAGGCCCACGCCGAAGCGCATTCGGCGTGGACCTGCCCGATGCACCCCAGCGTGCGCTCCGACGCGCCCGGCCGCTGCCCCATCTGCGGCATGGACCTCGTGCCGGTGAAGGAGGAGGCGGCGGGGGGCGTGGCCGTCTCGACCGAGGCGGCCGAGCGCTACGGCATCCGCACCGCGGCGGTGGTGCGGCGGCCGCTGCACGACTCCATCCGGTTCGCGGGCACGGTGGACTGGGACCTCCGCAAGCTCCGCGACGTGTCGGTGCGCGCCTCCGGCTGGGTCACCGACCTGCGCGTGGTGGCCGGCACCCGCGTGCGCGCCGGCGCGCCGCTCTTTGCCTTGCGGAGCCCCGAGCTGGTGGCGGAGCAGAGCGACTACCTCGCCTCCACCGGGCCCTCGCGCCTGGCGGCGCAGCACCGTCTCGAGTCGATGGGCTTCAGCGCGGCCCAGGTGGCGGCGCTCGAAGCGCGCGGGCGGCCCGTGGAGGCGGTGCCGGTGCTCGCGCCCACGGCGGGCGTGCTCGTGAGCGTAGACGTGGTGGAGGGCTCGCCGCTCGCGCCCTTCGGCGTGGCCGCCCGCCTCGCCGACGCCGGGGCCGTGTGGGTGGAAGCCACGCTCAGCGCCACGCTCGCGGCGCGGCTCCCCGCGGGCGCGCGGGCCACGGTGGTGGACGAGGCCGCGCCCGGCCGGACCTTCACCGGCACGGTGCACCCGGTCGTGGGCAACGAAGCCGCGGCGCGCGTGCGGGTGGAGCTCGACGACGATCGCGGCGAGCTCCGCGCGGGCGCCGTCGTGACCGTGACGGTGGAGCCCGAGGGCGAGCCGGCGCTGGTCGTGCCCGCCGACGCCGTGGTGTACGCCGGCACGCGGCGCGTGGTCTTCGTTGCCGGCGCCGATGGCCAGTTCGTGCCGCGCGAGGTCGAGTTGGGCGCGCGCACCGGCGATGAGGTGGCGCTCCTCTCGGGGGTGATCGAAGGCGAGCACGTGGCGGCCGCCGGGGCCTTCCTGCTGGCGGCCGACAGCCGCATGCAGGCCCCCGCCGCCTGGAGCCAGCCGTGAGCGAGGACATCGGCGGCGCACGCGGCCTGCTCGCGCGTGTGGTGGCGCTCTCCGCGGCGCATCCGTGGGCGGTCGTCTTCCTCTCGGCGCTCCTCGCGCTCGGCGGCGCCTCGGCCGCCCTCCGCGCGCCGCTCGACGCCATCCCCGACCTCTCCGACCCGCAGGTGATCGTGGCCAGCGAGTGGATGGGCCGGAGCCCCGACCTCGTGGAGGATCAGGTCACCGCGCCGCTCACCGCCGCGCTGCTCGGCACCCCCGGGGTGGTGACGGTGCGCGGCCAGAGCGGCTTCGGCATGAGTTTCGTGTACGCCATCTTCGGCGAGGACACCTCCGTGAGCGCCGCCCGGACCCGCGTGAGCGAGGTGGTGGCCGAGGTCCAGGCCCGCCTCCCCGAGGGTGCGGTGGCGCGGGTGGGGCCCGACGCCACCGGGGTCGGCTGGGTGTTCCAGTACGCGCTCGTGGACCGCGGGGGCGTGAGCGATCCCGCCACGCTCCGCACGCTGCACGACACCGTCATCGCGCCCGCGTTGCAGTCGCTCGACGGGGTGGCCGAGGTGGCCAGCGTGGGCGGTTTCGAGCGGCAGGTGGAGGTCAGCCTCGACCCGGCGCGGATGCGCGCGCACGGGGTGGGTTTTGCCGAGGTGGTGGAGGCCGTGCGCGGGGCGAACGCCGTCGCGGGTGGCGGCACCATCGAGCAGGCCGGGCACGAGCAGATGTTGCGGATGCGCGGCCAGGCCACGCGCTTCGACGACCTGCTCGACGCGCCGCTCTTCCTTGCGGCGGCGAGCGCGCCGCCGCGGGCAGCCGCGGGCGGGGGTGCGCCCGCGGCGGAGCCGGGCATGGGCGGGATGGCGGCCATGCCCGCCCTGCCGGTGGCCGCGCCGGCGGTGGGGGCAGCCGAACCGGGTTCGCACGTGATCCGCGTGCGCGACGTGGCCGACGTGCAGTGGTCGGCCGCGGCCCGCCGCGGCGTCTCCGACTTCGGCGGGCTGGGCGACACCGTGGGCGGCATCGTGGTGGCCCGCCAGGGCCAGAACGCGCTGCGGGTGATCGATCAGGTCCAGGCGCGGCTCGACACCCTCCGGGGCTCGCTCCCGGAGGGGGTGGAGCTCACGACCGTGTACGACCGCGGCGCCCTCATCCGGGAGGCGGTGGCCACGCTCCTGCGCACGCTGGGCGAGGAGCTCCTCGTGGTGTCGCTCGTGGTGGGGCTGTTCCTGCGCCGGTGGCGCAGCGCGCTGGTGCCGGTGATCGGCCTGCCGGTGGCGGTGCTGGCGGCGTTCGTGCCCCTCCAGGCCCAGGGGCTCACCGTGAACATCATGTCGCTCGGCGGCCTCGCGGTGGCCGTGGGCGCGATGGTGGATGCGAGCCTGCTCGTGGTGGAGAACGTGCACGCGCGCATCGCCGCCGACCCGCAGGCGCCGCGCCAGCGGGTGGTCGTCCAGGCGATGCAGGAGGTGGCGCCCGCCGCGTTCTTCGCGCTCCTCGTGGTGACCGTGTCGTTCGTGCCTGTCTTCGCGCTCCACGGCAGCGAGGGTCGCCTGTTCGCGCCGCTCGCGTGGACGAAGACCTGGGCGATGTTCTTCGCCGCCCTCCTCGCTGTCACCCTCACCCCGGCGCTCGTCGTCCTCACCCACGGCCAGCGCGCCGCGGCGCTTTCGGACGGCGAGGAGCACGCCGACCGGCTCGCCCACTTCCTCGGGGCGCTCTACGCCCCCGTGGTGCGCTTCGTAGTGCGCGCGCGCTGGGCGGTGGTGGCCGCCGCCGGGCTGCTCGTGGCGGCGAGCCTCCCCCTCTTCTGGACGCTGCCCACGGAGTTCATGCCGCCGCTCAACGAGGGCTCGTTGTTGTACATGCCCTCGGCGCCGCCCGGCATCTCCGAGGCCGAGGCCTCGCGGGTGCTCCGGGCGATGGATGCGCGCATCGCCACCATCCCCGAGGTGGCCACCGTCTTCGGCAAGATGGGCCGCGCCGACACCGCCACCGATCCCGCGCCGCTCGGCATGGCGGAGACGGTGATCCAGCTCCGCCCGCGCGCCGAGTGGCGCGAAGGGCTCGACTGGGAGGGGCTCGTGGCCGAGCTCGACGCCGCCCTCGACGTGCCCGGCTTCCCCAACGCCTGGTGGATGCCGGTGCAGACCCGCACCGAGATGCTCGCCACCGGCCTGCG
This sequence comes from uncultured Pseudomonadota bacterium, assembly GCA_903885375.1. GTDB lineage: Bacteria > Myxococcota_A > UBA796 > UBA796 > SXON01 > SXON01. The sequence continues at coordinate 3,573 of CAISIK010000182.1, forward strand.
CAGCCCGCTCGGCCTGCGCGTGATGGGGCCCGACCTCGCGGCCATCGAACGCGCCGCGGTGGCGATCGAGCAGCACCTCGCGGGCGTGCCTGGCACCCGAAGCATCCTCGCCGACCGTGCCACCGGCGCCTTCCTCCTCGACGTCGACGTTCGCCGCGACGCCGCCTCCGCGCTGGGCGTGCGCCCCGCCGACGTGGCGCGCACCGTGACCGGGGCGTTGGGCGGGCAGCGGGCCGGCGACTGGTACGCCGGCCGGGCGCTGTTCCCCGTGCTTGTGCGCTACGCCCGCGACTTCCGCGCCGACCCGGGCGCGCTCGCCGAGGCGCTGGTGGAGCGGTCCGTGGGGGCGCCCGTGGCCCTCGCCAGCGTGGCCGACCTGCGCTTCTCCACCGGCCCCGACATGATCCGCAGCGAGGATGGCGCCCTGATGGGCCTCGTGCTCGTCGACCCGGGGGAGCGCCCCGTGAGCGAGTGGGTGGCCGACGCCGAACAGCGGCTGGCCGAGCTGCCCCGCGAGGCCGGCGTGTACGTGGAGTGGGCGGGCACCTTCCAGTCGCTCGCGCGGGCCGAGGCCTCCCTCGCCTGGATGGTGCCCATCACGCTCCTCGGCATCGCCCTGTTGCTGCGCTTGAACACCGGTTCCTGGGCGGAAACGGCCATCGTGATGATGGCGGTTCCCTTCTCGCTGGTGGGCGCCCTCTGGCTGATGGCGGCGCTTGACTACCATCTGAGCGTGGCCTCCTGGGTGGGCATGATCGCGCTCGCTGGCCTCGACGCCGAAACGGGCGTGGTGATGCTGCTCTACCTCTCGCTGGCGTGGAAACACCACGGCGGTGCGGCCAACCGGGCGGAGCTGGAGGAGGTGATCGTGGAGGGGGCGGCGCGGCGCCTGCGTCCCAAGCTGATGACGGTGGCCACGGCCATGCTCGGGCTGCTGCCGGTGTTCTGGAGCGATGGCGCGGGCGCCGACGTGATGCGCCGCATCGCAGCCCCCATGGTGGGCGGCCTCGTGAGCAGCTTCGCGCTCGAGCTGCTGGTGTACCCCGCGCTGTTCGCGATCTGGAAGGGGAGGTCGGTGGGGGCGGCGCGGTAGGCCCGGCAGCTCGTCGCGGGTGGGCAATTGCGCGCCGCGGCGCGGGGGCGAAGGGCGTCGCGGGGTTCAGCGCGACCAGTCCACGAGGGCGAGGCGTGCCGCGAGCTTTCCGCCGCGAACCGGGTCGATCGCCTGGGCGGCGGCCACGGACCCGACCAACCAGGCGCGGAATGCGGGGAGATCGCCGTTGGCCTGCGCGAGCGGACCGTGCTTCTGGCAGTTGTGCAACGCGGCCTTCAGGTTGTCGTAGCGGCCGCGCGGCATGGAGGTCCGTTCGTTCACCACCACGCCCGCCACCATCTGGCGCGCGCCCTTCCGGGCCACCCGTGTCTTCCGGTCGTTCACCCTGAACCCGGCGTCGGCGGCGATCTGGCGCACGAGGCCGGCGCCCGCCGTGGCGTCGAACTCGGGGCCGCCGGAGAAGGCGAGGTCGTCGGCGTAGCGGGTGTAGGTGGCCCCGGCCTTCGCGGCGGCGGCCTTGAGGCGGATGTCGAGCCGAAGCGCGGCGAGGTTGGCGAGCGCCGGCGAGGTGGGGGCACCGGTGGGGAGATGCCGCGCGCGCAAGCGCATGGCCTGGCGGCCGCGCGCCATCCGGTTCTCGAGCGAGGGCGGCAGCTCCTGCAGGACCGCCCGCGGCGCCTCCACCGTGCAGAGCCTCGCCATCGCAAGCGCGACGGCGCGGTTGTAGCCCATGCCGCGGAAGACGCCGTACACGGAAGGGAAGCCCACCGAGGCGAAGAAGTCCTCGAGGTCGAGGCGAAGGAGCACGGCGTGGCCCACGTGCGGCTCGGCGGCGGTGCGCGCGCTGCGCCCGCGTCGGAAGCCGTGCACGTCCGGATGCGGGGGCACCGCGTTGAGAACCTCGCGCAACACCCAGCGCTGGGCCTCCTTCAGGCGACGCTTCGGGGTCTCCACCAGACGGTCGCCCCCCCTCGGTTTGGGCAACCAGTGGAAGTGGTAGTGCCAAAGCGGCTATGCGTATGAAGTGAGGCGCACGATGGCAAAAGCCAACAAGAATCCGGATGTGGAGATTCAGCAGGAAGACGCGGTGTTGCGCGCGCTCGCCTCCGAGTTCGGTGCGCGGGTCATGAGCTTGGCGGAACTGCGCAAGCTGCGGCGCGCGGCTGAACGCCGGGTGAAGGAAGAGGCCGCTCGTGGCTGAGCGCTGGGAGCTACAGGTGTCGGCGGCGGCCGAGGGGCATATGCGCCTTGCGCCTGCGCAGATTGAGGTCGAGGCGTGGCGCAGGATCGAAGTGTTGGTCAAGAACCCGTTTCATCCGCAGCACGCCGACCCGATACTGGCGGGGCAGCGCCGCTGAGCGCGGCGCGGGCCAGCGCGCGCACCAGCGGGCTCGCCCCGCGGAGGACGAACGCCCATGCGGGAGGGGCCTGGCTTCGCCGCGCCATCAGGGGTGTGCGCCGCCGCCGCCCGACGAATCCCGCGGGTCACGATCGGTACCGCGCCTCGGCGCGGCGGAGATCGTGAGCTGGGAGGGCTGGGGAGAGACAATCCTCGGGGCTACCCCGAAGTGGTAGGAAACTACCGGCTCGGAACGACGGCGACGCACGCCCGCAGCGTACCACACGTCCCGTGTCCGCCGGATGCGCCGCTCCCCGCGATAACCGGAGGTGTGCTCCTCCTCCTCCTCGCGTGTTCTTCGCCCGACGATTCCCCCGCCGCGCCGGCCGTCAGGGCGCCGCAGGCTCCGCCTGTCGGCGCGCCAGCGCCGGGCCCAGGGGGCCCAGGTGGGCTCCCCGGCAGCACCCCGGTGGAGGACCTGTCCTCGAGCTGGGAGCCCTCCCTCGCCGCCGTGGTGCCGCCCATCACGGAGCCAGGCACCTGCCCCGATGCCGATGGCGACGGCGCCGCCGATGCGTGGACCTGCAACCGCACCGGCACCGACTGCGATGACAAGGACCCCGCCGTGAACCCTACCACGGAGCGCTGGGTGCCGCCCGGCCCCTTCCTGATGGGCTCGGCCAGCACCCACGCCGGCACCGACGAGGGGCCGGTGCACGTGGTCCAGCTCAGCGGCTACTGCGTGGACGTGGCCGAGAAGACCGACGCCGCCGGCGCGGTGCTCGAAGGTGTGACGTGGGAGACCGCCGAGTCCACCTGCCGCGCGCTCGGCCGATCCCTGCCCACAGAGGCGCAGTGGGAGAAGGCCGCGCGCGGCGGCTGCGAGCTGGGCGCGGACCGCGCGCACTGCGACGCCGGCGACCTTCGGCCCTACCCCTGGGGGAGCGACGCGCCGAGCTGCGAACACGCCAACCACCAGGTCTCCACGGGCGCGCCCACCCTCTGCGAGGGCTCGGCCAGCGTGGGTGTGCGCAACACCGGCCCCTACGGCCACACCGAGCTGGCGGGAAACGTGTGGGAATGGGTGGCCGACTGGTACCACCCGCGGGTGTACCACCGGGAGCCCGCCCGCGTGGACCCGCGTGGGCCCGCCTCGGGCTCGTTGCACGTGCTCCGCGGCGGCGGCTGGAACACCTTCTCCACCAACATGCGCGTGGCCAACCGGCTCACCTCCAACCTCGAGGGCGGGGCCAGCGGCTTCCGCTGCGCCCGCGCCCGGGTGGAGGGGAGCTTCGATGCCGTGGAGCCGCTCCGCACCACGTTCATCCGGGGCACGGTGGTGGGCGGCGATGGCCCGCTGGTGGGGAGCGCGCTCTACGTCACCGCCTTTGCAGCGGCCGACGCGGTCGGCGGCTCCGGGATGGCGGCGCCGGGGCGCTCGCCGGTGGCGGAGCTGAAGCTCACGCCCGCGGGCGAGGCTTCGCTGCCCTTCGCGATCGAGGTGCCCGTGGAGGGGTCGTACCTCGTCATGGTGGCGCTCGACGCCGGGCGCCCGCGCACACCGGGGGGCAAGTGGGCGGCCCCGGCGGCATCCGGCGGCTTCGGCATGGCCGAGGGCAACCCGCTCGCGGTGGGCACCGAGGCGCTCGGGGGCGTGAAGGTGACCGTCAAGCACGACGCGGGCCCCGGGGGCGGCGGCCCGCCGCCCGGGCCGCCTCCGCCCGCCCCGAAGTAGCCCGCACCGACGGCGCCGCGCTGCGGCGCGAGCGCGGGACCCCCGGTACCGGGCCCACCGCAGCGCCCCGAACCTCGCCTACCGCGGACCGTTGGCCTCGGGACCGCCGTAGGCGCCGATGTCGTTGCGCGTGTCGTCGTCGTCGTTCTCGCCGGGATCGGGATCGCCGGCGTCGATGAGCGGGGAGCCTTCGAGGAGGTGGAAGTCGGCGGGGGCATCCGCGAAGAGCGGCTCGCCGCTCACGGTGTCCGTGCCGGGAAATCCGCACAGGGGACTCTCGCCGAGCGCGTTCCAGCCGGCCACGTAGGGGTCGCCGTCGTCGTCCACCCCGCAGCGGTCGCCGATGAAGGCGCTCGCGTAGAGGTAGGAGTCGAGGTGGGGGTGGCCGAGGGAGAGCCCGCGATCGCTGCCCCAGAGCACGCTGTTGCGCACCTTCACGTGCATGAACGAGGTGGCCACGCCTTGGTCGCCGCCCACCACGATGCTGTTGAACAGCCACACGCGCTCGTTGCGGGTGTCGTTGTTGTCCTCGGCGTAGATGCCCACCGACGAGGCCTCGATGCGCGAGCGGCGCACGTGCACCTCGCCGCCATCGATCATCACGCCGTACTCGGCGTCGGCGCAGTCGAGCGTGCTGTCGGTGAGGAGCAGGTCGACGTGCTGGTAGATCGCGTAGGCCGTGCGGCCGCAGGTGAGGTGGAACCCCACGGCGTGCATGCTGCCGTCGTTGGCGAAGACCTCCATGCCCTGCCGGCTGGAGGTTTCGTTGTCGTAGGCCACGACGTCGACGAGGCGGACGGAGGCCGCGCTCTGGTAGAACGTGGAGCTGGCCGAGCCGTTGTCGCGCACCACGGCATCCTCGAGGGTGAACAGCGCGCGGTCTACATAGAGCGCGGAGCCGTAGCCGCCACCGCCGCCGGTGAGGGTGACGTGCGCGAGGCGGGTGCCGATGCTCTCGCCGCGGGCGGCGGTGACCACGGGGGCGCGGCTGGCGGCCTCGATGATGACCTTCTCCCGCACGTCGAGCCCGTAGATGTCGAGCGCCTTGCCGCGGTAGTCCACGTTCTCGGTGTAGGTGCAGGCGCGGAGGCCGATGCGGTCGCCCGAGGTGGAGGCCGCGATGGCCTCGGTGATGGTGGTGAAGTCGGCGCCGCCATTGCAGTCGACCACCACCGTGGGCGTGGGCTCGTCGGGCACCTCGCCGGAGCCGGTGTCCTCGCTGGTGTCGCCGCCGATGTTCTCGCCGGAATCGCCCGAGTCGGTGGCGGTGTCGGGGAGGGGGTCGGCGCCGGTGTCGGTGCCGTTGCCGAGCTCGATGGAGCCTTGCACCTTGCAGGCAAGTAGGAAGAGCAGCATCACCACCCTCCGCCGAGCTGGAAGGGGCCGCCCCAGGCGCCCATGTCGTTTCGGGAGCCATCCACGTCGGTGTACGTGCCGCTGGTGGGGCCCGTGTTGATGGCCGACGAGCCGGTCTGGAGCCTGTAGTCGCCGCCCGCAAGGTCGGTGAAGAGCGGGTTGCCGTCGATGTTGCCGCTGGTGCCGACCGGATCGGCGCCGGAGCAGTTGTTGGTGGTGTTCTCGTAGAAGTCGCTGTATTCCACCCGCAAGCTGCCCCCCCCGCTGCTCTGCAGCGCGCAGGCCGCGCCGGTGAAGATGCCGCCGCCCACCGTTACCGTGGCCGCCGTGGCCGTAAGCCCCTCGCCCGCGAAGACGGCGTTGTGGACTTCGAGGCTGGCCACCGCGACGCTCACGCCGCCGAGGAAGACGGCGCCCTCGACCACGGTGGTCTCGGCGGAGCGGTCTTCGTTCTCCACGTGCACGAGCCCGGAGAAGACGCTGCGCTGGATGCGGCCCGGCGCGTGGAAGATCTCCGCGCCGCGACCGGCCGGGCAGTTGGTGGTGAGGCCATCGAAGAAGGCGGCGCCGTGCTCCACCTGCACCCCCACCCCCGCGGCGCCACACTCCACGAGGCTGTCCTTGATCACGAGCGCCCCGCGACGCCCCTGCACCACCACGCCCTCGGCGGGGGTGTTCGTGTCGTCGATCCACACGTTCTCGAGCCGGATCATCGAGGAGCGCGCGTACACCGTGGCGAGCCCCGCGGAGCCGGTGATCACCACGTCGCGAAGGGTGAGGGCGGAGAACTGTTCCTCGATGGCCGAGGTCTCGGCGCCGCCGCCGCCCACCAGCGTGAAGCCCTCGAGGATGGTGTTCGGCCCCTCGCCGCGGTGGGCCTCCACCACGGGAAGGTCGGGCGTGGCCACGATGAAGGTGACCTCCGGGCCGCCCGTGGCCACGATGTGCACCTCGCGCCCGCGGAAGTCCACCGACCCCTCGTACGTACAGGGCGCAACCTCGATCGTGTCGCCCGAGTCGGCGGCCTCGATCGCGCTGACGATGTCGAGGTACTCGCCGGCGCCGGCGCAGTCCACCGTAAGGGTCTTCGCCTTGGCGGCCGAAGGGAGGGCGGGTGACGTCCGCTGCGGTGACGACGGCGCGCAGGAGAGCCCGAGCGCGAGGGGCAGGAGGGCGGAAGAAAGCACGCCGAAGGATATCCCGGGTCGGCGGGCATCGTTGAACGGAGTCCGACTCCCGCGGCTTGCAATGGATTGTCTCCGGCAGGAACCGGCTCGCCCCCGCGATGTCATGATCGATACCCCCGGAGTCTCCGTGTTCGCCTCCCCCTCGCGCCTTGGTGCCCTGTCCGTCCTCGCGTTCTCCGCCCCGGCCCTCGCCGGCGATTCGGAGCAGAAGCAGGTTTCGAAGCCGGTCGCGCCGCCGTACCGGCTCAGCTACGAAACCGCGGTCACGCCGAAGGGGATCGAGCTCAAGATCTTCGCGCAGAACCAGACGGATGCGGTGCTGCTCGTGGACGACGACCCCTTCGTGGAGGCGGCCTGGGTCCAGCTCCAGAACGGCGACCAGCAGCGGCTCAACGCCGGGTTCGACGCCGATATGATGTCGCGGTCCGGTCCGCGTCGGCGCTGGATGGCCGTCAAGCCCGGCGAGCGCCTGCTCGTGGGCACGCGCACGCTCGTTCCCGGGTCGGAGGAGCAGCAGTGGGACGTGGACCCGAAGCCGCAGGGCCCGGTGCCCGCGCAGGGTGACCTGTCGCTGAAGGTGAACGTGGTGATGAAGGACCGCACGGACACCGTGGAGTCCGTGGTGCACCTCGGCCAGCCCACGTCGTGAGCCGCGAACGTTTCGCCACCTGGGCCGAGCAGGCGCAGCGGGACTGGCTCGACACCGATGGGAGGCCGCTCTCGGAGGTGTCCTCGCCGCTCTACCCGAGCGACACCGTGGAGGTGGCCTGCCCGTATTCCGGGGGGCGCAAGGGGCGCCCGATGAACGAAACGGCGCAGCTCCAGGTGCGGGCGCACGCGGAGGCGGGCCTCGCCACACTTTCGGTCGCCGTGGGCCCCGAGCCTCGCGTGGCGGACGTTTTCGCGGCGGCGACGCGGGTCGTGGCGGCGCCGCTCTTCCTGCAGCGCCCGGTGCCCGCGGCCAGCAGCGCGCTCTACAAGACCACCGCCGGCTTCCTGCAGTTGGTGACCGCGCTCCTGCTCGCCAGCCCGGACCTCGCTGGGACCCCCGCGCGTGATCTGCCCGGACCGGACTCGCTCCAGAACGTGCTGGAGCGGGGGAGGTGGCTCATCGGCCAGCGCCAGGTGTGCGCCGGCTCGCCGGGAGAGATCGCGCTGGCGTGGGAGGTGTTGTGCGGACGGCGGCGCGTGGAGGGGAGCGCTCTCCCGCTCGCGCCGGCGGCGTGGGCCCCGCAGGCCACGGCGCTGGTGCTGGCGCTGACGCTTCGCGCGCACGAGCGGTTGTTGCGCGCCGAACGGGAAGGGCTTGCCGGCTTTGGCACCGCCGAGCCGCAGGTGGAGGCCTGGCCGCTCGGGGCGAGGCTGTGGTATCGGCGCCCCGCGCCCTGGCTGGTCGCGGCCACGGCCAACCCCGATGCCAGCGCCGAGCAGGTGCGCCGCTGTTTCGCGGGGACGGAGGGCGTGCTGGAGGCCCTGCTTGCCGCCGGGACGACGAGCCATGCGGAAGACGAACGGGCGTTCTGGGCGGCCGCGAAGGGACTTCCCGTCTGACCGGTACGGAAGCGGATCACTCCGGTGAACCGGAGCGACGATGCGCTCGGCGGATGGATAGGATTCGGCATGGGAATTCGTGCACGGACCTTGAGTGTCATGGTGGCCGTGCTGGCGACATCGCTGGCGGCGTGCTTTTGCATCAGCGGCCTCGCCTTGTTGGCCTCCGATCGGGCGAACGACCTTGAGGAAAAAACGCGCGCGGCGGGCGCTGCGGAGCAATGGTTGACCACCGCGGTGCAGGACCTTGCGGGGAGAGCGCGCGACTACGCGCGGTGGGATGATGCCTTGTTGTTCACCGAGGGCCGATTGCCCTCCTTTGCCACCGAGTACCTCACGCTCGAGTCCTTCGAAAACCTTGATCTCGACGTGGTCCTGGTGGGGACACCCGAGGACTTGCGGCTCTCGCTCGCTCGGGAGCTGGAGGAGGGTGGCGCCGCCCGACTGGTGCCCCCTTCGCCCGAATTCAGCAAGGTGCTGACGCCGCTCCTCGGCAGCAAGGCGGCCGAAAGCGGATTGGTCGAATGGGGGGGCGGTACCTGGCTGTACGCGCGGATTCCCGTCTCCCGGTCGGATGGCACCGGCGTCAATGGCACGATGTGGCTCGTGGCGCGCGAGCTCACGCCCTCGCGAATGGCCACGCCCGAACATCTGGTATCGGGGCGGATCACGCTGGTTCGAGCCGGCTCCTCGGCGGCGCTCGAAGCCGCGCCCCGGCCGCTCGCGTTGGGGGCGGGCTTCGATGGCTGGAACGTGATCGCCATTCCCGACGCCCGGGGGGCGCGGGCCGGACGCGGCCTGACTGCGATAGCCATCAACACGGCGGTGGTCGGCGTGATCGCGCTGTCCGCCGCGGTCTTCCTGCTGGACCGGATGGTGTTGAGGCGGCTTTCGGCGTTGAGCGCGGGAGTGGCCGCGTTGCGGGAGGGCAGCGCCGCAGCGCGGCTGCCCGTGAACGGCGACGACGAGCTGGATCGGCTCGCGGTGGCCATCAACGAGCTGGTCGACGCCGACCGGCGCATGCGCGAGGGCGCCGAGCGGGAGGCGCGCCGGGACCCGCTCACCGGGCTGGCCAACCGGTCGGTCCTCCGCGCACGGCTCGAAGAGGCGCGAATGGGGGCCGAGGCTGGCCCCGGGGCCACTACCGCGCTCCTGTTTGTCGACCTCGACCAGATGAAGCGCGTCAACGACCACCTCGGCCACCAGGCTGGCGATGCGGTCATCTGCGAGGTGGCGAAACGACTGGCGGAGAGCACCGGGGAAGGGGATCTGGTGGCCCGCCTCGGCGGTGATGAGTTCGCGGTGGTGCTCCACGGAGTCGACGACCTCGTCGAGGCGGGGGAGCGCGCCCAGGCGTTCCTCGCCCTCGTGCGCCGACCGATGGTGGTCGGGGGGGAGGTCCTCGAGCTGACCGCGAGCATCGGGGTGAGCCTCTGCCGGCCGGGCGTGGACTCCGCATCCCTGATGAAGGAGGCCGACACCGCGATGTACACGGCCAAGCAGGCGGGCCGGAGCGGGTGGTCGGCGTACGACCGGGCGATGCACCAGAAGGTGCTCGGCCGGCTCCCGCTCGAGCTCGCGCTCCGCGAGGCGGTCCGTGGCGGGGGAATCTCCGTGGAGTTCCAGCCCATCGTGGAGCTCGCCGGAGGTGCCCTCGCCGGGTTCGAAGCCTTGGCGAGGTGGAACGACCCGGTGCGGGGCGCCGTGTCGCCGGCGGAGTTCATTCCCGTGGCCGAGTAGGGTCCGCTCATCGTGGAGCTCGATGCGTGGGTGCTCGACCGGGCGCTGGCCGCGTTCGCCCCCTGGCTGGCCGTGCGACCCAACCTGTTCATCACGGCGAACACCTCGGTGCGGCGCTTCGAGTCCGCAACGCTGGTTGCCGACGTGCAAGCCGCGCTGCTGAAGCACGGGGTGCCGGGGAGCGCCCTGATCCTGGAGGTGACCGAGACCCAGCTCGGGCAGCGGGAAGCGGCTTGGGCCGCTCGCGTCGAAGAGCTCCTCGGCCTCGGTGTTCGGGTGGTGCTCGACGATTTCGGTGCCGGGTACTCTTCGCTGGGGCGGCTGCAGCGTGTCCCCGTGGCCATGCTGAAGCTCGATCGTGCCTTCGTGGTGGACCTCGGCGAGGGCTCAGGAGGGGTGGCCCACGCGATCATCAGCCTCGCCACGGCGCTGTCCCTCCCGGTCGTGGCAGAGGGGATCGAGAGCGAGGTGGTGGGCGAGGCGCTCCGGGCCCTCAACTGCCGCTACGGTCAGGGGTGGCACTACGGTCGTCCCATGCCGGCGGAGGCGGCGGGCCGTCGGGTTGGTGCCGGCTAGCGATCACCAGCCGGGAGGCGCCTGGCTCTCCCAGCGTTCCACGTGGGCGCCGGCCCCTTGCCAGGGGAGCCAGACCTCGCTCCCCACCACGATCGGGTTCCCCGGTTCGAGGCGGCCGGGCGTGCGGGTGACCACCGCGGGCGCGGCGGGGCCATCGCGCACCACGAGCCGGTTCTCGCCCGGAACGGCCTCCACCCACGCCAACAACGACCCGTCGGGCACGCTGCGCGGCTGCAGCATCTGCGCGGCGGCGTCGGCCGACGGCAGCGCCCGCTCGCCGGTGTGGTCCACGCTGTAGACGATGCGGCGGCCGGTACGGCCATCGCTCACCAGGAGCGCGCTCGTAGAACGATCCGGCCCATCGGAGGGGCATCCGCCCGGGCTCCAGCCTCCTGCCGTGGCCGGTCCGGCGTCGACCCAGGCGAGGCCATCGGCCGAGGTCAGGCTGCGCACCTCGCGCCGCGCGCCCTCCGCGTCGCGAAAGTCCACGCGCCAGCCCTGCGCCTCCGCCAGGATGGCCGGCTTGCAGCACATGCACACGCCGTCGGCCCCGCCGGTGAAGACCACCTTGCCGTCCACGAAGACCTGCGTGGCGGCGCCCGCGTGGGCGAGGCCCACCACGTGGATCTCCTGTCCGCGGGCCGCCATGGCCGCGAGGAACGGACCGCGCGCGCCTTCCGGCGAGACGAGGTGCGGGGCCCAGGCATCCGAGCTGGACACCCGGTACAGCCCCGCGACGGTAGTGTAGAGCACGGTGGCGCGGCCGCTGGCCACGACCACCTCGGGCCGGATCTGCCCGCCGTCTCCCGACTCCACGGCGCTGGCAATCCGGACGGGCGCCCCGGGCAGGTGGCTGTAGTAGAGGTCCGTGCCCTTGAGCCAGACCGCGTGCACCTCGCTGCCTTCCGCCGCGAAGTCCACGTAGTCGCCCCCCATCCACGGCCCGGAAACCTCGGCGGCGAACGCGGCCTGCAGGAGCAATGTCATGTCCCCTCTCTATCGGCACGCGGCGGGCAGGCGAGGGAACGATTAGTCAGCGGGGGCACGCCACGGGTGGGCACGCACATCTCGTGCGCGGCCCTGAGATCAGACCGTGGAACCTGATCCGGCTCGAACCGGCGGAGGAAGGCGGCATGGCAATCGGCAATTCGGGTACGGCAGGATCGAGGCGGGTGACCCGCGGTGAGTTGGGCGTTCCGGCGCGCGAGGTGGTGCTCACCAACGGGGAGCGGCTCAACCTGTACGACACCACGGGCCCGGAAAACCCGGGTGTTTCCGGGCTTCCTCCCTTGCGCGCGCCGTGGATCGCCGCCCGTGGCGCCGGCACGGTCGTTACCCAGATGCACTACGCCCGCCACGGCGTCATCACCCGCGAAATGGAATTCGTGGCGTTGCGCGAGAACGTGGAGGCCGAGTTCGTGCGCAGCGAGGTGGCCCGCGGCCGCGCCATCATCCCGGCCAACGTGAACCACCCGGAGAGCGAGCCGATGATCATCGGTCGCGGTTTCCTGGTGAAGGTGAACAGCAACATCGGCAACTCGGCCATCTCCTCGAAGATCGAGGATGAGGTGGAGAAGCTCCGCTGGTCGGTGAACTGGGGCGCCGACACCGTGATGGACCTCAGCACCGGCAAGGACATCCACGCCACGCGCGAAGCCATCATCCGCAACTCGCCGGTTCCCATCGGCACCGTTCCGATCTACCAGGCGCTGGAGAAGGTGAAGGGCCGCCCCGAGGACCTCGACATCAACGTGTTCCTCGAGACCCTCCACGAGCAGGCCGAGCAGGGGGTGGACTACTTCACCATCCACGCCGGCGTGCTCCTGCGCTTCGTGCCCATGACCGCCCGCCGGGTGACCGGCATCGTGAGCCGCGGGGGCAGCATCATGGCGCGCTGGTGCCTCGCGCACCACAAGGAGAACTTCCTCTACGAACGTTTCGACGACATCGCGAAGCTGTGCGCCCGCTACGACGTGAGCTTCTCCCTGGGCGACGGCCTGCGCCCGGGCTGCATCGCCGATGCCAACGACGAAGCGCAGTTCGCCGAGCTCCGCGCGCTGGGCGAGCTCACCAAGGTGGCGTGGGAGCGGGACTGCCAGGTGATGATCGAGGGCCCCGGCCACGTGCCGCTGCACAAGATCAAGGAGAACATGGATGAGCAGCTTAAGCACTGCCACGAGGCCCCGTTCTACACCCTCGGCCCCCTGACCACCGACATCGCGCCCGGCTACGACCACATCACCAGCGCGATCGGCGCGGCGATCATCGGCAGCCACGGCACGGCGATGCTCTGCTACGTCACCCCCAAGGAGCACCTCGGGCTCCCCGACAAGGAGGACGTCAAGCAGGGCATGATCGCCTACAAGATCGCTGCCCACGCGGCCGATCTCGCCAAGGGGCACCCGGGCGCCCAGGACCGCGATGATGCGCTCTCCCGCGCGCGCTTCGAGTTCCGCTGGGAGGACCAGTTCAACCTCGCCCTCGATCCGGGAATCGCCCGGCAGTACCACGACGCCACGCTGCCCGCCGACGGGGCGAAGACGGCACACTTCTGCTCGATGTGCGGGCCCAAGTTCTGCAGCATGGAGATCACGCACCAGCTGCGCCGTGAGGCGGAAGCCGGCATGGCCGAGAAGGCGGCCGAATTCTCCGCCAAGGGCGGCGACGTGTACGTGGCGGGCGCGAAGTAGTCGCCCCCCATGTTGCTCATCCTCGCGGGCGTGGCCGAGGCGGGAATCCTCGACGGCGGGCTGCTCGGCGGCATGGTCGGCGTGCACTCCTCGGGCGACGTCGCGGTCGGCCCCGCGCTCGTTTCCGTGCCCGGCGGGATGGGGATGGAGGTGCTCTTGGGGCCGGAAACCGAGGAGCTCCCCGTCGTGCGGCGCTGGGAGGTGGAGGTCGGTGGCTGGGTGCCGGACTACCTCGGCGGCCGGAAGGCCCGGAAGGCCGCCGCCGCATCCCAGCGCAACCAACGCCCGGGTGAGAAGCCGCCGGCGCCGCCGCCCGAAAGGGTGGTGCTCGGGAGCCCCCGCCTCGCCATTGGCGGCAACGCCTGGGAGGCCGAGCGGGTGCACGCCGTGCTGGGTGGGGATGGCCTCGTGAACGTGCTCCAGACCGCTGGCGTTCGTTCGGAGCAGGCCTACGCCGGCATCACCTTCGGGGGCGCATCGCGGGTGCGGTACCTCGAAGCGGTCGCGGCGGGCGAGGGAGCGCTGCTCGCGCACGCGGGCCTCGGTGGCGGCGGGCGAGTGGGCGATGCGGCGGTCTTCCGGGCGGTGGCCGACGCCGAGGTGGAGCCGCTGCTGGGGAAGCTCCGCCTTCGCGCCGATGTCCTCGTGGGGCTGTCGCTCCTGCCTGCGGATGCGCCTGTCGCCCTGCAGCTGCGGGCGCGCGGCGAGGTGGCTCCGCTCGAAGCGTGGGCGGCGTCAGGTGAGGCCACGCTGGCGCTCGGGTTCGCCACCGATTGATCGCGGCGCCGGGCGGCGGAGGGGGTCGCGGGCTGGTCGACCCTTCCTTCAGTCGGCTGGCTCCCGCTCCGTCGGGGAGAGGGGCTCTGGCGCGTGGGTCGGGAGCAGGAACGAGATGCGGGCGCCCCCCGCGGGGAGGGACGCCGCCGCGATCCAGCCGCCGTGCCGCTCCACGATCTTCTTGCAGATCGCCAGACCGATGCCCGTGCCGGGCCGATCGATGGTGCCATGGCCCCGCTGGAAGATCATGAAGGTCTGCTGGAGCTCGCCCGCGGGGATGCCGATGCCGTTGTCGGAGATGGCAATCACCCAGCCGCCGAAGGTGCGCTCCGCCCCCACCTCGATCCGCAGGGGGCGCTCGCTGCGGAACTTGACCGCGTTGGCGAGGAGGTTGGTGAAGAGCTGCGTGAGCAGCGTGGCGTTGCCGGGCAGGCTCGGGAGCGGCCCGGAGCGGTGCACCACGCCGCCGCAGTCCAGGAGCTCCTGCCGGACATCCTGGATCGCGATGTCGAGGCAGGAGTCGAGCGGGGCGGCGTCGGCGTAGATCGTCGGCTGACTCACCCTCGCGAACGACAAGAGCTCCGTGAGCATGCGCTCCAATCGCATCACGCCGGCCACCAGTCGTTCGATCATGAGATCGGCACCCGCGTCGAGGCGGCCCTGGTAGCGGTGTTCGAGGAGCTCGGCGTGCGCGGCGATGGTCTGCATCGGAGAGCGCAAGTCGTGGCTGATGACCGCCGCGAACTCCTCCAGCTCGCGGTTGCTGCGGGCGAGCTCGGCCGAGCGTGCCTGCAGGCGGGACAGCATCCGGGCGCGATCGATCGCATGGCGAACGGCCCGCTCGAGGTTGCCGGGGGTGAGCTCCCCCTTCGGCAGGTAGTCGGAGGCGCCCGCCGCCATGGCGGCCTGATCGACCTCGCGGCTGCCCGACCCGGTCAGGAGGAGGAGCGGGGACTGGCTGCCGGCTTGCCGCGCCTTCTGCACCAGCTCGAGTCCGTCGTCCCCACCGAGCTGGCGGTCGAGCAGGTACACGTCGTGCTCATCGGCGAGGATGGCGGCGAGCCCCTCGGCGGCGTTGGTGACCCACTTCAGGGTGAAGGGGAAGTCCGGGATGGCGAGCAGGACCTCGCGGGTCAGGAGCTCGTCGTCCGGATCGTCGTCCACGAGCAGGATGCGGAGCGGGGGCGCGTCCGCCATGTCAGGAGGCCGGTGCGACAGCGGCCATCCCCGCCTCGGCCAGACCCCGCAGGCTGCGGGCCAGCTCGACCAGCGCGCCAAACTCGACGGGCTTGGTGAGGAAGCGCGTGGCACCGAGGCGGTAGGCCTCCGCGACGTCGCGATCGGCCCGGGAGGTGGTGAGCACCACCACGTCGATGGCCTTCAGCACCGGGTCGGCCTTCAGGCGGGCGAGCGCCTCGTAGCCCCCGAGGACCGGCATGTTGAGGTCGAGCAGGATCAGGCAGGGCTTCGGCGAGAGGGTGGGGTCGGTGTAGACCCCTTCCCGGCGCAGGTATCGGAGGAGCTCCTCCCCATCCGCCACGAATCGCAGCTCGAGCGAAACGTCGGCGGCCTCGAAGGCCTCCAACGCCAGGAGGCGATCGTCTTCGTCGTCGTCCGCCATGAGGACGGGAATTCGGGCCGGCGTCATTGGGCCGTGCCCGGAATGACCGCCGCCTGCCGCGGTAGCGTCAGTCGGAACCTCGTCCCCGAGGTGTACTGGGGGTCGACCGTGAGGGTGCCGCCGTGCTTGGCGACGATGCGGTCGCAGATGGCGAGGCCGATCCCCGTGCCGGCGTACTCGCCGCGCCCGTTCAGCCGCTGGAAGGGCTCGAAGATGCGCTTGGCGTGCTCCGGGGCGATGCCGATCCCGTTGTCCTCGATCAAGATCGTGATCTGGGGCGAGGCCTGGGCCGCGGCCTCCTGGCGGATGCTGATCCGCGCCGCCTGACCGGGCGGCTGGAACTTCAGGGCGTTGCCGAGCAGGTTCTGGAAGAGCTGCCGGAACAGGGTGGCGTTGCCGGCCACCATGGGCAACGGGCCGACCTCCACCTTGCCGCCGTTCTCGGCGATGGCGGCTTCGAGGTCGACCATCACCTCGGCCACCGTGGCGCCCAGGGACACCTGGTTCGTTTCGCGCTCCATGCCCGTGACACGCGACAACCGGAGGAGGTCGTCGATGAGGTCGCGCATGCGGCTCGACGCGGAGCGCATGCGCTGAAGGTAGTCGTGACCGCGCTGGTCCAGCTTGTCGCCCGCGTGGCTGGCGAGCCGGTCGCCGAAGGACATCACCTTCCGGAGCGGCTCCTGCAGGTCGTGGCTGGCCACAGAGGCGAAGCGGTCGAGCTCGGCATTCGAGCGGGAGAGCGCCTCGTTCATGGCGGCGGCCGCGCGGTTGGCCTTTTCGCGCCGGGTGACGTTCTCGGAGGCGAGCCCGATGAGCCCGCCGCCCACGTAGAACGCGCGGGTCTCGATCCACATCTCGTCGGCGCCCGCCACCACGGAGCCCGCCTCGTAGTAGTTCAAATCGAGGAGCCGCGGGCCGCCGCCCTTCGCCACGCTCGCGATCTGCTCGGCCCGGCCGCGCGCCACTGCCGCGGGGGAGAAGACGCGCATCGCCTGCCCGGCGAACTGGGTCATGTCCACGCCGATGACGCTGGACATTGCCGGGTTCACGTATCGAAGCAGCATGCCCGCGGGATCGTCAGGATCGAGCAGCTCGAAAACCAGCACCCCGAGGACCACGTTTTCTACGAGGGCCCGGAAGGGGACGTCGGGGTTGGTGGCGCCAGCGCCCGCGAGTTGGTCGGCCCGGTGGAGCAACCAGAGCTCGAGGCCGAACGCCTCGCCGGGTGTGCAGAGCTGGTTCCGCACCCACTGGTCGGCCGGGGCATCGGGGTGGATGGGCACCGCGCCCCCCACCAGATCAGCGCTGCCGAACCTGATTTCCGCGGAGGGGTTGGCATACACCACCCGACCATCGGCACCCACGAGCAGCGCGGGAGAGTCGGACGCATGGAGGAGCCCGCGCGCACTCCAGGGTTCGGTTGAGTCCGACATCCGACGATTCGGTGAGCACGTGAGCGTCCATGGTGGGCTGACTCGCATCGTGAGCCAACATGAACGAGAAATCAACCCCGCTTCAGCTCCGAATCGATGATCGCTTTGAACTTCTGGAACGGCTGGGCGCCGTTGATGAACACGCCGTTGATGAAGAAGGCGGGCGTGCCGGTGACGCCAACCGCCTGTCCATCGGCCTCATCCTTCTTGATTTCGGCCTCCATCGCGGGGTCCTTGCGGCACTCCTCCCACTTGGCCAGGTCGAGCTTGGCGGCCTTGGCCACGCGCTGGAAATCCGCCTCGGTGAGCGCGGTCTGATCGGCCATGAACGCGTCATGCACCTCCCAGTACTTGCCCTGCTTTTCGGCACAGTTCGCAGCGATGGCCGCGGGAATGGCCTTGTCGTGGAACCCGAGCGGGAAGTCGCGGAAGACCAACTTCACCTTGCCGTCGTATTTCGCCATGACCTGATCGATGCTCTCGCCCGCCTTGCCGCAGTAGGGACACTGGAACTCGGCGAACTGCACGATGGTGATGGGGGCTTCGGACGGGCCGACGAAGGGGTCGTCGTCCGCGCTGACCTTGATGCGGGGGACGTCGGGGAACGTGAGCTGCACGGTTGCGCCGTACGTGGCGCGCAGCTCGTCGATGTAGAGGGCGTACCGCTCGCCCTGCTTCTTCTGGGTGACGGCGCTGATGAGCACCCCCCGCGCCTCCTCCTTCGTTTGACCGCGGAGCTTGCGTTGGAGCGCGGAGTAGGCGTCGGTGATCTCCGCCTCGGTGGGCTCGGCCACCTTGTCGCTCACCTCGATCTTCAGCAGCTCCTCGAGCGCGGGGAGGCCGCGCTTCTTGGCCTCGGCGTTGAGGATCGCCTCGTCCATCTTCTGCTCGGCCGCCTGGTACTCGGCGTCGTACCGGCCCATCAGGTACTCGGACAACATCTGGTCGAGCTGCCCCTGCATCGGCGCGGTGACCTCGCCATAGGTGAGCGATCCGCCCTCCCAGTAGGCGGCCACGGCGGTGGGCTCGGAGGCGTTGGCCGGGGCGATGAGCGCTGCGGGAGCCGGCCCCGGGGCCGCCACCTCCCTCCGAGCCGCTCCATCGGCAGTGCTGTCGTTGCAGGCGAGAAGGGCGAGGAGAAACAACATGTGGGTGTCCGGATCATCCGCCGCTAACCCACCGGCACGCGGAGGTCTGTCGCGAGCCGTCAAGACGCCCGCCCCCGCGGCCGATCGCCGCATGTAGACTGTGGCCGTGACTCCCGATCCCACCGAGCCCCAACGCATCGGGCGCTGGCGCGTTTTGCGCACGCTCGCGCGCGGAGGCATGGCCACCGTGTATGCGGTGGTGGATCCGGACACGGGGGAGCGGTTCGCGATCAAGCTGCTGAGTCAGCCGGGCGCGAGCGTGCCGAGACTGCTGCAGGAGTACCGGGCGCTCGCGCGGATCGACCACCCCAACATCGTGCGGGTCTTCCGCTTCGGCACCACCGAGGAGGGCCTGCCTTTCGTGGTCATGGAGCTGCTCGACGGCGTTCCCGCGCAGGTGCGGGTCAAGGCCACGGGTCGGCCGGGCGAGCCGCAGCGGACGGCCGAGGCGGCGCGCATCGGGCGCGAGGTGGCCGTGGCGCTCGGGCACCTCCACGCGCGCGGCATCCTCCACCGCGACCTGAAGTCGAGCAACGTGCTCGTGCTTCCCGACGGCAGCACGCGCCTCCTGGACTTCGGCACGGCGCGCCTCGTGGATGCGTACGACCCGATCACGCTCCTCGGCGAGTTCGTGGGTACCTTCGCCTACGCCAGCCCGGAGCAGCTCACCGGCGGCGCGGTGGATGCGCGGTCGGACATCTACTCGCTGGGTGTCCTGCTCTTCCGGATGTTGTGCGGTCGACGGCCGTTCGAGGGCGACAACCCCCACGACCTCGCGCGCAGCCACCTGGACGCCACGCCGCCCGACCCCGCCGTGCTGGTTCCCGGCCTCCCCCGCGCGCTCGCCGACCTCGTGCTCCAGTGCCTCGCCAAGCTCCCGTCGGACCGCCCCCCCGACGGTCGGACCGTGGCCGACGCGCTCGCGCCCTTCGCTTCGGACTCCAAGGGGCGCGGCGTGGGCCATGCGCCGATCCTCGGGCGGGACCGCGCCTTCGCGGAGGCCCAGCGCTTCTTCGGCGAGGCGGCGCCTGGCTCCGCGTTGTTCGCCACGGGCAGCGAAGGGTCGGGGCGCCGCACCTTCATCGAGCTGGTGGCGGAGGAGGCGGCACGTCGGGGCGCGCGCGTCCTCACGCTCACCGGGGATGGCGACACGTTCCGGCGCCTCGTGTGGGCCGCCCGGGACCTGCAGTCGGAGGGCGACGAGGGGTTCGTGGAGGATCCTTCCACGGCCTCGCCGGTCCCGGACACGATTCGTGCGGTGGCGGCGCTGCTCTCACGGCGGGCGGCGGGGGAGAACCGGGTCACGGTGCTGGCGGCGCCTTCGTGGTGGGCGGTTTCCTCGCAGGCCCAGGAGGCGATCTTCGCGGTGCTCGACCTGATTGCGGCGGCCGGCGCTCCCGTGGTGATGGTGGCGGCGGGCGTGGCGGGGTCGGGCCTTCGCGCGCGATGCCGCGCGGTCGCCTTGCGCCCCCTCACCGGCGATGAGACGGCGGCCGTTGCCGCCCACGCCCTCGGCGTGGCGGGCATTCCTCCCGAGCTCGCCCGCCGGCTGTTGCGTGCGAGCGGGGGCATGCCGGGCCCGCTGTCCGAGCTGGTGCGGGCGCTCCCGGGCGCCCACGCCCACGCGCCGCTGATCATTCCGATGGGGCTGCGGGATGCCGCGCTGTCGCGCCTCGAGGGGCTGAACCGGGTCCAGCGTCGGCTCGTCGAAGCCATCGCGATCTCCGACCGCGAATTCGATCAGGTGCGCCTCGCGTGGCTGGTGGATGAAACCGAGGGCACGGTGGCTCCCGCGCTGCTGGGGTTGCGGCGGGCCGGGGTGGCAGAGGTGGCCGGGGCGTTCTGGTACCTGCGCGATGGCATCCTCGCCGAGCTGGTGCGCAACCGGATGCTGCCCCCGCGGCGGCACCTGTTCGCGCGCCGCCTCGCGGCGATCGCCGAGGATCTGCCGCCCAGCGAGGCGCTGGCGGATGCCTGCTTCCTCGCGGGGCGCGTGCGCGAAGGCACCGAGATCGCGGTCCGATGGGCGTGGCCCCTCGTGCGCTCCTCCGCCTTCGCCGAGGCGCTGCCGCTCCTCGAGCGCGTGGCGAGTCTGAACCCCACCCTCGACGCCGCGGTGGGGGTGCGCTTCTGGACGCTCTACGGAGAGTGCCTTGCCGAGACCGAAGGCGGGGCCGGCCGCGCGGCCTACGCCATCGGCCGGGCCTCGGCGCTCGTCCAGGACTCCTCCGACGCCGCCGAGGTGGAGCTCGCCGCATCGCGGCTCGCCCGCGCGCGTTCCGACTCGCGCGCCGAGCGCGCGCTCCTGCAAACGGCGCTGGCCCGCCTCGACGACGGCGGGTTCGTGTCGGACGGCCGGGCGGCCGAAGGGAGGGCGCACCTCGCCGACCTGCACGTGCGCGCGGGCGACCTGCACGCCGCCGTTTCGGAGGCGGGGCTCGCCCTCCGATCGGGCGGCAACGACCTCGTGCGCTTCGCCACGACCCTCGGCTACGCGCAGCTGGCCTCGGGGCGCATCGCCGACGCCGAGCTGACCTTCCGGGGCGCCGAGGCGCGGGCGCGCGCCGAGGGGCGGAGCGACTGGCGCGGCATCGCGGGCCTGGTGGTGGTGCTGGGCGCGCAGGGTCGTTTCAGCGAGGCCAACGACATCGGCGAGCTGGCCGAACGCTCGGGGCGCGCGGGAGCCCCCGGCCACCGGCTGGCCGCGATCCAGCTGGCGCTTGCGGAGGGCGACATCTCCCTGTGGCGGCACGGCACGGCGCGTCGCCGTCTCGACCAGGCGCTCGACGCGCTCCGCGGCGAGGTGCCGGCCCGCCTGGAGGCGCGCGTGGTGCTGCTGCAGGGGCGTCTCGCGTGGGATGCCGGCGAGGCCGACTCGGCGATCGCCTGCGTGGAAAAGGCGTTGCAGAGCCCCGGCGTGGAGGCCGCACGCGGCGGCGCCGCCGAGGTGCGCGGGGCGCGCGGGGTCTTCCTCTGCGGGGCCGGGCGCGCCGATGTGGGCTGGATCGACGTGGCCGCCGCGGTCACCGCCCTGGTGGAGATGGGCGGTTTTGCCGCCCTCGCCCGCCTCGGCGAGCTCGCCGCCTTCGTGATCGACGACCCGGCCCTCATCGAGCCCATCTGGAGCCCGCTGCACGAGTGGCTGGTCGAGGAGTCGGTGCGCCCGGCGCGGCTCGCCCGCGCGATGAACCGGCTCCGCCTGGTCCGCCAGCGCGGGTGGGACGACACCGAGGAGCGGCTCACGCTGCGTGCAGCGTGGGACGATCTCGTCTCCCAACTGGTCGCCACCGACGTGTCGGCGTTGCAGGTCCACCCGTGGGCGAGGGTGGCGACCGCCCGCTGAGCCGGCGCGCGCGGGGAGGGGCGGGGCGCTACGCTGCGGGAATGGCGGTGCGTCGGGTGATCGTGGTGCGTTTCGGTTCGGTCGGGGACATCGTCCTCGCCGGCGGCGCCGTGGCCGCGCTGCGGGAGGCCTGGCCCGACGCGCGCGTGTGTTTCGTGACCCGCGCGGCGTTCGTGGACGTGGCGGCGAGCCTGCCGGGGGTGGACGAGGTGATGGCGCCCGGGCCCGCGGAAGGGCTGCGGGCGTTTGCCGCGCGACTGGCGGCGGGCGGCCTCGCCGGCATCCTCGACCTGCACACCTCGTTGCGGAGCTGGCTGCTGCGGTTCTGGCTCCCGCGGGTGCCCACCGGGGTCTGGCGGCGCCGGAGCCGTTGGGGCGACCTCCTCGTGCGGCTCACCCTGCGGCGCATGCACAGTGCCATGTCGGTGGCCAGCCGCTACCACGCCGCGGTGGAGGCCCTGGTGGGGGGCACCGTTCCGAAGGGGCGGCTGGGACTGAAGGTGGGCACGCCGGCGCTCGCGGCGATCGAGGCGCTCCTGGACCGCCACGGGGTTCCGCGCGGCGCGCGGCGCGTCGTGCTGGTGCCGGGCGCCAACTGGGCCACGAAGCGGTGGCCGGCCGAGCGGTTCGCCACGCTCGCGCGGCGCTGCCTCGCCGAGGGCGTGGTGCCCGTGGTGGTGGGTGGGCCCGGCGAGGGGGCGCTGACCGCCGCCGTCGTTTCGGGCGCCCCGGGGGCCATCGACCTCGGGGAGGTCGTGTCGCTCGCCGAGCTGCCAGCGCTGCTCGTCGGGAGCAGCGCGGTCGTGGCCCACGACAGCGGGCCGATGCACATGGCGCGGGCGTTGCGGGTGCCCACCCTCGCGGTTTTCGGGTCGACCGACCCTGCCCCCTTCGACTTTACCGGCCATGCGGTGCACGCGGCTCCGCCCCCCTGCGCTCCCTGTCACCCCTACGGGCGCGCCCGCTGCCCGAAGGGCCACATGCGCTGCCTCCTCGCGCTGCCGGCCGAGCCGGCCGAGCCCGTGCTCACCGCGCTGCTCGGCGCGCGGCGCCCGGACGCCCCCGAAGGGTAGTCCCTCCCGCCTACTGCCCGTGCAGGGCGGGGAGCTGCCCTTCCAGCCAGCCCAGCGCGTCGTCGGCGATCTCCTCCCAGCCGGGCCCGCCCACGAGCCAGTGGGTACGATCGGGGAACTCGTGCAGCTCGGTGGGGGCGGAAGCCGCCATCTGGAGCTTGTAGGTGGCCCGCACCATCGAGGCGGTCACCGTGCGGTCCTCGCCGCCCGCGATGAGCAGGAGCGGCTGCTTCCGGCTCGCGAAGTTCACCACCATCGTGCGGGTGAAGGGCGCCTGAGCGCCGTCGACGTAGACCTTGCGCGGCGTGGGCACGACGTAGCGCTCGTAGGCGGCACGCTGCTCCGCTTCCGGCTGCGTGTGCGCCCAGCCCCACTGGAAGTCGGCGAAGGACATCGTGACGACGGGCTTGAACGTCATCAGCGCGGGGAGGCCGGCCTTCAGCGCGTTCCAGGCCGGGGGCACCCCCTTGGGCGGCGCCGGGTCGATCGCCACGCCGGCGAGGCCTACCCCGCGGTCGAGCAGCATCTGCACGAACAGGCCGCCGAAGCTGTGGCCCACGAGCACGAGCGGACCCTCGATCTTCCGCGCCTCCGCCTCGTAGTGGGCCACGATCTCGCTCACGCCCACGTTCGCGAGCTCGGGCGCCGGTTGGGCGCGCAGCTCCGCCACGCTCCGCTCATCGCCGGGCCAGGAGGGCGCCACCACCGTGTAGCCACGGCCCTCGTAGCGGGTGCGCCAGGACGCCCACGACTCGGCGTTCATCCAGGCGCCGTGGATCAGCATGATGGTGACGTTCATTCCCTCCTCCGGCGGTGCAGGGTCTATCGCGGTCCCTGCGGCAGCGGCCTCGAGCCACGACAGGTCGGGGAGGGGAGCCAGCTCGCCGCGGGTGGCCGCATTGAGGCAGGGGGCCACCGCCGCGAGGAGGCGATCGAGGTCGAGGAGCGGCCACGGCAGACCCGCAGCCAGCTTGTCGCTCGCCTTCGCCCACTGCCCGGCGGCGCCGCGGGGGTTGCCGCGCCGGCGGTGCTCGAGCGCCACCGCGAGCTGGATCAACCCCTGGAGGGCGAGCTTCTCGCGGCCGCGCGGCATCGGACGCCAGGCATCCTCCCAGACCTCGTGCGCCTCGAAGCCCTCGCCGCGCGCGAGGTGAGCGCGCCCGGCAAGCAGCGCGGCAGGATCGGGGCTCACGCACCCTCCAGAACGGCGCGGATGCCATCGCCCCGCAGGCGGCTCCAGCGGGAGGGCGGGTCGCCGAGGGCGAGGAGCACGCCCACGGCGTTGGCGGCCGGGAGCTCGTCGGGTCCTGCGGCGCAGCGTTCGAGGGCGGAGCGCGCGGGCCCGCCGATGCGCCAGAGGGCGTCCATGGCCGGGAGGTAGAAGCCGCCGAAGGCGGAGCCGGTGCTGTCGCCGAGGTGGGAGACGAGGTCGGGCACGGCCGCCGCGCTGCCCGTCTCGCCGAGCGCCCAGAGCAGGTTGGCCCGCACCGGGTACTGCACGCCGAGCCCCGCCCCGGGCCGCCCCTCGAAGTCGGCGCGCTCATCGCGGAGGGCCGCGCACAGGAGCGGTACCGCCGCGGCGAGGGCCAGCCGGCCGATGCCGTCGGCCGCGAGGCGGCGCTGGGTGAAGCCGCGGCCGGGATCGACGTCGCGGGCGTGCAGGGCGCCCTTCAGCACGGCAAGCGCTCGCGGGTCGCCGTGGGTGCCCAACGCTTCGAGCAGGGCGTGGTCGCCCCGGCGGCCGGCGCGGTCGCGGGCGGCGAGCAGGCGGTCGAAGTCGGCGGGGTGCCGCAAGGCGCCCAGGCGGAGCCAGGGCTCGCTCGCGACGGGGTCGTGCTCGACCTGCGCGCGCAGGCGCTCCAGAGCGGCCGGCCGGGGCGCGCGGGCGTCGGGGAGGCAGAGATCGAACCGGTCGACGAGCGGCGTGATCGACAGGGCCTGCGCGGGGCGCCGCCGGCCGAACGCCGTGGACAACGTGCGCTGGTCGAACTGGGCGAGGCGGGCGCGCTCCTCCTCCGGTGCTCCTCCCGCGCGAACGCGGGCCAGGGCGGAGAGCAGGACATCCTCCGACGCCCTTGCGGCGGGCAGCTCGGCCAGAACCCCGACCGGCAGGAGCCCCACGCTCGCCGCCCCCCGGGCCGCCCGTTCGAGCGCGAGGCCGCTGCGCCGCGGCGGCGCATGATCGTAGGGCGCCAGGGGGCCCTCGGGAGCCTCCCAAGCAGCGCGCGCCCGCTCCACCTGGTGGGCCTCGGATCGCAACTTCGTGACCCAGGCGCCGACGCGACCCACCCTGCTCTCCCGCTCGGGCTTATCCATAATGTGTTCGTGCCGCGCTTCGTACGAGCGCCCGGAGATCGCCCGATCGGGGGTTTTCCGCAAGGGATCGGTCGATCATTTCCTTGTTGGATCGCAGGTTTCGATCCGGCGTCCCCAAGTTATCCATAACTATTGACATGTCTATAGATAACGAGAATTGATCGCCATGGAGGAAGTCTTTTTCTGCGATCTGGCCTTGCTGTCGAGGATCGCGCGGACTACTCTCAAGGGGCGGGGAGCGTGGCGAAGCTCACTCTCTCCGTTCCTACCGATTCCCCCTCACTTCCCGCCTTCTTCCTTTCCAAGTCTCGCCTGGGTGCGGACCTGTCGGGCGCGTGGCACATGCCTGTTCCCACGAGTCCTGTTCGACCTGTACTCGCCAAGCTCCGGCGGGTCCGCACCTGGCTTCCCTCCCTCAGCGTCGGCACCGCCACGCTGGCCCTCCTCATCGGCTGGGCCGGCGTGACCGACACCGGCGCGGCGCTCGCTGGCCCCCTCGTGGCCTGGGCGTTGATCGCACCGGACTCGCCCGCACCCTCGTGCGAGGCGCCCTGGCATCGGTGGGCGGCGCTCATGCGCGGCGTGCCCGTGGATGCTCCGATCGCCTGCCCGGGTGCGGTGGCGCCCCAGGGCTTCCGGCTTCGGGCAGCCGAGGCCCGCGCGGGCGACGCCCGCACCCCCGCCCGCATCCGGGCCGGGCTCCTGGAGCTGCTGCTCGTGCACCCCGACACCACCGACACGAGCCTCGAGCGGGTGCTGCTCTCCGGGGGCTGGCGGGGGAGCGAGCGCGGGCCCCTGCTCTCGATGGAGACCGTGGAGCGCTCCTCGATGGACCTCGTGGCGTGGAGCGGCCGCGCGGCGCTGGGCGGCACCTACGACCGCAGCGTGCTCCTGGACGATCCCGACTCCTTCCGGGCCGTGAGCCTCCTTCCGCTGGCGGCCGACCTTGACGCCGACGAGCAGGCGCTCCTCGCCTTGAACGCGTCCGCCTTCCCCGAGCGCCGAGCCGTGGGCCCCGGCGCGCCTCCCCCGGCCGTGGGCTCTGCCCCGCCCCCCGACCATGCCGCGCCGGCCGCCGTGGGCGTGCTCGCGCTCGTGCCCGAGCAGGCGCGGGACCACCTCGCGGAGGAATGGGCGGCCCTCGTGGCCTTCGTGGCCGACGGCCCCGTGACGGCCGAGCTGGCCGGGCCGGAGGACCGCTGGCGGCTCGCGAGCACCTCGGCGTTGCGCGCGGGGAGCGTGCCTCCGCCCGCTTCGGTGCACGCCGCCTTGCGGGGGGAGCCGGCCACGGCGGCGCTCGGCGCGTGGCTCACGCTCCAGCTCGCGCTCGAAGCCGGGCTGCCGGCGGAGGCGTTCGTTCGCGGCGGGCGGCTGGATGTTCATTCGGGCGGCTTCGCGGTGCGCACCTCGGCGTGCGGGCAGCGCTTCCCGGTGTCGGCCGGGGAGGGAACTCCCCTTCCCGCGGAGGCGCTGCGCGCCGAGGCCGCGAGCGCCGTAGCCAGCGCGGCCCTCGCCTCGGGCGATGTCGGCTTCGCGCGGGAGCTCCTCGCCACCGTGGCGCCCGCTCCTCCCGCCCTGGAGCTCGCGCTCGCCGTGGTGGACCTCCCGCCGGGGTGGGAGCTGCCGCCCCCGCCGCCGCCCCCGC
>CAISIK010000183.1 GCA_903885375.1 uncultured Pseudomonadota bacterium
GGCACGCCGGAGTTCCTGACGGGGAACAACACGCTCTGCTACAGCATCCACACGCCTGCTGGGAACCTCAAGCGGCGAATCCGGTGGGTGGTGCGGGCCCAGCAGGCTTCCGGCACGGCCGTGGCCATCGCGAACGTCGGCGTGGTTATCGGGCTGTTCATCCAATAGGAGGCACGCATGTGGTCAGGAGCGAGCAATCCGTGGGCGGGGGGCGGGGCTTTCGTGTCGGCCGGTGTGGCGGGCCGTGAAGTCCTGTCGGGCGAGGGAGGCTCCTCCGCGAGGACAAGCTGCGACTGCGATTTTCCCAGTCCTGACGGTCGTCCCTGCGGCAGCAGCACCGCTAATGCGGTGACTTCCGATGGTTCGCCGTGGACGTACAACCCAACGTCGCAACTGTGCGAATCCAGCGTCACCTGTTCGTTGCCTTGTTCGAATTGTTACAAGAGCGCGGGTTCGTTGGACCTCGCGGATGTTGCGAAGGGTGGCTTCGCTCTCGAGGACCTTCAGGCCATGTGTCGGGAAGCTGGTTGGAATGACCGGAAGGCCTGTGTGCGGGTTTCGTGCACCCACAAGGAGGGGCGTTGCTTCTGCTATGTCCGCTGTTGCGCCTCAAACGACGGAAGCGGCTGTGCCGACTGTGAAGAGGTCCTCATCGACGGTAGCTTTCCGCTCTGCCCGTTCGATGAGCGGGAGCAGTCCAGCGATACTGTCGCTGAAGTTCCGTGCTGGGCCCTGACCCTTCAGGACGCCATCGAGGCCACGAAAGAGAATTGGGCGAAGATACAAGAGGATATCGAGCGGGCCGAGGCGGTCTACGATGCGCTTGCGGAGGAGTCGCGCAAGTGGATTGATTCCTGGGGCATCGATTGGGGGGAGGGAGATGGCGTCATCGCCGGCACGTGGTCGCCCTGTCGTTTGTACGATTGCCTCCGTGGCGTGAAATCCGACGACTTTTGGGTGGCGAACTGTAGAAATTGCTTCCCCACCACAGGCGACGGAAGCGAGGAGGATGAGGAGCGCACCAAGGACCGCCGTGAGTGCATCGACCTCGGGACGGGCCAGAACTATCCGGCGAGGGTCCGGGAGCGCGAGCACTTCTGCGCCAACTTTTTTTAGGGCGGCCGATTGCCGACGACCAATCTTTGCGAGTTGCAATTTCCGTTTCGATGCTGGTTTGGCGCGGACGTGGTCGCGGGTCGATCACTGCCTTCAGCCGCACCGGTGTTCAGCGTTCAGCTGCGCCCGCTGCGCGCGGTCTCGGTGGAGCCGCTGACGTTGCGGGTGTGGCAAGTCGGACGCGTCAGTACGCTGGTGGCCGTTGGCCGGAGCTCCGTGTTGTTTTCGCACCGCGAGAAACGTGCATCGATGGCCACGGCGCTCCATTTTGTGGAGTTGTTGCGGTGGGTGTACAACGTGAACCCCGAATCGGGCCTTGACCGTCCGACGGTGACCGAAAAATGTCTGGTCTCGGAGTTCACCCTAGGCCGTGGACGGCGCGGCCTGACGCGTATTCGCACCTTTGTGGACCCAACGTCGGGGCGAACGGCCATAGAGAACCCCCACGGTCCGCGGGGAGGACGCTTGGTGTGGAGCCCCAGTCTGTTGGTGGGCATGTGGTTCCTTGGACATGACTGCCTTTCCAAGGCCATCGCCAAACCCACACCCCACGCGAAGGCGGATATGTCGCGTCCGCGCGGAGTCGTCCTTGAGGAGGTCGCCAACGACGGTCATCGGCGCTGGGTGGGGGAGCCGGTGAAGGTGGCGGGTGGTTTCGAGTGTGTTGCGGGGTGGGACGAAGCCGTTCTCCTGGTGGCGGTTGGGGAGACTTCACTCCTCGCGTTCGCGCATGCCCTGCACGGCTTGCGCATGACGGACAAGCTGTTGAGCACCGCCGATCCGATCGGCACCCCAAGCGAACGGTTGAGCCTTCCAGCGGATGGGCTGGAGCTGGCAGGCGACATCGACGGCGCCGAGGTGGCGCTCACCTTGCGTCCGGACGGGAGCGGCGCGTACACCGCGGTCGGCTTCTTGAACGGAGTCCAGATCATGCAGTACCAGTCGTCCCGCCCGGTCGCGATCCTAAGTGATGTCCTCAGGTTCCTGCTCGAGGTGATTCACCCCGAGCAGTCCCCACCCGTCCGTCCGCAGTGACTCCGGACTGACAGCGGCGCCGCCCGCTCACTCCTCTTCGCGCTCGCCGCCTTCGCGCTTGTCCTTCCGGTCGCCGCGGCGTTCATCGCGCATGGCGCGAAGCGAGGACCACTGCTCCGCCGTGAGCTGCTTGCGGATGCCGAGCATGAGCTTCAGGTCGTTGCGGCGAACGTCGGTCTCGGCGGCGGCGGCCGTCTCGAAGGCCTTCAGGGCCGCCTTCTCGTCCACGGTGTCGCCGAGCATCAGGTGTTCGAGCTCGAGGCGCGCCTTCTCGCCCTTGGCCTTCAGGTCGATCCCCGCCAGCTTGTTGTCGTAGTAGAGCTTCTCCACCGCGGCCTTCTGCTCGGCAGAAAGGCCTATCCGCTGGGCGATCTCGGGGAAATGTTTCATGAGCCGGTCGGCGCTCTCCTCGCGCGCGCCACCGCGCTGCCCGCGTTCGGCGGCGGGCGGCTGGGGCGGTTCGGGCGGGGCGGCGAAGGCGGTGGTGAGGAGGCAGAGGAGGGTGAGCATCAGAGTTCTCCGAAGGTGACGATGGGTTCGCTGGGGTAGGGGTCAAGCACGTCGAGAAAGTCGCGGTCGGCGAGGTCGGGCGGGGGCTCGGAGAGGCCGTCGAGCCCCTCCACGAGGGCGAGGAGCGCGGCGTCGGCCGCGGAGCCTTCCGGCGCCACCTCGGCCACGAGTGGCGCCGCGGGGGGAACGTGAGCTTCGAACTGCCCGATGGCGACGCCGAGCAGCACGGCGGCGGCCAGGGCCACGAGACCGGATTCACGCAGCCGCGCACGCCGAACGGCGCGGGTGAGCGTGCGGGCGTCGGGCCGGGGTGGGGCCTCACCGGCCGGCGGCGCACCCGGCAGGCGGAGGGATGCCGCGAGGCGCGCGCACGCAGGGCAGTCGCGCGTGTGGGCGGCTTCGGCCTCCGAGGGCGGATGCCCCTCCACGAGCGCGGTGGCGAAGGACTCACAGGTCATCCTGGGCTCCAAGGGCGGCGCGCACCCGGTGCAGCGCGCGCGTGAGGTGGGTCTTCACCGTTTCGGGACCGACGCCGAGGCTCTCGGCGATCTCCGGCACCGTCCATCCTTCATCGAACCGCAGGGTGAAGGCGATGCGTTGCTGCGGCGGGAGTTTTCTTGCAAGCAGCCGAATGCGTGACACATCCACTGTATCGCTCGCCGA
>CAISIK010000184.1 GCA_903885375.1 uncultured Pseudomonadota bacterium
CCCGCGAAGGCCACGCCGTTGCGGATGTTCCGGAAGGCCTCGTACAGCGGATCGGTGGCCGGGAACGCATCGATGAGGCCGCGCTTGCCGCGCGTCTTGTACATCGGCACCATGCCGAGCAGCGGCAGGGGCCAGAGCTCCTTCACGTCGTCGGCGGTCTTCACCGAGTCGTCGATGTACTCGGCGAGGAAGACGAGGCCGATGCCCACGGCGCCGCCCACGATGAAGCCGAGGATGGTGTAGACGATGAGCTTCGGAGCGGACTGCTTGTCGGGGGCCTTCGCCGGCTCGACCGCGCGCATGTCCGACACCGTCATCGCCTCGGCCACCGCGATCTGGTACTGCGTTTCGAGCAGCGACTTGTAGATGCTCTCGGTGGCATCGGCGGCGAGCTGCAGCCCCGCGATCTCCCGCATCTTGTCGGGGTAGATCGCGAACTCATCGATCGTGGTGGCGGCCGCGGTATCGAGCTGATCGCGGCGCTGGATGAGGCCGGCGAGCTGCACCCGGAGGGTGGTGATCTCGGGGTCGAGGTCGTGCTGCTCGCGCAGGGCCACGGCGAGCTGACCTTCGTAGGCCTTCACTTCGCTGTCGAGCTTCTGGATGTCGGGGTGCTTCGGCGTCTTGTCGAGGAGCGCGGTGGCCCGCTCCTGGAGCAGCTCGGAGATGCCGCGCTTGAGGTCGCGGATCAGCGGGTTGGACGACTGGCTGCTGGGGGCCACGAGGTCGACCGACTCCTCGGTGTTCTGCACCCCGTGCTGCCGGATCTGCGCGCGCGTTTCGGCGATCTGCGCATCCGCTTCGCCGCGCGCCACGAGGAGCTCGCTCACCCGCGCCACGGCCGACTTCACTTCCGAGTCGATGTCGATCACCTTCTCGCGCGCCTTGGCATCGGCCACGGTCTTCAGCGCGGTGTCGAACTCGCCCTTGAGCCGCTGGAGCTCGCTGGTGACAAAACCGAGCGCATCGTGCGTTTCTTTCTTGGCGAAGTCCTGCGACTGCGTGAGGTACACCTCGACCACGGTGTCGGCGAGCAGCGCGCTCAGGTCGGGGTTGTTCGTGGTGGCGAGCACGATGAGGATGTCGGTGCCCTGCTGCGTGCTGATCTCGATGAAGGGGTAGGCGAGGATCTCGCCATCGATTCCGGGCACGAGGAGCTTCTCGGGCAGGAGCATCTCGCCATCGCCATCGCGCAGCTGGAGCCGCCAGATGACCTCTTCGAGCACCGGCCGCATCTGGGCCAGCGCGATCTTCGTTTCCAGATCATCGCTGGCGCCCACGAGCGACTGCGCCATCTCGCCGAGGTCCATGTCGGAGAGGATCGACAGCGAGGCGTCGGAGCTCTCCACGCTGATCTTCGCGGTGGCCTCGAAGCGCTTCGGGAGCAGGAAAGAGAGAACCGCGGCGCCAACCGTGAAAAACACCAGCGCCTGGAGGAACAACCACTTGCGGCGGAGCAGGGCGGCCCAGACCTTGAGAAGTTCCATGTGTGCTCGGGCTCGGCGTATAGCTCCGGGCAGGGAGAACCGCCACCGCCTCTTGACGGGACCGCCCTGTTGAGGCTACCCACCGGGCCGATGTTCATGCTCCTCCTCGCCCTTGCCTGCGTGCCTCCGGTCTCGCCGACGAACGTGGCGGATGCGGATGTCGATCTCCACCTCCCGGTGTCGCAGACCTTCACCTTCGGCCCTGGCGATGCCATGCGCATCTGGGTGTGGCGGCACGATGACCTCACCGTGGATGTCACCGTGGCCCCCGACGGCGCCATCGCCTACCCGCTGGTGGGCCGCGTGGTGGTGGCGGGGCTCACCTACGAGCAGGTGATGGCGAAGCTCCAGACTGCGGTGTCCGAGTACTACGTGGATGCCAAGGTCCAGGTGAACGTGCTCTCCGTCACCAACCAGAAGGTGCTGGTGCTCGGCGAGGTCAGCAACCCGCAGGTGATGCAGATCAAGAACGATCTGAGCATCCTCGAGGCGCTCGTTACCGCCGGCGGCATCAACCCCGACGCGCGCACGAGCAACGTGCTGCTCATCCGCGGCGGCCTCGAAAAGCCCGAGGTCTTCACGGTGAACGTGGATGCGATCTTCGGCAAGGGCGACATGAGCCAGCTCGTGTACCTCCAGCGCGGTGACATCGTGGTGGTGCCCACGCGCACCATCACCAACGTCGACCGTTTCTTCCGCCACGTGCAGGCCATCCTCGCGCCGGCGGTGGGCGGGTCGGCGGTGTACCGGAACTTCCTCGGCGGCGGCGCGCAGGGCGTCTCTTCGTCCCTGTCCGACTGAAACGCCGTGCAGCGGCTCGTCGGCCCCGCCCTCGCGCTCCTCGACGCCCTGTGCGTGGCCCTCGCGCTGCTCGGCGCGTGGGCTTTCTGGACGTGGCGTTCGCCCAACCTCGGGCTCCTCGTCCAGGTGGCGTACTCGGACCTGTGGCTGCCGAACCGGTTCATCACCGCCGGCGGGCTCCTGCTCATCGGCTGGCTCGTTTCGCTGCGGCAGGCGGGGCTTCACGACCCCGCCCGGCTCGAGAACAGCGTCGCGATCGCGGGGGGGGTCACCCGGTCGGCCGTGCTCGTGGGCCTCGGCATCCTGCTGGAGAACTTCCTCCTCGGTGAGCGGGTGTACCCCAAGGGGCTCGTGGTCCCCTTCATCTGCGGCTCCTGGCTGCTCCTGCTCGCCGTCCGCCTCCTCGTCTTCCGGCTGCTCCTTCGCCTCGAACGCCCGCCCACCGCGCTGAACGCGGTCATCGTGGGGGTGGAGGAGGATGGCGTGAAGATGGCGGAGCGCCTCGAGCGGGATGCCCGCCACGTGGTGCGGTTGGTGGGCCACCTCCGCGGCGGTGAGGAGACGGCGCCGCTCGTGCCGGAAGCGCGCATCCTCGGCGGGGTCGATGCCCTCGGCTCGCTGGTGAACGAACACCGCCTCGGCATGGTCATCCTCGCCACCCGCAGCCTCCCCCGCTCCGAGGCCCTCTCCCTCGCGGTGCTCGCCGACCGGATGGGGCTGCGGGTGCTCCAGGCCCCGTACTCCTGGGGCGTGGTGTCGCCGCGGCTCGGGATGGCGCGCCTCGGCGGGCTCGACCTCATCGACCTCGTGGGCATCGAGTACCCCACGCTCGCCGAGCAGGGCAAGCGCACCTTCGACCTCCTCGTGGTGCTCGTGGGCGGGCTCCTGCTGAGTCCGTTCTTCGCCCTCATCGCGCTGGCGATCAAGCTCCAGGATGGCGGCCCCGTGCTCTACGTGAGCCCCCGCACCGGCAGGGGCGGCCGGGTCTTCGGCTTCTACAAGTTCCGCTCGATGGTGGTCAACGCCGATGCGCTGCGGGCCGCGCTGGCCGACCAGAACGAAGCCGACGGGCGCCTGTTCAAGATCCGCCAGGACCCGCGCATCACGCGGTTCGGGCAGTTCATCCGTCGAACGAGCATCGACGAGCTGCCCCAGCTGCTGAACGTGCTGCGCGGCGAGATGAACCTCGTCGGCCCGCGCCCCCTCCCCTCCGGCGACCTCGCCGGCATCGAAGGCGACGCGGAGATGCGCTACTGGTTCGACCTCCGCCACAAGGTCAATCCGGGCATCACGGGGCTCTGGCAGGTGTCCGGGCGGAGCGAAACCGGCTTCGCCGAGATGGTCCGCCACGACATCCACTACATCCAGAACTGGTCGCCCTGGCTCGACCTGCAGATCCTCGCAAAGACGCTCCCCGCCGTGCTCCGCGGGCGCGGGGCGATGTAGCCGTCAGCGCACGAGCGTGAACTGGTCGATGACGTTTCCGGCGAGATCGTAGGCCGTGACGTTGAGGGTGCGGGCATCGGCCTCGAGCAGCACCCAGTGCTGCGACTTCACCTGGAGCGCCGAGTAGTCGAAGCCGTAGCTGCCCGTGTACAGCGGCGCGCCGCCGCCGCCCGACGTGAGGTGCACGACGCCACCCTCGACCACCTGGCCGCCCCGATAGGGGCTGCTGCGCTCGTAGTTGTGGTTGTGCCCGTTCAGCACGAGGCGCACCTCCGGGAAGGCATCCACCACGGGAAGGAGCCATTGCCGGTTGTTCGGGTCCTCGCCGTGCGGCTGGCACGCCGCCACCGCGGGCTTGTGCCACATCGGGAGCTTCCACGGGGCGGTGGCCGCGGCCAGATCGGCCGCGAGCCAGGCCGCCTCGGCCTCCAGGGTGACCCCGGCGGTAGGGTTGTCGTTCACCACGGAGAAGTGCAGCGGACCGGCTTCGATGGCCTGGTGCCCCACGCCCGTGTGGCTGGGGAACTGCGCGAAGTAGTACTGGTCGTTGCCCTCGTGGTTGCCGGGCGCGAACAGGAGGGGTTGGTGCAGGAACGCCGTGCCCCCCGCCTCGTACCACTCGGACCACTCCTCCCAGTTGGTGCCGTTGCCCACGGCATCGCCGGTGAAGACCACGAGGTCCACCCCGGCGGCATCAATGTCGGCGAACAGCGAGGCGAAGCTGGCGGGGCCGTTGCGCGTGTCGCCGATCACGGCCACGCGCACGGGGGTGTCCACCCCGGCTTCGGGGAACGTGGTGAAGCTCCCGACCTCGCTCCATCCGTTGTCGCTCCCCACCCGGAAGCGCCACGAGCGGTCGCTGGCGAGGCCGCAGAGGCGCACCACGTGGATGCGGTAGCCGGCCACGGCGTAGCTCACGCCGGGGATGGTCCACGACAGGCCATCCTCGGCGAACCCCACCTGCGCGCGCCCGCCGATCGTGCCCGCGGCCGTCTGCCAGACCAGCATCATCTCGTGGGCCGCATCGGCGCCCGGCACGAGGTGGGGGTTCACCGGCACGTCGGGCGCACCGAGCAGGAGGGAGTCGGCCTCGGGCTGCACCGTCTGCGTGAACCCGCCATCCACCGGGGTGCCGAGGGCCGCGCCGCAACCGTAGGGGCCCTCCTCGGCCGCATCGGGCGTGAGCACCGCCGGCTCCGCGAGGCCCTCCGCCGTGGCGCCTTCCTCGACGACCCCGACCGCCCCATCCTCCTCGATGCAGCCGACCAGCGAGAGACTGCCGAAGAGCACGATCACACCCATTCAGTAGCCGGATCGTCACGCGGTCGCCACCGTTCCCGGGCGGGCGACGCCGCTGCCCCTGTCAGAAGCGGACGACCGCCGCCACGTCGGCGCGGTCGTCGTCCCGCTCCGTACCTTCGAGCTGGATCACGTGCCGGTAGGCGAGCTGGAGCTTCACGTCATGCACGGAGGCGGGGGCTTCGGGGGCGTAGAGGTTGACGCCCGCATCGATCGCCACGGTGGCGTCGGGGTCGACCGCCGAACCCACCTCCAGCCGCGGCGAGCTCCAGCCGCCGCGCACCACGAGCTCGAGATGCTCGTTCACCCACGGCGCCGGGATGAAGCTGGCGAGCTGGCCATAGGCGCCGCGGGACGACCACTCCGGCGATGGGCCGGCGGCTTCGGAAACCGCCCGGTCGAGGTACTCCGCCTGGAAGGACACCGGGCCGGCTGCCACCTGCACATCCACCCCCACCGCGCTCTCTTCGGCATCTCCCAGCGAACCGCCGCCCGTGGTGCGCACCCACCCGCCCCCCACGCCCAGGTAGGGCTCGCGAAGCGTGCCCTCCTGGGGCCGCTCACGCGCGCCCAACGGAACGATCGCACCGCGCACCGCCAGGCAGACCCCGCCGCCGAGGTTGCCGAGCTCGTTCTCGCCCTCCCCGTTGACGGCGGCCACATCGAGCATGGCGCGCACCTTGCCGGCCACGGGCAGGCGGAAGGCCGTCATCACGCCGAGGTCGCGCCCGAAGCTGGCCTGGCTCACCGCCTCGGCGTCGAGGGGGAGCTGACGGCGGGTCTCCGCGGAGAGCGCCTGGAGCGAGTAGGGCACGCGGAACTGGCCCGCGAAGATGGCCACGGCGGGGGCCGGCTGCCAGGCTGCGAATGCATCCTGAAGGGATGGCGAGGGCAGCAGGTTCACCTCGACCCGCGCCCGGAACGGCAGGGACTTCGCCATGGCCTCCGCACCGATCCGGGCGGTGAGGCCGAACCCGGTATCGGCCTCGGCACCTTCGGCCTGCCAGGTGAACCGGGGCTGCACCCAGCCCGTGGGCCTCACCTCGAAGGTGGGCTCGGCCGCGAGGGCCATCGTGACGAGCAGCATGCCCTCCTGTATCGCAGCGCCCGCCGGGCGGACCGCCTACTCCACGCCGAGGTACCGCAGCACGATCGCGGTCAGCTCCTCCTCGAAGGCCGGGGTGCCGAGGAGCTCCGGTGCCTCGAACACCGCGGTGTGGATCACGCCTTCCACGGTGGCCACGAGCACGAAGGCCGCCACGTCGGGATTCTGCACCCGGACCTCGTGGGCGCGGGCCGAGAGCCAGGCGGTGATGAGCCCCCGAACGTGAGCTTGCGTGGCCTTGAACTGGTCGAGCCCGAGGTGGAGGAGCTGCTGCACCA
>CAISIK010000185.1 GCA_903885375.1 uncultured Pseudomonadota bacterium
CCGCGGGCGCGCGTCTCGGGGGCGGCTGCGTGGTGGCCACGGCCCGCCAGGGGCGCGCGGCGGTGCGCGACTCGCTCGCGCGGAGCCGGGCGCGCGCGGAGGCGCTCCGCGAGGACTGGCGCGAGGGCTGGAGTGCCGTGGCCGTGGCGGAGGCGTCGGCCGGGGGTGGAGCGGCGGGATGGGTGCAGCGTGCCCGTCTCCGGGCCGCGGCGTTGCGGGAGCGGGCGCAGGTGCAGGGGCCCGGTCGCAGCCTCCTGAGGGCGCGGTCTGCCGGCCTTGCCTTCGTGACGTTCGTCGTCAGCCTCGGGCTCGCGGCGGGGCGGCTCGTCGTCCTCGCGTGGCGCGGCACCGTCGGCCCCCTCACCGAGCTCGCCGCGCGCACGGCGCCGGGCTTGCGCGCGGCCCTCGAACGGCTCGAACCGCCGCCGGAGAAACCCGCGGAGGATGCCGTGGCGGCCGAGCCGCTGGAGGCAGTCAAGTCGGCGGCGCGGCGGGCCTGGTCGGCGGTCGAACCGCTCATCGCCCTCGCCGGGCGCCTCGCGGGGCTGCCCTTCCGCGAGCTGTCCCGCGTGCGCCTCCGCGCCGCCGTGCGCGGAGCGGCCACACGGCTCCTCGCTGCGGATGCCACGGCCGAGCTCCCGGTCTCGGAGCTGGAGGAGGGCCTCGACTTCGCCTATGACGCCAACGAGCGGCAGGCGGCGCTGAACCGGCGCGCCACGGCGCTCGTCACCGCGCGCAGCCTCGCGGCCCGCGAAGCGAATGGCGACCGCGCCGATGGCGGCGAGCGCCTGCGGGCGCTGGCGGAGGCGCGCGGGGAGCGGGCTGCGGCGCGGGGAGTCGAGGTGGTGGGGGCCGCGTACCGGGCGGTGCGCGGCGTGCGGTACAACGAGGCGTATGCGCCGGGGAGCGCGGCCGAGGCGGCGCGGCGCCGGTTGGAGGTGGCCGAGCGGCGGGCGCTCGCCGAGGAGCTTCGACGCGCGCAGTTCGCCCGCGAGGCGGAGCTCAAGCGGCGGCGGGAGGAGGCGGCCGTGCTCCGTCTCGAAGGCGAGCTCCGGGCGGCGCGCGCGCAACTCGAGAGCGTGGGGCGCGAGCCGCTCGTGGACCTCGCTCGGCTCACGGAGCTGCGGGGCCGCGTCGCGGCCGGCGAAGCGGCGATCGAGGCGCAGCGGACGCGGCTCGATTCGGTCAAGACGGCGCAGAAGCAGGCCTCGGAGTCGGCCCTCGCGGACCGCCGGCGTCGGGTGGTGCGCGCGTTGACGGCCGGCGTGGGCTTCGTGCGCGGCCGGTTCGGCGCCGATGCGATGGAGCTCGTGCCGGGCGCCGACCTCTCCCGCCGCTCGCTCGACGAGCTCGATCTCGCCGGCAAGGACCTGCGCAACGCCCGCCTCGTGGGCTGCACGCTCGTGGGGGCCGACCTTCGCGGGGCCGATCTCCGCGGCGCCGACCTCCGCGAGGCCGACCTCACCGGTGCGCGCCTCGAAGGAGCGCAGTTCGACGGCGCGGTGCTCGACGACGCCGTGATCGACCAGGTGAACCTTGAAGGCGCCACCTTCGCGGGGGTGAGCGCGGTGGGCGCCCAGCTCGGCGCGGCGCGCGGGCTCACGCCGGAAGTGCGGGCGATGCTCGTGGCGGCGGGCGCAGAAACGGCCACGTCGGGCGACTGGCGCGGGGTGGGCCTCGCCGTGGGTGCGGTGCTGCTCACGGCCGGCGTGGGCGGCGCCTTCTTCGTGTTCGGTCGCTACGACGCGGGTCGGCTCGACAACGGCTCGCTCGAGCAGGCCGCGGGCGTGGCCCGCGCCGATGGCCGCACGGTGGATGCGGTGGAGGCCTTCTCGCTCCTCGCCGAGCGCGCCACCACCGCCCAGACGCAGGCCGACTACTGGCTCGAAGCGGCCGCGGCCGCGGAGGACGCCGGCGACCGTGAGGGCGCGCTCGTCAAGCTCGAGCAGGCAGTGGCCGCCGCGGCGGACACGCCGGAGTACCCCCGGCTCCTCATCGCGCGCGCCCAGGCGTGGAACCGGCTCTCCCTCGGCGCCCGCGCGGAGACCGAGTTCCGCGCCCTCATCGCGCGTACCGACCTCTCGCCCGATCAGGCGGCGTCGTCGATCGTGGGCTTGCGCGCGGCGATGGGCGCGCGGGGGGCCGAGGAGGTGGCGGCGCTCCAGACCACACGCCTCCGCGATGCGCCCACCGACCAGGGCCGGGCCTCGCTCGCGATGGCGCTGGCCGATGCCTGGGCCGCCGCGAACGACCTCGACGCCGGCCGGGCCGCGCTGCGCGAGGGCCTCGGCGGGGTGACCGCCGAGGAGGAGCGCATCGAGCTGCAGTTGCGGCTCGCGCGGGCCGAGGCCGACTCGGGCGACGTGGCCGGCGCGCTGGCGATCTTCACCGCCCTCGAGGGCGGCTCCGGCGATGGGGAGGCCCGCCTCGGCGCTGCCGGGCTCCTCGAGCGGATGGGTCGGAACGACGAGGCCGCCGCGAAGATCCTGCCCCTGCTCACCGCGCGCGACCCGGATGTCCGCTCCCGCGCGCTCTACACCTCCGCCCTCACCGCCGAGCGCTCCGGCCGGGACGAGGAGGCGCTCGCGCAGGTGCGCACGCTCCTCGGGCTCGACGGCGTGCCGCCCGCCGTGCTCGACGGCGCCCGCATCCTCCTCGCCCGGCTCGACCCCACTGCGGTGGACGACCTTGTGGCCGACAACCCCACCCTCGCCAGCGAGCTGCTCTTCGGCCGGGCCCAGGCGCTCCGCGATCAGGGCGAACGCACCGACGCACGCGCGCTGTTCGTGCAGGTGGCAGAGGGCAACGGCGAGGTCCAGGTGCGGGTCGATGCCCGGCTCGCACTCGCCGAGCTCGACGCCGACGACGGCGACTTCGAAGGCGCCATCGCCCGCTACGATGCGCTCCTCGCGGTGGCCGATCTCGGCCGCGACACCCGGGCGCGCGTGAGCCTGGCGCGGAGCACTGCGCTCCTCGCGAGCAATCGCATCCAGGAGGCGGAGGCCGGCTTCCGGGCGCTCATCCTCGGCAGCAGCCCCGAAGTGCAGGACCAGTGCCGCCTCGGCCTCGCGCGCGCTTCGGAGCTGCGCGGCCAACTGAAGGGCGCGAGCGAGCTCTACTCGGTGGTCGGCCGGGGGAGCGGCCCGTGGGCGATCGAGGCGCTCCTGTCGCTGGGGCGGATGCGCGAGGGCGCGGGCGACATGCCGGGTGCGATCGAGGCGTACCGGTTGGCGCGCGCGCGGCCGGGTGGGGAGGCCTCGCGGCGGGCGGCGGCCGACATCGCGTTGGCCCAGGCTCTCGCCGCTTCGGGGGAGGATGCCGCGGCGGCCGCCGTGTACGCCTCGCTCCTCGAGGATGCCGACGTGCACGTGCGCACGCAGGCTCGCCTCGCGGTGGCCGAGGCCCGCCTCGCCGAGGACCCCGCGGGGGCGCTCAAGCTCATGGAGTCGGCGCTCGGCGAGGCGGGCAAGGACGAGCGCGCGGCCGTGCGCACGCTGTGGATCGCCGCGGCGGTGAGCAACGACGAGCAGGCGCTCGTGCGCACGCGCCTCGAGGCCTGGGTGGACACGGAGGGGGATGCGGGTGCCCGCGACGAGCTGGTGTCCGGCGCGATCCGCGGGCTGCGCGCCCATGCGGGCGCCGAAGCGGCCGCGGAGGTGGCGCGGCGCTGGCCGAAGGCGGGCTTCGAGTCGGGCATGGAGGCGGCGCTCACCTTCCGCGAGCTGGGCGACCTCGCCGCCGCGCAGGCGCAGCTCGCCAGCATGGAGCCGGCCTCGCTCGACGATCGCCGCTGGCGCGACGAGGTCTACGCCGATGTGCTGGTGGAGGTCGGCGATCTCGACGCGGCCGACGCCGTGTGGGCGCGCCTCGCCGCGGCGGACCCCGCCGGGGCCCGCTTCGGTCGGGGCCGGGTGGCGCGCCTGCGCGGCGACTACGAGGGGGCCTTGCGGCTCCTCGTCGAGTCCTCCGACCCGCGCGCCCCCGAGGAGCGGGGACAGGCGCTCGAAGCGCTGGGCCGCCTCGACGAAGCCAGCGCCGCCTACGGCCTTCTGGTCTCTTCGGACGACCCGGAGCGGCGCACGGCCGGCCGGGTGGGGCAGGCGAGGTTGCGTCTGGGCGCGGACGATCCGTCGGGTGCGCTGTCCGTGCTCGGGCAGCTCTCCGCCGTCGACCCCGGCTACGCCCTCACCGTGGCGCAGCTTCGGGGGGATGCCCTGCTCGCGCTCGACCGCGCGGTGGAGGCCCGCGATGTGTACGCCGCCCTCGAGGGCGATGCCGAGGTGGCCAGCGTGCGCATGCTGGGCCTCGCCGAGTGTGCGCTCGCCCAGGGTGACCACGCCGAAGCGCGCCGCCAGTTCTTCGAGGCCTTCCGCACGAGCGCCGACCGCTACTACAAGGCCGACGCCCTGTCGGGCCTCGTGCGCGCGCTGGTGGAGGCGGGCAAGATCGACGCCGCCGCCGAGCGCCTCGCAGAGCTCCGCAAGGACTACCCCGAGCGCCCCGATGCCATCGCCCGGGCGCAGGCAGCGGTCAGCGGCTGACTGCCGAGCGCGGTGGCGCTACTTCTTGCGGCAGTCGCCCGAGGCTTCATCGCACTCGCACTCGGTCGTGGCGAGCGCGGGGCACTCGGTCACCGGGCAGCCCAGGGCGCAGGGGTTCGCATCGGCCCAGACCTGCGTGACACACTGGATGTCGGCGTCGGTGCACTCCCCGCAGTAGCAGGCGTACACCACGCAGGTCGTGCCCTCGCACGTGGCGGTGTCCGTGTCGGTGGCGGTGTCCGTGTCGGTGCCGGTGTCCGTGTCGGTGGCGGTGTCCGTGTCTGTGCCGGTGTCGGTGCCGGAGTCGGTGTCGGTGTCGGTGTCGGTGCCGGTGTCGGTGTCGCTGCCGTTGCCCGTGTCGGTGTCGCACGGCGAGCAGGTGCCGGTGTCGACGGGTGCCTTGTCGACGGGGCAGCCCGCGAGGACGAGGGCGAAGAGGCAGGCCGACATCGAGGCGAAAGAAGTGGACATGGAGGCAACCTAGCCACGGAATGGCCGGTCGGGACCCCGTCGCGCGCCGTCCGCGACTGTTGGTGAATTGTTGGTTTTTTGGCTCCCGGGGTCCATCGTGAGCCGGGAGCACCGTTATCCTCCACGCTCACCGCGGTCTGCCATGCGCCCTGCCCTCCTCCTCCTCCTCCCGCTCGCAGCCTGCGCTCCTTCGGGTACCGACGAGGCCACGGCCTCGCCGGCCTTCGGTAGCGACCCGGCCGAGGCCGAAGCGGCCGCCGAGGCGGTGCTCTTCGGGCAGGAGGGCGCGGCCACCGAGGCGGCCGTCGAGGCGCTGAGCACGCTTCGGGTGGAGCTCGACGACCTCGGCGTGAGCCACGTGCGCGTGCAGCAGCTCGCCGGCGGCGTGCCGGTGTGGGGCGGCGAGGCCATCGTGCACTTCGAGGACGACGGCACGCTCTTCGCGGTCACCAACGACCTCGTCCCCTACGTCGTGGCGGACACCACGCCCGACTACACCGCCACCGAGGCGATCGAGCTCGCCGCCGAGCTCTACGACCGCGGCATGGGGGCGCTCACCGCGGAGCCCACCGCCGACCTCTGGGTGCTGCCGCTCGACGGCGTCGACCACCTCGCGTGGCGCGTGCAGCTCAGCCGCGTGAACTTCACGGCCGGCGATGCCCTCCCCGTCGTCTTCGTGGATGCCCACACCGGCGAGTACCTGTGGGGCTACGACAACCTCCAGTCGGCCACCTGCACCGGCTCGACCAACTTCTACGGCAGCGTGTCGTTCGAGTGCTACACCGACGGCACCACCTACTACCTGGAGAACCCCACCGATCTCCTCGCCACGTACACCTGGAACCACACCACC
This sequence comes from uncultured Pseudomonadota bacterium, assembly GCA_903885375.1. Classification (GTDB taxonomy): domain Bacteria; phylum Myxococcota_A; class UBA796; order UBA796; family SXON01; genus SXON01. The sequence goes on from CAISIK010000185.1 coordinate 5,866, forward strand.
ACCTCGATGTACTACGCGAGCAGCACCAGCACGGTGTTCTCGTCCGCCTCGGCGGTCACCGTCAACGCGGTCGAGGCCCAGTACGTCTCCAAGTCGGTGGACAGCTACTACACGGCCACGTTCGGCCGGAACGGCATTGACGGGGCCGGCGGTCCCGCCGCCGTCACCTCCCACGGCTACGGCTTCATCACGTCCAGCACGAGCTACTCCAGCAACTACGTCAACGCCTTCTGGGACCCGACGGGCCTCTACATGACCTACGGCGATGGCGATGGCGTGAGCAGCGGCTCGCTCACCACGCTCGACATTGGCGGGCACGAGATGACGCACGGCGTCACCCAGTACACCGCCAACCTCACCTACAGCGGGGAGCCGGGCGGGCTCAACGAGTCCATGTCCGACGTCTTCGGCGCGATGGTGGAGCGGAGCGTGCTCGGCGCCAGCTCCGACGTGTGGCTCGTGGGCGAGGACACCTGGACCCCCAGCGTGGCCGGCGATGCCCTCCGCTACATGGCCGACCCGGCCGCCGATGGCGTGAGCAAGGACTACTACTCCAGCACCATCGGCTCCACCGACGTGCACTACAGCTCGGGCGTGGCCAACCTCGCGTTCTACCTGCTCTCGGAGGGCGGCTCCCACCCCCGCGGCAAGTCCACCACGGTCGTGACGGGTATCGGAGCCGACAAGGCGGCCCAGATCTGGTACCTCGCGCTGACCTCGTACATGACGTCCAGCACGAGCTTCAGCGGCGCCCGCACCGCCACGCTCAGCGCGGCCTCCTCGCTCTACGGCGCCACCAGCACCGAGTACACCCAGGTGGGCAACGCCTGGACCGCCGTGGGTGTGGCCGGCGCCGGCTCCTGCTCCACCGCGTCGTACTCGGGCACGAGCACCAAGAAGGGCAAGACCGTCTACGCGCCCAGCAGCTCCGGCACGGCCGTGACCGTGGCGACGCAGACGGTGTCGATGACCGGCACCACCGCCGCCGACTTCGATCTCTACCTCGAGGTGAAGTCCGGCCGTAGCTGGTCCACCGTGGCCACCTCGGCCACCTCGGGCACGTCCACCGAGTCGATCAGCTACTCCGGCAGCGCGGGCACCTACCGCGTGCGCGTGTACAACAAGAGCGCGGCCGGCAGCTACGCCGTGTCGTGGTGCAAGTAGGCTGAGCGCTCGCTACCGCCCCGCCTCGGGGCGGCGCGCCCAGATGTCGGCGAAGGGCTCCTTGAGCGCATCGCCGAGGCGCCGGGCGAGGCGCACGTCGTCGCGCCCGGCCGTCACCCTTCCCTCCCACGACACCGCTGGCCCCGCGGGGAGCGGGGGGGCGCCGACGGAGTTGGCCCAGCGGCGAGCGCGATCGGCCGCCCACGCCGCGTGGGGGCCGGCCAACGCCGGCTCCGCCCAGACCTCCACCCCCTCGATCCGCTCCGTCAGGAGCAGGCCGCTCGTATGGAGCACCACGCGCTCCGCCCGCCCCTTCAGCCGGTCGAGGATCGCAGCCAGCTCGGGGTGCCAGAGGGGTTCGCCCCGCCAGCGGAGGGCCACCGTGGGGAAGCTCAGCCCGGCCTCCCGGATGGCGTCGAGCACGGCCTCCATGGCCTCCACGCCGAGGAAACCCCGGCCGAAGTCGAGGTAGTGCAGGTCGCGGAGCTCCGCCACTCGTTCGGGGGTGGCGGCCACCTCGTGAAAGGGCACGGGCGAGCGCGCGAAGAAGCGCTGGAGCGCGGGATCGTCGCGGTGATCGGGGATGTCGCACAGCTCGAGCGTGAGCGGCGCCTCCACGGTGCGCACCCGGACGGGGAGGCCGAGCTTTCGGGTGGCGTGACGCGCGAGACCGCCGAGGAGCGGCGTGAGGCGATCGCTGTCGCGGCGCAGGTAGCAGTTCTGCACGCAGGGGGTGCTGCACTGCTTGACGACCGCGCGCCGCGCCCGGATTTCGGGGGTGTTCCACAACTGCCGCAGCGTGGCCTCCCGCACGGAGCCCACCCGGCCGGCGAGGAAGTCGAGCTTGCCATCGCACATGATGACGCTGCCATCGGCGTTGACGTACAACTCCTTCCAGCCCGCCCAGCACGGTGCCTCCAACGGCGAGAGCCCCTCGCGGTAGTACCGGGGCACGAGCGCGAGGTCGGCGGCGGCGTTGAGCACGAGCGGCTCCGCGGCCAGCGCGGCCACGACCCGCTCCAGCTCGGGCATCGAGGACCCGTCGAACCAGAGGCCGCCCACCGTGTCGTCGTCGCGGTCACGGAAGAGGTTGAGCACCTGCACGCCGTGGAAGCCGAGCTCCCCGAGGTGGCGCACGAAGGCCACAAAACCGTGCACGTTGCGGCGGTGCAGGATCACGTTCGCGCAGATCTTGCGCTCGGGGTTGCCGGCGTCGTCGTCGGCGGCCCGGAGCGCCCGGTAGCCGGCCATCGTACGTTGCCAGGTGCCCTCGCCGCGCACGCTGTCGTGGGTCTCCTCCGGCCCATCGATGCTGATGTTCACGTGCAGCTTTTCGACCGGCACCGCGGCCACCCGGGCGGCGCGTTCGGGACGGATGAGGGTGCCGTTCGTCGTGAGCGTGGTGTGCATGTCGCGGCGGGCGGCATGGGCGAGGATCTGCTCCAGATCATTGCGAACGAAGGGCTCGCCGCCGAGGGGATTGAACACGCCCACGCCCCAGGCGGCCGCCTGATCGATGAGGTCGAGCACCTCGCGCGTGCTCATCTCGGGGCTGTCGTAGCAGGTGGTGCACATCACGCAGCGCAGGTTGCAGCGCAGCGTGAGGTTCACGCTGAGCCAGTCCGGGGGCGCGAGGCCGTGGCCCGTGGCGCGGGAGGCCCACATGCGCAGGTCGCGGGCGAGAGCGGGGAGCGGACGGGGCACAGGGAGAGCCTATCTGGGCGACACGCGGAAACCGGTCCGCGTGGGGGCGAAGTGGGCAGGGGCGTGTCGCGGCGCCGCTCAGCCGAGCGCCAGCGCCACCACGCCGACCACGATCACCGCCGAGGCGGCCAGGCGCCGCCCGAGCTGCCCCTCGTCGAGGACGCGTGCGCCCAGCCACGCGGCGAGCAGCATCGAGAGCTCGCGCGCCGGCGCAACCTGACCCACGGGCGCGAGCTGCATCGCGTTGAGCACGAGGATGTACCCGAGCGGCCCCAGCACCGCGACGGCCAGCACCGCCCGCCAGTGCGTCCGCAGCTCGGGGGCGAGCGTGTGGCGCTCCCGCAGGGCCCGGGGCCCGAGGGCCAGCACCCGCAGCGCGTTCCCGGAGAGGTCCACGAGGATGGGCGCCACCAGCAGCGTCTTCACCGCCCAGCCGTCCCACAGGGTGTAGGCCGCCACGAGCGCGCCCGTGCCGAGCCCCACCCCCAGCGCCGAGCGCGCCACGCGCCCGCCCGCGAGGAGGAACACGCCCGCCACCACTGCCAACGCCCCCGCCGTGGAGAGCGCGCTGGGCCGCTCCCCGAGCACCACCGCCGCGCCGATGAACGACAGGAGCGGGCCCGTCCCGCGCACCATCGGGTACACCACCGACAGGTCCGCCGCCCGGTACGCCGCCTGCAGCGCGAGGGAATAGGCGAGGTGCAGCACGGCGGTGCCGCAGAGCGCCACGCCGACCATCGGCGAGAACGCCGGCAGCGGCAGGATCCACAGCGCCGGCAGCCACAGGACCACCGCCACGACCGAGTACAACCACACGAAGTGGCGCGAGGCCGCCGCCCCCTTGGCCATGAAGTTCCAGGCGGCGTGGGTGCACGCGGCCACGAGCACGAGGGCGAGCGCTGGGAGCGGCACGACGCGGGCTAACCCTCGCGGCCGGGGGGCGACCTTCGTGCCGTTCGCTCCATCGGACCACCCGTCACCGGCCTCCCTCGAAACGAAGCGTGGTACCCTCAGCGTTTCCCTGCTTCTGCCGGGAGACATCCCCATGGTTCGTCGTATCTTGAAGGTACTTGCGATCGGCTTCGGCCTGCTGCTCGTCGCGCTCGCCGCGTTCGTCGCCTACGCGTTCGCCACCTGGTCGAGCCGCGTCTCGTTCCCCGCCACGCCCTTTCCGGAGGGGATCGTGGCGAGCGCGGACCCCGCGGTGATCGAGCGCGGTCGGTACCTCGTGAACGGGCCGGCCCATTGCGCCCAATGCCACTCCGGCGCGGAGCGGGAGCACCCCGAGCAGGTGCTCACTACGCCGCTTCAGGGGGGTCTGGAGTTCGCCATGGGCCCGATCGCGACGACCTGGGCGGCGAACCTGGCGCCCGACCCCGAGACGGGCATCGGCCGCCGGACCGACGCCGAGCTGGCCCGCGCCATCCGGTCCGGTGTGCTCGCCGATGGGAGCTACTCGCTCTTCATGGCGGTGTCGGCTGCCAAGCCGAGCGACGAGGCCCTCGTGGCCATCGTGTCCTACCTGCGCTCCCTCCCGCCCGTTTCGAACCCGGTCCCCAAGGGCGAGTGGGGACCGTTGGGGAAGGTGATGCTCACGCTCATCGCGATCGGCCCGGCCGAAGGCGGCGCGCCGGCCCATGTGTCCGAATCGGACGTGCCAAGCCCGGAGCGCGGCGCATACCTCGCCGAACAGGTCGCCCTGTGCACCACCTGCCACTCCGCGTTCGACATGGCCGCGATGAAGCCCACGGGGCCGAAGGGCGCGGGGTCCCTCCCGGACCCGAGCCACGGCACCGACTCGGACATGGAGTTCGTGGCCCCGAACCTCACGGCAGATCCGTCGGGGGTCGCGGGACGCCTCGACGAGGAGGCGTTCGTGGCCCGCATCCGGCATGGTCGTGTGCACGTCTCGTCGATCATGCCCTGGGAAAACCTCGGGCAGATGACGGACGCCGACCTCCGCTCGATCTACCGGTACCTGCGCGCGTTGCCGCCGGTCGCCAACGACCTTGGGCCGACCTATCGGAAGGCCGGCTGGAAGCCCGGCGATCCGGCGTAGGCCGGGGCCCTGCCCGCGATCTCCTCTGCCGCGGGCGCGGGCGGGTGCGTCGCGCTAGAGCGGTGCATGCCGCCGAAGCCGCTTCCCGAAGCCGCCCGATCCGCGGGCGCGCGGCCATCGAGGTCGGCCGCGTCTCGGCCGGGCGTCGGGGCGGTCGACACGTCGGGGCCGGCGTGCGTCGTCGCCTGCGCGGGATAGCGGGGTGTGCGGCGGTGCGGTCGGGTTGTCGTTGGTGGTGCTGCTGCTCGACGACATGCGCTTCGATCAACTGGAGGTGCTGGCGGCCGCCGACGCCCGCCTCGCCGAGCACGCCGTCGTGTTCGATCGGGCCTACGTCACCATCCCCATGTGTTGTCCCGAGCGCGCGAGCTTCCTCTCCGGGGGGTTCCTGCCCCAGTACACCGGCGTCCTCACCAACGAGGCGCCCCGAGGGGGGGCCACGGTGTTCGACGACAGCGACACCCTGGCCACCCGGCTCCAGGGCGAGGGGTACGCCACCGCCATGCTCGGCAAGTACCTCAACGAGTACGGTGCGCTCGGCCCCTACGTGCCCCCGGGTTGGACGCACTACGTCGCCGTGGATGAGAGCGGCCCCTACCGCGGCTACGCCGCGACCTCCGGCAGCAGCACACCGGACGCGCCGGGCGTGGGGGTGGATTCTTTCGAGGATGCCTACATCACCTCCCTGCAGGGTTCGCTGGCCGAGGCGTTCGTGGCGGATCATCCGACGGAGCCGCTGTTTCTCTACGTGAGCTTCCGCGCCCCCCATGCGCCCCACGAGCCGGCGCCCGAGGACCGGGGCGCGTTTGCCGGCTACACCTACCGGGGCGGTGCGTTCAACGAGTCCGACGTCTCCGACAAGCCGGCCTGGATCGCCGACACTCCGCCGCTGACCGAGGCGGAGATCGTGTCCCTCGATCTGAACAACGCGGGCCGGCTGGAGAGCCTGCTCGCCGTGGATCGGGTGATCGTCGGGCTCGTGGATCGGTTGGAGGCCGCGGGCCGGCTCGAGGACACGGTGATCGTGATCACCTCCGACAACGGCCAACAATGGGGCGAACACCGCCTGGTCGGCAAGGGGGTGGGGTACGAGGAGTCCGTACGGGTGCCGCTCCTGGTGTGGAGCGCCGACCTTGCCCCGCGGCACAGCGATGCGCTGGTGGCCACCAACCTGGACCTCGCCGCGACTGCCACGGATCTGGCCGCGCTGCCGGCCCGTGGGAACGGCGTGAGCCTCCGCAGCGTGGCGTGCGGCGACACCGACACCCATCGGGAGCACGTGCCGCTCCAGGGGTGGCCGGGCAACGAGCCGGCGTGGGCGGGGCTGGTCACGCCCGGCTGGAAGTACCTCGAGACCGGCGTCGGCGAGGTCGAACTGTACGACCTGGTGAACGACCCTGACGAAGCCGAGAACATCGCCGGATCGGAGGGCGCCGTGGCGGCGTCCTTCGCGGCGCAGCTCGCGGAGGCCCGGGGCCTGGCGATCACGGAGACGCAACTGCCGGCCGCCGTGGTGGGGACACCGTATTCCCACGGGGTGGGAGCGTGGGGTGGATCGGGGACCTACCGTTGGACGCACGCGCGCGGCGAGCTTCCCGCGGGGCTCGCGCTCTCCGAGGCTGGAGTCCTGTCCGGAACGCCCGCGGCCGTCGGCAACTACGCGCTCACGCTTCTCGTGCAGGATGACAGCACCTCGCCGTACGACGGTCGGCCGCAGTCCGATCAGCGGCAGGTGCGCGTGAGCGTGGGGCCGCGCAGCGCGCCCTTCACCCCGGGGCCGGACCCCGGCTGCGGCTGCGAGGGCGGCGCGGGGATGGGCGCGGCCGGCTTCGCGGCGGGGGTGTGGCGGCAGCGTCGCCGGCGCCCGGGAGCGTGACGGGTCCGCACGCGGGCGCCCCCTCCCCACCCAACCCCCAATCCGTCCCCGCCGAAGCACCGCGCGGCGAGGCCGCGTGGTATCCCTCCCGGCGTGCCGGCCCGCCCCCCACCGCCCGACGAATCCAGCCAGGGGGGGTGGAGCGATCCCGGGGGCGAACCCGGCGGAGGCGGGGGGAAACCCTCCCCGGATTCCTCACCGCCCGCCACCCCGCTCGATCGGTACCTGGTCGGCGCGCTCCTCGGTCGCGGCGGGATGGGCGTGGTTCATGCCGCACGCGACGCGACGTTGGGTCGCGACGTGGCGCTCAAGGAGCTGCGGCCGGAGCGGGCCGACGACGCGCGGGCGGCGGCGAGGCTCGCGCGGGAAGCGGCGGTCACGAGCCGGCTCGACCACCCGGGGATCGTGGCCGTGCACGACGTGGGGCGCATGCCCGACGGGCGCCCGTTCTACACGATGCGGCTGGTGCGCGGTCGCACGCTCGCCCGGGCGGCGGGGGAGGCCGTTTCGCCCGAGTCCCAACGCCAGCTCGTTCGGCACGTGCTCGCCGTGGCCGACGCCGTGGCCGCCGCCCACGACGCCGGGATCATTCATCGCGACCTGAAGCCCTCGAACATCCTGATCGGCGCGCACGGCGAAACGCAAGTGGTGGACTGGGGTCTGGCCACGCCCACCTCCGCCGCGGCGGCGCGCTGGGCCGACCTCCCCGACATCGGCGCGCACGGCCCGGTCGGCACCGACGCGTTCATGGCGCCCGAGCAGGCGCGCGGCGATGCGCCGGATCCCTGCCATGACGTGTGGAGCCTCGGCGCCACGCTGGCCGCGGTGTTCGGCGGCGCGGCGGCCTCCCCCCCGGAGATTGCCGCCATCATCGCGCGGGCCACCGCCCCCGTACCGGCGCGATACCCCGACGCCGCCGCCTTCGCAGAAGACCTGCTCCGCTGGTTCGAAGGGCGGCGCGTGGCCGCGTTCACCTACTCGCCCGCCGACCTGCTTCGCCGCACGCTGGCCGCCTACCGGCTCCCGCTGATCGTGGGCGCGGCGGGCCTCGTGGTCGTGGCCGTCGCCGTGGGCGTGGGCTGGTGGCAGACCACGCGGTCGTTGGCGCGTGCCCTTGAGGCGGAGTCGGCGGCGGCGGATACGCTCGCGGACCTGCAGCTCGAGCGCGCGGTGGAAGCCACGAGGGCGGGGGATCGCGAGCGGGCGGAGCGGCTGGCGCTGGCGGTGCTGGAGCGGCGGGAGGACCCCCTGGCCCGCGGGGTCTTCGCTGCGTTCGGCCGGGCCGAGCGGCCGGTGCGCTTGAGCACCACGGCCGGGCCGGAGTGTGCCTGGTCGGCGTTGCCGAACTCGGGTGGGTTCGTGATCTGCGGCCACGAAGACCGAGTCGAGCGCTGGGAGGCCGGCGGCACGGTGTGGAGCGCGCCGGTCCGTGCCACCCGGGGGCGGCTCGTCGGCGGCGACGTGGTGACCTGGGATGCGATCGGCAACACCACCGTGCTCGATGCAGCCACGGGCGCCGTGCGCGCGGTCACCCCGATGGGCAGCTGGGAGTGGATGCCCGAAACGTCGCCCCGACGCGTGTGGACGGAAGCGGGCGACTTCCCGGCGCCGGCGACCCCCGCCAGCCCGTGTCGGAGCAGCCTGCGCGTCGTGGAGCCCGGGAGTGACGGCCGGCTGGCGTCGGCGTGCGGGGATGGTCGCCTGTTCATGGGCACCCGCGCCGACCCGCTGCTTGTCGCCGTGGCGACCGACTTCGTCGGCGACCACGTGGTCACCGCGCTGACGTGGCTCCCGGGCGACCGCGTCGCGGTGGGCAGCCTGCGCGGCAGGATGGCGGTGTACTCGGCGGTGTCGGGGTTGCGCCTCGCGGCGGGCACGACGGCGCTCGGCACCATCGGGGAGCTCGCGCCTTCGGCCGATGGGGATGTCGTGGCGCTGGCCGGCACCCTCGGGGGCGTGGGGCTCTGGCGGGTGAGCACGTCGGCGCTGGTGGGGGAGATCCCCGCGCTTCGCCCCCGGTCGTTCGCCTTCACGGCCGAGGGCTTGCAGGTGCACGACGGCGACCTGGGTGTCTGGCGCGTGCCCGCCGGCGCCCCGGCCTGGGTGCGGACGACGGGGGGGCTGGCCGATGTCGCCGTCGACGCCGCCGGCGCCCACATCGCGATGGCCGGCGGCGATGGCGCGGTCTTGACGGTCGAGCTGGCGGATGGACACGTTCGCCAGCAGCAGCTTGGCGATCGGGTGGTGAAGTCCGTGGTGTTCGAGGCCGCCGGGGAGGGGCTCTTCGCCTCGGGGATGAGCGCGCCGTTCCTGCGTCACACCGCGCCCGGCGGCGCGGAATCCGTCCTCCCGGGCGCCCGCCGCCTCCGCCGCCTCGCCGCGCTCGCCGATGGCTCGCTCGTCGGCGTCGACGTCGACTCGGGTCTCTTCCGGTGGGCGAGCCTCACCGCCGCCCCCACCAACCTCGGGCCCGACCGCACCTTCAGCGATGTCGAGCGGGATGGCAACGTGCTCGTCGTGCTCGACGGGCACGGCGTGGTCGAGCGTCTGGACGGGCCCACGTTCACCGCGCTCGCCACCGTGCCCGATGCGCGGGCGGTGGCCCTGCGCGGGGAGCGTCTCGCGATCGCGCGTCCCGATGGCGTCGAGCTCCACTGGGGCGGCAGCGTCCGTCCGTTGTCCACGCCGGGCGCCTCCCTCCTCGACGTGGCCCTCTCCGCCGACGGCCGGCGCGTGGCCGCCGCCGGGCTCGACGCCACCGTGCGCGTGTGGGACGCCGAGACCGGCGCGCTCCTCGGCACCCTCCCCGGGCACACGGAGCGTGTGGTGGCCATGGAGTTCCTGCCCGACGGCGACCTCGTCACCGCGAGCTGGGACAAGTCGGCCCGCATCTGGTCGATGGCGGCGCTCACGACGCCCGTGCCCGATCTGGCCCGGGACATCGGCGCCGCTTGGGGGTATGACCAGAACTGATGCGCGCCAGCGTTCGGTTCTGCCTTCCCGACAGCTCTGCCGAAACGCTCTATGCGGGCGATCTCATTGGCCGAACCTGGGCCGCTGCGCTTCGGCTCGACGATCCCGACATTTCCGAGGCCCACGCGATGGTGAGCTTGCGGGGCGAGCGGCTCTGGCTCCTCGCGCTTCGTCGTCGTTTCGCGGTTGGCGGCAAGTCCACCGACGCGGTGGCGCTGGAAGTGGGGATGACGGTGCGGTTGGCGCCGCGGGTTTCGCTCACGGTGGAGGCGATCGCGCTGCCCGACGCGGTAATCGGCCTCGAAGGGATAGGATTGCCCTCCCAGGTGCTCCCGGGCACCTGCTCGCTCGTGCTCGACCCCCACCCGCGGCTCGCGCCGGGCTCGGTGGCTGGCGCCCACGCGGTGTTCTGGGAGAGCGATGGGCTCTGGCGGGTGCGTTCCGGGGAGCAGACTGCACCGCTCGAAGCCGGCAACATCCTGAAGCTCCCCAGCGGAACCTACACCGCGATCTCGATCGCGCTCTCGGTGGCCGGCGAACAGGCCACCCGCGCCGACGATGCCGCGCCGCTCCGCATCGTGGCCTCCTACGACACGGTGCAGATCCACCGCCCCAAGGCCGAGGTGTTCGTGCTCGTCGGCCAGCTCGCCCGCGTGGTGAGCGAGCTGGCCACCGTGCAGCAGCCGCTCGCCTGGGAGGAGCTCGCGCGCCCGCACTGGCCGCACCTCGACGATCGCGACGCCCTCCGTCGCCGCTGGGATGGCCTGCTCGGCCGGCTCCGCGATCGCCTGCGCGAAGGCGGACTCCGCCCTGATCTCGTCACCTCCACGCGCATCGGCCTCGTGGAGCTGCTGCTCCGCGAGGGCGATGTGGTGGAGGACCGCGGCTGAGCGGAGGGGCTGGAGCGCGCCGACCTGTGGCATGCTTCCGGGATAGGAACCGACGGCGGGAAACCCCCGCCGGACGCGCGCTCGCCGTCCCCCCGGTCGATCGCGATGGCTGCGCAGGCGGCTGCGCCGCCGCGCCCGGAGGCGCGCTGGTCGGAGCGGCGGTGGCCGCCACAAGGCGCGGCGCCCGTGTCAGGGTGTGTCGCTCGACTGGACACAAAACGTTGGTTGTTCCTGTGTGGCACGATCCATGCAAGGGAGCGGTGCACCCGGAGTTCCCCATGTCTCTTCTCCTTCTGACCCTCGCCTGCTCTCCCCTCACCATTCCCGGCGAAGCCGATCTCGAGGCGAAGTCCCTGCAGCTCGAGGCCGCCACCGTCGACACCGGCGTGTGCAGCGATGACGTTCCCTGCGATGGGAGCGTGGCCGCGACCGGCGCGCTCGCCGTCACCGCCGGCGATGGTGGTGCGCTCACCGTCGGCGTGGGCGAGCTCTCGTTCGCCGTGCACACGCCCACCGGCGTGGACCTGTCCGAGCACGCCGGTGCCACCGTTTCGGCCGCGGTGGTGACCGACTGGATGGTGGCGCCGAGCCTCCAGCTCAGCGATGACGCCGGCGTGGTGTACGTGGTCGAGGCCGGCTCCGGCGACGCGTTCGAAGCCATCGAGGTGGCCTACGGCGAGGTGCTCGGCGAGGTCGTGGACGAGGCCGACTACCTCCTCACCTTCCACGCGCTGGAGGTGACCACCGACGATGGCGTGATCCCGGTCAAGCCCGGCGAGGTCGTGACCATCCACCTCGACGGCCAGGCCTACCGCTTCGGCGCGATCGCCGCCTACACCACCGACACCATCGAGGGCGGCGAGTACATGGACTGCGGCGGCGAGGCGCCGATGCTCAGCTACGAGCTCTCCCGTATCGCCGAGGACCGCACCTTCGATGCCGTGAAGCGGGCGGCTTCGGCGGAGATGGCGAAGTTCAGCGGCTGTGGCGGGTAGCGGCTTGCGATAGATCAGGAGGATGCTGCTCCTCCTCGCTTGCACCACTCCGGTCGACAAGGACTCCTCGCGCGACCCCGTCGTCGACACCGCCGGGGAGGACACCGGCGGTGCGCCCGACACCGGCGCCGACTCCGGCGCCGACTCCGGCGACTCGGCTACCGACACCGGCGAGCCCGACCCGCCGGCCGATGATGGCTGGCCCGCCCAATTCGTGGCGCCCTACGTGGATGCCACGGGCTACCCCACGGTGAAGGTGGGGGAGATTCCCGCCGAGAACGGCGTGGATCACTACACCCTCGGCTTTGTCGTGGCCGCCTCGGGCAGCGAGTGCACCGCCACCTGGGGCACCTACTACAGCCTCGAGGTCGGGCCGAGCGCCTGGGAAGGGGGCGGAGAGTACTTCCTCTACGACCAGATCGCCCAGCTCCGGGCCGACGGCGGCGATGTGATGCTCTCCTTCGGGGGTGCGGCCAACACGCCGATCGAGGCCGCCTGCACTTCCGTGGAGGCGGTGGTGGCGGAGTACGTGCGGGTGATCGAAACGCTCGATCTGACCCGCATCGACTTCGACATCGAGGGCTCCTGGGTGGCCCACCCCGCCTCGATCTCGCGCCGGAGCGCGGCGATCGCCGAGCTGCAGGCCTGGGCGGCCGCGGAGGGGCGGGCGCTCCACGTCTGGTACACGCTCCCCGTGCTGCCGAGCGGCCTGACCGCCGATGGCGTGGCCGTGCTGCAGAGCGCGGTGGATGCCGGCGTGGTGCTCGACGGCGTGAACGTGATGACGATGGACTACGGGTCGGGCCAGGCGCCGAACCCGGAGGAGAAGATGGGCGAGTACGGCATCGAGGCCATCGAGTCGGTGCACGCGCAGCTCACCTCGTTGTGGCCGTCGTTGTCGGAGGAGGAGGTCTGGGCGCGGGTGGCGAGCACGCCGATGATCGGGCAGAACGACGTGGCGGGCGAGGTGTTCGACCTCGACGATGCGGCGCAGACCGTGGCCTTCGCCGAGGCACACGGCGTGGGCATGCTGGGCTTCTGGTCGATCAACCGGGACCACCCCTGCGAGGCCGAGACCGAGTGGGCCCAGAGCACCTGCAGCGGCTACGTCGACGTGCCGGACTGGGCGTTCTCCAGGGCTTTCGCCGCCTACGGCGACTGAGCGCGCGCGGGGTCAGCGGGAGGGACGGCGGACGGGTGCGACGACGCGCTGACCCGGCTCCCCGCTCCCACCGCCTGCCGCCGCGGCCGGGAGCGTGGCCAGCCCGTGCGACAGCACCGACCGCACGTCCACGCCCGTGGCCCTCGAGCTGAGCCCCTGGCGTGGGAAGTGGGTGCGGGGGTCGTCCGTCTCCTCATCGAAGGACACGGCCTGGACGAGGCGGTCGGCACCGCTCCGAATGGTGTAGGCGCTGCGGGTGTGGGTCTCTTCCAGCGTGAAGTCCGGGAGCAGCATCGGCCACCTCGTTGTGGAGTTTACGACTAAACGCTGTGGTGGAATTCACGTACCGTTCGCAGACTGCGGCATTTCGTCACATAGCGAGATTGGCGATCACGCCTGTGTCAGGCGTGCAACGTGCTCGATCGGGGTGAGCCCCGAGCGGCCAGCGGCCTCGGCGAGCGCGTCGATCGGCTGGCTTTCGCCGAGCCGCCCGCCCTGCAGCACGGCGATGGCCGTGCACAGCCGGAGGATCGAGTCCACGTCGGAGGAGGCGAGCACCACGGCGCGGTCGGGCCCGGCGCGTTCGCTCACCAGCGCCTGCGCGGCGAGCTGCGCGGCCGGATCGAGGCCGAGGAAGGGGTCGTCGAGGAGGAGCACGGACACCTCGCGCGGGAGGGTGACGACGAGGCCGAGGCGCGTGCGCTCCCCCATCGAGAGGCGCCCCACGGCGCGATCCAGCGGCACGGGGAGCGCCGCCAGCGCACGCTCGGCAAACGCGGTGTTCCAGCCCGGAAGCGCCGACGCCATCGCCAGCCACTCCCGGCCGGGCACGCCGGGGTCCACCCGGAAACCCTCCGGCATCCAGGCCAACGTGCCGGGGCACCACAGTGTGCCGCCGTCGGGGCGGATCCCGCCGGCGAGGGTGGCGAGCAGCGTGGATTTGCCCGCACCGTTGGGGCCGACGATGCCGAGGCACTCGCCCGCGGCCACCTCGAGATCCACGGCGCCGAGCATGGGGTGGACGCACAGTCCGCGGCAGAGGAGGGCGGTCATTCTTCGGCTCCGGGATGGGGAGTGAGGCGACGTTCGGCGTCGGTGAGGGCTTCGGCCCACCAGCCGGCCATCTCGGCGGGCTGGAGGCCGTGGGAGAGGGCCGTGGCGGCGAGGGCGCGGAGGCCCTCGCGCAAGGCGGCGAGGGCGGCATCGTCGCGCCCGCCGTCGGCCACCCGGAAGGGTCCGCCACGTTGCCGTTCCACGAGGCCGGCCGCTTCCAGCTCCTGCCAGGCGCGGGCGACCGTGTGGTAGTTGATGCGCAGGGAGGTGGCGAGCTCGCGCACCCCGGGGAGCTCCGCCCCGGCGGGCAGCTCGCCGCTGGCAATGCCGGCGCGTACGGCCTCCACCACTTGCCGGTAGAGGGGCACCGGCAGCCCCGGGTCGAGGAGGATGCGCGGCATCATCCGGCCACCGCCTGCCAGAGCGTGAGCGCCTCCCGGCCTCGCTCCCCCTCCGGCCCCAGCTCCACCACCGGGCCCTCCACGAAGAAGGCGCGCGCGCCATCGGCGTTCGGCACGATGCCCGCGGCCTTCCCCTCGAGGTCCGCCCCGATCGACCACGACCCGCTGTCCCCGTCGAGGCGCCCCGCCGAAACCACCCGCCAGCTCGCCCCCTCCCGTGCCGGCTCCGGCGTGAGCACGACGCCATGCTCGGTGGACGCCCAGCGGAACCCCGCGAGTTCACCGGAAGGGCCGCCGGCCTGCTTGCAGCCCCCGTCGGGATGCACCACCACCGCGCCGGTGGGGCGGCCGAGGAGCACGAACACCGAGCCCTCCGCCGTGCTCACGCGCTCCACCCACCCATTGTCCGCCGGCAGCGGGCATCGGGCCATGCGGCGCTCGTCGCCCAGCCACACCTCGCCATCGGGGCCGGGCACGAGGAGGAGAAGTCGACCGTCGGCCATCAGCTCGGCCGACTGCACGCCCACCGGACCCACCGGGCGCAGACCTTCGCCCGCTCGCCAGAGCAACGCCCGCCGCGAGCCGAGCGGGCCGGCCGACTGCGGCAGGTAGAGCGCGGTGGCGCCATCCGCCGCGTGGTCCTGCAGGATGGGCGTGAGCAGCAGCGGGCGGCCGGTCCACCCGGCGTGGATGGCCGTGACGAGCATGGCCAGCCCGGTGGCCGAGATCAGGAGGCGGCGCCCCTCCGTACGGCCGGGCAGCCGGCCCTCCCGACGGACCAGCACCACGAGGCCGGCCACCAGCAGCACGGCCATCCGGAGGCCGGCGCCCTCGAACACGCTCCAGTTCCCCAGCCGTTCGTCGAGCCCCACCCCCAGGGCGAGGAGGCCCCCGGCCACCAGGGGCCCCGCCAGCGCTGCCGCCACCGACAGGCTGCGCCTCGCGAGCGCCGCCGACACGTAGATGAGCGCCACGGCCAGCCCCACGAAGGTGAGCATCAGGGGGAGCAGGATCGGCGCCTCCGTGGGGTCCCACGCGCTCCACCGCAGGTGCGGCAGGAGCAGGAGCCCGCTGATGGCGAGCAGGCCGAGGTGCCCGGCGAGGCGCACGAGCACGCGGTGCAGGGGGCGGCCCCCGAGGGAGGCCCAGTACCGGTCGGCGTCGGTGTCGTGCGTGGCGGCGAGGCCGATGGCGAGCAGGGGGAGGATGCAGGCGAAGCCGAAGGCCGCCCACGCGGCCCGGACCTCGGGCTCGTACACGAGCGGGAGCACGTTGAGCACGGCGAGCGCGGCGAGCCAGGTGCGGCGGGTGAGCCATTCCCGGCGAAAGAAGTTGGCGATTGCGGGGTAGGACGACAAGAGACCTCGGTGCGCTCTACTATTCTATACATATATAACGGTGAACGGATCACCCGCCGGCGAATTTCTTTTGCTGGCCCGGCCGGCCGGGTGCCGCGGGGCTCCGGGGGGCCCCCGCGCCGGCACCCGGCTACGCTCCGGGCGTGCGCATCCTCGTCGTCCACCACGGTGCCCTCGATCCGCAGACGGGCCCCACCCGCGGGGGGGCC
>CAISIK010000186.1 GCA_903885375.1 uncultured Pseudomonadota bacterium
CGATGGCCGGGCGGGCGCGATCCACCTCGGCGAGCTGCTGCAGGGTGGGAGGGAGCCGGCTCGGCGGGTGGTGCCCCCAGCTGAACGGCGTCTCGAGGAGGCCATCCGGCACGGGCCAGACCGAGCCCGCCGCGCGGCCGGCGTCGGCCACGTAGGCGGCCACCACCGACTGCACCGAGGCCCCGCCTTGCGGAAACGCCCAGGGTCCCACCCGCCAGGAGAGGTGGGCGAAAACGAGCGGCAGGCAGGCCCACGCGAAGCGCTCCGCCCACCGACGGGGCGCGCCGGCCCCCGGCACCCGGGCGCCGAAGCCGGCCAGCACGGCCAGCGGCAGCAGCGCGAGGAAGAGCACCACGCTGCGCACATCGGCGAGCGGCACCAGCGCCACGGCCACCCCGCTCGCGAGCAGCCAGCGCCGTTCGCCGCGGACGAGCGCGTGCGTGAGGCAGGCGGCCGCCACCGTGTAGACCGCCACGATCTCCGGGTAGAAGCTCACCGTGCGCCCCAGCATCACCAGCGGTCCGAAGGCGGAAGCCCAGGTCACGCTGAACCAGCCGGCGCGGCGCCCGCCGAGCGCGCTCCCCCACGAAAACAGCGCCACCATCAGCACGAACGTGGAGAGGAACGAAGCCTGGATCAGGCTGTGCAGCACGCCCACGTGGGGCGCGAGCAGCCCCGGCAGCTCCGCCACGAAGCGCGAGCGCTGCGCCGGGAAGCGTTGCACGTCTTCGATCACCACCGACTGCACCGCCTGGCAATAATCGTGAAAGTCCGAGGCCCCGACCGGGAAACCGAAAACGCGCCGGGAGGCCACTGCCCCCACGAGCAGCACCGCACCAAAGGCGCCCGCCGCGATCGCCTCCAGCGAGGACAGGGCTCCAGCTCGCCACCACGCAGGCATCCCGCCACATAGCATTCGGGGGGGCGACGATGCCGGGTGGGCAACGCACTGGGGCCGGCATCGTGGTCGAGATCGGCTATCTTGAAGTCGAATGCTCCTCTCCCTGCTCGCCTGCATCGACTACGGGATCACCCACCCGCCGGCCGAGCCCGACCCCGGGCTCGAGGTGAGGCCGCTCGCCGTGGAGGCCGGGGCATGTCCCGACGAGCCCGTCCAAGTGGAGCTGGCGAGCACGGGCCGCAGCGCAGTCACGGTCCGAGAGCTGCGAGTCTCCGACAGTGGATGGACCCTCGATCCCGTCGATCTCCCGCTCCGGATCGAGCCCGGCAACGTGGCCACGATCGCCGCGCGCGGCGTGGGCACCGCCGAGCTGCACGTAACGAGCGACGCCGCGGAGGCCGAGGCGGTGGCCACGTTGACCGTCGTGGCCAACGAGAGCCCGGCCAGTCAGTTCGTGGCCCCGACCGACGAGACGTCCGTGGGCATGAACGAGGACCTCGAGCTCATCGCGTTCGTGGGCGACGACGACGATGCAATCGCGGACCTCGCCGTGACGTTCAGCTCCAACCTCACGGGCGCGATCGCGGTAGTCACGCCCGATGAATCCGGGCGCGTCAGCTACACGTGGCCCGCCGCCGAGCGCCCGGCTGGGCCGCAAACGGTGACGGTCACCGCGACCGACCCGTGCGGAGCCGTGGGGGAGGCGCGTGCGTGGTTCTGCCAGGATGGTCCCTACGTCATGCAGCCGATCCTGGAGGAGGCCTGGCACTACGAGGGGGATGCCGTCATCGAGAGCGAGGTGCTCACGCTCACCGTGAGCGCCACGGCCGACGCTGCCACGGCCCTGGCGCTCGGGACCGTGTTCGACGGCGACGACGTGGAGGTGTCCCTCGAGGTGCAGCTCGAACCGGGTGGGCAAGGCCTCTCCGTCATCCTCCTCGATGCCGATCGTCGCGACGGCTACGTCGGCGGCGATGGGTGCGGGTTGGGAGTTGGCGGCGGCGTGGACTGCACCTCGGGGCCCGCGCTGCCCGGGTGGGCGCTCGCCATCGACACCCACGCCGACGCCGGCGACTGCCTCGAAACCCCGCACCTCGCGTTCTACGAAGATGGCGACTTCACTGCGCCGGGGCCCTGCGTCGCCACGCCCGGCATCGACGACGGGGAGTGGCACACCCTTCGCCTGCGTATCCAAGGCGACACCCTCCGCGTGGAACTCGATGGCGTCGAGGTGCTCCACGATCCGGTCGCGGTCGACTTCTTTCGCGGGGTGCTCGGCTTCGGCACGAGCACCGCCGACCTCCCGATCGCGGCCAGGGTGCGGTCGCTCGAGGCGATCGACTACACCTGCACCATGGGCGACTGATCCGTCAGCAGTTCGAGCACGGCAGGGTCACGGAGAATGTGCCCGTGATGGTGCCGTTGCTCCACGTGCCGGTCAGCGAGCCGGTGAGGACGAACTCGTCGATGGCCGTCCATTCCAGCGCCGTGAACGTGATCGACCAGTCGCTCGGCGTTCCCTCGAAGTAGGAGAGAACCCCTCCCCCGGCGTCGGTGTACACGTAGCCCATGCCCCCGTAAGGGTCGGTCCAAGTGCCGACTTCGGGGTTGATGAAGGACACGCTCAAGGAGCCGCCGTCGGTGCACTGGAACGAACCAACCTTGTCGCCCACGGCGTTGGACCATCCACGTTCGAGGCCGGCGTCGCCCGCATCGCATCCGAGGTCGAACGGCACGCCCTCGTAGGTGCCGCTCAGGGTGATCGAGGCCGACAGCTCGGACCCCGTGTCCGCGCCGGTGTCCGCTGCGGTGTCGGCTGCAGTGTCGGTGGCGGTGTCGGCCGCGGTGTCGGTGGCGGTGTCTGCTGCGGTGTCCTCCGCCGCCGTGTCCCGGTCGGCGGTGTCGACGACGGGCGCTCCCTCGCGGAAACCACACGCGGCAAGGAAGAGGAGGGTCACCATGCGCCACACTCTACCTCATCGTCCGGCCTCCCCGCGGGGCGGGCTATGCGGGCGCATGCTCCTCCTCGTGCTGGCGTGTGCCACCCCCGAAGACTCCGGCCCCGTCTACGACCCCGATCCGATCGTGATCATCGGCGGGGATCGGCCCGCCGCCGTCACGCTGCCGGCGAACTACTCCGTCGACCGAACCTGGCCGCTCGTGGTGCTCCTGCACGGCTACGGCGCTTCCGGCGCCATCCAGGACCTCGTCTTCGGCCTCGGCGAGCGGGTGGACGAGCTCGGGTTCGTGCTCGTGGTGCCCGAGGGAACGAAGGACACCGACGGCAACGCGTTCTGGAACGCCACGCCGGAATGCTGCGACTTCGGCAACACGGGCGTCGATGACGTGGCCTACCTCACCGCGCTCATCGACGAGGCCGAGGCCCGCTACCCCGTCTCCACCGTGCGCCTCGTGGGGCACAGCAACGGCGGGTACATGAGCTACCGAATGGCGTGCGAGGTGCCCGAGCGGCTCGATCGAATCGCGGTCCTCGCCGGGGCGGTGTACGCCGACGAGTCCGACTGCCACGGCACGGAGCCCGTTTCCGTGCTGCACATCCACGGCACGCTCGACGACAGCGTGGCGTACGACTCCACCGAGGGGCACGCGGGCGCCGAAGAGAGCGTGGGCCGCTGGGTGGAGAAGGCGGGCTGCGGAGCCACGCCGGCCGTGCTGGAGAGCCGCGACTACCTCGATCAGGTGGATGGGAGCGAAACGAGCGCCTCGCAGTGGTCGGGCTGCGCCGGCGGCCGCGACCTGCAGCTCTGGACGGCCACCGGCGGAGACCACCTCTGGTTCCCCACCCTCGACGCATTCAAGGACGACGTTGCCGCCTGGCTCGTGACCGACTGAAGGCTCAGCCGGGCGCGATCACACCGTCGCTCGTCTCCACCACCTCGCACTCTGCGGTGGTGCTGAAGGGCGTGAAGACGATGGCCATGTTGCACATCTCGTCGAGCGAGGTGAGCCCGTAGTTCACCGGCGTGTCGTCGGTGTTCTCCCAGGTGCAGGAGAACTCGAAGCCCTGGCCGGCAGGCACCACGCGACCGGGGTTGTACTGCTCGATGAGCGGGTTGTGCCAGTCCTCGTTGGTGTAGAAGACATCGCCGGTGGTGGTGCCGTCGAACGGCGCGATGGTGAACTTCTTCCCGCGGGCATGGGTGTGCGAAGCGAGGAACTGCACCTCGACATCCTCGTTCATCACGCAGCGCGACCATTCGGTGTGCGTGGAGGCCGGTGGAATGTTGATGTACTCGTCGCGGACGCTACCGCCCCAGATGCCGCTCACCACCTCGTCCTGCGGGATGGTCCACCCGTTGAGGTAGGAGTAGATATCCACGTCCTCAGCGGTGGTGTTCACGTAGTGCACCTCGTGGAGGAGCTGGATGCCCGAGGGCAGGTTGGCGGCGACCCCTTCGGGGAGCGTGAGCGTGCCCTCCGCCTGCCCCTGGGTGCCGAACATCATGACCACGTCCTGCATGAGCGTGGTGTTCTCGTAGAGCTCGGCGCAGTCATAGTTGCCCGGCTGGATTGGGGTCTGTGCGAACGCGGAGGTGGAGAGCGTCATGTGGTGGGTGCCCTCGTTCTCCAGGTATTCCACCGAGTTGACGGCAGACATCTCGGTGGTGGGGAGGTCGTACACCGAGCAGAGCCACACCTCGGTGTAGGCGGGCGCGGTGCCGAACATCGACACCTGGAAGCCCTCCCCCTCCGGCGGGGGCTTCAGCGTGGGGAGCGTGGAGGCGGCGCCCGCGGTGTCATCGGGAGCATCCGAGCAGGCGGCGAGGAGGAGGGTGGCGAGGATCATGGCGGCTCCGGCGTCGGAGGCCTAACGCCGGGCGGACACAGAGGCGGTGCCCGCACGATAACGATCCCCACATGCGATTCCTACACTCGATGATCCGCGTGGGTGACCCCGCCGCCGCCCAGGCCTTCTTCTGCGATCTCCTCGGGTTGAGGCTGGCCCGCCGCACCGATCACGAAGCAGGCCGGTTCAGCCTCATCTTCCTCGAAACGGGAGCGCCCGGGGATGCCGCGCAGATCGAGCTGACGTGGAACTGGGACCAGACCGAGCCCTACAGCCGTGGCCGCAACTTCGGTCATCTCGCCTTCGCTGTGGCGGACATCTACGCCACCTGCGCGCGCCTCGCGGCGGGAGGCGTGACCATCCTGCGGCCCCCACGCGATGGCCGCATGGCCTTCGTGGCCTCGCCCGACGGCATCTCGGTGGAGCTGCTCCAGGAGGGGAGTCCCCTCCCCCCGGCCGAACCCTGGCTCTCGATGCCCAACAGCGGGAGCTGGTAGCCATGGCCGCCAACTTCTGGGAGACCGCCTGGGCCGAGCGCCGCATCGGGTTCCACCAGCCCGAGGTCAACGCCGACCTCGTGTCGGAAGCGCCCTGGTTCCTCGACGACCGGCCGCACCGGGTGCTCGTGCCCCTCTGCGGCAAGACGGTGGACATGGCGTGGCTCGCGGCGCGCGGGCACGAAGTAGTCGGTGTCGAGCTCACGGAGCAGGGCGCCCACGAGTTCTTCGCCGACCGGGGGCTCACGCCCACCGCCTCGTCGGTCGGGGCGTTCACCGCCCTCCGCGCGGGCGCCATCACCATCCTCCGCGGCGACATCTTCGACCTGCACACCGCGGACGAGGCGCCCTTCGACCGCATCTGGGACCGCGCCGCCATGATCGCGCTGCCGCCCGACCTCCGCCCTCGCTACCAGGCGCAGATGGCCGACCTCGTGGGCGCGGGCGCCACCATGCTGCTCAACGTGCTCGAATACGACCCCACCCGCATGACCGGCCCCCCCTTCTCCGTGCCCGCCGCCGAGGTGGAGGCCGCGTTTGCGGGGCTTCCGGTCACGCTCCTCGCCCGCGCCGACCAGATGGATGATCGTTGGCGTGAGCGCGGCCACAGCTGGATGACCCGCCACCTCTACCGCGTGGGCGCCGCCGGCCGCTGAGCGCAGGTCC
This sequence comes from uncultured Pseudomonadota bacterium, assembly GCA_903885375.1. Lineage (GTDB taxonomy): Bacteria > Myxococcota_A > UBA796 > UBA796 > SXON01 > SXON01. Next base: position 5,873 of record CAISIK010000186.1, read on the forward strand.
ACTCGTACACGCCGCCGTTCTCCGGGCGCGACATCACCCTCGTCCAGCATTCCCCGACCTGCGCCGGCGCCCCCACCGCGCCTTCGAGAGCGGCGGCCCCGGGGGCCTCGCGGATCGACACCCGCTCACCGGGCCAGAGCACCGCGTACAGGGTTCCCGGCCGGGTGAGCTGGGAGCGACAGGTGTCATGTGTGGCGGTGCAGCGCACGAAGGGGCGCGCGGCCGCGAGCATGGTCCAGGGGCGGGACTGCCCGTAGTCGAGCACGAACCCGTCGCCGGCGAGCTTCTCGTCGGCCTCTGCGGCCTTGGTGACCCATTCGGGCGGCTCGCGGCCGGCCCAGCTGTCGCTCAGGTTGGGGGCGCGCTCGGTGACGCCGGGCGCCACGCCCCGCCACGGCGAGCCCGGCAGGAGCACCGTGACCGCGAGGGTGGCGAGCACCGCCGGGGCGCCGCCCGCCCGCGCGAGCCCCGCTGCGGCGAGCGCCGGGAGCACGACCACGAACGCCAGCGCGTAGCGGTGCTGGAAGTGAAGATGGAGCGTGCTCCAGGCCACGAGGCCCAGCGGCAGGAGGCCGAGCAAGGCGAGGCGCGGCGAAGGCCCCTTGAGCACCAGGAGGCCGAGGACCGGCAGCGCCCACACCAGCGAGGTGTGCGGCGTCTGCATGTGAAAGCCTTCGGCCACGTACCGGTGGAGGAAGCCCTGCCCAGGCGTGGGTTGGACGAGCGTGGCCACCCGGTACAGGGACCGGAACAGCTCCGCGAACGGCTCGCCGGGGCTCCAACCCTGCGTGCCCAACGCGGGATCGACGGACAGCCCGAGCTGCACCCGGGAGGTGATCTCCTCCAGGGAGTAGATCGGGAGTTTGGCGGCGGCCAGCAGCCGGTTCATCACCGGGATGGTGGCGAGGAGCGCCAGCGCCCCCACGCCGCCGACGAGGCGGTCCCGGAGCACGAGGAGCGGCGCGCCGATCACGACGAGGAGCAGCGCGACGGGCAGCTGCTTGGGCTCCGCGGAGAAGGCCAGCGCGGCACAAGGCACGAGCGCGAGCGCCGCGAGGCCGACCCGCACGCGACCCCCACCGGACAGGAGCGCCACCAGCGCGACGACCGCGACGAGGTCTACCGCGGCGACCATCGCGTAGGGGGTGAACTGCCGGCCGAGGTCGGCCACGCCCGGCAGGCGGAGGGCCAGGGTGAGCGAGGCGAACCCCGCCGCCCGGCCGCCGAGCTGGCGGCCGAGCGCGTAGGCCGCCGGCCCCAGCGCCAGCGCGGAGAGCATCGAGAGGCGCATGCCGGCCGCCGGGATGCCGGACAGGCCGTCGGCGAGGGTCGCGGCGAGCCACGCGAAGGCCGGGTAGCGGTCCTCGCCGTACATCTGGAGGTCGCCGCGCTGGAGCGCGATGGCCGCGAAGAAGTTCATGTCGCTGTCGGGCCCCATGGGCGAGCCGTAGGGCGAGAGCACCCGCCACGCGCCGAGCAGGGCCGGCACGTTCCAGAGGAGGCCCAGCGCCACGAGGACCACATCCCAGGCCCAGGGGTGCTCGTAGCCGCGAAGTCGCTCGTGAAGCGGTTGCAGCCTCGCGCGGAGGGCCCACGCGCCGACCGCGGCCACGAGCCCGGACCCGAGCGCCGCCATTTCCCAGACTTCCACGGAGGCCACGCGCTGCCCTAACCCGCCGGCTGGCGGCGACTCCGTGGCCGGGTCAAGGGTGGGCATGCTCGACCCGGCCCGGATCCGTCCCGCCAACCCGGCGCCCGTGCGCGCAGGTGGCGCCTACGTCCTGTACTGGATGACCGCCGCGCGTCGCACGCGGCACAACCCGGCGTTGGAGCACGCGGTAGCGCTCTCTGCCAGGCTACGGCTCCCGCTGCTCGTCTTCGAAGGCCTTCGGTGCGGCTACGAGCACGCCTCCGCGCGCTTCTCGACGTTCGTGGCGCAAGGCATGGCCGACAACGCCGCCGCCTTCAAGGAGCGTGGCGTCACCTACGTGCCGTGGATGGAGCGGGAGGCCGGTGAGGGGCGCGAAATCTTCGCCACGCTCGCCGGCGAGGCCGCCGTGATCGTGGCGGACGACGCCCCGCTCTTCTTCCTTCCCCACATGGTGGCCGCGGCCGCGACCCGGGTCGGCGTGCGGATGGAGGCGGTGGATGGCTGGGGGCTGCTGCCCGTCCGTTCCGCCGGCCGGGCGTTCGGTCGCGCCGTGGACTTCCGCCGCCACCTGCAACGCGCGCTGGCCCCACACCTCGATCTCCTCCCCGAGGCCGACCCCCTCCTCGGGTACACCCAGGGGCCGGCAGCCAGCCCGGTCGCCCCCCGCGTCCTGGCGGACAGCGGCCCATCCGACGTGGGGGCGGTGGCGCTTCGGGGCGGGCAGCAGTCCGCGCGCGCGGCGCTGGCGGGCTTCCTGCCGCGCCTCTCACGATACGCCGACGAGCGGTCGCACCCCGACGCCGACGCCGCCTCCGGCCTTTCGCCCTACCTGCACTGGGGCCACCTGTCCGCCTTCGAGGTGCTCGCCGCGGTCGCGCCGGGGGCCCGCCCCACCTACGCGCAGGGAAGTCGCGAGGGCGGTTGGGGCGGCCATCCCGCCGAGAGCTTCCTCGACGAGCTCGTCACCTGGCGGGAACTATGCGCGAACACCGCCCATTTCCTTCCGGACTACACGGAATACTCCTCGCTCCCCGCCTGGGCCCGAGCCACGCTCGACAAGCACCGCCACGACCCGCGCCAGCTCTACAGCCTCGCGGAGCTCGACGAGGCCCGCACGGACGACCCCGTCTGGAACGCCGCGCAGCGGCAGCTCCGAGCCGAGGGGACCATCCAGAACTACCTCCGAATGCTGTGGGGCAAGCGGGTGCTCGCGTGGTCGGCCACGCCGGAGGAGGCGTGGGAGCGGCTCGTATGGCTCAACAACCGCTGGTCCATCGATGGCCGCGATCCCAACTCCTGGGGCGGCATCTCGTGGGTGTTCGGGCGCTACGACCGCCCGTGGGCCCCGGAACGACCCATCCAGGGCAGCGTGCGCTACATGACCAGCGCCTCCACGGTGCGAAAGCTCCGGATGCGCGCGTGGCTGGCCCGCTGGTCGAAAGCCTGAGGGGGTCGGGCGATGCGGCGCGACCCACCTCGGGGCTGGCCGGCTCGCCCCGCATCGCGGCGCGCGGGGAATGGTTGGGCATACTGGATGATTATAGAACTTCTATGAGCTGGACGAGGGGACCATCGAGGAGTTCGCGGATTTGATGGCGGGGAAGTGATCGGTCTCCCAGCGCGTGGGCGCCCGCCTTGCGGTGACCACTGGGGGCCCGACGAGTTCTAACTGGCCCCCGCTGTGCCCTCGCCTGCTAGCACGAGCACCCGAGCCCTCAGCGCCGCACCGACGAACATGCCGAGATGCACCATCCGATCGAGAACGGGTGCAACGGCGGTCAGGTGCCCCGCCCGCTTCGCCGCGAGCAGCACACCCAGGGTCCCGATCACCATCAGCCCGCGTTCCGCCGCCACGGTTCGAGCCTCGCCGTCGTCCACCAGAAGGACCGCCCCCAGCTCCAACGCCAAAGGGATCGCCGCGGCCTCCCCGGCGTCCAGTCGCCCGGCCAGGGTCGGATCCGCCGCGTGGTCCACAACGCGCAGCCAACCGGCCGCCAGTACTTCAGCCGAACCGGTCAGACCGGCCCCGGCAACGGTCACCTCCTCGTACACGATCCTCGGGACGACCACGTCCGCGTACAGGAGCCGGAGAAGATCGAGCTGCCCGGCGCCCGCAATGTAGATGAGCGGGCCAGCGTCAGGAACGACGATCATCCGAGGCCGAAAGCGCCCAGTTCCCGGTCGAGCTCCTCGACCGAGTAGTCGATGACCGGCACGCCATGCTCCCCGAGGACGCGCATGAACGCGGCGCGAGGCACCCCCGCCAGCTCCGCACCCTTGCCGACACCGACACGATGCTGACGAACCTCCTCGATGATCCAGAGCAGGCGTAGCTCTCTCCCCAGGGCGCGGACGTCGGGCTCTCCGGCGCGGCCCCAGGGGAGCGCAGTGGCGACGTCGACGGTGCGGGCGGGGGCGGACATTTGGGAATCATAGCCCCGAAGCACGCTGGCGGCGATGCGACGCCGGCATGGCACGGGTAAGGGGGCGTGGTGGTAGACGTCGTCATCTTGTTCCGCCCTACCGGCCCGCGCGAGCTCGCGCTGGTTGCCGACAGCGGGCACCGTCGCTGGCCACCGCGGCTACCGGAGCAGCCGATCTTCTACCCGGTCACCAACGAGGCCTACGCTCGACAGATAGCGGAGGGCTGGAACGTGCAGGGGAGCGGCTTTGGGTTCGTGACGCGGTTCGCGGTGAAGAAGGAGTTTCTGGACCGTTACGAGAGGCACGTCGTGGGCGCGCGGGAACACGAGGAGTACTGGATCCCGGCGGAGGATCTGGCGGCGTTGAATGACGCGATCATGGGAACGATCGAGGTGATCGCCGCCTTCGGAACAAACCAGAGTGCGGATCAGGTCGTTCGAGGCATGCAATGGTTCGAGGGGTACTGCCAGGCGCGCGAGGTCGGCTCGGTCTATGCACAACCGCCCGCCGGCACCCGCCTCGCCTGTCCCTGCTGCCATTGCCTCACGCTTGACGCCCGGGGTAACTACTACATCTGCCCCGTCTGCTTCTGGGAGGACGACGGCCAGCATGAGCACGACGCTGGCTCGGTCAGAGGCGGACCCAACGGCCCGCTTTCGCTGACCGCGGCGCGTCAGAACTATGCCCGCATCGGCGCAGTCGACGAACGCGCGCTACCCCATGTGCGCGCCCCGCGAGAGGAAGAAGTCCCGCGCCACAGCGAATATCCAAGGTTGGTTGGGCATATTGGATGATTATAGAACTTTCTGGGTGGACCCCGACGAGTGGGCGATCGAGGAGTTTGAGTATTTTATGGCTCGGAAGTAGGCACCGGGCGCCCGCGCCTCGACGCGGGCTGCGAGGGCGTGGAGGGTCGTGAGGAGTTCTAACGACGGGCACGTGCACTCGGCGGGCGGCGCTCGCCGAGGTCTATCAGATGTTGCAGATACGGCGGATGGTGCGTATGCTGGTTTCGAGGTGCTGCGATGACCGACGTCGATCTCCACGTCCCCTCTGCCGCCGATGCTCGCGGCGCCGATCAAGCCCTCCGCGCCCTCGACGGCAGCACCGAGAGGGCGCTCGTCCGCGCGGTGGGCGCCCCGGAATCCGCAGCTGTCGAGCTCCCCTCGGAGGCCCGCACGCTCCTTCTCCGAATCCTGGGCCACATGGCCAATGGGGACGCGGTCACGGTGGTGCCGGTGGCGGCCGAGGTGACGGCGCAGCAGGCCGCCGAGATCCTCGGTGTCAGCCGTCCGTTCGTGATCCGGCTTGTGGATGAAGGGAAGCTCGCGTGCAGGCTCGTGGGTACGCACCGGCGCCTTCCTCTCGCCGATCTGCTTGCCTTCAAGCAGGCGAACCGCGCCGAACGTCGGGCTATCGCGGCCGAACTTACGGCCGAGGCGCAGGAACTCGGCTTCGACTACGGATGACGCCGTTCGCGGTCTACGACGCGAACGTGCTCTACCCGAGCGCACTGCGCGACTTCCTCATCCGCGTCGCGATCGAGGACTTGGTGCACGCGCGCTGGAGCGACCGCATCCTCGACGAGGTGTTCCGCAACATCGCGTTCAACCGACCCGACCTCGACCTGGACAGGCTCCTTCGCACGCGCCAGCGCATGTGCGCGGCCGTACTCGACTGCCTCGTCACCGGCTTGGAGGAGTTGGAGGCGGAGATATCCCTGCCCGACGCCGATGATCGACACGTCGTCGCCGCGGCGATCCGGGCGGGCGCGAGCATCATCGTCACCTTCAACCTTCGCGACTTTCCAGAGGACGAGTTGGGCCACCACGGGATCGTCGCGATGCACCCAGATGTGTTCGCGATGGAGTTGCTCGCGCGCAACCCAGCATCCGTGCTCGAAGTGATCGCAAGCCAGGCAGCCGACCTGCAGAATCCGAGACACTCGGCCGCCGACGTGGTCGCGGCGCTCGAGCGGTGCGGTCTCGTCCGGTTCGGGGCGGCGGTGCGGACGGGAGGACTCGCTTGAAGCCGACTGCTCGCCGCTCATCGCCCCGCGGCCATGTTCGACCTCGGCCGGTCGCCGTGGCTCGAGTCGTTCGCTCCGCGTCACCTCGGAAGCTGCCGCCACTTTCGGCTCATGTTCCACGACCAACTGCTGGACGTGATCGCCGCGGGCGTGGACGTTGGGCTGGCCGAGTCGATGCCATGGGCGACCGGGTTCAGACTGGAGCCCGCTTGTGGATCGCCACCGGTCCGCTCGGGCGCTTCATGGGCGACGGCCCCCTGGACCTCCTGGGACTTGTCGCGCTCGCTGAGTCTCGTGGGTCCCGCTGGCAGGCGAGCGACGCCGAGATTAAGGCGTTTCTCCTTGCGACATCGCTGGAGGAGGAGAGGAAATAGCGTTCGGCGAGGCGCTCACCGCGACCGGCCTCCCGTCGGCCCTTGGAACTCCAACTATCAGCCATGAAGGTCGGTACTATGGCAACACGTGGCCAACTGCCAGAATGGTTGGGGCGGAAGGATTCGAACCTTCGAATGCGGGCGTCAAAGGCCCGTGTCTTACCGCTTGACGACGCCCCAGCTCGTCCTTCCTAATCCGATCTCGGCCCCGCGGGAAGGGTGAAGCTCTCGTTGACATGGATGGTGGGGATGGCGCGGCGCGCTCGCGGGGTTAGCCGCCCCGAACTTCGGGCGAAGAAGTTAGCAAGCTCCCCCTCCCCGTGGCTCCTCGCTGGCATCGTGCTCGGCGCCATCGGCACCGCCGCCGCCGTCACCCCCGCCGAAATCCTCAAGGCGTACAAGAAGCCCAGCGCCAGCCAGGCCGTCGGCCACCCCCTCCTCGAGCACCCCGCCGTCCATTGCTCACCCGAAGCCGCCGGTTGGATGTACTTCGACGTGGCGATGCGCCAGGGCGGCACCGACGCCTGCGTCTGCGTGCAGGATAAGGATTCGGCGTCTGACGTTTCGACATAGCCCGGCGACGCCCGGCCAGGTTCTCATCAGCACGGGCTCGTGCAGCGGGGCAGACTCGCCGACCCGGAGAGGTTCGCGCGAAATCGGTGGAGGTGACGCACGCACGAGAACGTTTTTGCAGGCTCAGCCTCGCGCGCGTATGGCACACTCATTAGAAGTTCTACCCAACAGGTGGACTACGTGCTTTCTTTGCTGTTGCTAGGCCTCGCGTACGCCAAAGACGAGCCCGAAGAGTGCTCGTGGGGATCCCAGGTCACCGCCACAGCGACCATGGGGGGCGTCGTGATCGACGGGAGATTTCACGGGGTGAAGGGGCCTGATGCCAAGCGGGAGTTTCGCGAACTGCTTGAAGTCTGCAACGCGCAGGCAGCAATCCCCTATTTTGACCAATGGCGCTTTTACCGTCAGGCGGTCAACGTAGGCGTCGCTTCGGGCGCATCGCTCACTCTGATTGGTGCGCTGGCCGCAACCAGTCCGGTTGGGATCGTCGCACTCTCAGTCGGTGTTCCGGAACTCATCTTCCACACCCCAGCAAGCGCGGCCTTCGCCGGCCAAGCGAAGGCTGACATGCTCCATGCAATTATGGAATCTCGCCGCGCAAGGAAGTAGCAGTGCGCGGGCGTGGCTCTGGGTGGCCTTCGGCAACCAAGCGGTCAAGCTCGGCGCCTCGCAGCGGGAATGCGAGTAGGCCGCACGCGCCTCAGGCCGCCGCGCGCAACCTCTGGATGCTGGCCCGCAGCCCCTCGACGGTCAACGGAAACATGGGCACGGTCGCGCCGATCGCCCGCACGGTGGGGTGGTCCCAGTAGCGAGGCGGGTCGGGGTTGAGCCAGACGCTCGA